>JBKQPR010000316.1:0-12086 GCA_052144935.1 Bryobacteraceae bacterium
GGTCCCGCGCGCCGCACGCTGCTGATCGGGCCGGTTGCGCCCGACAGCGCACGAACGGCATACTCCCGGATACGTCAAACTTCTACTGCCTCCCCGGCAGAGCCGGGGGATCTCCCAACTGATTAGGCGAAGATCCTCCTGCTCGCCTGCTGCTAGCAGGAGGTCGCGGGGGCCCCCCTGCGCGGCCCAAGAGTCCGCTTTCGATGCCGACGGTGGGGATCTATTCGGAGTCCGAGGGCGAGCGGCGCCATTCCCTTCCGAGTGCGGCGATGTGTCACGCCGCCGGGAAGCCATTAAGATTTGTCATTATCCGGTCCCATCCTTGGATGTCTGTCCTATTGCGAGCGTATGTAAACGATCCGCTTACCGTCATGCGACACGGAACACTCCACTACCCGGCGGCCATCGCCCTTCAGATCGATTTCGCGTGCTGACTGCGCTCGCGCAATATCAGCCTCATCTTCGCTCCCGGCCGCTTCGAAGGCGGTGAAAGTCCCGGTATCCGTCAGAAAAAGCCCTATCTGACTATCAGTGAAAGCAATCACTCCATCTTTGCCGGCGCCAAGCAAACCCGTTATGCCGGGTAGAGAATGAGGCAGCTTCACCGGATCCCCCCGGCAACCGGGAGCGACCACAGCTCACCTTCGCGGAGGGCAATGATCTCCTTGTCGCTCACAGCAAACACCGGCCACGACCAGCCACCTTCAAAGGTCAGCCTTTGGCTGCCGGCTTGATCAGCCCAGCCCACCCAAATGTCCCCCTCCGCAACCTTTACCGGTTCGCCCCTAAAGTAGCGGACGTCGCCGAGAGACCCGTGACGCGGGCGAACCACTGCAGGAACGTTTCATGTGGTTTCGACGGGGTCTTCTTCGGCGCCTTCGCGGGATCCTGCGCGAGGCAAACTCCCGCCAACAGGAGGACGCCCATCCATCGCAGACTCTGACGCAGCCTCATTGCTTCACCCGGAAAATCCCAAATGACGGCAGCCCCGGAGTCGGGTTGTAAATCGCGTGCTGCTTTCCCCCGGTGAGCTCGCGGACCCGGCCCGCGACCCACGTTCCCAGCTCGGAAGTCTCGATGATGCCATCCCCGTTCAAGTCCGCTTTTCCTCCGGTCAGCCCTTCGAGTACGGCCTGGGTGAACGCGTCGTGGCGATACGGATCCATTTCAACCGAATCTTCGGCGCCCGTTGAGGCCGCGAACGTCACCAGTCCTGTCTCCTCGGTGCTCATCTCCTTGATGACTTGCGAAAGAGGCTTTGCGTCGCTTTTGTGACTGTTGAGCGCGCCCGCATGGCAGGTGTCCACAAGCAAACACTCTTGCCGACTCCCGCCGTGAGCTTGCGGATCGGGAGATCCCACGGAATGTCTTCGAGGTCGTAATCATCGGGTTCATGCTGATGCGCGAGAAAGAAATAATTCTTCCGGCCATCCACATCGCCATGACCCGAAAGGAACAACAGCCGGATGTCCCGCTGCGTGCCCTGTCTGCTCAGCCAATCGAGTTCTTTCAGAATCCCGCTACGAGTTGCACTTTCATTGATCGGCGCGTGAACCAGAACATCGCCGAACAGCATCTGTTGAGGGTCGATTTGTGACTGCATCGCGGCTTCCATCGCCGCCGCATCGGCATCGCCATATTTCAAGGTCATCTCCTTCCGCTGGTACTTTGATATGCCGATCGCCAGCGCGATCAAGTTAGGATTATCGCTGGCTGTCCTACTCCGGCCCGAGTTGAAAATGACGATCCTGGTTTCCGGTTCGGACATGGCCTTTTCGTTCGAGGCGATGATCGAGATAATGTTGCGGCCTTCTTCCAGTTCCAGGTCGAGCTCCACGAGGCGGCGCATGCCAACCGCGGCCGGGGCGCCGCCCTTGCCTGCCCTTTGGATACCGTTCTGCAGAACTTTGATATCTGTGATCGGCAGAGTGTTGGAGAGCACTTCCGCGCGAAGCATGAAGCTTTTTTGGCTTACGGCGGTCGCGATCCGGTGAGCTGATCGAGATCATCGGGGGAAGCCAGTTCGTCACATCCGCGGGGGTGAGCACCGGTTGCGTCCGCAGCCCGCCACCGCGGCGATCGTTTGCGGTCCGAACCGCCGCTTCGATATCGCGCGAGTGGAGATATTCGGCCACTACATCCGGCCGGTAGAACTGCTTTTGAAACTGCGCAGCAGCAAAAAACTGCGCTTGTTTGTCTTCTCCCTGATTCACACGCCACCCGATGTACCGGTCGCCGTTCGCGCTCGACGTGTGATACCCCTGCGGCGTCCATGCTACCCATTCGTTCTCGGACCCGGTGAAAATGCTGAGCAGGGGCTTGCCAGACGTCGCCGGGACGTTCCAGAGGCGCACAGTCTGATCCGCGGATCCCGAAACCAGCGTTCTGCCGTCGGGCGAGAACGCCACTGCCCACACCACATCCGTGTGGCCTACGCACTCCGCTACCTGTTTCCCTGATCCCGTTGCGTAGATCGTGAGAAAGCCGTTGCCCCCGCCGCTCGCCACCAGATTTCCCTCCGGCGACAAGCCGTAGGCGGTGTGACGAAACCCGGACCTCTGTCGAGGTTCGCGCCCATTTGGCACCGGGGTTCTTAAAGTTAAGGGTTCGACGGGAACTTCTCTGGAGTCACCAGCGAAGGCGGCACCGCTCTCGCCGGCACGGTGTTCCAGGCGACTGCCGCCGGCGCGCTGACCACGCTCCACAGCTTTGTGAGCTCCGGCGTTGACCAAGGGGAAGCCAGCGGACTCGTCCAGGGCACGAACGGCTTGAATGATGCTGTCCGGCTCCCGGCCTTCGCCCGGCTTTGACCCGAAGTTGTATACAGTGGTCAGTACACCGGAGGGTGTGATTTGGAAGATCGTGCCGGCGCTGTGCCGTTCTGGCGCCGCACGCCGAATGGTTCACAAAGAAGTTCGACACGACCCAGCCGGATTATTACCTCTTCCCTTTCGGGTAGCCGGCTCCCACCGACCCCACGAAGCCGACCACGACGCTCAAGACGGTCTGGGGAAGCATTCGGCACAGAGCCAAGGTTTGACTGCCGCCTGCACGACTTGAGGCACACAGCGGCTACAAAAATGGCCCAAGCGGGCACTCCTGAGAGCACTATGCTGGCGATCATGGGCCACATGAGCCGGGTTATGCTGGAACGCTACAGTCACATCAGGATGGCGGCAAAGCGGGAAGCGGTGGAAGCGCTCAGCCTGACTCCGAAGGCCAAACCTGAACCGGAAAAATCAGATGGGGTCCCCACAAAATCCCCACAATCGCCCAACCCGCCAAAATTCATTAGCCTGTAAGTGATTGATTCTGCTGGTGAGCGCGGTAGGAATCGAACCTACAACCTAGTGATTAAGAGTCACTTGCTCTGCCAATTGAGCTACGCGCCCGCTGCTGAGGTTTAACCGAAGCTGGCGCAGCCAACGCGCCTATGGCGATTATAGCATCCCGTGCCCGCCCTCGCCCCAATGTCACGCGCGCGGCGCGCGCGGTGGTGCGCTCCCGAGCGCGGCGGCGGCGATCTGGGCGATGTCCAGCAGCTTCGGCGGGGCTTGGGCCCCGGAGGGCGCCACCGCGCCTAGCGCGTCGCGGAACATCGTCTGGCAGAAAGGACAGGCCGTCCCGATGACCTCCGCGCCGGTGGCCACCAGCTCCTCGGCCCGCTCGCGGTTGACGCGCTTGCCCTTTTCCTCGCCCAGGAACATCTGGCCGCCGCCCGCTCCGCAGCAGAAGGAGCGTTCGCGCGCCCGCGGAGGGTCGATCACCCGGCCGCCGAGCGCGGCTGCCTGGCGCGGCTCCTCGTAGATGTCCCGGTAGCGGCCCAGGTAGCAGGGGTCGTGGAATACTACCGTCGTTCCTGCGCCCGGCATGGCCGGCGGCAGCTTGGCCTCCGGTTGGGACCGCAGGCGCGCCAGCAGCTCGCTATGGTGCTCGATCTCGAAACCGCCTCCGAACTCGCGCCAGTCCGTGCCGATCGTCCGCACGCAGTGCGGGCAAATCGAAACCATTTTGCCCACCTTGGCGGCGCGCAGCGTCTCGATATTGGCTTCGGCCACCTGCGCGACCGCCAGGTCGTTGCCCAGGCGCCGGGCCGGATCGCCGGTACACTTCTCCTTGCGCAGCACGCCGAAGGTCACGCCGGCATGGCGCAGCACGCGCGCCAGCGCCAGCACGATCTCGCGGCCCTGCGGATCGTAGGCCCCCATGCATCCCAGCCAGAGGCAATACTCCTCGGAGCCGTCGTAAAACGGCAGCTCGTTCTTCTCGATGAAGCGCTGCCGCTCGGACGCGGAGAAGCCCATGGCATTGCCGGTCCGTTCCAGGTTCAGGAACAGCTTGCCGCCGTAATCGTCCTCCCACTTCCCGGTGTTCACGGCGCCGCGGCGCAGCCCCACGATCAGGGGCAGGTGCTGAATCCCCACCGGGCACTGAAATTCGCAGGCGCCGCAAGTGGTGCACTGAAAGGCCGCCTCCTCGGAAATGTGCGGGCCCAGCAGGGGCGCCGCGCCGCCCGGACCGTGCTCATTCAGGTAGCCGCGCAGCCCCAGCACGATCTCCTTGGGGTTGAGCAGCTTGCCGGTGTTGTAGGCGGGACAGTGCTCGGTGCACCGGCCGCATTCCACGCAAGTGTAGGCCTGCAGCGCGTCGATGCGGGTGATGTCCTTGCCGGTGTCCAGCCCGAAATCGTCGTCTCCGGCCAGCGGCGGAATGTCGCTGAAGCCCGGCCGCTTGAGGAACACGGTGACGGGGCTGAGCGCCAGGTGCAGGTGCTTGGTATGTGGAATCAGCGGCAGAAACCAGAGCAGCGCCAGCGTGTGCAGCCACCAGTTCACATGGGCTGCGGCGCCTGCGTCACCCAGCGTCAGGCCGTATAAGTAAGTCGCCATCAGGATGAAGATCAACAGGGCGATCACACCCGATTCCGGCGAAACCTTCCCCAGCCATACCGGCCGCACCACGAACCGGCGGATAAACAGCCCGGTGATGGACACCGCCACGGCCGCCGCCCACACCGCCACGAATCCGAAATAGAAGCGCCCGAAGCCGCTGGCCGGCGTCAGGATCCGCAGCCCGAACCCCTCCGCCACATGGTTCACCGTGACCAGCGCGAAGGCGCAGAAGCCCCAGAAGACGAAGGCGTGGGCCAACCCCGCCAGAGGCCGCTGGACGATGACTTTCCCCTGGGCCATCACTTCCCAGAGGAATTGGCGCACTCGCGGCCCCATCGGCGCCAGCTTGAAACCCGGGGTCGGGCGCGAGCCGCGAACGGCCTCCACCACCTTGCGCAGCCGCCATCCGAACAGCCCCAGCGACGCCGCCATCAGGACCGACAGCAGGGCGCGTTCCATCCAGGTCGTATCCATAACCCACTGAATGTAACATGGGGGTAGTGGGTCAGTTTCAACAAACTAACCCACTACCGACATGGGGCCGAGGGTGCAAGTTCTCGTAGAATAAGCATTTGGAGGAAGCTTGCGAATTGTGGTGGCCGGCGCGGCCGGCTTCATCGGATCTCATTTCTGCGACCGTCTGCTGGCCGAGGGTCACACGGTGGCGGCCCTGGATAATTTTCTGACCGGGAATCCGGCCAATCTCAAACACCTCGGCGGCCACCCGCGCTTTCACTTCACCGGGCAGGACATCACCAGGCCCTTCCAGGTGGAAGGCGCGGTGGACGCGGTGGCCAACCTGGCCTCCCCGGCCAGCCCCAGGGATTACTTGCAGCATCCCATCGAAACTCTGGATGCCGGCTCGCTGGGCACGCGCAACCTGCTGGAGCTGGCTTTGCGGAACGAAGCCAAATTTCTGCTGACTTCCACCTCGGAATGCTATGGCGACCCGCTGGTGCATCCCCAGGTGGAGACCTATTGGGGCAATGTGAATCCGGTGGGGCCGCGCTCGTGCTATGACGAGAGCAAACGCTTCGCCGAGGCGCTCACCATGGCTTACCACCGGAAATACGGGTTGCGCACCAACATCGCGCGCATCTTTAATACCTATGGCCCGCGCATGAAGCTGGATGACGGCCGGGTGGTGCCGGCCTTTCTGGATCAGGCGCTACGCGGCGAGCCGATGACCGTTTTCGGCAACGGGGCCCAAACCCGCAGCTTCTGCTACGTGAGCGATCTGGTAGATGGCCTGTACCGGCTGATGCGGTCCGACGAGCGCTACCCCGTGAACCTGGGTAACCCCTGCGAAATGACCATCCTGGAGTTTGCCGAGCGCATCCGCAGCCACACCGGGAGCCGCTCGGAAATCGCCTTCCAGCCGCTGCCGGAAGACGACCCCAAACAGCGCCGTCCCGACATCGCCAAGGCGCGCCGCCTGCTGGGCTGGAAGCCGCGCGTGTCCCTGGACGAGGGGCTGCCGCCGACGGTCGAATTCTTCCGTTCCCTCCAATCCGTGGCCTGAAGCGGCGGATTGCGAGAACTGTTTCACGTGAAACAGATGTTTCACGTGAAACAGAATTATGTGTGGGCGGGCCGGCGGATGCCAATAGACCTGCCGAGTCGCCCATCATAAAGAATTGTGAGCAGAGCAGTGGGCGTCCGGGCGATGCCTCGCGGCGGCGTGTTTAAGGGCCGACCGTAAAAGACTGCGAGCCGGCAAAGCCGATCACGGCTTTGACCTGTTCTCGCTGGCCGAGGCCGGCTGGCCACCGCTTCGCCGTCTGGGCCAAGCCGACTGAAGAGGCCGGCTGAAGCCGGCTTGCTGGTGCGAAGCGCCTGCATGGCAGGTTGAAAGGCCTGCCGTGGCCCGCCTGAAAGCCGGCTTGCCGGTGCGTCGCACCGCTGGCCCCACTGGTGGTCTCCGAATGGCCATCTCCAGGGCTGGCTGAAAGCCGGCTGGGCCCAGAGGGCACCCAAGATTGGCCCCAAGATTGGCTGCCCCACGGGGCTTTTAGGCTACGCCGCGCCGGCCAGTTCGCTCTCCGGGTCCGGAATCCCCGTCTCGGCAGCGAAACTCAAGGGCACTTGTCGCAGATGCACCGGGTCCAGGCCCCGCGCCGGACGGCGCTTCTCCCATCCATTCTCTCTGGCCGGGAACACCACCCAGCCGCTTCCCGGCACATAGGCCACCCAGCATCCCGGATGGACCGCACTACGATATAGCTTCATATCCAATTTCCTTATCGGCCATCACCCGTAATTCGGACCGTCGATTCATTCCGAGTCAAAGGTATCTGAAATTACCGGTTTATTCAACGGAAACGATGCGGGGGGCCGCACTACCCCTACGCGCGGGTATTTGCGGGTATCCGTCCGGTTGAAGTGGGGTGCCCCGCCCCACGCTACACTATCTGCATGGTCCAAAAAGCTTTACTTCTGTTCGCCCTGATCGGCGGTTGCGCCTTCGCGCAGAACCGCGTTTTCGAACTCCGCACCTACACCTGCAACGAGGGCAAGCTGGAAGCGCTGAAAGCCCGCTTCCGCGATCACACCGTTGAAATCTTCAAGCGTCACGGCATGGAGAGCATTGGCTACTGGGTGCCGAGCCCAGGGGGCGCCCTTCCCGAGCGATCCAAGAACACCCTGATCTACATCATTGCCCACTCCAGCCGCGAGCAGGCCGACAAGAATTGGGCCGCGTTCCGCGCCGACCCGGAGTGGCAGAAGGTCTCGACCGCGTCCGATGCCAATGGCAAGATTGTGCTGAAGACCGAATCCGTCTACATGGACCCGACCGATTTCTCGATGCTGAAATAGCCGTGGATATCGCCCGCCAGGCGCACATGCGCCACCTTGTCGAGCAGCTTCACACGCTGGAGGAGCGCCTTCGGGAAGGCGGCGGCGCGGCGCGCATCGAGAAGCAGCACGGCGCCGGCAAGCTGACGGCCCGCGAGCGCATCGCCGCACTGCTCGACCCGAGCGCGCGGTTTCTCGAAATCGGCCTGCTGATCGCCTACGACCTTTACGACGGCCAGGCGCCCGCCGCGGGCGTGGTTACCGGCCTCGGCCGGATCGAAGGGCGGCCCGCCGTGGTGGTGGCCAACGACGCCACCGTGAAAGCCGGCGCCTGGTGGCCCGAGACCATCACCAAGATTCTGCGGGCGCAGGAAATCGCCATGCGCAACCGCCTGCCGATCATCTACTTGGTGGATTCGGCGGGCGTCAACCTGCCCTACCAAGACGGTATCTTCCCGGGCAAGTACGGAGCCGGCCGCATCTTCTATTACAACTCCCTTATGCGCCGCAAGCTGCGCATTCCGCAGATCGCCGCGGTGATGGGGCCGTGCATTGCCGGCGGCGCCTATCTGCCCGCCCTCAGCGATGTCATCATCATGGTGGAAGGCGTCAGTTTCATGGGCCTGGGGGGTCCCAACCTGGTAAAGGGCGCCACCGGCCAGGTGATCGGCCAGGAGCCTTTGGGCGGCGCCCGGCTGCACACCGCCGTGAGCGGCGTGGCGCACTACATGGCGGCGGATGATTCCGAGTGCCTGGCGCTGATCCGGCAGCGTTTCCGCCAACTGCCGGCGCCCGGCGCGGCGCTTGCGGCACCCGGCGCGGCTCATGAGGCACCCGGCGCGGTGACTGTGGCCCCCGGCGCGGTGACTGTGGCCCCCGGCGCGGCGATCGCAGCAGGGTGTCCGCCCGCCCGCGACCCGGCCGAACTCTACGGCGTGCTGCCCGCCGATCACCGCCTGCCCTACAACATGGAAGACGTCATTTTCCGCATCTTCGACGCCGGCGATTACGCCGAGTTCCAGGCCGAGTTTGCCCCCGAAATGCTCTGCGCCAACGCGCGCCTGTGCGGCCGTCCGGTGGCGATCATCGCCAACCGCCGCGGATTCCTGAAAACCGAGGGCCGCCCGCGCATCGGCGGGATCATCTATACCGAGACCGCGCGCAAGGTGGCCTACTTCGTGGAGACCGGCGAGCGGCTGGGCACGCCGCTGATTTACCTGCAGGACGTTTCCGGATTCATGGTCGGCCCGGAGGCCGAGCGCGAAGGCATCATCCGGGCCGGCGCCGAAATGGTGGAGAGCATGGCGTGCGCCTCGGTGCCCAAGCTGGTGCTCACGTTGAACCACGCCAGCGGGGCCGGCTATTACGCCATGGCGGGCCAGGGATTCGATCCCAACTTCACGTTCAGTTGGCCCACCGCGCGCATCGGCGTGATGGAGGGCGAATCGGCCGTGAACGCGTTGTTCGCCGCCGAGATGGAGAAGTACAAGGGCCGGGAAGCGCCCGCGGAATTGCAACTGGCCATCGACCGCACGCGCGCCGATTACGAACGCTGGCTGGACGCGCGCTACGCCGCCGCCCGCGGCCACGCCGACGCGGTGATCGACCCGCTCGATTCGCGGGCGGTGCTGAGCTGCGCTTTGGAGGCGTGCGGGGGGAACATGGTGCGCCACGGGACTGATTCCGTGCTGTTGGGATGCGGGAGAATATAAAGTGGGATCGTGGCATGGACAAGTCCACAATCATCGCCAAACTGCGGGAACATGAGGGCGAGCTAAAAGCCGCCGGCATCGAGCATCTGTTTCTGCACGGCTCTTATGCGCGCGGGACGGCTATCCGCGAAGTGTCGGATGTGGATGTCATAGCCGAGTTCGCTCCCGGACGGCGTCTGTCGCTTCTGGACATGGTCGCGATCGAGAACCGCCTGGCGGACATGCTGGGTGTCCGCGTGGATCTTTCCCCGGCGAAAGGGCTCAAGGAGCCGGTTGCCGCCAAAGCCTCCCGCGAGGGCGTCATTGCCTTTTAGGGAGCCGGCACTTTCCCTGCGAGATATCCTCGACGGCATCGACATGATCACCCAGTTCGTGGGTGGCATGGATTTGGAGGCGTTCCGGGAGGACCCGAAAACGGTTGCCGCGGTGGAACGCAAGCTTCTGCTCATCAGCGAGGCGGCGATGCGGCTGGGAGAGGATGCGGAGCGTCTGTGCCCCGGCTTGCCGTGGCACAATATCCGCGGCATGGGCAACTGGCTCCGGCATCGCTACGACCGGGTGGATGTCGAAACGGTGTGGAATACGGTCGTGGACGATCTTCCGGCGCTCAGGTCTGGAGTATTGCGGGCGCTGACGCCGCCTCCGGCAAACCCCAAAGGTCCGGCGCCGGGCTGAAGTGGCTCCGGGGCTCCGGTCTTTCAGTGATATCCAGAGAAGGGCTGATTAAGATACGGGCCTCTTCCGCGACCCAGTCTCGGGCCCAGGCTGAGTTGTTAGTGGCTATTTGTTCGGAGAAGCGCGCTTGCTGGTGCGAAGGGGATTTGTACTAACCCGCTTGCGCGGGAGTAGAATGAAGGGTGATGCTTGTTGGTAGCCTCTTCTGCCTGCGTGGATGCTCAATTCCTTTTGATAGATCACTTTGCGATTGAATCCCCATAGCGGGTTCAGTACAAATAGCCGTATCGGCAATGCTCCGGCGCGCCAACCGGTTCCGTCGTCCCAAAAGACCTTGCCGCCGGAGCACTGCCGATACAGCCCTAGTGATTTATCGACAGGAATCGATCGCCGCATGGCGCCCGGCGGCCGCGACCACATTAGCGGCCACAAGCCGACTTATCGGGACCTATTTCCGTGACCGGCGTTTCACGGGAGGAATCGAAGATAGAAGTGGGGTCGCTGGCAGCACGGCACGCCCGGCCTCCCGGAACGGAGGAGTAACATTGAGAGTTATCCAGTTTGGCGAATCCAGTCCCGGATGTTCATGCCGACTCGCTCTACGTCCTCCTTCGCAAGCACTCCGCCATGCATCACAATGTTGCGCGATTTTTCCAAAGTGCCCAGAACCGACTTCGCCCACTCAAGATTCGCTACCACGTCCTCGAATACCTCCCAATTCGTGACGATAATTGAAGACAAATCGCCAAAGTCGCAGTAATTGATCTCTACGGTTCCGCGAGCGCCATGCCAACGAAATTTCGCGTCCTCCCCCATGCGAGTCCTTACGGTTTTCTCAATCCTTTCGGGCACCTTGGGCCACCAACTTGCACCGTGCCGCTCGGCCATGGCCTTCATGACCAACGTTCTTACCATATTCTCGAAGGAATGGGCCGCCGCATATACCAAAGACATTCGCTGTGCATCCGCTAGCAGGTCGCTGTCCAACAAGTCGAACGAAAGCGTCTGCCGTAGCTGTGTTGCGTCCTGACCGCCGAAGTGCTTTTTGCGCTGCCTTCCGACTTCATCAAGGCTTGCCTCTGCCAGATGTCCCCTAAAGACAAAATTGTAGAACTGGTCCATGTTCATCCCAGGTGCTCCTTCAGGCTCTTGAAGATCGCGTCGTAAACGCCTTGGTCGCGACTCTCAGGCAGGACGATGTTAATGTGATACTGCATCGAATCTATTGATAAAGATACCGTCCTCTTGGGCGCGAGGTCTTCGGCCAAGCTCTCTGCCCCCGCCTCGGGCTTCTCCTCTCCCGCCACATTCTTCGCTTCGGTCTTAGGCACCTCGGCTCTTTGTCAGAGAAATCGGCGTATTGACAAAGGGCATAAAAGGTCTTCGCGATATTCCCTATGACGAGGTCCGTCTTTTTGCCAGCGTACAGCGTCCGGAGCTTGTTGCTGGCTTCCTTTGCGCTCAGCTCGTTCGCTTTCTTGTTGATCGCGAACAGTTCCGCATACGCCTCACGAATCGCATCCGCCAGGACGACCTTGGGATTGCGAAGGGTCCATGAATTCGAAGTAACGTTTTTGCGGTGTGCCGTCCGGATCGATGAAGCCGAGATCCTTGAGAATGCCGACTAATAGGCGATCGTTGGTGCCGGTGAAGCCCAGATTCTCCAGAAATTTGATGGAAAAGCGCTCCGGCGGATTGGCTGCGAGGATAGTGTCAAAGTAAGCCGGGATTGCGCTCGGCTTCAGGTGTAGCTATCGGGTGATGGCATGGCTCCTTTTCGCGGACGGTCTCGCTTTCTCCGAGGACCGGTGCGCTGGCCGCTGGACGTGACAGCTATCATTCTAGTCCGTCCCGCTGCTCGCAGCAATGCGGGGCGTGGCCGGGAGGGTGCCTAACCGTTTTGGGGGAATCGGGGTCGTGGCATAGGGCTGTGGGGTCGATGGCGGTGACGGTGAGCAAATTAGTGCTGGACTTTAGCGCCAAAAACATCTAAGCTGTTGTTTGTTTTCCT
>JBKQPR010000317.1:0-24495 GCA_052144935.1 Bryobacteraceae bacterium
CTGGACAGTGCACCGGACCGGTGCGCCGGCGCGCCCCCACGGAGTCTCCCGTGTTCTCCGCAATCCCCTGCCCGGCGTTTCCGCCACGCCAAGAACCCCCCGAATCCCCGCGCACGGCGGGAGGCAGCCTACCCACACGTCACCGCGCGGTCGCATCAATTTCGCGGCCTGCACACCCGCCTGTTCCAGACATACCGCATGGCCGCGAAACTGATGCGACCTTTTGCATTGAACTAAACCGCTGGGCGGTAGGCGAGGTGCGATGGCGGCCGGCAGGGTGAGGCGTCCCGGCGGAGCGGTCTGGGGTCACAATGAAACTGGTTGTTCCCAGCAACCAATTTCAATTTGCAGGAGTGAAACATGACCCCCTTACGCCAGCGCATGCTGCAGGACATGCAACTGCGCAACTTCTCCGCCGGCACCCAACGTAGTTATATCCATTACATCGCCGGCTTTGCAACCCATTATGGCATCAGCCCGGACCGCCTCGGCCTGGACGACGTCCGCAACTACCAGCTCCATTTGATCGAACAAAAGCATTTGGCGCCCCAGAGCATCAACTGCTTCGTGGCCGCCGCCAAGTTCCTGTACACCGTCACGCTCGACATGCCCTGGAGCGAGGAGGGCTTTGCACGCATGAAAGTGCCGGAGAGGTTGCCCTTCGTGCTGAGCGTCGCGGAAGTCAAGCAGTTCTTTTCCCACATCGGCATTCTCAAACATCGGGCCGCCCTGATGCTGTGCTACGCAAGCGGATTGCGCAGTTCCGAAGCGGTGACTCTGAAACCCGCCGACATCGACTCCAGCCGCATGCTGATCCGAGTCCAGCTAGGCAAGGGCGCCAAGGACCGTTTCACGATTTTGAGCGAGCGATTGCTGACTTTGCTGCGCCAATACTATAAAGTGCAGCGCCCCGTGGAGTGGCTGTTTCCTGGAACCAAAGCCGGTACACACTTGCAAGCCGCCACCATTCGGGAAGTCTGCCACTACGCGACCCGCATGGTGGGCCTGAACAAACGCATCACACCGCATATCCTGCGCCACAGCTTCGCTACCCACCTGTTCGAGGCCGGGACCGACACGCGGGCCATCCAGGTCCTGCTGGGCCACAGCCGCATCGATACGACCGCCCGTTATACGGCGGTGACACCCCGGTCGATCGGCAAGATCGTCAGCCCCCTGGATCGGCCGGCACCGCCATCGGCGCGGAACCAGCGCAGCCGCCAGCCAAAGCCCAAGCTGGAAACGGCCTGAGCCGGTGTCCCGCCCGGCCTTCGAAGTGGCCGACATCTTCCGCCGCTACGGACCCGGCTACCGGCAGCGCCATCGCCTGCCGCGCGCCCAACTGCGCGTCATGCGTGCCATCGAGATCTGCCGGACCGCCGCCCTGGGCGGACATCTGGAACGCTGCGACCACTGTCACCATCAGCGCATCAGCTACAACTCGTTCCGCAATCGGCACTGCCCCAAGTGCCAAAACGCGGCGCGGGCGCGCTGGGTCCAACAGCGCAAGGGGGAACTGTTGCCGATCCAGTACTTCCACCTGGTCTTCACCATCCCCTCGCAACTCAACGATCTGGCGCTGCACAATCCCAGCGTGGTTTATAAAATCCTCCTGGACGCCAGCGCCAGAACCCTCCAGACCATTGCCGGCGATCCCAAACACCTGGGCGCCCGCATCGGCTTCTTCTCCATCCTGCACACCTGGGGACAAAACCTGCTCCACCATCCCCACGTGCATTGCGTCGCCACCGGCGGCGGCATCAGCCTCGACGGAACGCGCTGGATTTCCTGCCGTCCCGGTTTCTTCCTCCCGGTGCGCGTACTGTCCAGCCTCTTCCGCCGGTTGTTCCTCGAATCCCTGGAGGCAGCATTCTCCGTCGGCAAGCTTCGATTCTTCGGCCCCATGACCGAATGGCAGAGTCGCTTTCCACAGTGGCTTGCCGAATTGGCGGAACTCGACTGGGTGGTCTACGCCAAGCCCCCCTTCGGCGGGCCTCCGCAAGCGATCGATTACCTCGGCCGTTATACCCACCGGGTGGCGATCTCCAATCAGCGCCTCCTGGATCTGCAACAGGACGCCGTCTCATTTGCCTACCAGGACTACCGTTCCCGCGACCACCACAAAATCCGGCGCATGACGATCGCCGCCGACGAGTTCATCCGCCGCTTTCTCTTGCACACTCTCCCGCCAGGCTTCCAACGCATCCGTCACTACGGTTTGTTCAGCGGCGGGAATAAGAAGAAGACTCTGGCGGACTGCCGCCGTCTACTGGCCTGCGACTGCGACCTGCTGCCCTCGTCTCAGCAAGTGGCCCAATGCGTGCGGCAAATCATGACGCCCTCGGTGCTATGCCCGGTGTGCCATGTCGGGCAGATGATCCGCATGGAAATCATCCCTAAAGTCAGTGCCGCACTCAGGTTGGACTCCTCATGATCATAAGGCTGTCGCTCCTGTTCCACGACCGTTGGTACGCCGCACTCGCGGAAACGACATCCGTGTGCCCCAGCGCTCTTTCCAGGACCATCCAATCCCCGAAAACAACCTTCCCGGCCATCCCCCGGGGGCGTCTTTCCTCCCCTGCCTCTGGCTTTCCACCTTCCGGCCAAGCCACGACCAGCGCTGAGGACCCAGTGGAGGCCTCCACTGGGTTGCTCTGCCCATAACCCCGGACATCCCCTCCCGCGGTTTCGTTCAACGACCGTTTTCATCACCGGGCGGGGTCCGCCCTCGTCTCCTGTCCACCCTTTCGTGCCCCGCCCGCCGATGAAAACTTATGCATTCACAAACTTCGCCAACTTTCTTTATCCCCACAACTCCTGCCGTTCCAACCACTTGCCGCCCCTCCCCGCTTTTTCCCCCACCACCCTCCGCCGGCCCGCCAGATACAATGTGGCTTCGGGAGGCCTTCGCGAAAGCGAATTTGCCCGAGGCAAGCGGTTCCGAACATAAATGTTCGGCTCACCCTCGGTCAACTCTTCTGTTTTCAACAGAGCCTCCCCAAGCTTCCGAACATTTTGTTCGGAATGGGTTCGTTATGGAAGAAACCACACCAACCACCCCCGATTGGATCGACATGGGCGCCTGGGTCGGCCGCCAGCAGGCCTTCGCCGTCATCGCCAAGAAATGCTCCGCCGCTCAGGCGCTGTCCCTGAAGGAGATGAAGGAGGCGCGCGGCTACGAGAAACTGGGCCTGTCCTGGGACGACTTCTGCCAGCAGCACGCCGGCATCAGCCGCGTCCATGCCGATCGCATCATCGGTCAGTACGACGAATTCGGAGAGGCCTACTTCCGCCTGTCCAGTCTGGCCCGCATCTCCCCGGAAGGTTACCGCGAGATCATCGACAACGTGATGGACAACTGCCTCGAGATCGATGGCCGGCAGGTGCCCATCGTTCCCGAAAATGCCTCCATCATCCGCGCCTTCATCCGCGCCTGCCGCTCCCAGCGCCGTGCCGGTGCGAAGGATCAATCGTCCGTGATACCCGACCTGGAACTCCGTCTCCACGCGATCCTCCAGGACATCAAACAAGTCCTGCGCCCCAACCTGCCCTTGGGCATCGCTTCCCGGCTCAAGGACACCGTCTATACCGCAATCCGCGAATGGGACCGCATCACCCGCCGCCTGGAGGAGTTGGATCCGCACAACCGCTAGGCGACCTCTTCGTTTCCACCCGAAGGGTCCAGCGAACCAATAACGCCCACCCATAGAAGCGCCGCGACGCCGGGTGTTGGGGCATGACGGCTGCTGCGCATCAACCTTTCCGTTTCGCGATCAGTTCCCTGACCTTGGGCACGAGATCGTGGGGAACACGCATGATGGTCTCGCCAGAATCGATGCCGGCTTCATCCTCGGCCAATGCCTCATCCTCGCTCTGTGCTCCGTAGTGGGCGAGAACCCGCTGCACCTTGTCCTCATCCCATCCGGCTGGAAGTTTGTTCTGGCTCATTGAATTTTCTTCTTCCTGCGCCTACGATAAGCCCCAAGGGGTTTCCCGGTAAGATCGTAAGACGTGATCACGAACACGCTGTCCGGCTCGGGGTCGGGGACGTAGATGACCCGCAGGTATCTACAGAAGCTGTCTGGCCCAAAGCAATTCTGGAGCCCTCGCGGCCCGCTCGATCTTCACCGGGTTCCTCCAGGATTTCAATGACCTCGCCCTCGGACACTTGATGGTTGTAAATATGGGGCGCACCGGTAACACGGTCGATATAGAATCGGGCTTTCTCAAGCTCCTTCGTTTCCATTCTATCGCCCAATGGCAAGCACATCCGGAGCAGCGCGGACAGCCACAAACACCGCCTTACTTCCTCACATACTTCTTCACATCCTTTGGTCCCACTTCCGCCCCGTAAACATTCCCCTGCGCGTCGGCCCACACGCCCTCGGCATCGCTGGTAATCGCCGTCCCCGGCGACGGATCCGGGATGAACGCGGTTACCGAGCCGTCGCGCGCGCTGCCGATGCGGATGCCGCGCTTCCAGCCGGGATTGTGGCCGTATCCTTCTTTGTCTGTGGATTCCGAATCGGTCACGTACATCGCGTCGTTCTTGTCGATGAAGATTCCGCTGGGCCTGCCGAACTGCTTCCACTCGGCCAGAAAACGCCCATTCTGATCGAAGATCTGAATGCGATTGTTGGCGCGGTCGCCCACGAACAGGCGCCCCTCGGAATCGAACGCCAGCGTGTGGGGCACTTCGAATTGGCCGGGCGCGGAGCCGTGGCCGCCCCATTGCTTGACGAACTTGCCGTCCTTGGTAAACTTCACTACGCGCGCATTGCCGCGGCCGGCGTTATGGCCATCGGAAACGAAGATATCTCCGTTGGGCGCGATGGCCACAGCGTTGGGCTGATTGAAAGTGTCCGGGCCGTCGCCCGCCACGCCCGCCTTTCCCAGGGTCATCAGAACCTTGCCCTCGGGGCTGAATTTGAAAACCTGGTGCCCAATGCCTTCCCGCCCCTGGCCATCGGTGATCCAAAGGTTGCCGGCCGCGTCGATGGTCAGGCCGTGCGGGAAGACGAACATGCCCGCGCCGAAGCTTCGCAGGACCCGGCCGGAAGGGTTGAACTCCAGCACCGGCGCCAGGCTCGACCCTGCGCAGGAGTTGACGCCGCACCTCTCGGCGACCCAGATGTGGCCGTCGGCGGCCACCGCCACCGCGCTCGTGGACCCCATGGTCCTCCCCTCTGGAAGCTGGTACCAGCGCTCGGCGGTGCGGTAGGGGTTGGGCTGCGAATTGGGCGGGACATCGGCCGGGGCGGCGGCCTGCCCGTAGCTCCGGGCGCACAACCACACCACGGCGGCGAGCGCCGCGAGCCACCCTAATCCTGCACGGCGTCCTGCACGTCCTGAGATTGTCATGCCAACCCTCCCTCGGTGGGTTTGATTGTACACCGTCAGGGGCGTGCCTCGGCAACCCGCTCCAAAGCCAGCAGACGCTTGCGCAGTTGCCGCAGCTCGTCCTCGCCCAGCCGCTCCGCGCAGCCGGCCACCACGCGCTTGCCCCGTTCAAGCAGGCTGCGGCGAAACTCGTGGTCCGCCGTAGTTGTGGCAATGTCCCGCAAGGCCCGCAACAGCCGCAAGCTTACCGCGGCATCGGACTTCGCATACATCCGGATCTGCTCGAACGCGGAATCCAGCAGGTGGTCGAAATCGATCCAAGGAATGCTCACCCGAAACACTCCCGGCGGATCGTAGAGCAGCTCTTCGGGAGGCTCGCGCGAGGCGAAGCGGATCAGGATGCGGCTCAACTGGTCCACCGAGCTAATCGCCGTGCTCGGGTCGTTGACCGCCGGCGAGATGGCCTTCAGCGCGATGTCCACAATTTGCAGGACGCCGAACTCGACGTCCTGCTGCAGCGTGCGAAAGGGGCCGAAGTCGAACGCGGCGCGGATGTCGTCGCCGGCTTCCGCGGTCAGCCGGTCGGCCTTCGAGACTTCGACCAGCGGAATTCCGGCGGGCACAAACTGTCCGACTCGCCGCGCGACGTGAATCTTGACCCGGTAGCTCTTGGCAAGGTGCACCAGCCGGCGGGTGTCGACCACCCGGATGTAGCCGGAGACTTCGCTGGGCACGGCGGGCCCCCATTCGATGGCTTCCATGGGCCGCTCCACCATGCGGAACAGCCGGCGCGGGGAAGGCATCATCTCATCCACCATGGCTTCGGTCTCCGCCGCAATGCGGTCCACAATCTGGTTCACGCTGATGGCGTGCGAGATGTGGTGAATGAAAAACAGCAGCCATCCCACGCAGGCCACCGCCAGCAGCATGGCGCCCAGCACGGTGGCCACCGGCTCGAAGGGCACGGGCCGGGAGCGCGCCGCGGGCAACGCCGCCATGCAGTAGCAGAAGGTACCCAGGAAAATCCCCAGCGTCCACTGCGTCACGCGGTCCTTGGAAAAGCTGACGATGATGCGCGGCGAAAACTGCATGGAGGCCAGCGTCAGGGTCATCAGCAGGATGGCGAAGACGATCGAGACCACCGTCATGATGGAGGCCGCGATGCCGGCCAGGATCACCTGCGCCACTACCGGATCGGCGTGGGACGGAAACAACGCCCTCGGCACCCAATCGCTGAACCCTGGAACCGTGCTCTCCAGCCATGGCAGGGCCAACCCCGCGCACCCCAGCGTCAAGGCGATCGCCATCGGCCGGACCAGGAACCCTCCACGCAGGTTGTACGTGACTTGGCGCAGCAGGATGGGGAATCGTCTGTTCACGGCGTCCAGCGGTAACCGCTCCCTCCGGTCACGGCTCCGACGCTTCAGAGCCGCGACCGTCAGGGAGCGGTTTTCAGTGTATCAGCCTTGGACGCGTAGACTTGCACTCAGGGAGGCCTTTCGTGCGGCTCGCTTGCGCCTGGCGGGCGATCATGCGACGCCTCGGGGCTGGCTGCCTGCGTGCAAAAACTGAACGAGCCTGGCGCAGATTGCAGGAGCACCGGATCTTGACGGGCCACTCGCCGTCCCTGCTTCCCAGTGCCGCCGGGCGCGATCTCCAATCCGAACTAAAGGCCGTTGGCAGGCGAAAGCGGCTGCCCCACCCGGCCTGCCCGTTCGCCGTGCGTTAATTTTAAGGAATGCACTATCGCGAGTTGGGCCGCACCGGCTGGAAGGTCTCCAGCATCGGTTTTGGCGCCTGGGCTATTGGCGGCTCCTGGGGCCACGTGGACGACGCCGAATCGTTGGCGGCCTTGCGAACGGCCATCGATTGCGGCGTCAACTTCATCGACACCGCCGACGTCTACGGCATGGGCCGCAGCGAGCGCCTGGTCGCGCAACTCAAGCGCGAGCGCAAGGAAGAGATCGTCGTCGCCACCAAGGCCGGCCGCCGCCTCTCGCCGCACACTGCTGAGGGTTACAACCAGGCGAACCTCACGGCCTTCGTGGAAGACAGCCTGCGCAATCTGGCCACAGATTGCCTGGACCTGCTGCAATTGCACTGCCCGCCCACGGATGTCTATTACAGCCCGGAGACCTTCGGCGCGCTCGATCGCCTGGTGGAGCAGGGCAAGGTGCGGTATTACGGCGTGAGCGTGGAGCGCGTCGAGGAGGCCCTCAAGGCCATCGAGTACCCCAACGTCGAGAGCGTGCAGATCGTCTTCAACTGCTTTCGCCACCGTCCCGCCGAGCTTTTCTTCGAGCGTGCCGCCGCCAGGCGGGTCGGCATCCTGGCGCGCGTTCCGCTGGCCAGCGGGCTGCTTACCGGGAAGCTCACCCGCCACTCGGAGTTCGCGGCCGGCGACCACCGCAACTTCAACCGCCACGGCGAGGCCTTCGACGTGGGCGAGACTTTTTCGGGGGTTGGCTACGAGACCGCGCTGGATGCGGTTGAGGAGATCCGGCGCGTGCTGCTCCCCGGAGCCAGCATGGCGCAGTTCGCCCTCCGCTGGATTCTGATGTTCGATGCGGTCACCTGCGCGATTCCCGGAGGCAAGCGGCCGGCGCAGGTGGTGGAGAACTGTGCGGCGGCGGACCTGCCGCCGCTCTCCGGCGAGCGGATGCGCGCCGTCCGGGCGATCTACGATGCCCGAATCCGGCCGCAGGTCCATCAGCGCTGGTAGCGACGGTGGCTGGCTAAGCCCGGGCCCACCGGGACGCTTGGTATACTTGCCAGAAAGCATGCTTCGATATCTCTTCGTCCCGATACTGGGTTTGACTCTCTTTGCACAGCAGGCCGGCGACGTTCCGGCGGCGGGCCAGGGTGGCGGCGGGCGAGGGGGCGGCGCGGCTGCGGCTCCATCGCCGCAGAGCGCGGCCGCCGCATCGGCAGCCGGCGCGGGCGGCGGCGGTATCGATCTGGATCGCGTCCTCAAGGCGGTCGACGATTTGATGTGGCATATCGAGCTAAGCGATATCGCCGAGGTCGACAAAGTCGAGTACACCAGCCTGCCACCGGCCCACATCGGGAATCCGCGCGCGCCCGGGGCGGGCAATCCGCTGATCATCCGCGCCTACACCTTTATCCCTAAGAAGCTGGACCGCTCGAAGCCCCAGCCACTGATCGTGTTCGCGCACCAGGGCATCCACGCCAACTCCGACACGCGCGATGCCCACATCTTCCGCGAGCTGTTGGAGCAGGGCTACGCGATCTTCTCGCCGGATTACCGCGGGTCGACCGGCTACGGGCGCGGCTTCTACGAGCAGATCGATTACGGCGGGCGCGAAGTGGAGGATGTCTACCTGGGCACCCAGTGGATGCTGGAGACGTACAGCTTCCTGGACTCCAAGCGCGTGGGCATGATCGGCTGGAGCCACGGCGGAGGAATCGCCCTGATGAACATTTTTGCCCATCCGCAGACGTACGCCGTAGCCTACGCGGGCGTGCCGGTCAGCGACCTGGTGATGCGCATGGGCTACGAGGCGGAACCGTACCGCCAGCTTTACTCGGCGCCCTACCACATCGGCAGGACGGTGCGGGAGGACATGGCCGAGTACCGCAAGCGGTCGCCGGTGACGCACGCCAAGGAGTTGCAGACCCCCCTGCTGATCCACACCAACACCAACGACGAGGACGTGAACGTGGCGGAAGTGGAGCACCTGATCGAAGCGCTGAAGGCCGAAGGCAAGAAGTTCGAATACAAGATCTACCAGGACGCGCCCGGCGGCCATTATTTCAACCGCCTGGACACCAAAGCGGCCAAGGACTCGCGCCGCGAGGTGTACAGGTTTCTGGCGGGCTACCTGCATCCGGGGAGTTAGCGGGTTTTTCACCGCAGAGACGCAGAGAGCGCGGAGGAAGCGCAGAGGGAAAACCAAAATGAGTGTTGTCTTCTCTGCGCTTCCTCCGCGCTCTCTGCGTCTCTGCGGTGAGGGCTCGGCCTCAGTCGATGGTCGCCTCGATGATCTCCAGCCGCTGCTTGGGAGCCTCGCCGTCCACCTCTTCCTTCTCGAACGCGTCCAGCACTTCCATGCCGGCCACGATCCGCCCGAAAGCGGAGTACTTGCCCTCCAGGTGCGGCGCGTCGCCCAGCATCAGGAAGAACGAGGTAGTGGCCGAGTCCGGATCGTCGCCGCGGGCCATCGAGACGATCCCGCGGGTGTGCTTCACATCGTCGCGGAATTCGCCCTTCAGCGGACGGACCCAGCGGTCGGCCGGATGGGCCGCGCCGCCCACGCGCGTATCGCCCATGCCGCCCTGCACTACGAAGCCTTTGATCAACCGGTGAAAAGCGGTGCCGTTATACCAGCCGGTGGCCGTCAGCTTCAGGAAATTGCGCACGTGGTTGGGCGCCCAATCCGGCTCCATTTTGATCCGGATCGCGCCCAGTGTGGTCTTCAGGGTGACGGTTTTGCGCATCTCGTCGGGCGTGGCGTTGAGGAACGGCTCTACCTTCTTCTTCTCGATCGCCACCTTCAGGATGCGCACGGGCGTCCGGGTCAGGTTGTTGGAGTCGGCCGGCGCCTGCGAGATCTTCTCCACCACGTCCATGCCCTCGGTGACCCGCCCGAAGGCCGAGAACTGGCCATCGAGCTGAGGCTGCGGGGAAACGCACACGAAGAACTGGCTGCCATCGCTATCGGCTTTGCCCGGGATGCGGACGGTGGAGACCACGCCGCGCTCGTGCTTGAGGTCGCTGAATTCGTCCTTCAACAGATTCAGCCCGCCGGTGCCCCACAGGGTTCGCGGCGTTTTGGCGTCCTTGAGCAGCGGGTCGCCGCCCTGGACGATGCCGTAGGAAACCACGCGGAAGAAGGCGCTGCCATCGTAGTAGCCCTGGCGCGCGCGGGCGATGAACTGTTCCACGTGCCGGGGGGCCTTGGCGGGCGCGAACTCGAAGCGGAAGACGCCCAGGCCGGTCGAGACCACGGCTTCCACCTCGCTGGGAGGCAACTCCGCGGGCGGCAGTTCCGCATGCGCTTGGGGCGCCTGGGGCCACACGGCCGCGACGGGGATCAGCAGGAGCGCCAGGCGGGCGGCCCGTGGGCCGTGCCTCTTATTGCAAGCGGGGACGGAGTTGTTCGTTGGACACCAGCCCATCGAAGATCGCCAGCACCTGTTTCCGGTAGGCGTACACATGTCGCAGGTTGTCCCGGAAGGAGGCCTCGAAGTCGTGAGCCTTCATCCATTTGTCGATCATGCCCCGAGGTACGTCGATATCCTGCCGGAGAGTCTCCACGTCGTGTCCCCTGAGGAAGAGGCCATAGAAAAAGGCCGCCTCCCGCTGGGGAGCCAAGGGGTCGAATTCGTCTCTCGCCGTCATAAAGTCTCAGCGAAAATGTCAGTATACCGGTGGCCCCAACCTTACGGCAAGTCCAAAAATTGGAGGGGGCATTGGAGGGGGCGGGCGGGCGATAGCAAGAGGGCCGGGTTCTGAGGCCCCGGGGGCGGGCGGGCCGGGGGGACGAGTCGGGAGCCGGGGGCGGGTCGGCAAGAAGGCTGGGGCGGAGCCGGCGCGGTCTGGGAGGACGGCCAGGTCGGGGCCCGGCGCGGGCCGACAGGAGAGCCGGGTCGGGCGGGCCAGCGCGGGCGGGCAAGAGGGCCGGGCCGCGGGACGCCCGCCAGGGGGGTATCTGCGGGCGTATGCCGCCCGGACCGCCAGGGCGCTTTTGAGGCGCGCCGCGGGGCGCCCGCGAGGGGGCAAAAATCGGTTCGTTTGGCAGCCTGCAAGTGGCTTGGATCGTGAGGGTTGGCGACGAAAATGGGTCCGTTTGGTATGTTTGTCCAAACAGAACTTTGGAGGGGCCGGCGGCTGATTCGGCGCCGGTGGAATGAGCGGGGTTGGGATGCGTGGGCATATGCCTCCAATTGGAGGTATAGCACGGTGACAGGGCGAGGCCAGCGGGCGGGGAGGGTAAGGGACTGGAAAGACAGGGGTTGCTCTTCGAGGAAGTTTGTCAACGGCCCGCGCGGGATGGCGGAAAGAGGCAGGGCTGCCGGAATTGTCGACGAAGCTCCTGAATTGGGCTGAGGCACCCTTCAAGGCAGGCCTAGCTGCTTGCGCAGCGCTTTGATGCGCGGGTCGTCTCGAATGGAATCGAGTTCGGGGACGGCGAGGGCCAGGCCAACGCGCAGGGGGCCTTGGTTGGCGGTTCGCTGCACGGCTTCGATGGCTCGGGTCTTATCGCCCAGGCCGATGTAGGTGAGCGCCTGGTGATAAGGATTGCGCCAATCGTCGTCGATGATTTTTTGTGCTTCGTCGCGGCGTCCCAGGAGTCCATAGGCGTATCCGAGGTAACCTCGCATCGGAGCGCCGATGGGCACCCCTTTGGCTACGCCGGCAGCGAGAATTTCCATACCCTCTTTCAAGCGGCCCTGTCCCAGACGGGCGCGGCCCAGGCATTCATAGCGTACCGGCTCGCGGGGCGCGGGCCAGCAGTGGCAGTCTTCCGGAAGTTTCTGGCACTCCATCGCGGCCTCATCGTAGAGATGAGACGAAAGCAGCACATAAGCAAGTTCGGAGCGGACTTCGGGCGAGAGCGGATCGAATTTCTCCGCGATGCGCATCTCCTGGAGAGCTTCGCGAATGCGGCCCCCCTGCATCAAGACATAAACGCAATAATCGGCATAGCTTTCCGAGCGGCTGGGATTGAGTTGGATGGCTTTGCGAAAGCTCTTTTCCGCCGCCATCCAATTGCCTTCGCGGGCGTAGACCATTCCCAAGGAGGCGTGCGCATCGGCCAGAGAGGGATCTAACTGGACGGCTTTTTCGGCCGCGGCGCGCATCTTGGGAAGCTGGCCGATGGGGTCGCCATTGTTGGTGCTGCTGACGTAGGCGTATGCCTCTGCCAAACCCGCGTAGGCAGGCGCGAACGAAGGATCTTTGGCGATGGAATCCTGGAAGAGGCCGGCGCTGTCGTGCAGCCCGGCGGCGCGAGCCTTCAGATAAAGGTCGTAAGCTTCGGGATTCACTTCGGAACGTTTGCGCTGACGTCCGAGTTTAATGGGCAGGTTGCCGGCGATGGCCCGGGCGATGCCGTCCTGCACGGAGAGGATGTCGGAGACATTGCGCTCGAACCGGCCCGACCACAGCGAAAAGTCGTCGCGGACGCGGATGAGTTGCGCGTTGATGCGCAAGGTATCTCCGGCGCGCAGGATGGATCCCTCCACGATATAGTCGGCCGATAGTTCCCTGCCGGATTCGCGAATGTTTCGTGACTTCCCTTTGAGCGCGAAAGAGGAGGTTCGCGACCGGACGGCGAGACCGTCGAAGGCCGCCAGGGTGCGGATGAGTTCATCGGTAAGGCCGTCGGCGAGGTAATCGTTGGCAGGGTCATGGCTGATGTTTTCGATGGGCAGGACGGCGACTGAAATCGGGGCATTGCGCCAGAACGCCCACCAGCCGATGCCGCCCGACAAAAGGACCGCGCCCGCGACGGCCGCGGCCAGGCGGAATGGAAACCTGCGTGGCGCCGGAGGGGTGGCTGGGGAATCTACCTGAGACAGCCGGAAAGCGGGGACGTATCCGCCGCGAGGAAGCTCGATCACCAGCGGATCGTTCGCCCCCTCGGCCAAATAATACTCGCCAAGGCGGGCGCGCAAGCGTCCCGCTTCGGTTCGAACGATCGCATCCCGCTTAGGGTTGTAATCAGCCGGGCGGCCGAAGACTTCGGTGGCGATAACGGTTTCCTTTAACTCGGCGCTGCGGCCTTCGAGACTCCGCTGGACTACAAATTGGAGGAAGCGGGACATGCGCTCATTATGGGCAAAACCGGGGCTCCCGAGGATTCGCTCAAGCTCTTGCCGGACAGCCGCGACATCCGGTACTCCTGGGGTCATTCATTCCGAGGATACCGATTATTTTTTCGATTCTGCAAGGGTTTAAAACCCCCATTCAACTCCTGTTGGATTGCGGTACCAGCCATTCAAACGGCACCCTAGGTGAGAAGGAGGAGAGAATGGGAACTGTTTTCCATTTTGCCCGCCTGACGTCAGCATTTTTTCTGGTTTTGAGCGCCGCCTCCGCGCAGTCGTTCGTGATTTCCACGTTCGCGGGCGGTCCTCCGGGAGCTCTGGCGCCGGTCGCCGCGCTCGCCGCCTCCATCGGCCAGCCGGAGCCGGTCGCCGCCGACGCCTCCGGGAACCTGTACGTCTCGAGCAGTGCGAACTACATTTTCAAAGTCGACCGCAAAGGAGTGCTGACGCGGGTCGCCGGGAACGGGCACGGGGGCTTCGCCGGGGATGGCGGAACCGCCGCTCAATCGGGGCTCAAGTTCGGCGCTGCCGATATCTACGGCTATGCCGGGGGATACCTGGCCCTCGACCGGGCGGGCAACCTCTATGTAGCCGACCCCGGTAACGGGCGAATTCGCAGAATTGCGCCCGATGGCGCCATCAGCACCATTGCGGGCGACGGCGTTTGGGGCGATCGCGGCGACGGAGGCCCGGCCGTCGACGCCCATCTGGGAACGGTCTCCGGAATTGCCGTCGACAGCGCCGGCGATGTCTACATCGCCGACCAGGGGCGCCGCAACCGCATCCGCGTCATTTCGACCGGCGGCAACATCAATACCCTTCCCGCATCCACAAGCCTCAACCTCCAGGGCATGGCGGGCCTGGCGACGGATTCGCAGGGCAATCTCTACGTGGCCGATTACGCCGGTAACCGGGTAATCGAGATCTCGCCCGCCGGAGCTGGTTCGTGCACCGATTTTCCGAGCAACAGCATGAACTTGTGCTGGAGGTTACGGAGCAACAGGGGGGCGGCCGTCGCTTCGAGCGGCATCTGGTGCTGAAGGAATTACGATGACAGCCAAACGAAAGAAACTGAGGGCAGCCGGATCGATCGTCGCTAGGTTCGGGACTAGCAGCCTTGTCTCGGCGTTCTTCTTCTTGGGGATTCCGGTGACGCTGGCGCAGTCCGCGGGAACGTTCGCACCGACCGGCAGCATGACTACCCCGCGCGAAGGGTATACCGCCACGCTGCTTCCGAGTGGCAAGGTCCTCATCGCTGGCGGCTACCCTCCATACAATGACTATGATCTTGCCAGCGCCGAACTCTACGACCCCGCCACCGGGACGTTCGCCGCCACGGGCGATATGACTGCGGGCCACAGTAACCATTCGGCCGCCTTGCTCCCGAACGGAAAGGTTTTGATCGTCGGCGGCACCGGACGCGGTTTTCCCCCATCGCCTCCTCAATTTCCGCCCGCCGAGCTTTACGACCCTTCCACGGGAACATTTTCCATTACCGGAGACACGGTTGAGACAGATAGCGGAGGCGCGGCCATTCTCCTGGCGAACGGCACAGTCTTAATCGCCCACGACTATGTGGCACTCTCGCCCGCTCCCGCGCACATCCCCGCTACCGCAGAAATCTATGATCCGGTCACAGGAACGTTCTCGTCCATAGGAAACCAACTGGTGGGTGGGGACCAGGCTGCGTTGCTCGCCGACGGGCGAGTCTTGTTCGTCATTTGCTGCACGGCGGATCAAGTCTATGACCCCGCAAGCGGCACGTTCGCTTTTACCGGCGCCATGACGGGCGTATTTGAGGACGGCTTCGCGTCAGCCATGCCGGCGACGGGCAAGTTTCTGGTTACCGGAGGTTATTCGGAAATAGGTGGCGGCATCAGCGCCGGCGCGTGCCTGTACGATTCCACCACAGGGACCTTCGTCGCCACGGGAAACATGAATACCGCCCGGTACTACCACACGGCCACGGCGCTCGGCGACGGAACCGTGCTGGTGGCGGGAGGTACGGTGGACTCTCTCGTTTGGACCGCGACCGCCAGCGCGGAAATCTATGATCCTGCCGCGGGTATATTTTCCCCCACCGGCGATATGACGACAGGCCGCATCAATCACACGGCCACCCTACTCCTGGATGGCACGGTGTTGATCCTTGGCGGGGATAACAGCATGAGCAGCGCGGAAATCTATCATCCCGCGCAGCCGGTGCCCGCGCCCGTGTTGTTCTCCGTTGGAGGCGATGCGCAAGACCAGGGCGCTATCTGGCACGCGAGCACAGGAGAGATCGCCTCGGCCGCCAATCCAGCCGTTGCCGGAGAGGCCTTGGCCATGTACACCACCAGCCTGGTTCCGGGCGGCGCGATTCCGCCTCAAGTCGCCGTCGGTGGCCGGCTCGGCGAGATTCTGTACTTCGGCGACGCTCCGGGGTACCCGGGCTATTACCAGGTGAACTTCGGGGTGCCCGACGGCGTATCGCCCGGGGCGGCCGTATCGGTGCATCTGACCTATCTCGGACGGCCGAGCAATGAGGTCACGATCGGAGTGCAGTAACATATGCGAACGTTGTGTGCCTTGCTTGCCGTTTTCTCGGTTGCGCCGTTGACGGCGGACGACCACGTCTGGACCAGACTGGGGCCGCCGAATGGAGCCGTTACCGCCCTCGCGGCCGACCCGCAGACTCCGGGCGCCGTCTACGCCGCGTCCGCCGCCGGTCTCTTTCACACTTCCGACCAAGGCGCAACCTGGAATGCCGTCATCCCGGGCCCGCCTTGCTGCCTGGCCACGCTGCTCTCCGACCCGCTGAATCAGGGCGTCCTGTACGGGCTGACTCTGAATCGCCAGATTCTCAAGAGCACGGATGCCGGCGCCGACTGGTCGCCCACGGGCGCAGGTCTCCCCACGGGCGCAGACGGCCGCTATGCTGTGAGCGCCTTCACGATCGATCCGATCAATCCTTCGACGCTCTACGCCGGCAACGCGCTCCCTGGAGCCGGCGTCTTCGTTTCGTCCGATGGCGCGGCTACCTGGAGCGCCGCGGGTTCCGGCCTGCCGGATGCGGCGGTAACCGCCCTGGCTGCCGATCCGCAAAATCCCGGCACGCTCTATGCGGGCCTCCAAATGGGCGGCATCTTCAAGAGCGCCGATGGCGGCGCCACCTGGAACGCGGTCAATTCCGGGCTGCCTTCCGACATTACCCTGGGCTATGAGTCCGTTTCCCTCCTGGCGATCGCTCCGGACGCCGTGTTCGCGGCAGGCAGCCTCTACGGCATTTATAAGACCACGGACGCCGGAGCCCACTGGACGGACGTGGGCTTCCCGTTCTTCGCCGTGCTCTCGCTCGCCATCGACCCTCGTACTCCCGGCGCTCTCTATGCCGGAACCACCAGTGGCATCTACGGCAGCACGGACAGCGGCTCCACCTGGCAAGGACTGGATGTCCGGCAGACCAGCGATCCCGGCGGCTCCTTCGTGGTCCCTGCCCTGACGATCGATCTTCAGAGTCCGGGCTCGGTCTACGCCGCCTCGACGTACGGCGGAATCCTCCAGTCCAATGACGCCGGCGCCACCTGGATCACCGTCAATTCCGTGCTGCGGACGGCCTATCCCGCCGGCCGTATGGTGCTGAAGCTCGATCCGCAGACTCCGGACACGGTTTTTGCGGGCACGGACTACGGCCTTTTTCAATCCACGGACGCCGGCGCCAACTGGTCCGGCATTAATGGCGGTCTCCCAAGCGGCGGCAAGATTACCGCGCTCGAAATCGACCCCCAGGATCCCAGCAATGTATACGCGATGTTCGAGCAAACCTATGTCGATCCTGGAGACGATTGCGGCGTCTCCTGCGACGGTGCGCTTTTCAAGAGCACAAATGGAGGCGCGTATTGGGGCGTTCCGAACATCGGAGTGACCGGATCCCGCCTCTATACCTCAGCGACCGCACTGGCGCTCGATCCGCAGAATCCCGCCACGATTTACACGGCCGGATCTTACGACGTGCCTGCCCCGAAAGGCAGCGGCGTCGGCCTATTGAAAAGCGCGAACGGCGGAGCGAATTGGTCGCTGGTGAACTCGGGCCTCCCCGATCCCACGGTCTATCAGAGCGTCTATTACACTACCTTGCTGGTCGCCCCAAGCAGTTCCGCCACGGTGTACGCAGGGAGCGGACGTCAAGGGTCATTGTCGGGGAGCGCGGTCTTCCTGAGCACGAGCGGGGGCTTTAGCTGGAGAAACGCCGGCCTGTCCGGGCACTCCTATGTGGACGTCCTGGCGATCGACCCGCAGAATCCGGCCAGCGTCTTTGCCCGGGCCACCGACAATCTCGGTTTTCCAGGACAGAGCAGTTCTCTCTTCCAGACCACCGACGGAGGGAGCACCTGGAACCCCGTCGGCGGAATTTCGGCGAATATCGGCGCCGTGGTGTTCGACCCGCAAGATTCCAGCACCGTGTATGCAGCGACTGACGGAGGCGTGTTCCGCAGTCACGACGGCGGGGCCACCTGGGGCGCGCTGAATTGCGGCCTGGCAAGTCTCACCGTAAGCGCACTCGCCGTCAATCCACAAGATAGCAGCGTCGTCTACGCCGGCACGGCCGATGGCGTGTATTCCATTCACCTGGCTCCGTTGCTCCAATGAAACAACTCATTGCTCTTGCCTCTCGGGTTGGCGGCGCCGATACCGCCACCACTCTGCTGCCCGATGGAACCGTCTTGATCGCGGGCAGCGGGTTGGGCGAGCTTTTCGATCCTGCCACCAATGCATTCAGGTCGTCGATGCGCATGGTCACGGTCCGCTCCGGCCACACGGCCACGCTGCTTGCCGATGGAACGGTGCTGGTGGCCGGCGGTCAGTTCGCCGCCGGGACCACCGCGGAGATCTATCAGCCGGTGGTCTTGACTCCGGCGCCGGATTTGTTCTCGCTTTCAGGCGAGGGTCGAGGTCAGGGCACGATCTGGAACGCACAAACCGGACAGATTGCTTCCACCGGCAACCCTGCTGTGGCCGGAGGTGTTCTGTCAACGTACGCCGCGAATCTACCCGAAGGCGGCGTCATTCCTCCGCGGGTCGCGGTCGGCGGCTGGCTTGCCGAGATCCTGTATTTCGGCGACGCGCCCGGATATCCGGGCTATTACCAGGTGAACTTCCGCGTGCCCGAGGGCCTATCGCCGGGAGCGGCCGTACCGGTGCGCCCGACTTATCTCGGGCGCCCCAGCAATGAAGTCACCGTGGCAGTTCAGTGATTCGGGAGAGAGATGTGAGAACAGGGTTGCTACTTCCGCTGCCGTCGCTTTCGTGGCGGGCGTGTTCACGCCAACCGGCAATATGACGGTCACAGAGGATGCGTGGACTAACCAGTCGGCCATTAACAAGCAACCTACACGCGCCAGCAATCGCCATTCGACTCTGGCGATGGACGCGGCGGGCGATCTGTTCGTGGCGGAAGAACTGTATCGCGTTCGCGATCCGCGGGGCGTCGCCATCGACGAACGCGGCAATATCTATGTCGCGGATGCCACCAATAACGCGATCCGCCTGCTCGAGTCACCCGCGGCGCGCAGACGGCCTTCGGCACTAAGGAGCCTATGATGAACCTAAAAACTCTTGCCATCGCTTTTGTCTTGACATCCAACGTCGCAGTCTTCGGCCAGCAGTTTCAAATCTCCACGGCCGCCGGCGCGTCTCTGGCGACCACGCCGGTCCCGGCGACCAGCGCCGCACTCGGCCAAGTGCAGGGCCTAACCGTGGATCCGAGCGGCAACGTTTATTTCACCAACTTCCTGAGCCTGGTGGGCCGCAATGAGCAGGCGGTGATCCGTCTCAACCCCAATGGAACAATTGTGAGGTTTGCCGGACTTCCCGAGCAAGGCTTCCTGGGCGACGGCGGTCCTGCGCTTTCGGCGGAGTTCTCCACATCCGGATCGATCGTGGCCGACCGCGCGGGTAACATCTACATGGCCGACACCTACAACAACCGGATTCGCAAGATCACGGCGGCGGGCGTGATCACGACCATCGCGGGCACCGGAGCTGGAAGCGACTCGGGGGACGGCGGACCGGCCCTCAGCGCCGCGATGAACAGCCCTTCGGTCGTGGCGATGGATGCGGCAGGCGACCTCTTCGTGGCGGATTTATCTCGAGTGCGCGAGATCGCCACGGACGGCGTCATCCACACGGTAGCCGGCAACGGAAGCTACGGCTTATCCGGGGATGGCGGACCAGCCGTGAGCGCGCAACTCGGCTATCTGGGAGGCATCGCCATCGACAATGCAGGGAATCTTTACCTCGCGGATAATTACCAATACTCGGACGACTTCAGCAACCAGAGTTACGCGCGAATTCGCAAGGTAACGCCCGATGGAACCATCAACACCATCGCGGGTGGCCCGGCCGGATCATCGGGCGACGGCGGACCGGCGGCGTCCGCGCAATTCAACCAAGTTGGCGCTCTTGCCATCGATCCCTCCGGCAATCTGTTCATCGTCGATATCTCTTTCATTGCGAATGGTAGCTCCCCCGTGGACAGCGGCGCGATTCGCGAGATCAACACGGCCGGGACGATCTCCACGCTGGTGGTGAGCTTTTCCGCGCTTCCGTTTCCCAGCATTACCTTCGACTCCGCCGGCAATCTGTACATTTCCGGCAGCGACGCCGTCATCGACAGCTCCCGCATTTTGAAGGTATCCCCGAACGGAACCATCACGACGCTCGCCGGCAACGGCGTTCCGTGTTGTGGTGGCCCGGCCTGGATCGGGGATGGCGGACCCGCTGCTCAGGCGATCTTCAACACGCCGACTGCGGTAGCGGCGGACCACTCCGGCAATCTCTACATCGCGGACACGGTTGCGGGGCTGGTTCGGAAGATCGGCTCGAACGGAATCGTCAGCACGATCGCGGGCGTGGGAGGAGCGGGACCGGTGACCGATAACATCGCGGCAACTTCGGCGTTCCTCTTTTACCCTTCCGGACTCGCGCTCGACGATTCGGGGAATCTCTATCTGGCGGATTGCGGCGACGGGCGCATTCGCAGGATCGACCCCTCGGGAGTCATTACGACAGTGGCAGGAGCGGGAACGGCGGGACGCCCCGGGTATTCGGGCGACGGCGGTCCCGCGGCGCAGGCGCTATTGTCGTGGCCCAAGGACGTCGCCCTCGACCATTCCGGCAACATGTACATTGCCGATACCGGCAACAGCCGCATCCGCAAAGTGGACGCGAACGGAGTCATCACCACCATCGCGGGAACGGGAATCGCGGGATTCAGCGGCGATCAGGGCCCGGCGATTGCGGCGCAACTCAATCTGCCCACTGGAGTGGCCGTCGATAACTCGGGCAATGTGTACGTGACCGATACAGGCAATTTCCGCATCCGCAAGATCGCACCGGACGGCACGGTGACAACCCTGGCAGGCACGGGTACGCAGGGCTTCTCGGGCGATGGAGGGCTGGCGATTTTGGCGCAGCTCGGCGGGCCGCTGGGGATCAAGCTGGATTCAAGCGGCAATCTGTACGTCGCGGATGGAACTGCGGTGCGCCTGATTTCACCGGCCGGCATGATCAGCACCGTCGCGGGCACGGGCATGCCCGGCTACACCGGCGATGGCGGCCCGGCGACCGCGGCCGAACTTACCGCGTGGGGCCTCGGGTTCGACAGCGCGGGAGATCTCTACGTGACGGACCCGTTGAACAATGTGATCCGGCTGCTCAAGCCAAGCGGCCAATAGAGCGTTCGACTCACATTGCATTTTTTCGTTCTTGACCGGACGCGGGCAGCTTCGGCGCCGACCCCAGGGAAACTCCGTACCCTACCGGCCAGGAGTTTTCGGCAGCCTGAGGCCGCGTGACGTTTGCTTGTCTACCAATGGAGCCGGATTTCACGCGGCCTACGAGCCAGTAGCCTGGCCGCAGCAGCGCGCTCTGTTTAGCCGCGTGTGTCTTCCCAACTTGCGAGTCCGGGATCGTATCCCACGCGCGAGAGCTGGGAGAGCTTGGTGCAGCCTCTGCTCCATTTTGCGGTCGCGGCGGTGGCGCCGGTAGCGGGCGAGCGGCATGGCGTCATTCTACGACAGCTTGCCCGATTTCGTCCGATGAATTTTGGGAGACGGGTGTGCCCGTGGCTCAGGTGGCCCCAGCATCTCGTGTGTGGAGGCCCTCGTTGACGCAAGGCATAGTCCCCCTCCCTGGCGAACCTGAGTCAAGAGAATACCCATCTTTTGGGATTGGCAAGAGGGCCGGGTCCGGAGGTCGGGCGCGGGATGGCAAGAGGGCCGGGTTAGGGGCAGCCGCAGGCCGGCACCTAGCCGCGTTTGGGCAGGCCGGTGTTGGTAAGATAGCCGGGTTGGAGGATGCAAGGATTGCCGACACTCATCCACACGCCCACGCGGATCGCGCCCGCGGGGAACAAACCTAAATCGATCGACGAATACATCGGCCGGGTCAACTCGCAAACTGCGGAAGCCAGCATTGCCCATATGCGCAGCCCCAGTGGCTGGCAGGAGCCGGGGCAAACGCCCGAGTTCGATGAGTTCACGGTGGTCCTCGGAGGCGTGCTGCGAGTCGAGCACGCCGCGGGAGCCATGGAAGTCCGAGCCGGTCAAGCCGTCATCGCCCACCGTGGCGAGTGGGTTCGGTACAGCACACCCGGCCCCGATGGCGCCGAGTATATCGCCGTGTGCATCCCGGCGTTCTCGCCCGGGACCGTGCACCGCGACGAATGAGCCTACGGCTAGTTCCTAGTGCTAGTTCCTAGTGCGGGAGGTTCCGCATCAGGCCGCTGGCGCCGCGCGTTCTGAACTCATACCGTTCAATGCGCACCGCCGCCAGGTTGGCTTCCGAGCGCACCACACGGCCCATGGCGACGAACTTCAAGGGACAGGTGCCCCCCAAACGGGCCGGCCAGTTCACCGCAAGCTCCACCATACGCCCCATCGGCAACTGCTCCTCAGTGGTGAAGAGAATTCCTCCGCTGCCGATGTTGAGCGTTTCCCCGGTGCCGACGGTCTTGGGCTCCTTCGCCTGAATTACCCTGTACTTGACTTCCTCACGCACGGGATAGCGGCTCTTGCCCCGGCGGTCCGGAAAGTCTCCGGTATTTGCTGTCATGTCCACTATGCCTGCTTGCATGTTCTCCTTATCGTGCGAAAACATCATCTTTGGCACAATAGCCTGAAAGCTTCAAAAAGGCGCTTTAATTAGGTGGTACTTTGGTTCCAGAAACTCGGGTATCCTACCTAGCTCTCGCTAAACTATCACATAAAAGAACTAAAGCAAATAGAACCGCGTGACGCAATTTACCGCGATATCGGTTTGCTGGCCGTCGCGAGGTGGTTTGGCACTCTCGCAGCCTCCATCCGGTCGATTCGTTACGTAACGCGGCCATCGGGTCGAGCCTGGCGGCCCGGCGAGCCGGCAGCAGACAGGCCAGGAACGCGGCGGCGCCCAGAACCGTAACCACATCGAGGATCGCCAACGGATCGGTCACCGGAACCTGAAAGACCTGGCTTTCGAGAATCCGGCCGGGCAGAAAGCAGGAGTTCGTCAATTGCCGTCCCAACAGCGAGGCCCCCCGGAATGAGAAATACACCGGAACCGTGTTTTCCAGCGTTGTTGAATGCGCAGAAGTGAGCCGGCATCGTGCCGACATCATGTGAGACGAGCGCCCGTTGGCGCGACGCTTTCGCGCCGCACAATCCGCGCGGCGGCGCGGCGAGGCTCAGGGGGCCAGAACGATCTCGCGGGCGCAGCCGCGCACATCCATTTCGAACTCGATGCCGGCAATAGGCGGGCGCGTGTAATGCCAGGCGATTCCATGACGGGCGTTACCGGTCCGCGGCACAAGCAGCGAGGCTAGGAACGGTGCGATGTCGTGCACAGTGTACACGTCGACGGCAGTGACCTCGTCCCAGGCCGCGCCGAGACCGAGCACCCGCCGGTCCATGAGTCCGAGTACAAAGCGGGCTTTTTCGGTCAACGCATCCAGTGAGTTTTCGCCGCGGCGCACGACATCGTGCGGGTCGAGCGAGCCTTCGGGCAATTCGCCCGCACCGGCGACTATGAAGCTTCGGCTGGCCGCGCGCGCCGGGATTGTGTACGAAAAGGCATACACGACCGGCTCGGACGGCGCGGCGATCTCGGGCGCGACATTGGTTCGGGCTACAGGATTCAAGCCGCTCGCCAGAATGTTGCGTTTTTCGAGAAGGTGGACATAGCCGGCGTTGAAGTCGTTGAATCCCTTAAAAGTGAAAGGTCTCGGAGAGCGCAGTTCCATGCCGCACAGAGCTTGCGGCGGCCGGCCTAGCGCCGCCAGGTGGGCGTCCAACCGCGCGAAGGCTTCGGCGACCGGGAGAGGCTTGGCCATGCGGGCCCGCGCAATCTCGAAATCGGCGCTCGCCACCGCTCCGGCTGAATAGGGCGAGATGCCCTTTAGAAATGAATAGCCGCCTTTGGGATTTGGAACCAGCATTCAGACTCAGGGTATCGTATCCCAGCGTTGCCGCGATTCCCGAGCGGGTCGAACTGGCGGTCGCGATCATGGCGGCGGCGACGGTGTCACGGGGGCGATGGCCGTCGGCCTAGAACCACGCGCCAGGCCAAGCCGGGCTGAAAAAGCCAGGCTCACAGCCCCCCGTGGAACTGTCCGAATGCGTGGGCAAGCATTAGCGACATGATCAGGATACCCGCCCCGAGGACGAGCACGTGCTGGGTGTTGCGCAGATTGAAGCTGCCGACCCGACAGACGAGCAGGTAGCCGACGGCAAGGTTGAAGAGGCCCCATAGGACATTGACCATCGAGGAAGACAATTCTTTGTACTATTCGTTTTCACCTGTTTTATCCTCCCGGTGTTATGGAATAAGCCAGTGCAGACCGTGGTTGCTTGCGCTACGTATATCGCTTTATTATATCACTTCGGTGCAAGCTTCGGAAACATTCCCGCAAAACCCTTCAGCAGCACAACGGGACAAAATAATACGAACTGTCCATAAACCGAGGATGCCTATGCGAGACGATTATGAGGCGGCTTGACGATTCCTCTGGTAGTGCGCAACTATTTGTGGTATAGTAGTGCACAACTGAATGGAGGAAAAATATGCCACGCACAAAGCGCATAACAGAGGACGGATTAAGCAAGTTTCAGCGTTACCGCCAGACACAACACAGCAAGGGCATGAAGCTCTTGCGGGTCTGGGTTCCTGACACGCATCGACCGGAGTTTGTAAAGGAAGCAGAACGACAGGCAGAGATGCTGCACGGTCGTCCGGAGGAAAAGGAAGCTCTTGCATTCATTGAAGCCGCCTTCACATGGCCTGAACCATGAAGCGGGGCGATATTGTCACGGTTTCTGCACCCGGAGATTATGGGAAGCCGCGCCC
>JBKQPR010000318.1:0-43651 GCA_052144935.1 Bryobacteraceae bacterium
CGCAATGAAGCTCGTCCTATACGCCGCGGTGAGCTTCCCCAGCAACAATCCCCGCGCCGCGTCGAAGGCGCTGAGCTGCTCGCTTAGCTCCGCGATGCGGCGCCTGGCAGTCTCCCCCGAAGCACCGTCAAGCGCTTCGGCTAACTCCCTCGCGCCCGCGGCGGCGCGTAACTGCGCTAACTCCCCCCGCGCGGCGGTAACTCGCTGCTCGAAACGCGTCCGCGCCTGGCGCAGTGAGTCGATCGAGGCTTGCGCCCTCATGATGTCCGTCATTGTATGTTTACCCCCCGAAGGTTACCCGCGTACCGATAGCGTCTCACCGGCTGATAGCCGCGCGCCATGATCCAAGGAATTGTACTCGGGGTCGAAGGCGCGCCGCCCTTCCACTAGGATCTTCCTCCCCATCTTCGCGTCGCGGGGCAGCCCGAAGGTCGAGGCAATATGCTTGCCCCACTCCTTGCGGGCCTCTCGGATCGCCGGGGCCAAAACGGCGGCCTCGCGAGCCTCTTTGAGCCTCACGGAGTCAAGTACCTCCTGATATCTGCGCTGCTGTTCCCTCAACACCTGGGCCGCTTCCTGTAGCTGCATCCGGCTTACGTTTTCCACGTTATTTTCTCCTCTTCGATAGACTCCCAAAATCTCTTACGGGCCACGCCTTGCTCAAGGCGCGCATGCTCAACACGTTCCCAAACCAGGACCTCGCCGCCGATCTTGTCCACCAACTCCGCCCCGCGTCCGCCGGATGTGCGGCGCTTGAAGATGGACAGCAGGACGTGGTCATACCAGCTCATCCTTGCTCCCCTCCACCGCCCGCATGCCCGCGCCTGCGTCTCTGCGTGGGGTGGGGGGAGGCGTTCTCGCTCAGGCAGCATCCCGACTTTGGCCGGACGCCGAAGTACGAGGCTGGCCAAGGCATTTCCTCGTCCGCCAGGTGGGACGCCAAGGAAGCCAGGTGGGACGCGGCTGAAGCGGGGGGAGCCGCGGGCGGCTTCTTGGCATCCTTACTCATCGCCCCGCCTCCCGGTCAACTCAACCCAGCCTGGCTCGGCCAACTCGCGTTCGAGCCGGCGGGCCCGGATCCGCTGCATTCCTTCGCGGAGTTGCAGGACTTGCTCCAGCTTCGCGGCCTGGCGCTGGCGATCCGCCTGGAAGCGCGAGGTGAGCCGCTCGATAAACCCGCGCGGAAACAAGCTCAAGCGGCCTCCGGTGGGTCATGGGCAGGCTTTGCCGGCGCGGCCGTGGGACGCTGGCCCAGAGCTATCGATCGCAACCACGGCGCCGGGCGCTGGCCCACACTGCCGGCGTTAGCCTCGATGGTCTGCTTTTCTTCCTCCGTGAGCCGCAATTGCAGCAACTTTTCACGTGCCATGATTAACCTTAATCCGATGTCATACGAATGTCCAGCGGATTTTCGCGGGCGTGGGGGCCGCGCGTCAGGGATACAAGACAGCGTCGTGAATACACGACACGCGGTAGGGCCGCCCGCCGCGCGCCTGGTTTGTCACCGGTCCACCCGCCAGGGTCCGCCGGCAAGGGGCTGCCCAGTGGCGCCGCCCGCTGCTTAGGGGTCGCTTAGGGTGCCGGCGTCCCGAAAATGCCCTTGGAAACGGGACCCGCTGAACGCGTGGGACGGGGTGTTTTCCATGGGACGGGGGGGGGCAGAATTCCTTCACGAGGTTCACGGAGTTCACGAACCGTTTCCCAGTTCTATCCATTTATACAACCCCCTTACACACACACACACACGGTCAAGCTCCTATCCCACAGTATTAGAAGAACTGGGAAACGGTTCGTGAAGTTCGTGAAGTCCGTGAACCAGCGTGCCTTTGCCGCGGCGCGCCCTGCGGTTTTTCCAAAAGTGAACTCCGTGAACACGTTACCCCCACTACGTTACCCCCACTACGTTACCCACTCGGGTGGTTCTGGCTCCGCGGGCTTGGTCCCCTCCGTATCCCCCCCGGCATTTTTCATACGGATTCCCAAATAGACCCATTTCACCCGCCCGTCGACCGTTCGCTGCGTCAAGGTAATTGACGGCCGCGCGCGTTTCAGGGCCAGGCCAAAGCCGGTTTTGGCCATGATCGGCTTATTGTGATCGGTCAGGTGTTTGTTGAATGCAGCCATAAGGCTGCCCTGCACCACGAGCTCGTCGGACACGGTATCGGTGTTCTGGTCCAGCCAGGTAGCCAGCGGATCGGTTGTTTCGCGAAACTCGATCCATGCTTCGCGCATGGATGCCGATTCGGTAAAGCCGCGGCTGCGAATATTTTTGAGCGCGTCCAATGCTTTGTTGAGCACGCCCGAGAGTTCCACGGGATCGGAGAGCATGGCGTCCAGTTCATCGCGCCGCATGGTCCCGGCCGCGCCCTCCTCGAAGGTGCGGGCGAATGGTACTACCTGCCACCTGCGGAAGAAACCGTGGGTGGCGTCATCGCTTCGGGGCGCAGCATTGGCCGAAAAAATCAGCTTGGCGGGCGACTCGAATTCGAAAGAATCCTTGAACTTGAATTCGCCGGCGAGCACGTCCCCGCCCGTGAGCGACTTGAAAACGCTGGTGCTGGTCAAATGCGCGGTCGGCAAATCCGGACAGATGTTGGCCAGCTTGCCCATGAGGCGCGACACTGCGAACCTGTCTTGTTCTAATTTGTGCAGGGAAAGGGCCGTCGTATTGGCGCGGCCCAGGAATCCAACCAGGCCCCGCAGAAAGGCGGATTTTCCGTTGCTGCCCTCGCCGATCAGCAATACGGCTTTTTGGATGCTTTGAGCCGGCAGCATCGCCCAGGCGGCAAGCTCCCAGGCGAGCGCCCGCGAGTCGTCGGGAAACACCTCGGCCACGAATTTCTCCCATTTCGGGCAGCGCGCCGCTGGATCGAACCTCACCGGCAGTTGCGTTGCGGATAGGAACTGCGGGTCGTGATCGCGGAGGGTGCGCCTTTCAATATCCAGCAGACCATTGGGCAGGTTCAGCGTGTCCGCGGGCGGTTGGCCCCACAGCTCGGGGCAATCGACGCTGATGTACTCGACCACCTCATCCGCCCGGCGCGTGCTCCACTTGTAAGCCAAGTCGCGCTGTTGGTGCAGCCGCTTGACCCGCCTCAGAACGAATTGCTTACCATTCAGGCAATAAACGCCGCCCTGAAACACGTACAGCCGGCCGCCGGCATCCCGCGCGAATCGATCCGCCTGGGTAATCGCGTCCGCCAAAATCCGAACGTTCATTTCCGGTTCGGCATCGTTCGCTTTGCCGGGCGACAGCGTGGCCGCCCAGTCCGCCAGTTCCTGCAGCACGGAATCCGGCTTCGGCGGCTGGCACCGCGAAGCATTGATGACCACCAGCGCCGCGTAGATTTCCTCGCGGTCCAAGCCCCTGCCGCGAAACTGGGCCGTCACCGATTGCAGGAAAGTGTACCGCTCACCCTCTAGAAGCGTTTTCTGTTTCCTCAAGTCGGCTTTCGGCTTCCCGTTCGAGTTGTCGCCCGCGCTCGATAGCGTTGTCGATCCTCGCTTCCCGTTCGAGATCAAGGCGTACAGTTCGGAAACGTCCGCCTGATGTTCCTTCACTTCAAGCGGGGCGCCGTTCAAGGTCCGCCCCGTGACAGCGAAGAACCGGCCACGGTCGTAAATCTCGATGGCGCCGTCCTGGTACGGCTCGCGATGGCCTTTGCCGTCCAACCGCGCCTGGGCCCAGACCTTGACGCCGCGTCCGGAAGGCGAGATTTCCATGTATGTATCGCTGAATGGTTCAAGGAGGTCGCGCGCCCAACTTTTGAGCTTCCCGTCGGAGCCCAGGCAATCGTCGAAGTCGATGCCGGCGAAGGGATCATCCTCCGAGAAAACGAAACCGATGCCGGCGTATCGCTGGGGTGCCCGCGTCCAAGCGCCGCTTACCGCTTCGAACGAGTTCCACGTCCGCGGCTCGTTGGACTTCGCCAGCTTGCCGCTAACCTGATAGGGAACCTTCGTGGGCTTGCCCTCGCCGTCTCGCTGTTCGTAACGCCATACCACCCACTGCGGGAGCGCCCGGAGGGCATCGGGTACCGCCAGCGCCGCCGGTGTCATCGGGCAACCTCGCCGGCCAGAAAGCGATCGACGGCCGCGAGCGCCGCGACCCGGAATTTCTCTTTGATCACACGATCGTTGTCGAAGTCCAGGGTTGCCACCCAGTCGCCGGTGGCTATGCCGTTTTTCAAAACCGGCCGCGCCGGCATACTGACCCAACGGCTTCCGTTTTTTTCGTGGACGGTGAGGCCCCGAATTACGATGCCCGAGGTTAAGCGGATGTCCGCAAACCCCACCAACGAATTTCGCGGCGGGGCAACCTCGGTCCACTTGAGCACTCGAAGTTGAGCCGGCGCTGAGGGCGCGGTATTGACTCCGCCGCGTGCGCTGATATATGGTAAATGCGTCATGGGCGTATACCCGGACTGCCTCCGGATTACACGGCCCGTTGATGCCCCACAGCAGGGCATTGGCGGGCCATCACTGTTTCTAGGCCGAGCGTTTCCAGCCGCCGGGCAATGACTGGCCACCGGCATCAATCCACTTCTGAAGCCGGGCCGGACTGATGCGCCTTTGCCGTCCTAAGCAGACCGTTGGTAGAAGGCCGGATCTGGCCAGTTCTGCGGCTCGCGCGTAGGTTACGTTGAGCATTTCGGCCGCCTCATTGAGTGTCAAAAGTCGCTCAACCGCTGGTGCTGTCTCTGTGGAGGTCATGACTTCAAGCGTATGGCGTGAAAGTGGCCAAGAATGCCAAAAACCCTATTCCTGGCATTTATGGCGACTTTTTTTGGGAGGTCTTAAGGGCTTGATTTTACAGGGCCGGCCACTTGTTTTACACGCCAACAAGCCTAAGTTTGGTGGCGACTTTTTTGGCGGGTTTTTTGGAGGTCTGAGGGATTGATTTTCTGCTTCAACTTCCAACTCAGGAGCTTGCAAAATCTCCCGATCGTTTTCGTGGTCGCTTTGCCGTGAGATAACAGCCGGGAAAATGTGCGCGCCGAGATATGAAATCTGGCGTCGCTCGTCTTTAGGCCGCTTTCTTTCAAGAGCCGCCGTGCCTCGATTCCATCCCAGGCGCGCGCAACTTCCCGCTTCCGGCCAGCTTTCGGAAAGCCGGCTTCCGCCCGCAGTAGACTGACGATATCCTCGGGTTCGAGCTTATCGAACTCCGACCGTTTCATTTGGAGACGGGGGTCCCGCCGCCAGTGTGCCCATACGAAGCCACGAAAATCCGCGGGCAAATCCCACCTTGGAAAGTACTGGCTGAGCGCCGCGAGCGCCACCGATTCGGTGTCTGCCGGCTTCCCGCGCCCACGGGGTTGGGCGTCTTGGGGTTGGGTGATCTGGGCCGGGCGCGGGTCGGGTAGGAAAAGCTGGGGTGGGGTTGGCTGTCCGGATTTGGCGGCAAGGTCCGCGGTAAGGTCGTACACGGCTTGTAACTGTGGCGAGATACCGCCGTCCTGGTGTGCCGTTTGGTGTGCCGACTCAGCCGATTTCGCCATATTCAGCCTGTCTCAGCCTAACATGGCAGCGCGGCAAAGTCTATCTGAGTCATACTCTTACGAACTCAGACTAACTCAGCGGAAACCGTGCCCTCGGATTCAGGTTCTAGTGCTCGCAAGGGCGTGGAGGTTCAAGTCCTCTCATCCGCACCAAATTCCCAAAGACAGCGAAACCGGCTGAACCACCGCCGGCACGTCCATTGACTGCATTGGTGGGGCGGGCTTCAACCTTCCAACGCCCGCTTGCAGGCGCTCTCTTTCACAGCTTCTCAGGCTCAGGGAGCGGCTGGCATCGCGGTTGTGTTTCCAGATCTCCAGGGTGCGGTATGGGATATCATCGCCACATGGGATCCACCGCGCGCGTGGCGATCGCCGGTCTCCGGATTGCCGGTTCCGAAGAGCTTGGAACGCTCGGCGTGCGCCACTTGAAACGACTGTGGTCGCGGACGATGAGCCTGCGCGCCAGGCCCGGGCCGGATGCCGCCGCCGAAGAGTGGGATGCCGATAACACTCTGCTCTGCGGCCTGGGATTAGGCCTGCATGAGACCCTGCACTATCTCTATAAAGAGGCCCCCGCCTTCGAGCGGTTCGAGCAATGGGTCCTGAAAAACAATGGCGGCGCAATCAACCCCGGCCGCATCGCCCGCATTAATGCGGCGCTCTCCGGCACTCTTCCCCAACATGGCGACCCCGGCGCGCCCGTCCTGACGCCGCAGGATCTGGCCTTCTTCGAGGAACACGGCTATGTCGTGTTGCACGATGCGGTCGCACCGGAAGCCTGCGCCGCGGCGGCCGGGGCCATCTGGGAATTCGTCGGAGCCCACCCGGACCGTCCGGACACCTGGTATTCCGGGCCGCAAGGCCACAGTATCTGGGTGCCGCTGTTGCGCCACCCGGCGCTCGAAGCCGCCCGCACCTCGCCGCGCATCTTCACCGCCTTCGCGCAGCTTTGGGGCCGCACCGACCTATGGGCCAACATCGATCAGGCCGGCTTCAATCCCCCGGAGCGGCCGGGCTGGCGCTTCCCCGGACCTTTGCTTCACTTTGACATGAGCCTGGAACTTCCCATCCACTTTGGCCTGCAAGGCATTCTCTATCTCACCGGCACCGCCGCCGGCCAGGGCGCCTTCACTTGCGTCCCCGGATTCCACCGCAAGATTGAAGACTGGTTGCGCAGCCTTCCGCCGGATACCGACCCGCGCCAACAGGACCTGCATCCTTTCGGTCCAGTTCCCATCCCAGGCCAGGCGGGCGACCTGATCCTCTGGCACCACGCTTTGCCGCACGGCAGCAGCCCCAACCACGCCTCGCGTCCGAGGATCGTGCAGTACATCGCGCTCCGCCCGACCACTTGGACACATGCCGCGAAATGGAGATAGCAGCCCCATTTTCTTTGCCTTCTCCCGAGTACCTATCCCGTGACCATAAAGCCGAGCGTGCGATCGACACCATCGCCGGCGCCGGGCAAGTACTCGGAAATCTGCGAATAGGAGAGACCGAACCAGTTGGCCAAGGTCGCGTAATACCGTTCCTTAGATCTCGCAGGCTGCCAGATGCCGCGCGCGTCCCGATCATATGGTTCGCGGACCGGCATTAGCGCCGGGAAAGCGCCATACACGCTGCCGCCCTGCACGGAGCCGCCCAATACCAGATTGTGACCGCCCCACGCAGGGTCGCTGCCGCCAAAGGCGTTGGGCCGGAGCGTCCGTGAGTATTCGGTGTCGGTGTAAGTGGTGACGTACTGCGCCACTCCCATTTCCCGTGTGGCGGCACAAAAGGCCGACATCGCCGTGCTCAGTTCCCGGAACAGAGCCGCCTGAATGGGAAGCTGATCGCTGATGGTCGCAAATCCGCCCAGGGTGCATAGAAAGACCTGCTGCTCCATGCCGAGTGAGCTGCCCGATTCGATCAACCGGGCGGCCTGGAGCAACTGCTGGCCCAGACCGGTGGGAGGGAAGGCGGTGGCGATATCTTTACCGCCATTCTGCGCCACGCTAAGCACCGCCTCCCGCATGGCTCTCGTGACGGACACTCCCGGCGCGACCAGCGACATGGAAGTAGCCGGGTTGCCGCCGGGGATGAGATTCGGAAAATCGACGAGCAGGCTCTTTCGGTCTTGCTGGGTGACCTCCGCCATCTGAGCGGCCCATCCAGGCACCGCAAATCCTCCCGGGAAGTAGCTCAGGTAAGGATCGGGAGAAACCGGTCCGGACGGACGGCCGACGTTACCCACCGCTGCCAGCAATCCCATTTGGAAAAGCTGCGCGACTTCCACAAGCGAAGGGTGAAAACCGAATTCGGTCTGGTCGAGTCCGGAGGTCACCTTCACCAGCGATTCCTTCGCAAGTGCCAGACGGCCGCGGGCGGCGGCGTACGCATCGTAATCCGCAAGCGGAACCAGCATGTTATTGCTGTCGTTTCCACCGAACAGATAAATACACACGAGCGCCCGATTCGCGGAGCCGGCCGCCGAGGCCGGGAGCGCGCGCAGTCCGGCAGCCGCGAGAGTGGTCCGCAGCAATTGCCGCCGTGAGAGGTGAACGCTCTTCGTTCCCAAAGCAGAGCCTCCTTCGTCAGTCGACTAATGTCGCGATTACTCAGTCAGTCGGTTACTCTGTCAGTCCCTGACCGTTCACGAACCGAGGTAGCACACGGGTGGGGACTCAGCCGACCGGCGCATTCAGAGTCGCCTACAAATTGCTCTCCAGAATACCATGTCCGGACACAGTGGGGGAGGAGAAAAGATAACAAATCCACTGGAGCAAGCCGTTATGTTGCTGGCTCCCCAATGCTCTGTGGTCGGCTGGGGCAGGAGTCACAGCCTGTTCCATCCGGCGCCGCTGGTGGCCCCGCTGACCCTGTCACCTGACTTCTATCTCCTGCCTTCTGTCTCCTGGCCTAGCTGTTTCCCACTCCCTGGAACAATTGGCCCGGGCTCTTGCTGTCGAACCGGGCGGCTTCCCGCATGTGCGTCCGCTCCTCTTCGCTGAATCGCACGCCGAAATGCGACGCCATCGGTCCCCATACCGCACCCGGCAACTCCGCATAGTCGACGAACAGTCCGTCGGGATCGCCCCGGAAGGCCTCGGCCGCCTCCAGGAAGCCGGCGATCACGCGGGCGCACCACTCCTCGCGGCCGAGCGCCGTGATGTCTTCGAAACGCAGGCGCAGAGCGCGCGGGTCCAACGCCCCCGGAAGGCCCGGCATGCCCGGCCGGCGAAGCTGCGAAGCGATCACGTCCTTCGGGTTGCGGTGAACGAAGATCCAAGGCACGCCGGGAAACGCTTCGCGAATCAGCGGCAAGTGGTGGATGTGCCAGGAATCCAGCTTGAGGAAATAGAGCGATTCCCCACCGCTCGGGCGCTGCCCCAGCGCGGCCACCACCTGGCGTAGCCAGCGGATCTGCTCCTGCCGCGGCAGATCCGGCCAGCGGAGCTTCGCCTGCAGGACATCGTCGACCGCCGGGGCCTCCGAGATCACCACCGTGCGGTCGAGCGCCACCAGCATCTGCGCGATCAGCGTGGAGCCGCATCGCGACATGTGGAAGATGAAGCCGTTCGGCGTGAGGCCCTGGATGCGGTCCGCCGCCTCCAGCGGCATCTCGCGGCCAAACACCGCCGTAAATGGATTGCGCCGCGCCACCCGGACGCTGTCCTGGAAGAACGGCTCGGTGAAGCGCATGGGGCCGGTCCAGATCCATTCCGCGACAGCCTGGGGTGGATTTGGCGACGATCCGCGGAAGGATACCTTCACAGGCGTCCAGCCTTCCGGCGCTTCGATGGATGGCACGCGGCTGGCAGCGTGGCAGGATGCTCCCACGTCGGCTTCGGTAAACTGGAATCCCGCCTCCCGCCCCAACTCGACCGCGCGCGCGACCAGCTCGCGGCGATTCGCGATTCGCCGCAGTTGCTCGCGTAACTCCGGCAATTGGATCACCCAGTCCCGGAAGTCTGCAAAGCCCCGTGGTGGCGCGGCGCAGCGCGCGATCTGCCAGCCTTCCTCCATCGCCCGCCGGAACAGCCCGTGGACCCATTCATTGACCTCCGCATCGATGACCAGGTGGATACGCTCCGTGGCGCCGCCATTGTTCACGCGATGCGGCAGGTTGACATTGACGTAATAGCAGCCACCCTCTTCGAGCAGCAGGCGCTCTCCGGCCACGTAGAATTCCACATCGGGATTGGTCCGGACGGGGATGTGAATCCGGATTTCGCCGTCCGCGTACTCCAGCGCGTGGTCGGAGTGCTCGCGGATGAAGGCGCCGGGCCCCAGGCCCAGCAGCCGCACCGACTTCAGAGGGCAGGGAAGAGCCGCCAGCACTTCGCGGAAGTAGGGGCAGCGATCCAGCAGCGGGGTGTCCGCGAACCCGCCTCCGTGACGCGGCTGAGCGCTCAGATCGCCGGCTGAGCCGCACGCCGAGCGCAATGCCGCGCCGCGCCACTGGCCGCCATAATCGCCTTCGTTGTAGTGCGGAGACCACTCCTCGGGACGGACGCACGCCAGATCGGCTCCGAGGCGGATCGGATCGAAACGAAAAGGAAACTGCAGCCCGCTCAGCACGGGGCCACGGCGGAATATTCCATAAGCTGCTGCACGTCGTCGCCTCCGATTCTCCGGAATCCCAGCCGCTCGTAAAGCCGCGCGGCCCCGGTGTTCATTACGTTCACGCTCAGGCGCACCGGCCGATTCCCCGCCGTCTCGATCACCTGGCGAATCAGCTCGGTTCCGGCGCCTTTGCCGCGATGCTCCTCGAGGAGCATGATTTCGACCAGCCGGATCTCGTCTTCGAGTTTTGCCACGTAGAGCCAGCCGGCCTCCGCGCCATCCACCAGGACAATCCCGCTCTGGCCCGCCGGAAAGCGGTCCCGGATCGACTGGCGGCGCGCGGAATACTGGATGCCGAGAAGATGGCTCCGCATGGGTTCCGGCCACCAGTCCGCGCCTAATTCCTGCGTGATCGTGGCCGTGATCAGCCGGCGCAGAAACGGCTCGTCGCCGGTCTCTTCGGGCCGCAGGGAGATCGTCATGCCGCTCCTCGGCCCGCCGCTTCGGACACGGCCGCGGCAAGCCAGGCGCAGAGCAGTTGGCGCACCTGCCGCTGAAATTCTTCTACGCTGGTGAACTCGACCACCGCAATTCCCGCCGCGGAAAGTTCGGCTGCAAACGGCGATTCCTCGCCCGGCTCGCGCCGCAGGAGAAGCGTCACGCTCTGCATCGGCAGGCCGGGATCGTCGCGGCACTCGATGGCCAGCCGGTAGTCCCGTTGGAAGTTTCTCTCGGGCGGGCCCCAGCCGTCGCCGAGCGCCAGGATGTAGTGCCGGCTGTCCCGGATGTTCTCCTCAATGGCAAACTGATACGGGCGTTTGTCGCGCACATTCAAGAGCGACACCGGCACGTACAACACATCGTGGGGCATAGCCTCCGACTCATTGACCTGCCCGGCGGCGTCGTAAAATGCGCGACGCTCGCCTTCCAGCTCCCAAGCAAAGGCGCAGAAAACCCGGTGCATCCGATACATAGAACTCAGTTGCGGGCAGGCGCGCGAACGCCCGCCCCACCAGGGACTAGTTGCGGCTGGGGAAGATACCCTGCATCGCGATGATGAAAGTCACGCACAGGAACGGTTGAATGTTGGGGTGCGGCTGGCCGCCGCCCGCGGAGGCAATCGCGGTAGCGGCCATGGTCGTACTGGAAGGCCCCGACGAATATACTTTATCTTGAGAACTTCCACCAACCGTGCCCAGAAAGTTGCCGGCCGGAGTATTTTTACCGCTGGCGGCCCCGTCTACATTCTCCAGATGGTTATGAGCTGGCATCTGGGTGGACAACAAAGTGACGGTCTGGGATCCGCCCGACTCGCCCACGGTGTAAGGGCTTAGGCCAGCCCCAGTGCCCCAATGAATCGGGACCCGCCCCCGGAGGTCGGGCAGTGCGAAGTTTGACGTGCCGTTCCCGCCAAAAGTCGTTCCCAAAATGGAAAACAACGCCGTGTATTGCGAAATGGGCAACAACTGCCCATTGCACATCTGCCACCCGGTGGGTGCGAAGTTCCCGCAGAACATCCTGATTTCGCCTAAAAATGGCTCTGCCATATGTAAGTACCGCCCTTTCGTTTTTGCGATTCAAATACCTGGATACCTATTCGTTGCCGCCACCAGCGTCCCTTGACCGCTCCGCGCCGGATCGTTGGCCGGAGCGGCCGGGCGCGAGCGTTAAGCCAACACGCTAATAGATGTCGTTGGCAGCCAGCCAAATCCCGTTCGCGCCGAGCGTGTTCGTGCATACAAATGCATACGAGAAGCCCAGAGCGTCGACGCCGCCGTTGTATGAGGTCGTGAAGGCAGTGCCGCCGTTGACCAAGTCATAGAATTCATCCGTGCCGCTGCGGGTGAAAGTTGGTTGGACATTGGAGTTGAAAGCCAAAAATACGAGCTTCTTGCCATCGAACTTGGTTCCCGCGTTGTTGCAATGCGGCATGGTAATGGTTAAGGCCGTATTGCCGTTGATTACGAAGTACGTGTTCGTGTTGCTGTCCTGGATCGCAATGCTGGCGGTAATCTCCGGGGATTGAGTGGGGAACACGTTGGACAGCGGACCGGTCGCGCCCGTAGCGCCGGCGCTCCCCTGGGCGCCCTGCGGGCCCTGCGGGCCCTGCGCCCCGGTCGCCCCGGCGTTCCCCTGGGCGCCCGTCGGGCCCTGCGCCCCGGTCGCCCCGGCGTTCCCCTGGGCGCCCTGCGGGCCCTGCGCCCCGGTCGCCCCGACGTTCCCCTGGGCACCCTGCGGTCCGGTCGCGCCCGTCGCCCCGGTGGCGCCCGGCGGCCCGGCGGCCCCCGTCGCTGCGAAGAATATCGTCAGGAACGCCGGATGGCTGGTGGTGGTGTTCTCTTTGCTGTCAAAAATCACGTTGCCGCCGCTCGACGTCAGCATGAATCCATTGTTCGTCGAGGGCGTGGCAATCCACGCCTGCACAAAGCTGGTCGCGTCCAGCGTGACAAAGGTATCCGTGGTAGACGCGTTGATCGTGCCTACCGACGCACCTTGACTCGGAAACCCGGTAGTCCCGCTGACGACCGACTCCACCCATGCGCCATCGGCCACGTTCACCGCAATCGGTCCGGCCGCGTTCACCTTGTCGACGAACAGCGTCAGGAGGGCCTGCTGCACCGTTCCCGACGGCAACTGGCTCAGATCGAATTGCACCAGCCCGATGCTCCCCGAGCTACCCACAAAGATGCTGGGCGACGAACCGAAGTTGGTCGAGTTGCCGGGAACGTAATACGCATCTTGCGACGTTGGCACGGTCTGCCCGAGAATCGTTACGGGCAGAGCCGCGCAAAGAAACACCGCACTGAAGAAAAGCCTTCGCATCAATTTCCCCTCCCACAAAGGACCGATAGCAACCTTGCTCAGTTGCAGGAAAATACCTTCAGGAATCCTCCGCCGCCGGGCGCGGCGAGCGTGTTGGTCGTAAGTACCATGATGGTGCCCTGCGCCACATTGACTGAGCTTGTCTGGCTGCATGTTGAGCCGGCCGCCGCAGCCGTCGGGCAACTGAGAAGGACGGACCCCACAGTCCATACGTCGGAGCTGGTGGATGGAGTCACGCTCTCCAAGGTCCACGTTGTGGCCGCGCCGCTGTAGGAATAGATCGTCATGCTTGGCTTACAAGCCGTAGGCGCAATTGCTACCACCAAGCCATTCAGAGTGGTTTGTTGTTCGGGGCCGGCGGGATTGTTCCAAATGGCGGTCCCGGTATTTCCCGAAACATTGTATGGAATGCCTGCGGGGGCCGCGCCCGTTCCCCCGGCCCCGCCGGTCGCGCCGGTTGCTCCGGTCGCGCCTGTAGCGCCGGCAGCGCCATTGGCGCCGGTCGGTCCCGCCGCGCCTGTCGCGCCATTGGCACCGGTCAGTCCGGTCGCGCCGGTAGCGCCGTTGGCGCCGGTCGGTCCCGTCGCGCCGTTGGCACCGGTCGCGCCATTGCTGCCCGTCGGTCCGGTCGCCCCCGCAGCGCCGTTGGTCCCGGTCGCCCCCGTAGCGCCATTGGCGCCCGTTGGTCCGGTCGCACCGGTCGCGCCATTGGCACCGGTCAATCCGGTCGCGCCGGTAGCGCCGTTGGCGCCGGCAGCGCCGTTGGCGCCGGTCGGTCCGGTCACGCCGGTCGGACCCGTCGCCCCCGTGGCGCCCGTCGCCCCCGTGGCGCCCGTCGATGCGAACACCACCGTCAGGAACGCCGGATGACTGGTGGTGGTGTTTTCCTTGCTGTCAAAAACCACGTTGCCGCCGCTCGACGTCAGCATGAATCCATTGTTCGAGGAGGGCGTGGCGATCCACCCCTGCACAAAGCTGGTCGCATCTACCGTGACATAAGTATCCGTGGTAGCAGCGTTGATCGTGCCTGCCGGCGCACCTTGACTCGGAAACCCCGTGGTCCCGCTGACGACCGACTCCACCCATGCGCCATCGGCCACGTTCACTGCAATCGATCCCGCCGCGTTCACCTTGTCGATGAACAGCGTCAGGAGGGCCTGCTGCAGGGTTCCCGCCGGCAACTGGCTCAGATCGAATTGCACCAGCCCGATGCTTCCCGCGCTGCCCACAAAGATGCTGGGCGACGAACCGAAGTTGGTCGAGTTGCCGGGAACGTAATATGCATCTTGCGACGGCGGCAAGGTCTGGCCGAAAATCGTGACGGGTACAGCCGCACAAAGAAACACCGCACTGAAAAAAAGCCTTCGCATCGATGTCGCTCTTATGAGCAGTACCGCCCGGATGCCTTGGGGCGCAGCGTCAGCGCTCCAGCCAGGACTCCCCAGGGCATAAGCCACCAGGTGGGCGGCTCCGGCACGCTCACGTCCTGCACGCTGCTTACGCCTGCGAATGACAACGCCCAGTCGGGCGTCCGGGTTCGATAGAGCGGGTCCGTAACGTCACAAAATTGCCCGGTCAGTCCCCCTTCCGCGCACGTGAAACCGGGGTTTCCGGTTTGCGTATATCCGTCGGCCAGAAAGCCATCCACCGGCACGTTATCCTGCACCGAAAGCGCGAGATAATAATCCCCCGCCGGCAGAGTGGCCTGAATGATGGGGTCGGCGCAACTGCCCGTTAATGGGTTTAGATTGCCGGGAGGGCAATCTCCGGATCCATCGCTGAACGCCGACTCGACGTAAAACCCGCTCTGCAGGACGAAGAGTGCCGCGTACGCCGCGAATCCCCCGGGGTTAATGGAGTTGACGATGCTGCCGCCGTATCCATACGACTCGATCATGACCGGGCCCGCTGAATTGAGCGTGAAGTAGAACAACTCCACCTGGTCGTCCGAGGCGAACGCTCCCTGGAGGAGTGTCGAGGCGGTACTCGCGGCGGCCGTCAGGACGAGGAGTATGATGGCCTTCGATGCGGCATGCACGAGTTATTGCCCTCCGATTGGTGTGACATTCCGTCCTACACAGACCGGATGCCGTCATTCAAAATACCAGTAATGGGAGATCCAATCAAGTAAAGTTTGGTACTATTATGAGATTTTTTTACAATAACGCCGGTCATTCACTGGCGTGGGATCTCCCCGTGTCATCCTGCGGGCCTCCGGGCTATTTGCAATTGAGACCCAAGCGCGGAAGCTATCCCCCGCGGTGCGCGCCGCGCATCCCCCTCGTCCGTCAACTCCCCCAGGTTCAGCCCGCTGTGCGCGGTGGCGATCGCTCCGCCGATCGGCAGCCGCACCGTCAGCGCAAAAGACATGATGAACGAAAATGTTTTGGCGTCGTTCTTCTCCACGTCGAACAGCCCAGCGCCAGCACGCAGGCCGCCTGGAACAGCCCCAGGTTGCCTGGAGCATTGGCGCCACGGCGGTTTCAGTTTGTATTTCATTTCATCGATCGGCCGGGAGGAGTTCTGACATGGATCGTCTGGCCGGGACGGCCTTTCTCAACGGCGGCAAGCAATTCTTTCTGGATCATGCGGTAATGGTCTATCTGGTTCTTGGGCACATGGACGACGACGATCCCGATTCGAAACTTGGGCAGGTTCTGCTGGAACTCGATGCTTCCGTCAATCGTCACCAACACGTCAAACGCCTTTTGCGCGACCGTGAGAAGCGGCCCCGTCGGCCCGTCCTCGAGGGTATCCCAGCCTTGCTCTTGTACGGTGGCAGCTTTGTGGTCGCCGAAGAGCATCTGACGCGCGGGTCTACGCAGTCGTCAATGAGGACGCGCATTCGAGAAGCTGGCTGTTGGCGAAATCGAGCACGGCCAGAACCTGCTCGCGCGAGATCGGGGCGTAAAGTCTGATAAACTCGTCAATCGTTTCGCCGCCCTCAAGAAAGTCGATGAGGCTCTGAACGGGCAAACGAGTGCCCCGGAAGCAAGGCGCACCGCTCCTGCGTTGCGGGCTCACCCAGATGGCCTCATCGAGCCGGAACCTTTGGTCGGCGGTCACAACCCAAAAATAAGCCTATCGGCCAGGCGCGCAAGTCGCAATGTTCACGCCTGGGGCCGCCTTCACCTGGGAGGCCGGGGCACTCGCCCTGCAAACGGGTCACGTGGCGACGGCGATGTTGCTCGCCCACCGCGAAGTCATAGCTCCTGAAGCGGCAGAGGCTCACTGGCAGATTGCCCCACTAACAACAGATGTCAACAGTTGACAAATGCTGTTACCGGCAGTATAGTTCCGATATGAACGTAAATCTTGGTGGCGTGTTCGACGAGTTTGTCGCTGACCTGCTCCGTAGCGGCATGTATCAATCCCAAAGCGAGGTGGTGCGGGAGGGACTGCGCCTGCTCAAGGAACGGGAAGAGTTGAAGCAGCTCCGGCTGGCCGAACTGCGCAAGGAAATTGCAATCGGCAGCCAACAGGCCGACCGCGGCGAGTTCGTTGACGGCGAAGAGACGTTTGCTGAAATCCGGCGCCGTAGTGGAGCGCAGAAGCGTGCCAAAGGATGAAGCGGTTTGTCCTCACCCCGCGCGCCAAGCAGGACGTCAGCGACATTTGGGATTACATAGCCGACGACAATATCGAAGCTGCCGACCGGGTTCTCGGCGCGTTGGACAACCCTATGGTCAAGCTGGCGAAAAACCCAGGCATCGGCCACTGGCGCGAAGAAACTGATCGACAAGCGGCACCGTTTCCTTCTGGTCTATTCGTACTTGATCGTCTATCGGCACGAAACGAAGCCCCTCCGGATTATCCGGGTTCTCCACGCTGCCCGCGACGTGCAGAGTATTCTTGGCCTGGCGCCAGACGAGCCGTAGCCGGCAACCGGAATATTCCGCGTCGCGGGTTCGAGCAGCGCGGGATCAACCACTTTACTCCTCCTCGTTCTTGGCCATGCACCCTTATCCCCCGCGGTGCATCCCGCGCATCCCCCTCCGCGCCCGGTCCTTCAATTCCGCCAAATTCAGCCCGCTGCGCGCGGTGGCGATCGCTCCGCCGATCAGCAGCGGCAGCGTCAGCGCAAAAAACATGATGAACGAAAATGTTTTGGCGTCGTTCTTCTCCACGTCGAACAGCCCCAGCGCCAGCACGCAGGCCGCCTGGAACAGCCCCACGTTCCCCGGAGCATTGGGCACCACGGTGGCGAAGCGCACGATCGCCAGCACTCCGCCGGCCACCCAGATGGACAGGTCCAACCCGTACGCCTTCATCAGCGCGAACACCGAAACGATCTGCAGCGCCAGATAGAGCAGGCTCAACAACCAGGTGAGGCTCAGGGTGCGGAAGTTGCCCATCAGGTGGAGACCTTCCACGATGTGGCGGAAGGTGGCCGCCCAGCGGCTCTCGCTGAACACCGCGTGGGCTTCCTGTTTGTGCATCAGGATCCATATCAGCGCCAGCGCGCCCGCGAGCAGCAGCACGCCCAGAATCTGCACCAGGATAATCAGGTCGGTCGGAATGCCGTGCACGAAACCGGCGGTGATCAGGAAGGCCGTCAGCATCCAGAACCCGTCGAACAGCCGCTCGACCGCCGCCGAGGCGAACACCAGCGAGAGGCGCAGATCGCTCCAATGTCCCAACAGGTAACAGCGGATCAGCTCGCCGGTACGCAGGGGCAATATCTCGTTGGCGAAAAGCCCCATGTAGATGGCCTGCACGGTGCGCCACAGCCGCAGGCGCGCAACCGGGCCCAGCAGCGTGTTCCAGCGGTAGGCGTGTGCCACATACACGGAGAGATCGGTGACCACTCCCACCAGCACCCAACGCCAGTCCAGCGAGCGGATGCTGGGAATCAACTCATTGAGCGGATACCCGTGCAGGACCCAGATCAGGCAGCCGGCCGACAGTGCGTACCCGAACGCCTGCGGCAGCCAGGAGGGCATTCCGCGGCGCGCGAGATCGGGAGGGAGGTCCATAGAGAGCCGTGCCGGCGCCGCGGATGGAAGCGTCTCCGGGCCACACGCCCTATTCTAACTTGGGGAGCCTCCGGCAACGCGATTGCATCTAACAGACGATCTTTGCACCCTAATGGACCGGCTCACCAGCCAGGAGAACGCCGTGACCCGCGGCCGGCCGGGCAGCGAAAGGGCGGCTCCTCCGGGGCAGGTGATGGCGGGTGGAATTCCGATTCGATGCGAGTTGCCGCGACCGCACGTCCCTGAACCTGCGCGAGCCGCCCGAGACGCAGCAGTTTGCGGCGTGCGGTGGCCCGCTTACGCCCAACCGTGCGCGAAGCTTTCCCGGAACGATTATTCACATGCCCCGGAATACGCATTCGAGTGCAGGCGCCTTGCGGAATGGTCCGTTTGTGCGCTCCGCCGCTTAGTTTGCAAACAGGCCCTGGAACTCCGGGGCCCACCCATGGCACGGATTGCGGGTACAATGCTTACAGTCCTTCACCGTTCTATAGCGCGGCGGTAGCGGCCGCTCCTTACCCCATTTGCAGCACGGGAGAATGGTCCGGCCGGCAGCCCGCACCAGTAAGCGACTGCCAGGAAATAACCAGCTCAATCGCCGCCGACCGCTCTCTTACGGGCTGCCCCCGGGCCGGCTCCGGCGCAGAGGGCGCCCCTGAGGGAGCGCTTGGCCCGGTTGTTTCGGAAAGGGAATTCGGGTGGGGGAAGTTGGTCCAGGTTATTCTCGTAGTTAGCACAAGGAGCGCCAATGTACTTCCAACAGTTTTATTTGGGATGCCTCTCGCACGCCTCGTACCTGATCGGTTCCAGGGGGGTCGCCGCGGTGGTCGATCCGCAGCGCGATGTGGGCATCTACATCGAAGACGCCACACGGCACGGCTTCGAGATCCAGCATGTCATCGAGACCCACCTGCACGCCGATTTCATCTCGGGGCATCGCGAGCTGGCCGCTTTGACCGGCGCCAGGATTTACCTGGGGGCGCAGGCCGGCGCCCGGTTTCCTCACGTGGCGGTCCACGACGGCGACGAAGTGCGCTTCGGGGACTGCGCCCTGCGCTTCCTGGAGACCCCCGGACACACCCCCGAGAGCATCTCAATCCTGGTCACCGATCTCGCGCAATCGCCCGAGCCGTACGCGGTGTTCACCGGGGACACCTTGTTCATCGGCGACGTCGGGCGTCCCGACCTGGCGCCGGACCGCACGCCGCAACAACTCGCCGGCCTGCTCTACGACAGCCTGCACGATAAGCTGCTTACGCTACCGGATGCGGTGCTGGTCTATCCGGCCCACGGCGCCGGCTCGTTGTGCGGCCGGCAGATGAGCGCGGAACGCAGCTCCACCATCGGGCAGCAGCGCATCGAAAATTTTGCGCTGCAGGCGAAATCGAGGGAGGAGTTCGTGCGCCTGCTGACCGCCGAGCTACCGGAGCGGCCCGGTTATTTCGCCCTGGATGCCGAGATCAATCGCTCCGGCCCAACGCCGCTGGCCGACCTCCCGATCCCCGAGGGCCTGCCCGCCCGGACCATTCTCGAGAGGCAGGGCGCCGGCGCGCTGGTGCTGGATACCCGTCCATCCCCGCAGTTCGGCGCCGCGCACATTCCGGGCGCGATCCACATCGGCCTCTCCGGCCAGTTCGCCTCCTGGGCGGGCCGGATCGTCGGCCTGGATCGCCGGATCGTCCTGGTTGCCGAAGATCGCGACGCCATGTTGGAAGCCCGCACGCGGCTGGCGCGGGTGGGCATGGAAAACGTCGCCGGCTACCTGGAAGACGGCATGACGGCATGGTTCCGCGAAGGTCTCCCGGTGGACCAGGTCCCGCAGGTTACGGTGCAGGATGTGCATCGGGAAATCGGGCACCTGCAGGTGGTGGACGTCCGCCAGCCCGGCGAATGGGAGCAGGGCCACATCGCCGGGGCATGGCTTAAACCGCTGCCCAAATTGCTGGCTCTGCTGGGAGACCTGGACCGCGGCAGCCCGGTGGCGGTGCACTGCAAATCCGGATACCGCAGCTCGATCGGCGCCAGCCTGCTGAAACGCGAAGGATTCAGCGAGGTGATGAACATGATCGGCGGTTTCGACGGCTGGAGAGCCTGCGGTCTACCGGTGGCGGCGGCGTAGGGGCCAGGCTGTCGGAACGACCTTGAGTGGTACAATCCTACCGGCTGCAACCGGCATCCAAGACAGAGGAGAAAATATGTCGCTTCGAATTAACGATACTGCACCCGACTTCACCGCCGAGACTACCCAAGGGACCATCCACTTCCACGAGTGGATCGGCGACGGGTGGGCCATTCTGTTCTCCCATCCTAAGGATTTCACGCCCGTCTGCACCACCGAGCTGGGCTACATGGCCGGACTCGAGCCGGAATTTGCGCGCCGCAACTGTAAGGTGATCGGCCTGAGCGTGGACCCGGTTTCGAGCCACGGAAAGTGGGCGGGCGATATCGAGGAAACCCAGGGTCACAAGGTCAACTACCCCATGATCGGGGACCCCCAGCTTCAGGTGGCCAAGCTCTATGACATGCTGCCGGCCGACGCCGGCGACACTTCCGAGGGCCGCACCGCCGCCACCAACGCCACGGTCCGCACGGTCTTCATTGTCGGTCCGGATAAAAAGATCAAGCTCATGCTGAGCTACCCCATGAGCACCGGCCGAAATTTCGACGAGGTGCTGCGGGTGCTCGATTCCATGCAGCTCACGGCCAGCCATAAGGTCGCGACACCGGTCAACTGGAAGCCGGGCGACGATGTCATCATCCTCCCCACGGTATCCAACGATGAAGCCAGGCTGAAGTACCCGGACGGCTGGAAATCGCCCAAACCGTACCTGCGCATTGTGCCCCAACCTAAGTAAAGGGGGACCACTGGCGCAGGCGGCCGCCGGGCGCCGCCGCCTCGGTGCTGTCCCAGTGGATGACGCAGCGCGAATACAATCTTCCGGAAGACTACTGGGACACCTATCCGCAGAAGGTGATGGCGGTGACGGCGAACGATGTCGGGCGAGTGGCGAAAAAATACGTGCCGCTCGCGAACGCGCAGATCATCGTGGTGGGGGACGTCTCGAAGATCGGGGAGCTGATGAAGAAGTTCGGGCCGGTGGAGGAGATTTCGCCGGACAATTAGCGGCCAGGGGTTGGCCCTTCAAGGCGGCCAGGGGTTGGCCCTGCAAGGCGCCCAGGGGTTGGCCCTGCAAGGCGGCCAGGGGTTGGCCCTGCAAGGCGGCCAGGGGTTGCCCTGCAAGGTGGCCAGGGCCGTCGCTCTCATGGCTTCTTTTAAGGGAGCGTGTCCGGCACGGTCCTTTTCCGCAGCCGCTAGAAGTTCGACGACGTCGGATGTTGATCCAGGTACTTCTTCCACTCACCGGAGGACGACTCACTCGGAAACCCGCCGAAACAGGCTTCGTAGGCCGCCTTTGCCTGGCTTGAAAGAAGCGGAGGAAAACTCCCCTTGTGCTTCGCCAGATAGCCATCCCACAGACCGACTCGAACTTTTTCGTCCAGCGCGCCCGCCACCTGGCTCAGAGCGTCGTCCGCCTTGGCCGCGATGGCCTTTTTGATGTCATCGTCGCTGGCGTTGGGATTGCTTTTCTTGGTCTGCGCAAAGAGCAGATCGTAGTTCTTCCGACCCACTGTATGGCCAGCCTTACCGAAGCGATCCGAAGGCGCGGATCCGCCGGTCATCGCGGTCTTAAAGCCGGCCTTGGTGGCGGCGACACTTGGGGTGTAGTCCTGAGCGAGGTCCCCGATCGCCCAACCCTCCACTATCGAGTAGACGGCAACGGCGATTGTCCCGACACCTCCAACCACGATCGAGCCGGCGATGACTACATCGCCCCCGACCACGACCCCGGCATCCTCGACGGCGCTTTTAAGGTAATCCTTCCCCGCCTCCGCCGCCCACTTCTCGATAATCGTCAGCCATTGAGGAGCAATGCTGATCGAGCCGGCGACGCTCAACTCGAGGTCCGAGAGCTTCAATCCATCGATTTCCTGGTCTGGAAGCTTGAGTTTGGCCGGTTCCAGAGCGCCCTCCACTTCACCCACCTTAAGCCCAAGCTTCAGACTGGCATCCTTTTGGAGCTTTTTGTCCAGTGAGAGGAAGGTGATCTTCAAATCGAACTTTCCAATGGCCGTGCTGGTGGAAGAAGTCGCGACCAGGGAAGTTCCCTGCCTGGCCAGCTTCAGATCGCTGAAGATATTCCCGCTGCTGAGAACCTTGCTGGCGGTCTTGTCCTGCCAGTTGAAAACCGCCTTTGTTCCAATCGAGGTCAGCTTGGTCTTGTTGGTGTCGTCGATTGCCCCGGTCCCCGAGATATGGGGTTTGATGGCAAGCTCCATTTCGATGCGTCCACCCCATACTTTTACCTTCTTCGATGGCAGCGGCACGTCGAAGCTGAATTTCATCCCCTGCGTCTTTGGCGCACCGGCACTGCCGCCCTTATCGGGGTCGCCGTCGGGCGGGATTTTGTCCTTGGGAACGCCGAAATCAACGAGCCACTGTGTAGGATCGGGTGGCATATCTTCCTCCTTGCGTCTTTAAACCCTGCCGGTCTGGCGCGGGACGCGGCAACCAGTCAGACCGTGAAACGGCGCCCTCTTAGGCCATCGATTGCTCAGCCTGCTTCAAGCTATCCATGAGCGTCTGCTTCAAATTCGTCTTCACGCCAAACGGGTTCTGATCGATGTGAGCGATCAATCGCTCCGACTGCACAATCCGTTTGTATTCATCCAGGATGGTTCGGGTCTTCCGAAGTTCGGCTTGGCGCGCCGCTGCGCTTGCGGCTGCGCCGGCCTTCAGGGAGTCGGCGAGCCTGTGATCGAGCTTGTCCAGGATCGCGTCGATTTTCAGCATGTTCTTATCGATCTCTTTGAGCAGCTCCGGATGTTTAGCGTAGCGAGCCTTCACCACCTGTTTCAGCTCCTTGATCTTGGTATCTACGGTGGTCCGCACGCCGGTCCAGTGTACCGCAGCCTGCGTCAACTTGGCGGGCTGCGCCGCAGCCTGCGCCGCAGCCTGCGCCGGTTTCGCGGGCTGGGCGCCGGCCTGCGCCGGCTTCGCGGGCTGCGCCGGGGCCGTGGGAGCCGCGCCTCCAGCGTGTGCCGGATCCAGGATTTCTTTGCCCCCGAGCAATTCCTTGAACACGGTTGCCTGCGATTTGAACAGCCCGTAATTCACCTTGCCGCCCTTCGCCACAAAGCTAATCTTGCCCCCCTGCAATGAACAAAGACCGCTGCAGGCGACTGCCTTGGCTCCTTTCAAATTCTTCAACAATGGCGTGATCGCGTTCACCGGACTGCCCACCACGAGGAACGGCTTCAGAGTATGCATCTTTCCGGAGGCGTCGGGCAGTTGGACGTCACTGTATATACAAAACGGTGTTTTGTCCTTGATTTGGGAGGCCGCGGCCCTCATGGCTTTCTTGTAGGCCTCGAATGTCTGAAGGTCGCGAGACGTGAGTTGCATGATCGAACCTTCCCCTCATTTAAGAGTGAACTCAGCCCACCGATCGTTTCCGAAAAACTCGCGGAAGATCAGCCTGGGTTCTCTTAGGTTAAGGAAATCGGCGGCAGTTTGCAAGGGAGTGCGGACAGAGACAAGGGGGGACAAGGGGGTGCGGACAGAGACAGACAGGAGAGTCGTGTTGGTTGCGGGTCCCTGAATGCCGAGGTGCTCCCGGATTCCCAGCGGGGTATCTTCTCAGTATTGCGGGGAGATCATGAGGGTCCCCAGGAGGAGCAGAGTGGGAGATCTTTCGCTCGTTGGTGAATGAGATCCGCTAACGAGGGCATCTCCCGGGCGCCGCCGATGCGGTCGCGCAGGTAATGGAAGAAATTCAGTCCCAGCTTCTTGGCCGTGCCGAGGAGCGTCTGAAAAGTGTCCCAAGCTTGGGCTCCTTGCGGCGACCGCGGCCCGTAGCTCACCACCCGCTTGCGCACCCAGCGGGCCGTCCGGAAACTTGAGCGAGAGGACCGTGACACCGGCCGGCACGGCGCAGACGGCACACCGCGCAAGGAGCTTCTTCGCCGTTGATTTTACGGCAAGCCTACCACAGGCGCGGCCTAAGTGACCTGTTCCGGAATGACAATGCCAACCGCGCCCGGGGCGCCCTGCCGGCGGACTCGACCGGCAGCTCCGATTGTGAACCCGCCGTTTCGCGCTGGATATACTCCTGGAGGTTCCGTGGCGCGGGACTCGCGTGACGTCGATCTCTGCGCCGCCCGCGGGGGGCGTTTGGGCCGTACGCGATCGGAACCCAGTATCGTACCCCCCCACAAATTCAACCGGGAGCTGGCAGCCGGGTGCCCTCTGGGCCGCCTGCCCCACGGGAGGCATCGGTGGCGACGGGCTCTGCCGGCGCGCATCCGGGGCGGGGAATCGCCTCCGTCAAGTGGTCCTGGCGACGGGATGCGCGATGATATGATCTAGCTGTTTCCCGATGAAGACCTGGTTCGCCGTCTTAGCGTGTATGGCCGTGGCGCACTGGTGCCGGGCGGCTTCCGGTCTCGAAACGTTCGAGCGCCATGCGGCCCGCGCCCGGCAACTGGGCGCGACTCACGTCGTGATTACGGAGGACATTCCCCCCGCGCTGTGGGAGATGGATGTGCCCGGCGATCCCTACCCGGCCTGGTATATGTATCACCCGGGCTTACTGAAGATCTTTCCGCCGGCCGCCCTCGAGAAGTATGTCGACAAGGACTACGCGGAAAAAGTGGCGGCCCTGTTCCAGGCGCGCTGCGAAGTGCTGCGGCGCCTTGGCCTGAAGGCAGCCTACACGGCCAACGAGCCGCACGTGTTGCCGGAGGCGTTCTTTGCCGATCGCCCCGATTTGCGGGGCCCGCGCGTAGATCACCCCAATCGCTCGCGCACCCCGCGTTTTGCTCCGTGCGTGGACCAACCCGCCACCCTGGCGCTCTATCGGGAGGCCTTGCAGAAGCTGCTGAAGAGGCTGCCCGAAGTGGAGGTCTTTTCCTTCACCACCACCGACGCGGGTTCGGGCCTGTGCTGGACGCCGGCCCTTTATCCTGGGTTGAACGGACCTTCCTGGTGCCAGCGCCGCCCCATGGAAGATCGCGTCGCGGGCTTCCTCACGGCGCTCCATGATGCCGCCGGCCAACTGGGCCGGCAGATCGCCGTGGACCTCGTCGAAATTGCGCCCCGCCAGTGGATGATTCCGACCTTCGACCATCCCGAGCTGATCGCGCGCAAGTTGCCCGCCGGGATGGCCGTAAATCATCTGGAGGGTCCCGACGGTCACCGCGTCGCGATACGGCGTTTCGGCGGAGGAGCGGGGGAGTTCGCGCCTGTGGTGGGGGTCCCGCGGCCGATCTCGACGATGCGCACGTTGCTGGCCGGCGGGCGCGCGTCCAGTACAAAACTCGTGGTTTCCATGGGTGATCCCGAGGGCGCCGATCTCAATTTCAAGGTTCTCGAAGCATTCCGGAACGCCGCACCGCGCAACGAAGTGGACCTTTGGACGGCGCTTCACTCGCTCGCGAGCCAGATCGCCGGCAAGGAGAGGGCCGACGACCTGCTCTCCCTGTGGATGGCCACCGACGAAGCCGAGCGCTATTTATCGACGTTGAACTTCGGTCCGGTGCTCACCATGGGCGGAATTCTGGGGCGGTGGGTAAACCGCCCGCTGGTGCCGTTCCCGGAGAAACTGACGGATCGGGAGAAGAGTTACTACCGCCCGTTCCTCTTCCAGGCCAAGGAGGAAGAGCAGGCTGACGATCTGGTGGATATTCAGGCCATGCGCATGTACGAAGGCTGGGGGGCGCGCCTTCTGGTCCAGAACATCATCGAGAAGGTGACCGGCAGCCTGAGCCGCGCCGAGGCGCTGGCCCTGCGCCTGGGCCAGGGCTCCGCTTCGCCGGGCGAGTGGGAGTTGCTGGGCCAGCGCCTGGCCGCCCTCCAGTGCCTGGTCCACGGCGCCGGCGATATCGTGGAGTATCAGGCGCAACTCGATCGCGTGAAGGCCTTGGGAGGGAAGCCCGATCCGAATCCGGTGCTGGGCGCCCAAAGCGGCTGGGACCGCACCGACCTGCTGCGCCTGGCGCGCAATGAAATCGACAACGCCGTGCGGTTGCGGCAGTTGTTACTGTCGGCCAAGGGTCCCCTGCTCGACCTGGCGGCGTCTCCCAACGAGGAAACCAGCCGCCGGCTGGGGCCCGATCTGCCCGCGCAGCTTAAGCTCAAGGTGGACATCATGAACGCGCACTGGGAGGATTACAAGCGGTTGTTCACCACGCCCAATCCGTAGGGAGACCGAGCGGAAACCCGGCCCCGGCGCCTGGCGGGCCGTCACTCATATGCCGCCTTGCGACCAAGCCGGCACTCCAATGCCGCGGCGCGGCCACCTGGCGCGCCAGCCCGCGCAACCGCCACGCGCGCGACCAGCCCGCGCAACCGCCACTCGCGCGACCACCTCGTGCGCGCGCGATCACCCTCCGGCGCGGCCAACCCGCGCGCGACAGATCTGCTGGCGATCACCCGCGCGCAACCACCCCGGCGCGCGGCCACCAGCGACGGCCACCCCTTGCGGCGGAAGGGCAAACTGGAGTACACCTTGCTTGTGCGTGGTTTCCCAGTGGAATCCCGCCCGAGTTTCTCGACGAAAAGGAGTGCTTATGGCAACGCGCAGTTGGCCGCACGCTGAAATTATGGCAGCCGCGATTCTGATGGCATCGTTCGCGGTTGCAGGAGCAGTAGCGCAAGAGAGAGGCGCGCAACCGCCCGCGCAGCCGGGGGCTGCGGCTCGGGGTGGCCGGGGGCCGCAGGGTCCGGTCGTGGTTTCGCCGGAGGTCCTGTCCGACCGGCGGATTGTGTTTCGCATCCTCGCGCCGCAGGCGGAGAATGTGAGACTCCAGGGCAGCGACATGAACGCAGGCCTTCCCGCAGGCGGCCAAGGCCTCCCGCCGATGACCAAGGGGGAAAACGGCGTTTGGGAAGTTACCATCGGTCCGATCGAGCCGGGCGCTTACCGGTACAACTTTTCCGTCAACGGCGTCACCGTGATCGATCCCCGCAATCCGTCGACCAGCGAATCCAACGCCAATACCTGGAGCTTGGTGTATGTGCCGGGCGCCGAGTTTATGGATACCAATCAGGTCCCCCACGGCGCCGTCGCGTCGGTTTTCTATTACTCGACCGCGCTGAAGAGGACCCGGCGCATGCACATCTACACGCCTCCTGGGTATGAACTGGGCAAGGACAAGTTTCCGGTGTTTTACCTGCTGCACGGAGCCGGCGACTGTGACGACTCGTGGACATCGGTCGGCCGCGCCGGCTTCATCCTGGACAACCTGATCGCGGCCCGGAAGATCAAGCCGATGATTGTCGCCATGCCGGCCGGCCACACCACCGCCGGAGGCACCGCGGGCGGCAGAGGTCCGGCGCCCGCCGGGCCGGCGGCCGGAGGCGTTCCGCAAGCGCCGCCGCGCGATGAGTTCGCCGAGGATTTCGTGACCGATATTATGCCCTACGTGGAAAAGAACTATCGCGTGCTCGCCGACCGGCCCCACCGCGCGATCGCGGGACTCTCGATGGGTGGAAGCCAGACCCTCAATATCGCCTTCTCGCATCTCGACGAGTTCGCCTATATCGGCGTTTTCAGTTCCGGAGCGACCCTGGGAGGCGGAAGGGGCCGTGGTGCGGCCGGTGCCGCAGCCCCCGCCGCGGCCGCGCCTGCTGCGCCGGCGCCGGCGCCCGGAGCGGTATGGGAACAACAGCATCTGGCCATGCTCGACAACGCCAGCCTGAAAAAGGGAACCAAACTCGTCTGGTTCAGCACGGGAGTCGACGATGGGCTGATCGCCAACTCCAGAAGTTCGGTGGAGTTGCTCAAGAAACATGGCTTCAATCCGGTCTTTAAGGAGAGCCCCGGCGCACACACATGGATCAACTGGCGCAACTATCTGAATGAGTTCGCGCCGCAGTTGTTCCAGTGAGGACTGGTGGGACCATCTGACAGAAGAAGAGCGGGCGAGTGTGCCCGCATACGTGTAACCGCTCGAAGAATATGGTGTGGGGCTAAAGCATCCCTACTGTTCCGGCGTTGAGGCTTCCAGACACCATCAAGGCGGGAGTTGCGCATCCAACATATCGGGCGACCGTATCGTGTCCTATACGCGTTCGATCCCCGGCGAACTGCGGTGCTACTGATCGGGGGTGACAAAACCGGGGATGGCCGAATCGTACGACACCTTCGTCCCGATGGCGGACAAGATTTATGACCGCCATCTCGAACAACTCCAGAAAGAAGGAGAGATCTAGATGGCGCGCAAATTCAAGGAACTCGAAGCCGCAATGTCGCCCGAGGCTATTCAGGCTAGCGATCGGGAGTACCACCGTCTCAAGGAGTCAATGGCGCTTGAAGAGCTGCGTGACGCGCTGCGCATGACACAGCAGGAACTCGCCCAGGCCCTGAACGTGGATTAATCCGCGGTTTCCAAACTCGAACACCGGACCGATATGTATATCAGTACTTTGCGGCGGTGCATCGCCGCCATGGGTGGACAATTGGAAATCCGCGCTGTTTTTCCGGAGGGCGCCGTCCGTATCAGCCAGTTCGAGCGCCTTGCAGTTGACGAGTGAGGCCGGCGTGCCGCCCAACGCACGCCGGAGTTGTTTGTTCCAGCGTGCGGGATTGGCTCCGGCGGCGAAGGCCCGGATTGTAGCGGCAGATGTCGAAACGCCGCAATCACTGATGCGAGGGCCCGTAGAGCACGCGGCCGGGCCGTTCGCTCGAGACCGCGCCATCGTGCAGGGCGAATTTCCCGTTCACGATCGCGTCGCGGAATCCCACCGAATACTGGTGCGGCTTATCGTACTGGGAGCGGTCGGCCACCGTGGCCGGGTCGAAGACCACTATGTCGGCTTTCATGCCGGGGCGCAGCAGGCCGCGGTCCCAGAGCTTCAGCCTTTGGGCGGGGTATCCCGACATCTTGCGGATGGCGTCCTCCAGCGTGAGCACGTGCTGCTCGCGCACGTAGACTCCCAGCACGCGGGCGAACGTGCCGTAGCTGCGCGGATGCGGCGAAGCCTGCCCGAACACCGGAATCTCGCCATCGGAGGCGATCATAGTGTAGGGCGAGCGCATAATCCGCACCACGTCCTCCTCGCCGATGGCGTGGTAGATGGCCGAGCAGCCGCCCTTGCTCTCGAGCGCGATGGCGGTTTCGGCGGCGTTCTCGAAAGTCGGCTCCTGGCCCGCCGCGCGCGTGATCTCGGCCACGTTCTTGCCCGCCAGCGTGCGGTCGAAAGAACAATTCGCGATCTGGATGTTTTTCGGGTCGCCGGCCCCGCGGTCCACCTTGATGTTCTGGACGATGGTGGCCTTGATGCGCGCGCGTTCGACCGGCGCCGCCAGCCGCTCCATCAGCGACTTCTGTCCGCCCTCCAGGGACCATTGCGGAAACAGCGCCGAGATGCCGGTGCTGGAGGCGGTGTACGGATACTGGTCGATGGTGACATCCACGCCCCGCGCGCGGGCCTCCTCCACCAGCTTGAGCGACTCGGCGCTCAGCCCCCAACTGGCTTGGCCGATCATCTTGTGGTGCGTGATCTGGGTGGGCAGCCCGCCCTCTTCGCCGATGCGTATGGTTTCGCGCACGTTGTCGAGCACGTGGGCCGCTTCGTCGCGCATGTGGGAGATGTGGATGCCTCCCATGCGCCCCACCACCTTGGCGATCTCGATGACTTCCTCGGTGGGAGTGAAATTGCCCGGCACGTAGAATAGCCCGGTGGACAGGCCGAATGCGCCATCCCGCATGGCCTGTTCGGCGAGCGCCTTCATTTTGCCGATTTCTTCCGGCGTGGCCTTGCGGTTGGCCAAGCCGATCACGGCTTGCCGGATGCTGCCCTGTCCCACCATGGTGGCGAAGTTAATCGAGATGGGCGTTTTGGCGATGCGATCGAGAAAAGGTGCGATGGGCAGCGGCGAGCTGCCATCCGGCCCTTCGATGATGGTGGTGACGCCCTCGCGCAGATAATTCTCGGCCGTGGGCACCTGGAAGATGGCGCGGCGCCCGTGCGAGTGGATATCGATGAACCCCGGCGCCGCCACCATGCCGTGGGCGTCGATGCGGGTCGCCGCGGCGGCGCCCGAAAGATTTCCCACCGCCGCGATGGTGTCGCCGCGGATGCCGATATCGGCGTAATACCAGGGGTTGCCGGAGCCATCGATCACCTTGGCTCCGGTGATGAGCACGTCGAAGGAGGGCGCCTGGGCGAACAGGCTGCCGGCCAGCAGAGGAAGCAGGGACAAAGCCGCGCGCATGGCGGCTATTGTAACCGAAACGTACCGCTTGCTGACGAGTGGCGCTGTATTCACCGCGGAGCCCTCGCATGGACTGACGTCCATATTGTTGGAGCGACGAAACTCCCGACGCGGAGGCGCGGAGACACGGAGGAAAAACGCGGAGAACATCAAAGACGTTGTTTCCTCTCGGTCTTCCTCCGCGTGGCCGTGAAGTTTCCGGAGAGAGACGCGGAGTTCGCGGAGGAAAGCGCGGAGAAAACCGCTTTGAGAATTCTCCTCCGCGCTTCCTCGGCGTTCTCCGCGCCTCAGCGGTGAGAAGCGGATCAACCCCCCAGGATGCAAGCGGACCCCCACAAGCGCTACAGTGATAGCAATATGTCGAGGTTATGGCTGGCGATTGCGTTACTGGCTTGCGCGGCCTGGGCGGCAAACATCAAGCTTTACATGAAGGATGGCTCGTATCAGCTTGTCCGCGAATACCAAGTGCAGTCGGATCGCGTGCGTTTCTACAGCGTGGAAAGGGGCGAGTGGGAGGAAATCCCGCTGGACCTAGTGGACCTGAAGCACACCGGATCGGAGGCTGCCGAGCGCCAGGCGCAGTTCGAGAAAGACTCCAAGGACCTGGCCGAGGAAGAGAAGGCCGAGCACGAATTCGAGCGGGAGCGGAGACGCATCCCCCAGGACCCCGGCGTCTATTGGCTCGACGGCGACAAAGCCAACGTCATCAAAGCTGCGGAATCCGCCGTGCACACTAAGAAAGGCCGCGCCGTGCTAGCCAGGCTGTCGCCCGTGCCGATGGTATCGGACAAAGGCACACTGGAATTGCAAGGCGCGCACTCGCCCAATATCTTCATCGACCCGGAACAGGAATTTTACATCCAGCTTTCCGAAACCGAACGCTTCGGCTTGTTCAAGTTGATGCCAGGCAAAGGCGGGGTCCGCATTGTGGAGAACCTGACCTTCATGCCGGTCACCAAGGAGATTGTGGAAGAGCCGGTGATGGTGGAGAGTTTCCAGAAGGAACTCGACCCCAGCGGGCTTTACAGAATCTGGCCGAGAGAGCCGCTGCCGCCCGGAGAGTATGCCGTGGTCGAATACACCGAGGGCAAGCTCAATATTCAGGTGTGGGACTTCGCGATCAAGGCGAAGTAAGGGTAGCCGGAACAACAAGCTGGACATTTGACGCAGCCTTTAATATCGTAGCGTGGGTAAACGCGCGTGGTCCGCGTCCAGTTTGTTGTTCCGGCTACCCTAAGTCAGCTCGACGCAGAGGCGCGGAGACGCTGAGGAAGACGCGGAGAAGACCATTTCCAAATTCCAAGAGTTCTCTGCGTTTTTCTCCGCGTCAAGCGCTTTCCGGTCTAAGGTGAAGCCTCGCTAGACGCTAGAATCGATCCAGGACGCCATGCTGGAAAACATCAATTTGAAGAAGAAACTCTCGCGCGAGGATTACAAGCTCGCCCTGCCGGGTCTGCAGCAGCGTCTATACGACCTGGAGAAGGCCTGCTGGGAACACGGCATACCGACCGTGATCGTATTCGAGGGGTGGGACGCCGCCGGCAAAGGAACCGCCATTTCGGCCCTCACCCAACGGCTCGACCCCCGCGGATTCAAGCTCTACCCCATCACCGCGGCGCGCACCTACGAGCAGCAACGGCCGTGGTTGTGGCGGTTCTGGCTGAAAGTCCCCAACCGGGGCGAGATGGTGATTTTCGACCGCAGTTGGTACGGCCGCGTGCTGGAGGATCGCGTGGAGCGGACCGTCCCGGAGAAAGCCTGGCGGGACGCCTACCGCGACATCGCCGAATTCGAGCGCATGCTGGCCGACGACGGCGCCGCCATCCTGAAGTTCTTCCTGCACATTAGCAGGAAGGAGCAGAAGGAGCGGTTCCAAACCATCGAAAAGGAACCCCTGGAGGCCTGGCGCGTGACGGATGCCGACTGGGCCCGCCACAAGAAATACGGCGAATATCTGGGCGCGATCGAGGAGATGCTCGAATTGACGGAGTCTGAATTTGCGCCCTGGACGATCGTGGAAGCTACCTCGAAATGGCACACGCGAAAGAAGATTTTCGAGACGATTATCGCCGCCATGGAGGGCCGCCTGGGGGCCAACGCGCCGCCCAGGGTCGAGGTTACGGCCGCGGCGGCCAAAGACGCGGAGTTGCGCGAGGCCATGGAATCGCTGGGAGGAGGAGGACTCTGATGTTGGAAACTGTCGATCTGACGCGGGCGCTCGACCGCGACGCTTACGTGCGCGAAGTAACCCGGCGGCAGATTCAGCTTCGCGAGCTGGGTTACCAGATCTATTTGCGGAAGCGGCCGGTGGTGATCGCATTCGAGGGATGGGACGCGGGAGGCAAGGGCGGCGCGATCAAGCGGATCACCGAGAAACTGGACCCCCGCGGTTACGTGGTCTATCCGATCGCCGCGCCCCAGGGCGAGGACAAGACACGCCATTACCTCTACCGTTTCTGGAGGCGGCTTCCCGAGCGAGGGCAGATCGCCATCTTCGACCGGTCCTGGTACGGACGGGTGCTGGTGGAACGCGTCGAGGGGTTCGCCAAGGAAGAGGAATGGAAGCGGGCCTTCAAGGAGATCAACTCGTTCGAGCGCCAGTTGCGGGATTTCGGGACGATTCTGGCGAAGTTCTGGATCCACATCTCGCAGGAAGAGCAGTTCCGCCGGTTCGAGGAGCGTAAGGCGATCGGCTACAAGGCCTGGAAGCTGACGGAGGAGGACTGGCGGAACCGCCAGAAGTGGAGCGTCTACGAGGAAGGCGCCGAGGAAATGCTGGTGAAGACCAGCACCAAGACCGCGCCCTGGTGTCTGGTGGAAGGAAACGACAAGTACTGGGCGCGTGTGAAGGTGCTGTCGAGACTCGTGGAGATACTCTCGGCGGACCTGGACTACCAACCGGCGGACCCGCTGAGGCGGGGATCCGGGAAGAAAGCCGCCAGGCCGGCCACCGGCGGTAAGGCAAAGGCGGAAAAGCGGTCCCCGACCGCTCGCAAGGGGAAGTAAGCGGAGCGCCCAGCATGCGTAACGCGGCTGTTACGACAACGACATTTGACACACGACAATGACATTTGACACACGTCGACATCGTGATTGGCGCGGGTTCCGCGAGAGGGTCAAAACTTACCCTTTGCGCCACACGGCGGGGGCAGAGGACCGCGACGCCCGCCAAGGTTCCGATAACGCCAGTTTCACGACCGTGGCTTGCACGCGATCACTGGACCGCAATCGTCACTGTCTGATCTCGGGAATTGCCGCCAACTGCGATTTGAATGGGAACGGCATTGGATGGCGCGACCGCGGGAACCACAATATTCACCTGTCCCAGGCCCGGCAGGCCCAAAGCCGAGCCAGCATAGACCACCTCTGCTGCCGCGCCTCCAACCGTGACCATGACTGGCAGCGCAAGTTGCGGTAACGGGAGGCCGGGAAGCACACCGTCGATGGCGGGCGGATCGGTCACGCCGGCGCCGGTTAAGAACAACGCCACGATCGAACCTGCCGGTGCCGGGTGATCGGCCCCGTTCAAGCTACCATCCTCATTGATCGCGGCGGCCTGCGTGCCGGATGAAACAAAGATGCCAGGAGCCGCGGCGACCACGCCCAGAACGGCACTGGCGCCCACACCCTGATTTTCAACGTTCATCGTCACCGTAGTCTTGGAAGCCACATCCTGGGGCACGATGGCGAGAATCTCCGTGGCTTGTACGCTGAGGAGCGGCGCGGCTTCTCCATCGAACAGCACTTGCGTCCCCTGCAACTCGTCAGGCAACTGCACGCCGCCGGCCGAAGCGTTCAAAGGCACCAGCGGCCCCATGCATGCGCCCGTGATGTGAAGAATCTCGTTCGCGGCGACCGAGTCGTTCACTGAATACCCAGAACAGTGAAAGTCAATTGAGCATTGCGTGGTGTACACGGTGAGATTGCTGGCGGCATTGAAAACGCCTGGGTTGTCCAGGTAGATCGACGGGGTATCCACGGCGGGAGGTGGAACGGGGGCGGCGCGCCAAACGGAATTATCGGCCGACAGGTAGAGGTTTCCCAACGCGTCGCTGGCGAGGCCTTGCACGAACTCCGCGATCAATCCGGGAGGAAAACTGACAATGGCGAAATTGCAGTTTGGCGAGATGCGAAGCAGCGGGTTCCCCGGGCTGTAGATCGCACCCGCGGGATCGGCCACAACCTCGCCCACACCGCCGCCTAAAGCGTAAAACGAACCGTCCGCCGTCTCCTTGTAGAGTTGATCGCCGCTGAGGATTAAGAGGCCATCAAAGCCGACTGCCAACCACGCAATTCCCTGCGGCGCCTGCGGCGATTCGATTATCCCGTCGGTTCCGATGCGGCGGACCAGACCGTCCGACACAAAGTAAATGCTGCCATCGGGCGTCACCGCGATCGCCGTGGGTTCGGAGATCTCGGCTTGAAGCGCAGGCCCACCGTCTCCCGACGGCCCCGCCACGCCCGTACCGGCGATGGTGGTAATGGTGCCATCCACGGAGCGGCGGCGGATGCGATTGTTTCCTGTATCGGAGATATACAGGTTGCCAGTGGCGTCCGTGGCGATGCCGCGCGGGGTGGAGAGAACGTCGGTGCCCATCGGGGGATAACAGGCCGGATCTTCTTCCGCGGGAGGAGAAGCGGTACCTGCCACCAGGAGGAACTGGCCCGCCGTGATCTCGTGGACGTGACCGGCACCCGATTCGGCGAAAAACACATTGCCGGCGCCGTCGAGAGCGACGGCTTCGGGGTTGTGAAAGATGGACCCGAGCGCTGGTCCACCGGGCGCGGACTCATGCGGCATGCTACCCGCGCCAGCGACAGTGCCAATTGAGCCGTCCGGTTCGATGCGCCGGACGCGGCCTTCACTGTAGTAATAGAACCGGCCTGTATCGGACGGATCGATGAAGTTATCCGCAACGTAGAGGCGGCCGGCCGTGTCGAACACGAGATCGGCGGGATTGAACGATGCGTACTTCGCAACTCGCATTCCCCCGGAGAGGGCGCATCCGTCGCTGAAGCCCGATTGCTGAACTCCGGCGAAGAGGGTAACGCCGTCGATCGGGTCCCATCGCCAAATGCCGTAATAGTCTCCAATGAAGTAAATGCTGCCATCGGCGGCCGGCGCGATTCGCAGCGGATACGTCCACCCGTCAAACAAGCGGACCAGGGTACCGTCAGGATTCAGCCGCAAAACCCCGTCAAAATCGGCGATCAGCAGGTTGGAAGAAGCGTCGAACGCCAACGCGTGCGGGCCGGCCAGCGTAACTTGCAGCGCAGGCCCACCCGGGCTCGGTGGTCCAGGGGGCCCGGCTTGACCGGCAATGATCTGCACCGCGCCTGAAGGTGATCGCTTCCAGACAAATCCGCCTCCTGCTGCCAATTGGTCGGTGATGTACAGGTTGTTGGCCGCGTCAATCGCGAGCGCGGGTGGAGCGCTTGGCGTTGCGGGATTCGGAATCTCCGTCTGAGTACCGGCGGGTGAAAACTCGAAGATGTGAGCCGTATCGTTATACGAGCTTGGGGACACCGACACGAACAAATTGCCCTGGCTGTCCACCGCCATGCCGGCGACTCCACTTTGAGGGAATAGCGTAGAGATTACTCCGTCGGGTGTCAGCCGCCGGATGAGCTGATTGCGGCTGTCGGCGATCAAAAGATTGCCGGCGCGATCCCAGGCGAAGGTGGTGGGACTGAGCAGCGCGTCGATAGCGGGCCCGCCGTCGCCGATAGACCAATCGGCGGGCGATAGTCCTGCGATGCGAAGCGGCGTTACCGCGATCTGCGAGGCCACTGGCGCGGCCCCTGCCAGCATAAGGAACAGGACTCGAAACATTCGCACTCCTGCTAACGGGGAGACCCGCGGGAGGATTGTCCCGCCGGCCGCGGCGCGAAGCGTACAGGCTCATCTGGCGCACCGACAATGGCCGCCCGCGCCGCTCCGCAGGCAGACGGCTGCCCGCTGTAAAATGCCCGTATCGTCTCCCACGCAGGCTTAGAGCCGCGTGCCGCATCTTCAAACGCAAGACCCCAATGGCCATTGAGCGAGACCTGTCTATCCGGGAAAGACCAGGTGGGCGACGACCACAGGCCGGCAGCATCGTAGAGCGTCCAGTAGGCGCTCTTCGCGATTCCGGTCGCGCGCAGAGCGCAGAGGCATTGCCGGAGCCAGACCGCCTGGCCTTCCAGATCGGTGGTGGGAGAGCCGTTCTCGCCAAACGCCCTGACGGCACGAGCATACGCGCCGAAAGGGGACGAGATGCCGTACTCCGCGATGAACAGGCGATCGGCGGGTACCGCGTTTTGGCCCGTGGTCAACTCTCGGAGCGACTGTTCCAGTGCCGCCGTATCTGGACCAAACAGGTATGTATAGACCAGGTCCGGCTCGGCCGCGCGGCCAAGTTCGTAGCTCAGGTGCCGCTTCATGGAAGCGAATCGTCTCTTCGCAACAGAAGCGTCGAGGGCGTAGCCTTCCAGAGGTCCGGGTGGAACCTGCACATCGGGTGTCCAGATGTTCCTTCCTTTCGATGGGAGATACAGATAGGTGAAGAGCGGCGGCGGGTCGCCGGTGCTTTCCGCTTCGATCTTGCGCTTGAGCGCAACGTATAGTTTTCGCCAGAGCAGGCTGTAGTTGTTGGGATTCTCCGGCCGATCGTCCGGCGCGGGCTCCAGGGCATACAGCGCTCCCCACGCCAGGATGTTCGTATGGCGCCTGCCGAGGCGGGAGATAAACCGTCCTGCCCAAGTTGCGATGGTATCCGCACGCTGCTGCACCTCCGTCTTCGGCAACCAATCGAGGTTCTGGTTGAACGGTGTGTGTACAAAGTGCGGAATCACCCAGAGATTGTGCTTCTCGGCCAACCCAGTGAACTCGTCCAAGGCGTCCCACTGCCGGGCTGCGGAAACAGCCGGGTCGGGATAGGCAAAGCCCGAAATCTCCAGAAGCCGGCTCATCTGCTTAAGGTAGAGATCGTCGAAGGTGGGCTGGTCCCACAAATACAAATGGACGGCGTTAAAACCGGAGCGGCGCAGCGTAGCCATATCGGCATCGGCCATCACCCGCACTTCCCGGCCGGTAGCCGCATCCTTGCTGAACCAGTCGTACAGCATGCGGAAATACGGATGGCCTCTCGGCGCGTAGTTGATCGCTTTCCATTCCTGGGGGCGGCCGGAGGCGTTCGCCGCCTCGACGAACAGCACTATGATCACCAAGAGCCGCATCGTAAACCGAGTACGCTCCTGTATCAAAGACTCCGTACTCGCCAAATCAACTACACCTTCATTCGCCGTTGAGCAAAAATCTCCAATTCAGGACCGGCTCCAGAGTAACCGGATTCGCCGGCCTCGACAATGCACGGTCTCGCGTTCCGAACGAAAGACGGCTTTCCGGAAGAGTGGGACTTGGATCTCCGCGCGGCGGTCGTATTGGCAAACGACCATTTGTGGGACGCGCAGGGCTTACTCGCCAGTGATCTTCTTCCCGCTGGACGTGCCGCAATCGACCGGCTGAAACGAATCGGGGAGCGGCGCTATCGGCGGCAACGGTTGTGCTCCGCTGAAAGTAATCCTTGATGATGCGCCACTCGATAGAGGACAGCGCGACGTTCGTGTCAGTGTCAGCCGTGTTCGTACCCCCACTTCATCGTAAGCTCTTGCCACAAAGCAGCGAAACCGTCACGCGGCGGTCGCTCCCAAGTGCCTCGCAGCCAGCCTGTTGTAGCAGATGACGCGCTCGCCGCCCTCGTAGCCCGCCCTGCCAAGGTCGCGACGGAAGTGCTCCAACGCTCATATGTGCGTTTTTCGGAAGGTCCCTGTCTTTTTGAATCAATCATTTACGCGGGTCGGACGCCCAACTTGTGCCGTTTTGCGCAGGTTCGGCACAGGGCTGCTACGGCTCGATTTCGAAATCCATCGATTGCGTAACGGTGCCGAATTTGCTCTTGGCGAGTTTGTCGGTCACGATCACTTGCAGCACATATTCGCCGGGCTTCATGTCGCGGCCCAGCGTCATGCGGCCCCCCGCGCGCAGGCGCTGCGGATCGGACGCGGCCTGGGCGCTGGCCAGCGTGGTCTTCTCAGCCGCCACCACCTGCGCTCCGTCGTGGAACATCCTGGTTTGCACTTCCAGCTCGGGTTGCTGCGTGGCGCCGGTCTTGGCGTTGAGGATCTCATAACCGTAGGTGACCAGCGTGCCGCGCCGGAAACTTCGCCGGGCGGCCCCGCCCGTGACGTCCTGGCCGGGCGACGTAGACGGAGCCGCACCCGGACCCTGCGGCAGATCGGCCTTCGCCTGCGCCGCAGCTTCCCGAAGCACGATCCCCGAGAGCGCCAGGCGTCCGCTTTCCACATCCGGGACCTCCACGTACTGCTGGGCCGAACCGCTACCCTCCGTGGCGGGATCGCGCACGGCTGCGCGCACCAGGTAAGGTCCGGGCTTGGTGACGGGGACGTGTATGCCGTAGACCATCCCTTTTTTCAGTGCGTCGTCATAGTTTTGGGCGGTCAACTGCATGTTGAACGTAGTATCCACGGGCGCCAGGGCCAAGCCGTTTTCGTCGAAGGCCGCGGCGGCCACGTCGATCGAAGCCTTATGGTTGCCGTCCGGCTCGCTCGACCACTTCAGCTCGTTGGCGTTGAAGTAAAGCAAGGCGTTTATAAAGGAGCCGGTCTCCCGCAGATTCGAGAATACCGCGGTCAGGCGCGGGTGAATCGAACCGGCCAAGGGGGATTGCAGGGCATGGATGATCTCCGCCTGGCGGGTGTGCTCCAGCGGCTGATTCCCGCCCGGCTCGCCGAAGAAGCCCTCGCGCGAACGGACGTGCAAGCCGGCCCCTTTCACTTTCACCTCGATCCTATGGAACTTGGGCCGGCCGCTGCCGTTCTCGAAAGTATTCGCGTCGGGATGGTAGCCGATCAGGTAGTAACCGTCGCTGTCTTCGGCCGCTTTTCGCAGGGCGCCGGAAAGGTCGCTGGTATCGTGCAGAAACAGGCCGCCGGTTTCCTCCGCCAGAACGAACATGCCGTCCTCGGTGCGGATCATCTCCTGCTGCCGCTGGGCGGGGACTCGGGAAACCCGTCTCCGCGACATGCCCGCCGTGTTGTCGGCAGCCGTAAGCTCGAAGTTCGGCAGGCCGCGCGGGTCGATGGCATGAATCACCACCGTGGCGCGGCTGGCGGCGTCCGTGAGTTGCTGGACGGCATGGGACACCATTTCATCGGTGGTCCCCTGGTAAATCATGCGAACGTTCTCGGTAAACAGAATTACGGCCTTGCGGCCCGGAAAAACCCGCATGGAGTTGACCACGAAACGGAGGGCTCCCAGAGTTCCCACCGCCAGGGAGTCTTCGCGGAAATGGTTGAGGGCCTCGGCGCCGCGCACGCCCGTTCCCAAGGGCGCGAAGCTGCTCACGCCGACGCGGCTTTCGCCGTACTTCACGCGCTCGAGCGCCGCGTATAGCAGGCGCCTCTCGGTGGTGAACTGCTGCAACGCTCCCATGCCGGCGCCCGTGCGGATAATCGCCACCAGGTCGCCGGGACGCATCTGTTCGTCGAGGAAATTCTTGATTGCGTTGCGGACTTGCGGAATGCTCTCGCCGGCCAGTCCGAGATCATCCACCACCAGCGCCAGCGTGCGGCGCACTTCGGTGGGCCGCAGCACCGGCGGTGGCGGTGGGACCTCGCCTTTCACCAGCTTGGCCTGTGCGACCCGATGGGCGGGGGCCGTTCCCTCTTCTCCCGGTTTCGTGGAAAGGTAAGAGAAATTCGTGATGGCCTGCGGCTTGCCATCCTGCAGGACCTCGAAGGCCGCGGCCGGAAGATCGGTTACCCGCCGGCCTCTGGAATCCGTCACGACGGCGTCCACCTGAACCAGGTTGACATCGATGCGGATCACGGTATTGGGGGCTGTTCCGGCCGCCGGACCGGACGGCGGCGCGGGGTTTTGCGCCAGGGCGATGGCCAATGCGGGGAACAGTGCCGTAAGTCGATTCATGGCTGCCACAGCGAAAAACCCCCTAAACCCGTAGAGTTCGGTCCTGCGGCGATTCTCTCTCACTGCTCGCCGGGTGTCAACGTAAGCTGCCCATACTGCCCGCACGGCCGCCGCCGGTCAGGCCGCCGCGAGCCGCCGCCGTTCCTCGCCCCGTTTGTTTCACGTGAAACACTTTCGTTGGGCGGGGTTGTTTCACGTGAAACACTTTCGTTCGGCGCCCCTGCGTTTCACCAGACGAATTGGGTTCGTTCCGCCGGGTAGTGTGGGAAGGACATAGACCTCGCCCGGATGAGGAGATCGGCAGTGGCGTCCGCGTCTCGATGGCCGCCGGCTTGAATGCCGAGGTTCCCGATGTTGTGGGTGGTGCCAGGCTAGGTCTCGACCGGGTATGTTGTATTACTAAACCTTGAATTCTTTGCGCGGCGCGACGATTTTAGGCAGCCTCCTCAAGCTGGTTCAGTTGCTGCAGGCTGATACGTGCGGTTGTCTGGATGCTGAGCAGGATAGTGCGCCCTTGGGCGGTGACCTGGTAGCGATGCGTTCGTGGCACTTTCTGGATTAGACCGTGGGACCGCAGGAGCCGCAATTTGCGGCTGATGGCGGCGGAGCGGCGGCGCCATTCGCTGAGCGTCGAGGCCGGGGGGCCGTAAAGTAACACCTGTAGATCCCGGTTGCGCATCCCGTTCAAGAAGAAATTCCCGTGATTAATGGCGTCCAGCAGCGCGTAGTCCGCTCCCCAAGGATGCAGGGCCCGCACCCGCCGTCCTTTCCATTGGGTAGGCCGCTGGATAGTGGCCGTCAATTGCTCCATCGTGCGGCTATCATCCACCCGTGCCAGCGCGTCCAACAGGCGGTTATTGGCAGCCTGCGAAATTTCCGTCCGCCGGTACACATCGGCGATGCCTTTGCGTAGGGGCCGCCATTGCAGGTCCTCTTCCGGTCCCCCTTGTTTGGGCCGGTAGGCCTTCAAATCCCGTGGGTGGTTGAGGGTGGTTTCGGCCCCCCGCAGCACGCTGCCGAACTCACTGTAAGCCTTGTCGTAGAACTTGGACGAATTCCCGTTCATGTAGAACTTGACCCGATCCCCTTCCTGCCGCCGCTTCAGGTCGATCTGCAGTTCGCCTTCAAAGGTCCCCGGCACGGCCCCCGACTGGTTGACCCGCTTGCCCAGGAACCGCATCACGTCGGCGCTGTGAAAACTCAGCATCCCATGCTGGACCAGCCGCGGCATCAGCCGCCGCAAATACTCCGCTCTACGGAACACGACGTCGGTGGCCCACTCGCTCTGCTCACACGTCCAGTAGTAATCCATCGGATACTTCGCAAAAATCGATTCGTGCAGCGGGTTCAACTGCCGGGCTAGTCCCCCCAGCAACTCTGCCCAGGGGGTCCGCACCTGCTCGTCCAGCAGTTGTTGGGCGCGAGCATAGTCCTCGATCCACACGAAACAATTGTCGGCTTGCCGGAATGCCAGCTTCTCCTGGCGCATCTGATGAGCCAGCCATTCCCTACCGTTCATTCCCACCCGGATGCGGGACGGAAACCAAGTCTGTATGCGCGCGTACATCCAGCCTGCCTGGGGGTGGATCTGATACAGATACTGCACGTGACAGGGACGCTTGCGCCGCACGATGAAGGTCCCCCGATGCTCGAAGCTGGGATGCATCTCCGTGCTGCCGAGGAGGCATACGAAGCCTTCTTGAATCCCGCGCTCTCGGGCGATCTGGCGCGCTTCCGCGTCCTTATCTATCTCGGGTGAGGACAGGTAGCGCACGGGCAATCCGGCCTTGCGGACGGTCTCCGCAACAGCCTTTTTGATCCGCCCGCTCACCCCTTTGACGTACTTGGCGTAATCCATAAACTTGATGTCGTTATGCAACCGATACTGTTCCATCGCGGTAGCCCGCAGGACTTGTAACTCCGGGACCCATTGGCAGTAATCCAACCCCTGCAGGGCGCCGGTGAATACCAGCCGGTCGAAACCGCTCACCCAACCCTGAATCTCTTCTCGGTGCTTTGCGATAAACTCTTGCATGGCGTTTCTCCTGTTGTGGTCCTTGTCGTGGAATGGTTGACCCACTGACACCGTACAACAATCAGGAGAACGCCCGCCTTTGCTCTACAGACAATTTTGCGGCGCAGCCGCGCTGTGCTGTTGCCCGTGAACCACTCCCCTGAAGACAGGCCTGATGCGGTGGGGCAGGCGATTCACCTGCCCTCAGCGGACCTGGGCAGGCGACTCGCCTGCTCCACCACCTCACTGCGTCAGGCTCGTATTCATCCGGTTTGGTGGGCCGCAGGCCCATGGGCACTCCCTTACGGTCGTGGCTCCGATCGGAGCCGGGCCCGGAGGGCACCCGTCTACCGATTGACTTCGGCGTTCGGCTCGGATAGTCTTCCACGCATGAAGCAACGGGTCACGATGGAAGATCTGGACTGGCTGGAGCGCCAAGGTTTCTGGGTGGATCCCAATCCTGTGGTATTGCCGGACGGGCGGCGCTTTTACGGCGTTGACGGCGTGCCTTGCCCGGAAGAACAGATCGTCCGCCACCTTACCGAAGGTGCCAGCCTGGACGACGCCTGAGGGCGCGACGTCGGGTCTGGTGATCGCCATGGATCGTCTGAGACTCTCGCCTTCCTGGGCGCGAATCGTAGTTCTCCGGTGCGCTGCGGTACTCTGGCCGGCTTTGCTCATCGCCGGAGGCCTCATGCCGGCCGCCTCGGCGCAGGTGCCCGATACGGGCAGTCCTCCGGCGCCGATTGCGACGGATCGGCCCGCCGTCACGGACTCCAGCGCGGTCGTTCCGAGCGGAGTGTTCCAAGCCGAAAACGGCGTGCTCGATACGGACAATCAAGGAAACCGCACCTTGGATTTCTCCGAGACGCTGATTCGATTCGGAATTGCTTCGGGCACGGAGCTGCGTTTCACGGCTCCCGATTATTACCAGGATTCCATGACTTCAGCCGGACCGCGATCGGGTTTTGGCGATCTCGCGGCCGGCATCAAACAGCAACTTTGCAGCGTATCGGGCGGTTTCGAAGGCGGCGGTCGTCTCACTCAGCTTCCCGACCGGGGCGGCGGGCATCTTCAGCCATGGCTACGATCCTTCCTTCCAACTGCCCTGGTCGCACCCGCTGTCTTCTAACTGGACCGCGGCAGGCATGCTGTCGATCTATGTGCCGACCGTGAACGGCTCCCACATGGCAGTCGGCGAGTCCACCTTTCTGGTGGACCGGCAGTTGACCAAGGCCTGGGACGCGTTTGCCGAATACGCAGGCGATTTTCCGCAAGCCGGAGGACCGCGCCACCTTCTGCATTTCGGAACGGCTTATAAGATTGCGCCGCAGCAGCAACTCGATCTGCATGTGGGAGTCGGGCTTTCCGCGGCCGCCGTGGATCGTTTTGTCGGAATCGGCTTCGGCGCTCGCCAGAAGTGACCCGCCTGTGCTTTCTAAGAATGACCCATTGGGCCGTTAGAGCCTTTTGCGAGTGGCCCATATCCAGGGCTAAAGATCTGTCCGGGGAGGCTACGCGGTGAG
>JBKQPR010000319.1:0-32794 GCA_052144935.1 Bryobacteraceae bacterium
GGTTTGCATTCAAGAAAATTACACCGGTATGGAGTATTCTTTCATCTAGTCAAGAATTACGTTCCAGACCAATGTTTACAGCCCTATTCGGAAGAAAATCGCCTTGGTTTTGCGAAAGTCGGGCTAGGGTGCGTAATGCGTGAAGACGAGGTCGCTAGCCTTGGCCTGACTGTGGCAGGGGAAGCAGCTTTTCATTGACGCCGCGGCGGCGGGTTTGCCGTCTATGAAGGTAGCGAACCCCCAGCCGCCCGTCGCGGCGTACTTCGTGGAGTCCTTGACCATAAACTGAATGTTCGTGGGGGGGCCAGGGACGAAAGATTGGGCTTGGCCAAAGACTTTGTTGTTTTCCGCCGACGGGACGTGACCGTAGTGCAAAGCGGCAATTATCGTGCCGTCCGGGAATGGAAGCTTCCCCTCGCGGTAGGCCTTGATCGCCACATCGTTGCCCAAAACGGCACCAATACTGTTCAGGTTGCCTTCTTCGTGGGCGACGGAGATCAACCTCCAGTCTCGGTATCCGGGGGGAATTTTTGTTACGAAGATCGGGGCGGCCGAGTCATCGGCGTGTAGAGACGCGGGCGACGTAAACGCGACAATCCCTGCCAGTATAACAACGGCAACCAGCAGCAAAGTAATCCCTTTCATAGTGGACCCTCCTTCGACGAGACTACGCATAAATTACGACAAATGGCGAGGCGAATCCAGGAGAATAATATGCTTAAGGTATTAAAGACGACAAAAACAGGGCGGGCGCGGCCGTACGCGGCAGCGGCAAGGATGAGAGGAATGGCAGAACGAAAAAGTTTTCATTTCACACTCTGCGCGAGATGCAGATTGGGCGCGGTCGTTTGCTTAGGCTCTAAACGACCGAGGCGTGAACGTTTGGTTCGACGAATTCGAGGTTCGACCTGGCGAATCGTTACGCGACGCGCTTGAAGCCGGCTTGCGTAGCAGTGACGTACTGGTGCCGTTGGTCGACGCAGAGTCCTCCTGGAAACCAAGTCTCTTCTTCGAGCTTGGGGCAGGCGATCGGCATGGGCAAGAGAGTCGTACCGATAGTGCCTAAAGACATGGATCCCAACGTTCTCCCAGTGAACGTCCGTTCACGCCGGTTTCTGATTCGCGATACTCCGGGAACAAACCGCGGAAGAACTGTCTAACACACTGCAAGCAGCCTGATCCCGTCTACAGGGCCCGGTTGGACAGCAGATCGGGGGCGCCACGGATTGGGACCCCGCGATTTACGGGCGAGGCGTCCGGATCGCGCCCATGCGCCATCCTCCTACTTGTCCCCGAGAAACCCATCGGTCAGGGTTCCAATGAACGCCACTATCGCATCCACCTCCTCATCGGTGAGAGCCGGCTTGGCGCCGCGCTGGCGGCCGAACGGAGGGCCCATCTCCACGTTGCTCCGGTACTTCGCAGGCAGATCGTCGAACTTGAGCACCAGGCCCTCGCTGCCGCGCGGGTACCACTTTTCCGGATTGGTGTCGCGCCCGGCGTAGAATGCGACCGCTTCTCTGAGCGTGTGGAATACGCCATTGTGGAAGAACGCGCCGCGCGTGGCGGCATTGCGCAGGGACGGCGTCATGAATCGGCCGCAATACTCCGCTTGGGAGCGCAGATCGGTGCGTTCGGGGCCGCACAGGCCCAGATCGTACCAGGCCGGATTCCTGTTGGCTGGAATCCGGCGGTTGCGAGGTACGCCCAGGGCCACGAAGCCGTAGTCGGTGAATTGCGGAGGCGTGCCGTTGGCGCCGCGCGTGGCAATATGGCATCGCGCGCAGTCGCCCTTGGCGGGATCGCTGAAGAGTTGGAGGCCGCGCGCCTCCCTGTCGCTAAGCCTGGCGGCGCCGGCCAGCCACGCATCGTACTTGCTGCTGTACGGGTAAAACTCGCGGTTGTCCTGTTGCCAGGTTTCCAGGGCTTCCAGAACCGTGGCGAACGATCGATCGGTGTCCGCGCTTCCCGCGAGCCGTTCCAGCTCCGCCGCGTAGGGCGCTTTCCGCACGCGCGCCACCACGGCGGAAGGGCTGTCGTTGGCCATTTCGTAAGGCGAAAGCAGCGGGATGCGGGCCTGGTCGCGTCCCCGGTCGACGCGGCCGTCCCAGGTAAGGCCGCCGGTGGGGCCATTGTCGAGGCTGGGGTCGGGGCCATCGGTGTCGAAATAGTGTTCGGTAAACTGGGGGATCACCTGGAGGTACCGTAGCGATGGGGCCGCGCGGATTCCCAGTTGCCGGCCGTCCTTGCCACCCGGTTGGATGGACGCTCGATTGGGTGGTCCGTAGGCATGCCTGGGATCGTGACAGAACGAACAGGAGACTCGGCCGGAAGCGGAAAGAGACGGGTCGAAGAACATCCGGCGGCCTAAGGCAGCCAGCTCCGAAGCCCGGCGAGCGGCTTCGGCGCGCGTCAAGCCGGCGGGCGCATCCTGAACGGCTGAGAACGATACGAGGAGGCCGCCCAGCACGGCCAGCCGGGCCGCAGCCATCGCCACATGAGTCGCCACACGGCCATGTTCGCACAGCGGACTTCCTTTGAGCCTTCCGCTTTCAGCGCGCAGCGCTCACGGCTCGCGGCGCCGGGCCGGCCTGACGGCCCACCGCTGATCGCTATGATCGCTGAGCTATCCAGAACGATGGGCACGGTACGGTAGAATTCGCAAGGCAGTCCTTTTTTCAAACGGCGAGGAGCCTCATGAGAGTGCGCTTTATTTTATTGGCGATGGCGGGGGCGGTTTGGACGGGTGTTCAGGCCCAAAATTCGCCAACGAGCCTTGGTGGTATCGAAAACATTGTGGTGATCTATGCGGAGAATCGCAGCTTCGACGGTCTGTACGGTTCATTTCCGGGCGCCAATGGACTGAGCCAGGCAGACCCGGGAACCTTTGCCCAAGTGGATCGCGACGGCAAAGCGCTGAAGGAATTGCCGCCCATCTGGGGCGGATTGACGGCGGCGGGCGTGACTCCGCCGGTCACCGAGGCCCAAACCGCCCATCTGCCGAACCAGCCCTTCGCCATCGACGACCCGCGCGGATTCAACCAACCGCTCAACATCGTGACCCGCGACCTGTGGCACCTGTTCTACGAAAACCAGATGCAGATCGACGGCGGCAAGAACGACCGGTTTGTGGCCTGGGCGGATTCGGGGGCCCTGGTGATGGGGCACTACGATGGATCGAAGCTGCAGTTGTGGAACGTCGCCAAACAATACACGCTGGCGGACAACTTCTTCATGGGGGCGTTCGGCGGCTCGTTCCTGAACCATCAGTGGCTCATCTGTGCGTGCGTTCCCAAATATCCGCGCGCCAACCGGAGTCCGGCCAGAGGCCAGATTGCGGCAGTGGAAGCCGATGGCGTCACGTTGAAGGTGGCCGCGAATTCTCCGAAATCGGCGCTCAATGGCCCGCCGAAGTTCGTCCAGGACGGCAACCTGACACCCGATTTCTACGCCGTGAATACGATGGAACCGCCGTACCAGCCGAGCGATAACAAGCCCGCCGCCGGAGGAGATCCCGCTATGGCCGACCCGGCGAATCCCACGACGCTTCCGCCGCAGACCGAGCAGACCATCGGCGATCTGCTCTCGGCGAAAGGCATCAGTTGGGCCTGGTACGCCGGGGCGTGGCAGGCGGCGCTCTCCGGCCACAATGGGACTCCCGTCCCGAATTTCCAGTATCATCATCAGCCGTTCAACTACTTTGCAACGATGGCTCCGGGCACCGCCGAACGCGCCAAACATCTGAAAGACGGCGGATTGGGGGGCGCCGGTTTCATGCAGGCAATCCAGGCGGGAAAACTGGAGCAGGTGGTCTTCTACAAGCCGCAAGGCAACCTGAACGAACACCCCGATTACGCCGACGTGAAATCCGGCGACGCGCATATCGCCGCACTGATTGCGCTGCTGCAGAAAAGCCCGCAGTGGAGCCACATGGTGGTGGTGATCACGTATGACGAAAACGGAGGCTTCTGGGATCACGTGGCGCCTCCCAAGGGCGACCGCTGGGGCCCCGGCACACGCATCCCGGCGCTGATCGTGTCGCCTTTCGCGAAGATGGGCTTTGTGGACCACACTCCCTACGATACGACGTCGATTCTGCGATTGATTACGAAGCGCTTCGGCCTCGCGGTGCTTCCGGGAATCCGCGCACGCGACGAGGCGGTGAAGGCCCACGGGGGCGCGCCCCTCGGCGATCTGACCAACGCGCTCACCCTGACCAGCCAGTGACTGGCGCAGCGTTGCCCCTACAATTTCCGCTTCAAAAACTCCACCGCCGCGCGGTACGCCGCGAGCCAGCTCCGGTACAGCAGAAAATCGTGTACCTCGTCGGGGAAGATCAGCTCCTCCACATCCACCTTCTGTTTGCGCAGCGCGCCGGCCAGCATCACCGTCTGGTTGAACTGCACGTCGGGATCGTCGTCGCCCTGGATCAGGAGCACGGGCGAGCGCCAGTCCTTGACAAAAGCCATTGGCGAGGAGTCGAAGGCAAGCTGGTAATCGGGCGCCGTGGGCGGGATGCCCAATTCGGTGGCCCAGTTGTGGACGCCATGAAAATCCACGCCCGTTTTGAACAGGCTGGATGCCCGCGCCAGCGCCATGGCCACCAGGTAGCCGCCGTACGACCCGCCCCACACGCCGATGCGCGCCGGGTCCACATCCGCGCGCGAGCGTAGATACACGCCCGCGCCCTGTACGTCGTTGTACTCGGAGCCGCCCGAAGCTCCGTAATGCAGGGCCTCGCGGAACTCCATGCCGTAGCCGGTCCCGCTACGGTAGTTGACCGACAGCACCACATAGCCGCTGCTCGCGAGGTACTGATTCAGTGCGTAGGCGTTCGAGTAGTAGTACATAGAATGCCAGCCGAGGAGCATCTGGCGCCGCGACCCGCCGTGGAAGAAAACCACCGCGGGCCTGCGCCCGCCCGCGCCGCCCGGGGGCAGAAAGAGTTGCCCATGAAGCGACAGCCCGTCGGCCGCCGGGAAGATTACCGGCTGCGGCGCAACCATATGGCCGGCCGGAAAATCGGCTGGAATCGCCGCCGGGTCCATGTCGCGGATCTGCCCGCCCGCGCGGATGGCCGCCCGTAGGGGCCGCTCGGCATCCGAGCGCAGAAAGGCCACCGCGTCGCCATCGCCGAGCGGCGCCGGCGAGAATTCCAGGCCCTGCCCGGCGGTGAGCGGCGCAGGCTGGCCTCCGCCGAGGGCCACGCGCCACAAATGCCGCCGGTCGATATCACCCTGGTTCGAGGAGAACACGATCTCGCGGCCACCCGCCGACAGGTTTATCTCCTCAACCTCGAATTCGCCCGGCGTCAGCGCCGAGGCCTCACCGCCCGCCACGGCCACCGAGTACAGATGCGTCCAGCCATCGCCTTCCCAGGGAAACACCAGCCGCCCGCCCGCGGCCCAGCGTAGCGGATTTGCGCCGCCCACTTCGCGGAAGACGCTGCCCCGCCCCTCGCGCGCGCGCCAGACCTCGCGCCCTGCTCCGGTCTCGACCGATGCCACCCGGATCGACCACGGCGGGCCAGCGCGGTGTGCCTCGCGGACCGGGCGCAGGCCGTCGCTTGGAATGCGCACAAAGGCGATGCTCGCGCCATCGGGCGACCACTCGGGAAAGAGGTCCGCGTCCGTACTGGGGTCAAGGTAGCGCAGCGAACCGGCGGCCACATCGTACAGGCCGATGAAGCCATGGTCGCCACGATTGCTGGTGAAGGCCAGCCGCGCGCCATCCGGCGACCATACCGGCTGTCCGCATTGTCCTGGCGCCTGAAAGAGCGGCGCCGCGGGAGCGCTGCCATCGAGCGGCGCCCACCAGATCTTTCCCCGATGCACGAAGGCCACCCGCCCGCCGCCTGGAGCGCCACCCGGAGCGATCACCGGCCGATCGCCCTCGCCCAATTTGCGCGGGACGCCTGGAGCGCTGCCATCCAGCGCCACCGCCCACACGGCCTCGACCGCCCCGTGCGGATCGTGGGTGGGGTTGGGCGGCTCGCCGGACCGCCCGGCCTCCTGCCCGCGCACGTAAACCAGGCTGGAGGCATCGGGCGCCCACCGCAAGCCGCCGAGTTCCTGTCCGTCGTCGGCGGTGTAAGCGGTCACGGCGCGCGCCTGGTAGCGCGGCGGTTCGGCCACCACGATGTTGCGGGCTCCGCGCGCATTCGACAGCCAGGCCACCTTGCCGCCCGAGGGCGCCGCCGCTAAATCCGAGGGAAATGCCGCGCCGAGCACTTGATCGAGCGTGAAGGGCGCCTGCTGGGCAAGCGCGCCCCAAGCCAGCGCGAGATAGATCGCAATCCGCATTCCTCAATCTTAATCACTGCGGCGCGCTTAAACACTGTGGCGCGCCTAAACACCCTGGCGCGCGCGTCAACCGGTCAGGTCGAATAAGGAACCCGTAAGGTCGTTATTGGTTCCGTTGCCGAGCAGAGCCTGAGTCTCGTCCGACTGCATGGCTACCTGGTAATTGGCGAGTTGCGTCGCCAGAGAAGCCGTCGAGGAAGCCGCGGTAGAGGGCGTGGAGGAGGATGGTGTGCCGGCATTCGAATTGCTCAATCCGACTGCGGAGTTTTGCAGGCCCGCCGGGGCGCTGGTCAGGCCTGCACCGGAGTCATCGGAGCCATCCGTGATTCCAAACATCGCATCCACACCCTCCAACTGGGTGGCCTCCGCGCTCAGTTGAACGATGTCGCTGGGCGAGGCTTTCTCCAGAGCGGACACCACCGCCGGCGACGACAGCACCGGCGAATTGAGATTGGAAAGAGTTTGCAGCAAATCCGACACACCCGGGTTAATCGCGGCTGAACCCATTTCGCGCACCTCCAACTGTCTTATCGGCCCCATCTCCGATAGTCTTTAGAGCATTTTCAGAAAAATGAGCTTTCGGCGAGATTCTCGCGTTAGCCCGCTAGCTCGTGGGCGAATCGGCAGTCGACCACAAGCACTGTGACATCATCCTCCTGAGGACGCCCGCGGTCGTGCCCGGCCCACCTGCCTAAGTCATCCAGCAAAGACGTAGCGAAGTCCTCCACTCCCGCCCTTCGTGCGTCTTCCATCTTTTTTAGAAGTCTCTCTTTGCCAAAAAATTCATCCGCGCCGTTGGTGGCCTCCAAAGCGCCATCCGTGTACAAAAGGAAACGGTCGCCCGGACTGATTTCCCTCTCCGTGAAGGAGTAGCCGGCCTGGGGCATGAAGCCCAGCATCAAACCGTTCTCCTCAACCATTTCGACGCTCTGATCCGCGGATCGGCCCCACAGCATCGGGGGATGGGCGGCAGCCGCATACCTCATCCTGCGCGCGGCAGTGTCGATGTACAGGTAGGCCGCCGTGACGAACTGCCCCTGGAGATTGCCACAGAGCGTCTGATTCATGCCGCTCAGGACCCGCGCCGGATCTTCGGCATGGGGCATCTGTGCGGCGATCGCAATTTTCACCATGGAAGCGATCAGCGCCGCCGGCACGCCGTGGCCCGAAACATCGGCCACCAAAATGCCGGTGTGGTCCCGGTCGACGGTCAGAAAATCGTAAAAATCCCCGGCTACCTCGGTCATGGGCACGTATCGCGCCGCCACCTCCAGCGCGGTCGTCCGGGGCATCTCCCGAGGGAGAATGGAGAGCTGAATCCGGCGCGCGATTTCGAGTTCCTTCCGGATAGCGATCAAACTCTGTTCCGTGTGCAGCGTGCGCATGGCGCTGACATAACCGACCGTGCAAAGAAGAACCACCATGCCAATCGGCTCCCAGTTGCCAACATCCGGCAACAGGTGGATCGAGGCCAGGTTTTGATTGAGCGAGAAGGCGCCGAGAACCACAAGGCCAATCCTCAACACCCCCACTTCCTGGTCCACTTTCACCTTCGGAAAGAAACCGATCCACAAGAATACGATCACCAGGGTGCTGGCGAGGATGCCGTTCAGAAGCCAGACATATCGCATCGGTCCGTGGAAGGCCATCGCGAGAGCGCCGGCGACTGCCAGAAGGACCTGTGCACTGATGAAACCGCGGGTAAACCAGGGGTACGCAATCGCTAACGTTCTCCCGAAAAACAGCACGAAGGGAATGCCCACCACTAAAGTGATGCCCGAGTCGAAGACGGCCCATGGAAAAGCGGGATAGGCAATCCGCAGCAGATCGAGTTCGACGATCAGGCGCAGTCCGTACAATATGCCGGCGATCCCGAAGTAGAGCGTCGAAGGGTCGGCCCTGGGGGCTCGCAGCAAAAACAGGATGCAGGCGACCAGACCCGACGCGAAGGCCAGTTCTCCGAAGACGAGACGGAAAGCATCGTTCCGCGCCAGCTCGAGCGCCACATGGGTAGGCACGGAATCATGATAGCCCGTGTATACTGGTCCCGTGGAAGCGCAATCCATTCCGCCGGCCGGGTTCGACGACAAACCCGCCCTGCCGCTGTGGCTGCTGGTCCCCACGGCGGTTCTGATGCTGCTTACGCTGTACCTGGTGTTCGATTGGGTGTCCACCGAAGCCACCATGGGGATCGTGCAGCGCATCTTCTACTTCCACGTGCCGGCCGCCATGGTCTCCTTCCTGGCCTGCTTCGTGGGAGGCGTGGCCAGCATTCTCTACCTGGTGACGCGCAACCAGAAGTACGACGACCTGTCGCTGGCCGCCAACGAATCCATCGTGGTGTTCGAGGCCGTCAACATCGTGATGGGGACGCTGTGGGCGCGGCCGGTGTGGGGCATCTGGTGGACTTGGGACGCGCGCCTGACCTCCTCCTTCGTGCTTCTGTTCCTGTACGGCGCCTACCTGATGGTGCGGCGGGCCACCCCGGTGGAGCAGCGCGCCGTGGTCTGCGCCGTGATCTGCATTCTGGGAATGCTGGACGTGCCGCTGATTTACATGTCCAACCGCCTGTTCCGCACGCAGCATCCCTCGCCGGTGCTGGGCGGCGACGCCAACTCCGGCCTGGCCCCGGATATGCTGAAGACCTTTCTGGTGGCCAGTGTGACGATGGTGCTGCTGTGGTGGTGCGTGCTGCGCGTGCGGATCAGAGTAGCGCGCCTGGATCGTGCCGTGGAGGATCTGACGCGGCGCGCCAACGAACTGGTGGACGCGGGATCGATACGCCTATGATGCAAAACCTGAGCTGGTTGTTCTACGCCTACGGCGCGGGCTGGCTGCTGATCTTCGCCTACCTATTGTGGATCGGCCGCCGCGAGCAGCAACTGCGGCGGAAAGTGGCCGACCTGACCGAGCTGCTCAACGAAAAGTGGACCAGGAAATAGGCGGCCGTACGCCGCTCAGAGTAGGCGAATCCGTGCCACGCAGGAGAGCTACCAATGCGGATTGAGAGTCTTGCGATCCAAAACTTCAAAGGCTTCAAGGACCGTACGTTCAGCTTCCATCCACACTTCAATTTGCTCGTTGGCGACAACGCTTCGGGTAAGACCTCTTTACTGGACGCGCTGGCCATCGCGGCCGGCAGTTGGTTTCTCGGTGTTCCCGGCTACGAGAAGAGTCCTGGTGTAGAGCCGGACGAGGTCCGTGTCACGGCACATGGACATTTGGATAGTTACACCTTTGAAAAGCAGTTTCCCTCGCGAATTGAGTGCGCCGGCGTCGTGATGGGACGACACATTAGCTGGGCAAGAGAGCTGCAACGCGAGGGCGGGCGTACTACGACTGGAGGGGCGACTGCACTCCGTGACCTCGCCAGCGAGGCTGCGGGGCGCGTGAGAGCGGGCGAGGAGATCACACTTCCGCTGATCTGCAGTTGCGGCACGGAGCGATTGCGTAACCCTGGCGCAAACGGCTCACGAGGGAAGCCATCACGACTCGATGGTTATCGTGGATGCTTGCACTTCACGATCCAGGATACCGGACTTATTAGTTGGATTCGGGATCAGGGCACGGTCACTCAACACCTGAAAAAGGACACCGTTGCCCTCAGCGTTGTGAAGAGGGCCATCGCCGGATGCGTGGAGGGCGCGAAGTCTATCTACTATGACGGCCGGTACAAGGATTTGGTGGTGGAATTGGAGGGATACGGTCCCCAGCTCTTCAGGAATCTGAGCGACGGTCAGCGTATCATGCTCAGGTTGATAGGCGATCTGGCAGAGAGAGCCGCCATGCTGAATCCCCATCTGGGGAGTGCCGCGTTGCAGGGCACGCCAGGAGTAGTGATGATCGATGAGTTGGACCTGCACCTCCATCCAAAATGGCAGCGGCGCGTGATTCACGACCTGAAGACGACTTTTCCTTCCCTTCAATTCATTGCTACTACCCATTCGCCGCAGTTGGTTGGCGAAGCCCTGCCCGAAGAGATCCGCTTGCTGGACGGCGATGAGACGACCGAGCCGCCGCGCTCGTTCGGCCTCGATTCCAGCCGTGCTCTGGAGGAAGTGATGGGCGCCAGTTCGCGGGATGCCGCTGTCGAAGGCCTTCTCAAGCGGTTGTTTCGGTCGATCGATGAGGAACGCTTCGACGATGCGAGGGACCTCGTAGCTGAAGTGGAAGCCAGACTCGGCCCGGACGATCCGGAAGTAACACGGGCGCGCACGCTGATGACGTTCCTGGAATCCGAGGCATGAGGGCGATTCGGAAGGGCGTGGAGCCGAAAAGTCTGGTCGAGCATCGCGTTACGCCCGGGGCGGACTATGAGGGCTATCGAGACAAAGACGTCCTCCGCGCCTCCCTTGTACGAGAGCAACGCGGGATCTGCTGTTATTGCCTCTCGCGGATTCGCGCGGAATGGGCTGCGATGAAGATCGAACATTGGCACTCCCAAGCCAATTACCCGGCCGAGCAACTCGACTACTCCAACCTGCTCGCTGCGTGCTTGGGAGGTAAAGGGTCACGCAGGGAGGGGCAGCATTGCGATACTCGGAAGGGCGACCGGGACCTCTCGCGAAATCCGGCCAACCCGATGCATCGAATCGAAGAGTTCATCCGTTTCCCGGGCGGTGGGCGAGTCGAGTCGACCGATCCGGCTTTCGAGACCGAGATCAACGAGGTGCTGAACCTCAACCAGGCATATCTTGTGAAGCAGCGGAAGCGGGTGCTGGACGGGTTCACAGAGGCGTTGAGGAAGTGGGATGGCCCACTGCCGCGAGGCGTCCTGGAGAAGCACGTCCGCGAATGGAACGGGGAACTCGGCAGTGGCGAACTTAAGCCCTTTTGTCAGGTGGTGGTCTACTACCTCCGGAAACGGCTGGCCCGGCCCCGAGCGCGATAAGCCGAGGCCGCCAATCATCCCCGCTCGATCTGCGCTGTCAACTCAACCGGGTACAAAGACTTCAGTTCCGGATATGCTTCCGCAAGGCGGATCAGGTCCAGCTCGTCTTTCTTGCGTTTGCTCAAGCGCCGGCTGGGATCGCTATAGGCCCACAGCTTGCCTTGCGCCACGTCTGCCAGGCAGGCGACTTTCGCGCGGCACTCCAGAACATCGGCCTCTACGGCGCGCGAGAGAAACGCCTGGTATCGCGAGTCCGTAGTGAACTGAATCCGAAGTTGGCTATCGTGTGCCGCAAGATACCCGGTGAGTTCGGGGAGGCTCGCGGCGATCGCCACGATGTCTGCGTCCAGCGTATAAACCGGCTCGACGTAGCAGTTGACGGCCAGTCCGCCGATCAGGCAATAAGGTCCGAACGACTCGCAGGCCGCGATCAGCCGGGCAAAGTCGGTGGCCCCGCCCTGGGTCGTCAACTCGTACGCCTCCCGCGCCGTCACAGTAACCGCCCGCCCCGGCCTAAATCGCCAGCTTGCGCTTGTACATCATTTCTTTCATGTTGAACTTGGCCTTGATCGACAGGCGGCCGATCCGCGTGGCGAAATCCACTTCATGCTCTCCCGTGTCCAGATTCAGAAGCTCTTTGGAGAATCCGAAATAGTAGTTGCCGAGCTTGCGCTTCACGATGCCGGCCTGCGCCAGGTCCCTGCCTTTGGGCTGTAGGATGGTGTACTGTTTCAACTCGTCCACAAACTGCTTGTCGAGGTCGCCCGAGGAGCGATTCGAGCCGGAACCGGATTCGGAATCGTCGTTGTATCGCCGCTGCGGGGTTCCCAGATCCGGGAAGCCCACGGTGCTGATCACGTAGTGCTTCTCATCAAAGCCGTCCGGCATGGGAGGCGGGGCGGCGGCCATGATCGGTGGCGCGCTTTCCCACCGCACCGTGCCTTTATACGACTGCATCCCTTGGCCTGGGTAGCGCCCCCGGCCCATGCCAGGACCGCCCATGCGCCTGCCGCCGCCCATGCCGCCCGGATACCCGCCGCCGGGATAACCATAGCCGCCGTTGTTGGGGTATTGGGTTTGCTGCTGATTGGGGTCGGCGGTGGCCTGCGCGCTGACTTCCTTGGCCCACGGCGATTTGGTCAGCATTTTGTCCTTCTCGTCGGGAGTCCACTGCGCTGGGTCCTTTTTGTCCCAGAATTCACCGGCATAAAGCCGTGTCCAGGGAATCAAGCCGGTCCCGGCGATCAGCAGGGCGCGCCGGCGCGTCAGGATTAGGGGGCTATCCATGTTCATCTCTCCAGATAGGTTTGGACGTGGCGTGGGGCCCCATGCGTTGCGCCAAAGTCACAGTTGAGGCTCGGCCTACGCAAGATCCCTAACCATTAGCAAGGCATCCATCCCATCCTCATAGTACCTCCGCGCGATTCTCAGTTGCAGGAAACGGTACTTTTCGTAGAACGCCATCGCCCGCCGGTTGGTGACCTTCACCATGAGGGAAAAGCGCCTCACCCGGCGCCGCCGCAGCCGGCGTAAAGTGCTGTCCATCAATGCGGAAGCCACTCCCTGGTGGCGCGCCAGCGGATCCACCGCCACGGACACCAATTGGGCCCTTCGGGAGCCGCTGCGGGATCTTGTGCAGGTAAGCATATACCCCCAAATGCGCCCAGTACCCTCGGCCACCAGAAACAGGTCCCCGCATTTGTGGTAAAACTCTGCAAACAAGTTGCGATCGTACGCATCTTCATGAAAGCTGGCGTGTTCAATCTTCAGGATGGCGTCCAGATCGGACTCGCGAAAACGCCGGATCAAAAGTGGCTTATGCATCTGTTATGCTTACATTCTGGAGCAGTTGGAGGCGCTTGGCACGTGGCCCGTGTAAAAAATCGACGGAAGGCCCCGCGGCCTCTTGACAAGGATTTCGGACTTCGGCATACTGAAATCGAGATGCAACTGAGTAGCAACAGCGCCCAGACGGAAGCCTTCTCCGCCACCCTCGTCGACCTGGTCGATCTGCGCCGCGGCGATGCCGCCATCCTCGACCGGATCGATCTGCCGGGTGAGGATGCGCGCCGTCTGATGGAGTTGGGGTTCCTGCCGGGAGCCACGGTCACCGCGGGGCTGAGCGCTCCGGGCGGCGATCCGCGGGTCTTCCAGGTGGACGGTTCGGAAATCGCGTTGCGCCGCGAGACGGCCCGGCGCCTCAAGGTCCGGCGCTCGCCGGGCAAGCGAGACTCCCGTGAGCGGATGTAGCGATTGCAACTCCTGCGGCACGGCCGCGGTCATCGATTTTCCCCGCGGCAAGACCGCTCCCAAAGCGGTTGCGCTGATCGGCCCTCCCAATTCCGGAAAGACCACCCTGTTCAACCGTCTCACCGGTCTGCGCCAGAAAGTGGCCAACTTCCCCGGCGTCACCGTCGAGCAGCATACCGGGATGGTGGAGCTTCCCGACGGCCGGGCCCTGCAGGTGATCGATCTGCCGGGCGTCTACAGCCTGACGCCGCGCTCGGAGGACGAGCGCATCGCCAACGACGTCTTGCACGGCTTGCGCGACGACAGCCCCAAACCCGAAGCCGTGCTGCTGGTGCTGGATTCCACCAACCTGGGCCGCCATTTGATGCTGGCCGCGCCGATCCTGTCTCTGGGCCTGCCCACGCTGGTGATCCTCAATATGGCCGACGATCTGCGCAGCCGCGGCGGCCAACTGGATCTCAAGGCGCTCTCGGCGCAGTTGGGCGCTCCGGTCGCGCTGGTCAGCGCGCGGCAGGGGGAAGGAATCGCGCAGGTCCTCGATTTTCTGGCCGGCGCCATGCCCAAGCCAGCGCTGCGGGAACTGCCGGTTTTGCAGGACGTGCCCAAGTGCCGCGCCTGGGCCCGCAACGTGGGCAGCGAGGCCTCCTACCGCCCGCCCATCGCGCCCCGCTGGACGCACCGCCTGGACGCCGTCTTTCTGCATCCCGTGGCCGGGCCGCTGGTCTTTATCGCGGTCGTGGTGGGGTTGTTTCAGACCATCTTCTATATCGCCGATCCTTCCAAGGATGCCGTGGATTGGCTCATCGCCATCTCGGCCGGCTGGGTAAAGCACCTGCTGCCCGATTCGCTGTTCCGCTCCCTGCTGCTCGAAGGCGTGTGGAAGGGCGTCGGCTCGGTGGTGGTGTTTCTGCCCCAGATCTTGTTGCTGTTCCTGTTCATCGGAATCCTGGAGGATTCCGGCTACCTGGCCCGCGCCGCGCTGATCGCCGACCGCACCATGGCTCGCGTCGGCCTGCAGGGCAAATCCTTCATCCCGCTGCTCTCGGCCTATGCCTGCGCGGTGCCCGCGATCATGTCCACGCGCACCATCGAGAACAAGCGCGACCGCTTCGCCACCATTCTGATCGCCCCGTTCATGACCTGCTCGGCCCGCTTCCCGGTCTACAGCCTGATTATTGCGGCCTTCCTGCCCAACCATCGCCTGCTGGGCGCTTTCGTGAGCACGCGCACGGCGGCCATGATCGGGCTTTACGTGCTGGGCTTCGTGGCCGCGGTGGTCACCGCCAGGGTTTTGAAGTCTTCCATCCTGAAGAGCGGCCGCTCGCCGTTTCTGCTGGAGATGCCTTCCTACCGCTGGCCCACCGTGCAATCTCTCGGCCTGCGCCTTTACGACCGCGCCAAGGTCTTCCTGTACCGCGCCGGCACCATCATCCTGCTGGTGAGCGTGATTCTCTGGGTGGCCGAGCACGTGCCCACCCACAACGGCCTCATGCCGCCGATCGAGGAAAGCCTGGCCGGAACCGTGGGGCGCACCATCGAGCCGGCCATCAAGCCGTTGGGCTTCAACTGGAAGATCGGAATCGGCCTGATCACCGCGGTGTTCGCGCGGGAAACCATCATCGCCACCCTGGGAACCATCTACGGAACCGATCCGGACACCCAGAAGCTCGACCTCGAAAAAGCCCTGCACAACGATCTCTCGCCCGCCGGAGCCGTCGCCCTGCTGATCTTTTTCGCCTTCGCCATGCAGTGCATTTCCACCATCGCGGTGGTGCGCCGGGAAACCGGCGGATGGAAGTGGCCCATCTTACAGTTCGCCTACATGAGCGTGCTGGCGTACGCCGGCGCCTTCGTGGCGTTTCACCTCTTGAGTTGACCCAAGCCCCGAAAACAGAAGATCACTTTCACGGGACGCCGGCGGGCCTCCTCTTCGCTCCACACCAGAACTGCGGGCGGGAACCCTGCGCCCCAGTACACCGCGGCTTCGGCGATCCAGTGGTTGCGCGGGAAACATTGCACCCAGATGGGGCCGCCGTAGATGCGCGCCGTCCGGATCAACTGTTCGGTGGGCGCGGCGCGATCCTGAAACTGGCGGCGCTTGCGGAACCAGACCACCCCGATGTTCGCGGCCAGCGCCACCACCACCACCGCGATGAGCAATTTGCGGCTCAGCTTGGCCACGGTTTCCAGGTGCGCCACGGCCAATCCGAACAGCAGCGCTAACCCGCCGCTGGCCAGATAGGTTTGGCGGCTGGGTATCTGCGTGGAGTAAGTCAGGAAACAGTACGGCAACAGGCCGATGGCGCTCCACGCCAGCGCTAATCCGGCGGCGCGCCACAGCTTTCGCTCGCGCGCCCAGGCAATCGCGATCAGCGCCAGCCAGCCCCAGATCCAAAGCAGGCGGCCCATGCCGCGCGGCCAGGTGATCCAGAACGGAGCGCTCAACGAAAAGCTGCCATCGGTGAAACGAAACGAATGGCCGTGCTGTGCCAGGATCGACGCCGCCACCACCAGCCCAAGGAGCGCGTAGGGAATCAGCCGCCGCAGAGCGCGCCGCCAATCCGCCCGAGGCGCCGCCAGAAGGAACAGCGGCAGCAGTATCACGGCGGTTTCCTTGGATAGCAGCGCCAGCGCAAATGCCGCCACGCCGGCCGCGTTCCAAAGCCAGCCGCGAGCGCTTTCGCCGGCCCGCAGCCAGCAGAGCATGGCGCACAGGCCGAATACCAGCATGGCCGGCTCGGTGAAACCGGCGAACCAGACGACGGCCTCCTGGTGGCCCTCCTCGACCGCGAAAAACATCGCTGCCCAGAGCGCCGCCGGACGCATGGGCGCCCACTGCCGCGCCAGCGCGTACAGCAGCCAGGTCCCCAAAATGTGGAAGGTGAGGCTGGCCAGCCGGTAGCCCCACGGCGCCAGTCCGAAGAGCCGGTACACGGCCAGCATCACCCAGTAGGTGGTGGCGCGGGTCCGGTAGACCGGATTATGGAACAGGTCCGCCAGCTCCCCCGGCGCTCCATACTGCTGCGCCAGAGACAGCGTGGGATAGTCGTCTTCGAACAGCGGAATGTTGAGCGTGGCCGCGTACGTTGCGAAGCAAAGCGCCGCGAGCAGCAGCAGCTTGAGGGCTAAAGGGCGATTCAATCCCAACTCTAGCATGGGGCGGCGGCGTGGCTCGATAGGATCTGCGCCAGGGCCGGGGGTGAGGCAAAGGCCGTAGTTCCCTGGCACCTCTGCGGCTATACTAAAGGCAGGTGAAACGTTCGGGTGCGCTTCGAATGGAACGCGCTAAAGGCCGCCGGGAACCTGCGGAAGCACGGCGTCTCATTCCACGAAGCGGTGACCGTGTTTTTTGACCCATTGTCGGCGACAGGCGATGATCCCGATCATTCGAGCGAAGAGAGGCGTTTGGTGACATTCGGTATGTCGTCCTCCGGGCGTCTGCTGGTGGTCGCGCACACGGAACAATACGACGCGATTCGAATCATCACCGCCCGCGAGGCAACGCGGCCGGAGAGGAAGCTGTATGAGGAAGGCTAAGAAGCGGGGCGCGGGTGACCTTCGGTCCGAATACAAGCGCTCGGATTTCGGGCCTCTGGTCCGCGGGAAGTATGTCGAGCGGCTGCAGGCCAGTTCGAACGTGGTCATCCTTGACCCGGAGGTTGCCGAGCTGTTTCCGAACGCGGCGGCCGTCAACGCTGCACTGCGGTCGCTGGCTGAGATTGCCAGGCGCGCCGGCTCCCTCCCACGGCGGCCGCGGTAGAGACCGGCCGACTCTGTAACCTCGCCATACTTTTTCGGTCAGACAATGAGCACCTTTCCGACGACCCGCCCAAATCGTCGTTGGCTGGCTGCTCTAACGAAGAGATCAGGATCATTTCATACCGCTGGACCGAGACCTCCGGCCGATCGGTCGATCGACAACTATGAGCGATTTTGCCAGGAGAGAGAGACGCTACTATCATAGCGGGAAGGGATTCGTGCCCTTCTGCGTAGGTTGGGAATCGAGCGAAACAATCCCTGATTACTAATTGACATGACAGCGTACCGCTGGCGGAAAGCGACGCTTCGCGGCCGCGCTCGGCATGTTGCCGCCGCGCGGCGCCACCATGATCACCCCACCACCGCTCGCCTCCTGCCCCAATCCCTGGCCATCCACGCGACCAGCATTCCCACCGCGCCACTGATCGGCAGGACCGCGATATGCCAAACCATCACGTGTGGCGCCTCGAAGTTTGGACAGTGGAGTTCCAGCATGGTTACACCGGCCAGACCCGCAAGGGCGCCCTTCGCGAACCCGGCGGCAATCGAATTCACGGCAAATCCCCGCCTGAGAAGCAGCCACGCGGCGACCGACGCTGGAAGGGCTTGCACCAGGCCCGCTGTTAGACACGCCACGCCCTGGGAGATGAACCGCTCGGTCCGATAGTCGTGAAAGAGCAGGCCAAATACGGCGGCCAGACCGATGCAGCCGGATACTCCCAGCACCCATGGAGTCACAGGCCGCCGGCTCCCGGGGATGGCTTCCGCGACGCAAAGAGTGGCCGCCAGCCAGATCAGGATGCCCAGGACGGAAAAGATCAGCCCGATTTCCGCGGCGCTCATTTTTCGAACGCCGTAAGGGCCCAAAACCATCGCTCCGGCGACCGCCACACTCGCACAGATCAGAACCAGACCACCTGCCAGGATCCATGAGGGAGCGAGCGGGCGGACAGGACGCAGGGACGAGCCAATCGATCTCGATACGCGATCCAGCAGCGCCGGATCCACGTCCGGTTTCGCGCCGGCCGCTTGCTTCAGAATGTCGTCGATCTCTGGGTCCCTCATCGCAGCCCTCCCTTCCGGGCGCTCGGCATCCCCATGACGGCCAGCCCCTTCCTCAATGTCTCGTAGGCGCGATGAGCCTTCTGCTTGACCGACCCGACGCTGGACGAAGTGGCGCGCGCCACCTCTTCCAGCGACATGTCCGATACTTTTAACATCGCGATCACTTCTCGCTGGCTCTCCGGCAGGGTAGCAAGCAGCGCTTCGAGATCGGGAGTTCCGCCCAGGTGGTCCGGAGGCGCCTGGGGGATATCGACACTTTCTTCCAGGCGCTCTTCGCGGCTTTCCGCGCGACGCGCTTTGCGGTAGTGGTCCACCCGAATATGCCGCGCAATCGCATATAGCCAGGGTAGGACTGGTTGGCCGCGGCGATAGGTGTGCCGCACTTCGTGTATCCGCAGCCAGGTTTCCTGAAGCAAGTCGTCGGCGTGCCTCCGGCTGATATACTGCATCAGAAAAAACCGGTGCAGTTGCGGACTCAGGCGATGGACCAGAGCCGTAGCCGCCGCGGAATCGCCTTGTTGATAGCGGGCCATCAGAGCTTGCAGGTCGATGTCCGAATCCATGAGGAAGGAATCGCTCACCCCAATTATTGCTGAAAATCGGCGGCGGCGAGCGCCCTGGCCGCCCGTGGCAGAAGTGCCAAACCCCCTTACTGGTGCCCGCTGGGCCTACGGAGCCGTCCCCAGAGGGCACCGGGCCCAAAGGGCACCCCGGGAGGGGTTTTGCCACGGGCTGCTGGGGCGGTTGGGAGGGCCTCGATACAGTTTGGGGACCGCGTATCGACCGCGGCCCCCGTCTTCGCGCATCAACCCCGTGCCCCGCGAGCTACTGGATGATGGCAGCGCCGTTGATCGCTCCCGCTATCTTTACTGTGAAGCGCAGTGTGAGTTCACCCTCCGAATCGATGTCGAAAAGCGATGCATCGGAAGTGCCGGCGTTGCCGCCATCGATGACGCCCAGCAGGCTGCCCTGAACATACAGGTCCGTCGGCGCTCCTCCTAGCTTGGCGACGCCCGGCTTATCGAAGAATACATTCGTGTCGCTCACCAGAAATCGCAACAGTTGCGAGCCTGGGCTGTCCGCCGAATACAGAAACTGCCCGAAAAGAGCGTTCCAACAGGGCGCATGGGTGATGTTGCCGAAGAAGTCTATGTAGGGCGTCGGGCCGGCGGCGGTGGAAACGATTTGGCCGTTCACCACCAACGCTTCCAGATCCGAATGTGCGATGGTTACGTACACGTTGGCGCCCCGGCCAACCATGCCGAAGGGAGTATTGTTGTTGGGAGCGGCCGGCAGCGTAACCGAGACATTCGGCCCGGATAATCCCGCCACCCCGTTGGTCGATAAGTTCAATTCGGCGATGTCGCCGCTCTTTTCCGAATACACGGCTCCGCCGTCGTAAGTGACGATTTGCGCCGCGGTTCCGTCGGCTCTTAGAAGATGAACTATTCCATCGTTGTTCCCGACTGTATCTCCGTATACCGGGAAGGATTCCGCGGTGGTGAGAGACAGAACTACCAGATGATCGTGCCCGAAGGCAACCGACACCGGCTGCGAGGTGGTTTTGACCATCTGCGCGGGTTCCATCGAATTGCCCTTGCGGACGAAGATAGTGACGTTGGACGAGCCGAAGTTGACTACGGCCGCGAGTTTGCCCTCAACCGCTATGCCGCCCGCGTTGCCGCTGACTCCGCCGGCGCCTCCGGTCGGCACGAAATCCGTCTCCTGTGTCCTGGTATTGATTACCGCCAGGAAGTTGGTGTTTGCATTGGTCGCAGTGAGGAACAGCGGGACTGCGCTGCCGCCCTCGGTGGTTTGTGCCTGTACCTCGCTGGCGCCGAAGGTGATTGATACTGCAACGGCGCACATCAACGGCCAAATGGCCGGCACATTGCCGGCGTGATTCCTTTTACTGAACATTCGTCTCCCCTTTTCAGTTTGTGGTTCGCGTAGTGAACGAAGCTGACGAGTATGCCTCCACCAGGCCAGCGCACTTAGGCAGGGCCGGTGTCGGAGCTGTCTGAACTTCACATGCGTATTCGCTCCGCGGCAGGCACAAGTTACGGTCCGCTCACCAAACCATGCATTTTTGTCATTGCTTTCCAAATTAGCGAGCTAACTGCGGGTCGAAACGGAGGGTGTCGTCGCCTATGTAGCTGAGTTTGGTGCATTTACCTCGCGAGCCAATGTGCGTAGGCGCGGACATCAATCGCCGGCACCGTCGCGATGCCCCGGAGACGCGCAATCAACCAGTTCGAAGAGAACCGCCGTCGCGGGCTTGCCGCCAATCGTCGGCGCGCCGTAGCCACTGAACCGGTTTTCGCCGCCACGCCCGGAGCTACACTATCCTACATGGACCGACGATACTTTTTGGGTTCCGCGATCTCGGCTGGCGTGGCGTTTCGCTCTAGCGCGCTCGCCAGCCCCAACGACACAGTCCGAGTCGCGTGCGTGGGCTTCCACGGCCGCGGCCGCGACCACATCCGCGCCTACAGCCAGATGACCAACGTGGAAATCGCGGCGCTGTGCGACATCGATGAATCGGTGCTCAACGCACAGGCAATCGCGATCGAAAAGGCCAAGGGAAAGCGTCCCGCGGCTTACACCGACCTGCGCAAGCTGCTGGAAGACCAGTCGATCGACGCCATCTCCATCGCCACTCCCAACCACAATCACACGCTCCAGACGATCTGGGCCTGCCAGGCCGGCAAGGACGTCTACGTGGAGAAGCCCTGCTCGCACAATATGTTCGAGGCTCGCCAGATCGTTGCCGCCGCGGAGAAGTACGGGCGCATGGTGCAGCACGGCAGCCAGCAACGCTCCGGCGTCGGCCGTGAAGTGGTCGAACACCTCCGGGAAGGCCTCATCGGCGACGTCTACATGGCCCGCGGCCTGTGCTTCAAACGGCGGGATACCATCGGCCGCAAGCCGGTGGAACCCGTGCCGCCGGGCGTCCACTACGATCTGTGGCTGGGGCCTGCGCCCCAGCACGAATACACGGCCAACCGGCTGCACTACAACTGGCACTGGTTTTGGGATTACGGCAACGGCGACCTGGGCAACCAGGGAATTCACCAGGTCGATATGGCCCGCTGGGGCCTGGGCGTGAAATATCCAACCAAGGTCAGCGCCATCGGCGGCCATTTCATGTTCGATGACGATCAGGAGACGCCCAACACCCTGACCGCCAGTTTCGAATTCGATGAGGGACCCTCGAAGAAGATGATGGTTTTTGAGGTCCGCCACTGGATCTCCAACCACGAAGCCGGCATCGGCGATTCCGGCACTGGCGACCCCAAACCAGGCAACACCGTCGGGACCACCTTCTACGGCTCCAAGGGCTACCTCTCAATGTGGGACGAAGACCACCACAGGTACTCCAGTTGGCTCGGCAGCGAGCAGAAGCCGGGGCCGGGATCTTCGTCCGCCGAGTCGATGGGCAATCACTGGGCCAACTTCATTGACGCCGTGCGCAGCCGCAAGCGGTCGGACCTGAACGCGCCCATCGAAGAAGGCGCCATTTCCACGACGCTGGTTCACCTGGCCAACATCTCCTATCGCCTGGGCCGTACGTTGCGTTTCGATGCCGCCAGCTATTCCTGCCCCGGAGACGCGGAAGCCAATCGCCTGTTCACGCGCGAGTATCGCAAGCCGTTCGTAGTGCCCGACAAGGTCTGAGGTTTGCGCAAGCGGTCGCGGTGAGGCTGGGATTGCGCGTGGCTCAGCGGCCTTCGGGACTGAACTTCCAGAGGGTACCGCGCCAGCCGAGGGCCACGGCCATGATCTTGCCATCGGGAGTCCAGGCCATGTGGTGGAAGTCGCCGCGGTAATCGAGCGGGATGCGGGCGGATTTGCCGGTTGCCAGATCGAAGATGCCGGGATACTGCCGGGATCGACGCCGTAACCCCGGTGAAACGGACCGGCGATCTCCTACTCTGGCCCGCCGCTCAAGGGAATGCGGACCAGGCGGGCGTTGGGCGGCTCCAATACCTGGACCAAGAGGCTTTGAGTGGCGATGTCTACGGTGACGTAATTGCCAGTGCGAGTTTTACTCGCGGCGCCTCTCCCGAGACCGGTACGGCCCAGACCGCGCGGGCTGCCGGCGCCCAGTGGCGGGAGGATCTGGTAGGGGACCAAAGTCGTGCCTGGAGCTAAGGACATCTGGTGACCAATTCTAACCTACCGGGAGGGCCAAGTCCCCCTTGGCGCCCTACCGCGGCGCCGTCGCGGCGTCGGGCTTCCGTTCCCTTACCGGGTGCCCTCTGGGCCCGGCTCTGAAAGTGCGCCAAGGGAGGGCCCGGAGGGCACCCCGTGATAAGCGCCTGGTAGAACGGCGCCCACCGAAAGCCCCTGCTCACGAAGGCCGGGACCACTCCTGCCGCACTTCCGCGACGAACTTTTCGGGTTCCCTGGTTTCCAGGAGAACCGCGGCGCCATCGCCTTTCGCCGGCAGCAGCACCAGGCGCCTGCCGCCGGCCCGGTACATGCGAACGATCTTGCCGCTGGCCACCCGGAAGTGCCCCGAGGCGTAGTGCGCATTGCCGAATCCGTTGGTGCGCGCGGTAGGCCGCCAGTCCGTGTCCGCGGCTAAGTCAACCACCCGGATCTGGTCGACTTCGACATTAGTCGCTTGCAAAGTGACTGGATAGAACCTATCGTGGATGGTCAATGACTCCGGGGTCAAGGTGTAACTCGGCGGACCGGGTGAGTATAAGAAGGCGAACGCCACGACGGCCAGCACCACGATCGCAATGGCAACTCCAAGTAGCGGCCCGATCCGGCGCCCGCCGCCGTAGGATTGCGCGGAATCGCGCATCAAGGGCTTGCCTGGAGCCAGCGGGACCGGGGCGGATGCCCGCATCGCCGCCAGGAAGCCGTCGGTGTCGTCGGGGCTGAACAAGGCTGTCTTAGCACCGGTAATGACCACAACCGCATGGCTGCGGTTGGTGAGGTACCAGTTGGATTTCCCGAGTTTCGAAGTTCGGAACACGCCATAGTAGCCGAACAACCCGCCATCGCCGAACAGCCGGATCGAGCCCCGGAAATCTTCAGCGGTAGCCGCTCTGGCCTCGCGGATGCCGTCGAGCGGAATGCGCGCGTTTCCGATGAACCGCTTGACGAAAATAGACCGCTCCGAAATCGTGTAGCCCCTTGGCGACCAGGCATAAGATAAGGCAACGATCAGCGCTCCGATCCCCGCGGCGATCATGCTCCCGGTGACGATGACAACGGCCGCCAGGATGGCGCACACGGCGGCGGTCAGAACCTTGGTTGTCGCATCGTAGGATGCGGAGAAGAACTGCTCTTGGTTGGGCGGCACGGCATCTGCCTCATCCTTTATTATACGGAGGACGGGGCCCGGTGTTCCGTAAAACGCCAAGGGCCGTGGGACGCTACAATTCAGCGTATGGGATCTCCTTTTCGGTTGGACGGACGCCACGCGCTGGTGACCGGCGGAGCCAGCGGGATCGGCGAGCAGGTGAGCCGCGTGCTCACCGCGGCAGGCGCCTCGGTGGCGATCGCGGACATGGATCGGGCGCGCGCCGGGGCGCTGGCGGCGGAGTTGCCCGGCGCATCGGCGGCGATTTTCGATGTTACCGGCGAAGCCGCCGTGAACCAGGCGGTGGGGCGGCTGGCCCGGCTCGACATCCTGGTGAACAGCGCCGGCATCGGCCTCGTGGGCGACATTGAGGAAACCGCCGCGGCGGATTTCCAGCGGCTGATGCGGGTCAACGTGGAAGGCACCTTTCTGGTGACCAGGGCGGCCATGCCGCTGCTGCTGGCATCCAAAGGATCGGTGGTGAACATCGGGTCGGTGGCGGGCCTGGTGGGGGTGAAGCGGCGATTCGCCTATTGCGCCAGCAAAGGGGCCGTGCTGGCTCTCTCGCGCCAACTGGCCGTGGACTACGCCGGGCGCCTGCGCGTCAATTGCGTGTGCCCGGGCACCGTGGACACGCCGTTTGTGGAAGCCTACCTGGAGAAGTTTCACAAGCACGAAAAGGAAAAGGTGCGCGCCGAGCTGGCCGCCCGGCAACCGATCGGCCGGCTGGGGCGGCCGGACGAAGTGGCCTACCTGGTGCTGTACCTGTGTTCCTCCGAGGCGGAGTTCGTCACCGGCGGCACGCCCACTATCGACGGAGGGTGGACGGCGGCTTAGTATGGCGCACGGGGTCGTTTTTACTCATTCCGGTTGGTGGAGCACACCGGCGCCGATGGCGATCTTTGCGGAATTGGTGCGGCGGGGCGAGCAACTTACTATCTACGCGGACGCAACTTATCGCGATGCGATCGAAGCCGCGGGCGCGGCTTACCGCAGTTATGGAGATATGACGCCTGTGGCGGGGCGGTCGGAACTCGCCCATAGACTGGTGCAGAAGATACTCGCCGAGCTGAATCCGGACCCGGACTACCTGGTGCTGGATGCCCAGGCGGATTGGGGGCAAATGCTGGCGGGCATCCTGCGGTTGCCGTCGATCGCTTATTGCACCACCTGCTGGCCTCGTGGCGAAATGTTGGAGTTAGAAGAGTCCAATGACCAGTGCCGCGGCGATTTGAACCTGGTGCTGGTGCCGCGCGCGCTGCAGTTTAGAGCCGAGACCTACGGCCAGAGTTTTCGTTTCGTCGGCCGGTGCGTGGAGGAGGGTCCGGAAGCAGACGAGTTCCCGTGGCACGAATTGGGACCGGATCCGGTGATTTATATTTCGGCGGCGGGGATTTTTGGGGGGCGCAGTGAATTTCTGCGTGCTTGTATGGCCGCCTTCGGCGGGCTGCCGTTTGAAGTGGTGGTGTCGCGGGAGGAGATCCCAAGCCCGGCGCCGGCGAATTTCCGGCTGGCCCAGTCTGTGCCGCTGCGAAAGCTGCTGGAGCGCGCTACCCTGGCCGTCACCGGGGCGCAGTCGGATATTGTGGAAGAATGTGCTCGCGCGGGTGTGCCGCACGTGATGTACCCGGGGGCTGGTGAAGCGTCGAGCCTGGCGTTCCGGGTGCAACAGCTTGGCGCGGGGCTGAGGTTAACCGATGCCGATCTCGCAGGCGGGCGGTTGCGCGAATTGGCCGGCCGGGTGATGGCCGACCCAAGCTATTGCCGGGCAGCCGAGGCGCTCAGCCGCTCGGTGCGCGAGAGCCGCGGCACGGCTCAGGCGTGCGAGGAGATTCTGGCCTTTGCAAGGCGCATCAAGAAGTGAGTGCAGTGTCGCGCAGGCGCAGGTTGATGGTCTTGGCCGCTTCGCCGATGTAAGCGCCTCTGGATCGGACAAATCCAAGACCTGCGGCGCATCCGCGTCTACGCGTATTTATTTACATTTCCGGCACAAACCCACGCGTAAGATGGACGGAGCGGCGCCGCACGATAGCAACGTAAATTCTACGGCTGGATCGCTGTTCCAACGGATTGGCTCCGTTATCATCGAGAGTATGACGCGTGTGCGCACAATCGCAACTCCGCTGCTGGTGATATGGGCCTGCGGAGCGGCGTGGGGGCAGAACAAGGCAGTGCCGCAGGCTGCGCCTCCGGGCCCGCCGGCGCCGGGCGGATTCGTGGGAAGCAACGCATGTAAAACGTGCCACGCCGACATGTGGTTCAATTTTTACAAGAATCCTCACTTTAAGAGCGTCGCTTCGGGCAAAGAACCGCCCGAGCGCACCGGCTGCGAGGGTTGCCATGGTCCGGCACAGGCGCACTTGGCGGCGCGCGGAGGGAAGAGTACCATTCCCCACGCCTTCTCGCTGATGAAGCCGAAACAGGTTCTGGACACCTGCCTGGGCTGCCACGGAAGCGATTTCAACCGCGCCAACATCCGCCGCTCCGAGCACACTTTGAACGATGTGGCCTGCACAAGCTGCCATTCGATCCATCATTCGACCACCCCCAAGTACCTGCTCGCCAAACAGCAGCGCGAGCTGTGTTACTCCTGCCACGCCAATATCCGTGCGCAGTTCGATATGCCCTCCAAGCACCGTGTCAACGAAGGCTTCATGGAGTGTTCGGATTGCCACAATCCGCACGGCGCCTTCGCGCCCACCTGGGCGATGGGGCAGAAGCCGCGCATGGTGGAGCAGTCCCTGGGGAATGAGGATGCTTGCCTGAAATGTCATGTGGACAAGCGCGGGCCGTTCGTCTATGAGCATCCCTCCGTGGCCGTCGAAGGCTGTGAAGCGTGCCACAACCCGCATGGCTCGACCAATGCCAAGCTGCTGCGCCGTCCGGTGGTGTTTACCTTGTGCCTGGAGTGCCATAACGGCGGAGGCTCCGGCACTCGCAACCATGGCGTGGATATTCAATCGGCCCGCCACAACCTGCTCGATCCCAAGTTCCAGCAGTGCACTACCTGTCACGTGCACATTCACGGATCGAATGCCGATCAGTATTTCCTGAGGTGACCACCATGGGCCGGCGACTCCTATTACTCCTCGCAACGATCGGCGCTCTGGAGGCGCAGCAGGTGGTGGCGCCCACGCCCGAGCAGGTCGGGTCGGCGCGTGGCGACAATCTGGGCGATTACAACATCACGCAATCCTTCGAGCTGGGATACCGCTTTAAAGACGTGTTCGGCGATGAAGGCATGTATCGCAGTGTGGTGGATGTGGGCAACGGCCTGCGGCTGCTGTCGAGCAGCCTCAGCATCGACTCGAAGGATGGCCACGGGCGCTACTTCGACGAGATCGTGCTCAACACCATCGGCCTCGGCAACGACAACTACCAGGCGGCCATTCTCCGCATCCAGAAGAACCGCCTGTACCGCTACGATATGACCTGGCGGCTCAACGCGTACTTCAATCCCGGGCTGACGGTGGCGGGCGGCGAGCATTTGGAGGACACCATCCGCCGCCTGCAGGACCACGAGCTTACACTACTGCCGCAATCGCATTACCGGTTCCATTTGGGCTACAGCCGCAACACCGAAAATGGCCCCGCCCTCACCACTGCGCAGGAGTTCACCACTACCGGCATCGGTTTTCCGGTGTTCGCCAACGTGAAGCGCCAGTGGAACGAATACCGCGTGGGGGCCGATCTGGATTTCGCGGGATTCAAACTTACGCTCCAGCGGCGCTGGGACTTTTTCAAGGACGACACGCCTCTGACTTCCGATGGCGTGGTAGCGTCCACCGAACCCAACGATCAGAGCGTGCTTCAGCAGTTTCAGCGCTCGCAGCCGGTTCACGGGCGGAACGCCGGCTGGCTGGGCAACCTGTTCACCAGGCGCAAGCTCTGGGGCGTGAATGCGCGCCTCACTTACACCAGTGGCAGCGGCGACTTCGCGTCGGACGAATTGGCGCTGGGCACCAGCACCTTCGGAGGACCGGCCAGCCGGCAGATCGCCGTGGGCGGCAACGCCAGCCGGCCGGACCTGGCGGGCGACTTCAACCTGAGCCTGTATCCCTCCGACCGCCTGACAGTGGTCAATAACACTTCCATCGCCAGCGACCGTATGCTCGGGCAGTCCAGTTATACCGAAGCAGACGATGGATTCAACCTGGGCACCACGATTTACTTCCAATATCTGGGCATCCGCACAGTGACCAACTCCACGGACCTGAATTACCGGGTGAACACCTGGTTCGGCTTTTACGGCGGATATCATTACTCGGACCGCCAGGTGAACACCGTCCAAGGCCAGGAAGTTCCGGCGTTCGCCAACTCGTCGCAGTCGTTCCCCTACGAAGTGAGCAACCACGAAAACGCCGGCGTTGCGGGGATGCGGTTCCGGCCGTTGAAGCCGCTGACCATCAATGTGGATGGCGAATTGGGCCGCACCAGCTACCCGTTGACCCCCATCAGCGAAAGCGATTTTCATACCATCAACGGGCGCGTGCAGTACCGCGTGAAGAACCTGCAGCTCTCCACGTCTTACAAACAATACTACAACCTGAATCCGCCGCTCTCGTTCTCGAACTATAGCTCGCATTCGCGTACTTATAGCGCCAATGCATCCTGGACGCCGCGCGCCTGGTTCGCGCTAGATGCGAGTTACACCAAGCTGCACCTGGACACGCTGGACGGGCTGGCCTTTTTCTCCGCCGTCGGGCCGGAAAGCCCCTCCCAGTTACAGACCGGTTACACCTCTCTATATATCAGCAACATTCACTCGGCCAACCTGGGGATGCGGCTGGTGCTGGGGAAGCGGGCCGATTTGTATGCGGGTTACACCATCACCAAGGATACCGGGGATGGGCGGGCCGCCGAGGCGCCGTTGGGCGTCAGCGGCTTGCAGGCTCTGCTGGATTCGGTCCAGACGTTTCCGCTGACCTATCACTCGCCCTTGGCGAGGCTCTCGATCCGGATCGCGCCCAAGATCCGCTTTAACGCCGGCTGGCAATACTACGACTACTCCCAACAGTTCCAGCTTTTGGGATACTACCAGAACTTCCACGCGCACACCGGATTCACCAGCGTGCTTTGGTCGTTCTGACGGGGTGGGGGGTCAGTGTCAGGGGGGACGTTGCGGCCAGTTGGCGGGAATGCCGGAAAGACCGCCCTGGGCTTACCGACATCAACCCAACCAACCCTGAGCCGTAAGCAAGTCGCGCGCAAGAGCGATCTGCCTGCGGTCGAATCCCCTCTTTCGCTCACTCCAAGCGTAGGTGCGCTCGACAGTCTCGTCTTCGGACTTCGCCCCTTCGCGCGTGCAAACCCAGTGCACGGTCGCAAGAAGTTCCATGCCGAATGGAGTCTCAAAACCACGGATCAGCCTCGCGACTCGATCGAATCGAGCTTGAGTTTCGGGATGGGATTCGATGAAAGCGGAAGCTGAGGCGGTTACGCCCGGCAAAAGCGCTATAGGCTTATCCGGGCTATCTTCGGCATCGCCGTATCCGGTGATGAAATGCCCTTCGACAAGGCTCAGCACGTGGCGGAGATTCTTGGCGTACGGTCCGTAAGGAGCCTTCTCGTATTTCAGGCGAAGTTCTTCCCCTGCCTCCTGCATGAAGTACATCAGCTTGTGAATCTCGAGCAAGGTGATGAAAGGGTCCATTACGGCCGCAAGGTAACGAGACATCAGTTCAACGAGCACCGCCCTCCCCGGAGTCATTCCGGGTGCGCGGCGTTCCTTCACCATCTCCTCCGCTTTGGGCGCACCAGAAGGCTCAAAAAGAAGAACTTGTACGTCAGGCAGCTTCTCAAACGCGTGCACAATCTTCGGACGGACCTTGCTCCAGTCGAGACCACCGAGGCCACAACCGAGCGGAGGAACAGCGACGGACCGAATGCCTCGTTTCTTAATCTCATCAATGAGGGCTGGAAGGCCGGCCTCGATATCCTGCATCTGGCTCTTCCCCCTCCAGTGTCGCTTGGTCGGAAAATTAATAATAGATCGAGGGCCAGTCAAAAGGCCTGTCTCGAAAACGAGCATCTTCCCAGGCCGAACTTCTTCGCGTTCACAGGCCGCCTGGTAAACTTTGAAGTTTTCTGGGAACGCCTTTCGAAACTGCAAAGCGATACCCCTGCCCATCACGCCGACACAGTTGACGGTGTTGACGAGAGCCTCGGTGTTGGCGGTCAGGATGTCACCGTGCGTGATTTCTATCATCTTGTCACCTCTAGTAGTACCAGGTTCGGGCTACAACAACCGCAGGCTTGTGCCCCGCAGCACGTAGGACGCCCGCCACAATTTGCGCCGTGTCGTTGTCGATGACGCCGATTCGTTCGATCAATTCCCAAGGAAACGATTCCTCAACCAGAAACTCTGCCTGTTTTCGCTCTTTCACGAAAGGATCCCTCCAGTCCGTAGCAGTGATCGCTTGCCAATCGAGAACGTCAAGATTGCCAAGGTCATTGAAGAACGGCGTATATCGGGTTCCGGCATTTCCATTGGTAAATGCCCAGCGCCTTCCAGTCGCCTCCGCCCAATTGACAGTCGTCTGGAGATCGGCTTCCAAATGGACGATTGGACGCTGACCACCGCGATACGTCAATTCCGGGTGGTTTCCTTGGTAGAGCAAGTAAAGCATGATTGACCGAAAGCAAAAGTAGAAAGGCACGTATTCGCCAACCTTGGTTCCAGAGTGACACACGACCTCCAACTCTTCGAGTCGCCTCTGTTTAATCTCCTTCATTCCGACGACTTGGCAATTCATATCCCGGCGAAGACGCTCGGCATCCGACCACAGAACGCCGTCGACCATCTGGGGCAAATTCTCCACGTGGGTGATGTGATAAATCTTCGGGCTCCGCGGTGGGGCAGACACAGACTACCATTCTAGATGCTTCGGCACCCCAAGGCTGGCTCTCGTTTCGCCCCACCGCAACCTCAACTACGATCGAGAGGATCCTTACCTTCTTCCCTTCAACGCCTCCAGTTCCTCCAGCGTGCGCGGCCAATCCTCCCGCAGCAATCGCGAGAGGCCGCGGTCGGCCAGCAGTTTGCCGCCCGTCTGGCACACCGCGCAGTAATTGGTCTCGTTGGAGGCGTAGCGGATGCGCTGCACCTTCGCGCCGCAGCGCGGGCAGGGCTGGCCGTAGCGGCCGTGCACCGCCATGCCCTCGCGAAAGGCGGTCACTTTTTCCGGAAATCCGCCGCCCGCCTGCGCCCGCAGCCGCGCCATCCACTCCGCCAGCACCGCTCGCGTGGCTTCGAGCAGGAGCGCGATTTCCTCATCGTTCAGCCGCGCCGTCAGGGCCACCGGCGAGAGGCGCGCGCGGTGCAGAATCTCGTCCGAGTACGCGTTGCCGATGCCGCTGAACAGGCGCGGATCGGTGAGCGCCCGCTTCAGCGTATGGTTCTCCAGGCGCAGCGCCCCGGCGAACTCCTTCACGCCGGCCGCCATTACTTCCATTCCGCCCGCATCCAGCGCGCTCAACCCTTCCTCGCCCGCCGCCACGTGCAGGGAGGCGCGGTGCTGCGACCCTGCCTCGGTCAGCACCAGCGAGCCGCTCGTGAACTCGAAAGCCGCCAGCGCGTTTTTGGGCGCCTTCGCGCGGGCGGCCTGCCAATGCAGGCGTCCCGCGATCATCAGGTGCAGCACCAGCCACAGTCCGCCCTCCAGTCCCACCGCGATGCGCTTTCCAACGCGGCGCACCTCGCGCACCTCCCTGCCGTAAGCCGCATCCAGGGGCGGCGCGATCGAACGCAGCAGGAACGGCCCGCGAATCAGGGCCCGCTCGAAGCGCTCGGCCACGATGCGCTCGCGAAGCGCTTCCACGTAAATTTCCACGTCCGGCAACTCGGGCATGACGGTCTGGCTTCTTCTGACAAAATTTTACATTGCGGGGTGACCGCCCGCACATCCATAGAGGTGGAAGTAGGGACGGAGGCACTCCGATGGCCGGGCCGAAGATGCTGTTGGATCCCGCCAAAATGGGATCGGAAGCTGAGAATCTGGAAGAGGATCTGCGCAAGCGCATCGTGGGTCAGGACGACGCCGTGCGGCAGATTGTCGATATGTATCAGACTTTCCTGGCAGGTATGGCCACGCCGGGAAAGCCGGTTGGAACGCTGCTCTTTCTGGGTCCCACCGGGACCGGCAAGACCCGCACCGTGGAAGCCCTCGCCGAAAGTCTGGTTGGCGATGCACGCGCGGTGGTCAAGATCGATTGCGCCGAGTTCCAGCACAGCCACGAAATCGCCAAGCTGATTGGATCGCCTCCCGGATATCTGGGCCATCGCGAGACGCACCCGCTGCTCAGCCAGGAGGCGCTTGACCAGTTCCACACCGATAAGTTGAAGCTGAGCTTCGTACTTTTCGACGAGATCGAAAAGGCCAGCGACGCGCTGTGGAACCTGCTGCTCGGCATCCTGGACAAGGCCAACCTGACCCTGGGCGACAACCGCCGCGTGGATTTCTCCCGCGCCCTGATCTTCATGACCAGCAACCTGGGCGCGGCCGAGATGAACGCGATCCTCGAGCCCAGGCTGGGCTTCACCGCGGGCCAGGCGGTGGTGTTGAACGAACTTACCACCGAGCGAATCGCCCGCACCGGCCTGGAGGCCGCGCGGCGCCGCTTCTCGCCGGAGTTCATGAACCGCATCGATAAGACCGTGGTGTTCCGCCCGCTGGGCAGCGCCGAACTGTGCCAGATTCTCGATCTGGAGTTGGGCGCCGTGGAGGGCCGGCTGGCATCCGCCACCGGGGACCGCTTGATCGCGTTCACGGTGAACGAGCGGGCCAAGGACTTCCTGCTTCGCGAAGGCGTCGACCCCCGCTACGGCGCGCGGCATTTGAAACGCGCCATCGAGCGGAGACTGGTGCATCCGCTCTCGAGCCTCATCGCCACCGGCCAGTTGCAGGAGCGCGATCGCCTGATGGTGGATTTCGACCCGGACCAGGAGCGGCTGCTGTTCTTCAAGGAATTCCGTGAGCCGGCCGCCGCCGCTGCGTGAGGTAGTGCTCGGCGGCCGGTGCTCGGCTTCGAGCGCGCGCCGGTGGTACAGGGAGTCAGTCAGCCGGCTGCCGATCGCCGGCCCCCGCTGACTGACAGGGTTGCCCCAAATTCAAGCGCCGGTATCCGCTCCCTCACGGGGTGCCCCTTGGGCCCGGTTCTGAAGCGCGTTGGAGCCGTAGAGGTGGGGCAGGCGATTCGCCTGCCCAA
>JBKQPR010000320.1:0-2888 GCA_052144935.1 Bryobacteraceae bacterium
TTTCGAACGGGATCAGCTCGTCGGCGGTCAGGTAGCCATCGTGATTGCGATCCAGCTTCTTCAGCGATTGGGCGGCGTGCTCGATCTCCCAAGCCGAGATCTCGCCATCATGGTCGGCATCCAGAGCGGCCAGCACCGGATGGTAGCTCATCAAACGCTGACGGAGTTGCGCCAGCAACGCCGGGTTCATCGCAACTGACCCGAACGGCGGCCCGGGACCGCGTCGGGGGGCCGTCCTTAAGTGAACCGTATTGGGTCAGCAGAAAGGTGGCCTGCACGTTGCTCGTGGGATCGTCCGGATCGTCCCGTCCGCGGCCCGAGGAAGGCGCCCATGCCGCCTTCGCCGAGCTTGGCCGGGATCGTGTAGTCGGCCATCGTTGAGGGTTGGGGTGTCATATCGCTACCGGGCCTGGGTCACCCTCCGTTCGATTTCGGGGAGGAAGTTCATCAGGAAGGTCAGGGGTGAGGTTTGCCCTTCCTGCCTTTGGAGGAGGACCGCGATCGCCGATTTGCCATCCGGAGCCACGGAAAAATTGCGCGCTGAGTAGAGCGAGGAGATACCTCCGTCGTACCAGACGCGCGTTGCGCCAGGGAGGAACGAATCGCCCTTCACGGAATAGGAAAGCGCGACGATTTTGGCGCCACTATAATAAAACAGCTCGCCGCCCTTGGGTGACCACTCCGCATAGGCGCCGCCGGCGGTGGAAACCTGCCATTTTCCTCCGGGGCCGAGAAATGAACGCACATAGATTTCGCGGGAGCTGGATTCGTCGCTGGTGTAGGCGAGCCAATGGCCATCGGGGGAGATGGCCGGGTATTGTTCGTTCGCCGAAGTAGCCAGCAGGGGCGCGGACTTGCCGGGGCGGGGATCGTCGGACGACGGATCTTCCAGCGAGACCATGTTTATGTCATCGTTGCTCCCGCCGCCGGTCCCGGACAGCACCAGATGGCGGCCATCGGGGCTGAAGCTGAAAGCGAGCGCCGAGCCGAGGCCCAGCGGGCGCGGCTCTCCTGAACCATCGGAGCGCATCCAGAACAACTCCTTCTGGGTGCTGAAAAGAACGTGGCGGCCGTCCGGCGACCACTCGCCGGCGAGGCCGTCGCCTGAGAACGTCAGCCGGGACGCATTGTTGGTTTCCAGGTCGTAGACCCACAGGTCCGGCTTGTCATGGGCGATGTTCCGGTACAGGAAGCGCTTGCCGTCCGGAGACAGGCGAGGCATGTTGTAGAGGCCGGTGTTCCAAGGATTGTGCGCTTGCCGCCGGCCGGGTCCAGCAGGTCCACCGTGCCCAGGTCCGCTGCGCCGCCCGCCTGGTACACCAGCATGCCGTTGCGGGCCACATCCACCATGGCGCCCCCGAAAGCCCGGTTCGTGGCGACACCCTGCAGGACCGGAATGGGCGGCTCAGCGGCGGTCAGCGCGGCTGCATCCATGGCCATGGCGTACAGAGTGTCCTCGCGGGCGAACAGCAGGTAGCCTTTGCCGCCAGGGGCGCCGAAGTAGACGGGGTGAAATCCGCCGTGATGGAGCACTTTGCCGCGGCCCGTCTCCAGGTTGAGGTCCACGATATCGGCGTTGTCGTACATGCCGCCGCTCGAGGACGCAGTGTAGAGCAGCGTCTTTCCGCCGGGAAGGAAATACGGCATCCGATGCGTAATTTCGTGGCGCCCGGCGTCGAAATGGGTGATGGCCTGCGGCGTGCCGCCGGCCGCGGGGATGCGGGAGATAGGCGAGCGGACGTTCGGAGCGAAAGCGATGTAGCCGTCGTCCCCCCAGGAAACGCCCATGCTGCCCACCACCGCATCGCACAGCTCGATGGGCACGCCCCCCTTGAGCGGTATTTTCTTGAGCTTGCCGCCGGCCGCAAACGCGATCCATTGCCCGTCCGGCGAGAATGCGGCGCCCGTGGCCGCGAGGGCGCTGGGGCCGCTACCGCGGGGGATCCGGGCCATGGCGACGGCTTGCGTCTGGTCAAGCTGGCGCAGCATCAGTTGGGTCCCGGCATCGGTGGATGCGGCGTAGACCACGCGCGATCCATCCGGCGAAACCGCTAACAGCCCCGCCAGGGCGCCGGGATCGGCTTCGAAGCGGAGCACCGGCGCGTTTGTGGGGGCTGGGGCGTGGCGGGGCAGCGCCAGGATGGCGGCGAGGGCCACCGCCAGCGCGCCGGCCACCATCCAGGGAACCAGCGCGCGGCGCGCTGGCGCCGGAGTGGGGGCGGCGGGTTCGTCGAGCAGCAGCCGCGCGGCGGAGATGTGGGAAAGGCGCTCGCGCGGATCGCGGGCCAGGCAGAGTCGCAGAAGACGGTGGAAGCGCGCCGGTACCGCGGAGAAGTCGGGGTCCCTGGCGAGGACGGCGGCCAGCGTATCGCCGACCGTCGGAGCTTCGAAGAGGCGCTTGCCGCTGAGTAGTTCGTAGACCACCGTGCCGAAGGCCCATATGTCGGCGCGCCGGTCGGCGTTTTGCCCGCGCGCCTGTTCGGGGGCCATGTAGGCGGCCGTCCCCATGATGACCCCCGCAATGGTGGCGCCCATAGTCAGCGTCGGCGAGGAGGCCGGACTCGCCTCGGCGGCGGATTCGGCGGTCAGCGCTTTGGCGAGGCCGAAATCCAGCACCTTCAGACGGCCTTCGGGCGTGAGCTTCAGGTTGGCGGGTTTTAGATCGCGATGGATGATGCCTTTGTCGTGGGCGTATTCCAAGGCGTCGATGAGCTGGTTCACCAGCGGCAGCGCCTCCTCGGTGGGAACCGGCCCCTCCCCGATCCGCTCCGCCAGCGTCGGCCCTTCCACCAATTCCAGGATCAGCGCCCGCTCCTCCACGCCGTAAATCGCCGCGATATTCGGATGGTTCAGCGACGCCAGCACCTGCGCCTCGCGCTTGAATCGGG
>JBKQPR010000321.1:0-35465 GCA_052144935.1 Bryobacteraceae bacterium
TGGACGATCCGAGCCAGAGACCCCTAAGCTCGGAGCGGGCCAACTGCTGAACCCGGATGCCACAGGAGCAAGTAAGCCTCAACGCATCAGTAGCTTACGGGTTTCGCGACAGAAACTAGCTAAGCTAAGCTAGGGATCGCTAGCGACGACTTTGACCGGACCTTTCCGCGCCTCCAGCTTGCGCCCAAGCTGCCGCTGCACCGCCTCGAAAACGTGGGGCCTTCCGCGGCATCGCAGCGAGACTTGTTTCGCGACGGCTGGTGCGCGCGCTGTTTTCGTGGAACGCGCGTCGCGCTATTTGAACCAAATCACTTGTGCCAGCAAGTTGTAATTCACTGAGTTGCACTGGCCGCAAATTACCTCGTAGTCCGGAACCATCGCATGCACTGTTCTCGGGATGGCCACAGTGTCGTCGGGCAGGTGCTCCGACGCGATCGCCATCCGTGGCCGGAATTTGCGCAGTGTGTTCACCGCACCGCGGAGCGCCGCCTTCTCGGCACCTTCAATATCCATGGTGATGAAGTCTACTCGGGGCAGTCTCAATTCGAGGACCATCTGGTCGATCGTTGTGACGCGCACTCTCTGTTTCTGGCTCCCCCGCTCGAGAACCACGCTGTCGCCCCCAAGTTCCAGAGTACTTTCGGAATCCCAGGCCCCCTCGCGCACTAGCACGACCCGGCCTTCGGATATCTCCTTTGCAAACGTACGTTCCAGGCACGGCCATTTTTGCGGTGCAATCTCAATAGCGATCACCTTTTGTGCGCCGGCTCGGAGCGCCTCAAAGGTAACCGAACCGTAATCGGCGCCCACATCCAGAACGATGTCACCCGGCTGAAAGTGAACGGACGGATGCCAATACTGAAGGGCCGCTTGCTCTGCGAAAGCCAGAGCGTTCATCTTAATCGAATGCTCCCAGAATCCAGAACTCGCGCATTCCGGGAACATCCCACAGTTGGAGGTCACCATCCTGCCGGACTAACCGCGAGGACTCAAGGATCTGTTTGTGAGCTGTATCGTACCGACGGTGATAGGCAACCGAGTGTACTGTTTCCTCGGCATTGCACTGCGCCGCAGGCGAGGACCTCAGCCAGAATGCCGCCGCGGCCAGAGGGGGGTAAGCGATCAGGGCGATCTCCGTTCCCAACGCCGCCACCGCCAGCGCAATGCCGGCCTTCAGTGAACGTTTGACGATTTTCCGATGCACAGCCGTGATTATATACAGCAAGCTCGCGGTAACATTAGCCTTATTTGGTTAACAAAGGGTAGATAACGATAGGTACGTGCCGGCGGGCAGCCTGCAGTTGTCCTCTTTGGAATAAGCCGGTTCCCCAATCACAGAATGTCAAAGTGCGCGTCGAACACCGGCTTCGTCAAGTCCACGGAATAAGGATTCCATTGTGAACACGGTGTCGTAGATGGTCAGCGTCAAGCGCGGTGAGAGAAGATCGAACTCCAGCTTCTGAAAAGCGTTCGATCATGCGCGGCTTCGCCGAGGCAGGGTCGTCTGAGGTTCCCGCCGCTGAGCGTGAAACCGCCTTTGGAAAGTGGGCCCATACGAACCGGAGTCGTTTGGGAAATTGACCACGAGCGAGACCCTGCGGGGGGATCACGCGCCACTCGGAAACAGCCCGCGTCACGACATAACAACCACAGGGTCGCGGGGTGCTGCTCGCGAGCTTCGCCTGCGGCGAGCCGAAGCTACACGGTTGAATGCATGGACCATGGTTTACTCGTACCGCAGCGCCCGAATCGGGTCGATGGCGCTGGCTCGCCGCGCGGGCAGGAAGCCGGCCCCGGCAGCTACCGCCGATAGAATCGCCAGGGCGGCCAGCGCGGTCCAAAGGTCGTCCGGCTTTACGCCGTAGAGCTGCGACGATACCAGGCGGCTCAGCGCGAACGCCACCGGCAGCCCCACCGCCAGGCCGATCCCCAGCAGCAGCAGGGCTTCGCGCAGGACCATCCACACCACCATTCGGCGCGGCGCGCCCAACGCCATCCGCAGCCCGATCTCCTTGGTGCGCCGCACCACTACGAAGGCCATCACGCCGTATAATCCGAGAGCTGCCAGCAAGGTGGCCAGAACGCCAAAGGCCGCCGACAGCGTGGCCACCAGGCGCTCGGTGTTGAGCGTCTCATCGAGCTGCCGCCCCAGCGTCTTCATCGCAAACACCGGCATGGCGGCGTCCAACTGCGCGATCCTGCGCCGCACGGCCGCGAACATCTGGCTGGAATCCACCGAGGTTCGCACGTAAAAAGCGGCCGAGAGGGGGAAACCCGACTGGTTGAGCGGCACGAAAACCTGCCGGTGTACGCCATCGCGCGGGCCTTCATAGAGCGAGTTTTCGGCCATCCCCACGATTTCGATATCCAGCTTGCTCTTCGGGCCGTTGCCGAATCCGATGTGCCGGCCAAGGGGACTGAGGTTGCCGAAGAAGTGCGTGGCGAAGGCGCGGTTCACGATGGCCGTTTTGAATTTCTCTCCGCCGGCATCCCGCGCGTCGAAATCGCGGCCTTCCACCAGCGGCACCCCCATGGCCGGAAAGTAGCCGGGCGATACGGCGTTCATAAACGCCTGCATGTCCTCGCCGTCTTTGGCCTGGTGGCCCTCCACGCCCATGGTGGAATCCCATTCGTCGCCGGCCAGAACAGGCACCCCGGCGTATCCGGCGGCCCTCACTCCGGGGATGGCGCGGGTTTCCTCCAACACCCGCCGGTAAAACTCCAGCAAGCGCGGAGTCGAATAGCCGTTGAGCGCCGGATCCAACTGGAAGGTGATGAGGTTATCGACGTCCTGAAAGCCCACCTTGGTGTTCTTCAGATTGACCAGGGTTTTGACGAACAGGCCGGAGCCCGCCAGCAGCAGGAAAGAGAAGGCCACCTGCGCCACCACCAGCCCCTTGCGCAATCTGACTGCGCCGCCGCTGCCGGTTACCGCGCCGCCCGCGTCCTTGAGCGTGGTCCACAGATCCAGCCGCATGGCCTGCCAGGCGGGCGCCAGGCCAAACAGCAGCCCGGTGAGAACGGCCAGCACGGCGTTGAAGGCCAGGATGCGCAGGTCCGGCTCGGCGCGCAGCGTGAACATCATGCTCCCGGTCTGAACGAAGCTGAGGAGGCCGCGAGCGAGGGCCACGGAAAGAAACAACCCCGCCACGCCGCCAGCCAGGGAGAGAACCAGGCTTTCGATCAGCAGTTGGAACAAAAGCTGGCCGCGTGAAGCCCCGATGGCCAGCCGCACGGCCACTTCCTTCTGCCGCGCCATGGCGCGCGCGATCAGCAGATTGGCCACATTGAAGCAGGCAATCAACAGCACCAGGCCGACCATCGACATCAGCACGATGAGCGCGGTTCCGGCGAACTGCCGCAGATCCGAGTAGCCGCTGGCGGCCGGTTCCATCCGTACCTGGCGCGCCAGGAACCGCTTGCGGTTGTAATCCGAGGTGTCGCGCATCTCGGGCCGGGCCAGTTCGTCGCGCAGAACCTGCTGCAGCAAGGGCTGTAACGAGGCCTTGGCGGAGGTCAGCGTGAAGCCCGGCTTCAGGCGCGCGAAAACCTGCAGCCACTGCCAGCGCCGGTCGCCCAGGGCGTCCCAACCCGGCGTCATCAGCGGTTTCATCTGGATGGGGATGCGGATTTGCGGCGCGCGCGAGGGATCGATCCCGGTGAAAGTGGCCGCCGACACTCCCACGATGGTCATGGGATAGTTGTTCACCAGGATCTTTTGTCCGAGCACCGAAGGATCGCCGCTGAAGCGTGCGATCCAATACGCGTAGCTCAGCACCACCGAGGGGTGGCCCTTGTAAACGCGATCGTCCTGCTCCGGCGAGAACACGCGCCCCAGCGCCGGCCCCACGCCCAGGGCTTGAAAGTAATTCCCCGAGACCAGCTCGGCCACGGCGCGCTCGGTCTGCCCGCCGAAGGCGATGGAAGTGTCGGCCTCATAGCGGCAGAAGACCGAGGAAAAGGCTTGGCCCCGCTGCTGGAAATCCTGGTACATGGGGTAGGAGGCCCTGCGCGGTCCGGTGTTGCTGCCCATGTGCGGGCCGGTGGTCCAGATCATCACGAGCTGCTGGGGATCGCGCACCGGCAGCAGGCGCAGGAGGAGTTGATCCACCAGCGTGAAGATGGCCGTGTTGGCGCCGATCCCCAGCGCCAGCGACGTCACCGCAACAAGCGTAAACAGAGGGCTGCGCGCCAGGTTGCGGAAGGCAAACCGGAGGTCCAAAAAGAATCTCGCCATTGCTCTTTATACGTTCCAGGCGGGCAAAGGTTCGCAGAATGAATGGGGCAATCCGCACCTATAATGGTTACCGCCCATGAGAAAGCCCCCCGCCGGCGCACCCGGCCGGCTGAAGCAGGCGGCCGCCGCCGGACTCTCCCCGTCTCACGCGTCAGCGACGACGCTCTCGAGGGTCATCTGCCTGTTGCTGACGCTGGCCACGTTGGCCATCTACGCGCAGATACCACATGGCCTGGGCATCAGCCCCGGCCTCTCCAGTGCGCGATTCAACTTCGGCAACGCCATGGCCGCCCAGGAACGCCGCGCTCCATGACGCCGCCGGCAAGGGCCGACGATTTCGCCGGGAGAGATTCCCGGTTGGCCGTACGCCAGGTGGCTAGCGAGGCTGGCGCTGTTGAGCCCTCCTCTTCCACACCTTCGCTTTCCACCAGGTCCCTGACCGCCAGATGTCGTGCGGTCGCCGTGAACCACTCACTTGCGGGGCGCCTTCTGGGCCCGGTTCCGATCAGAGCCGCGCGCGTCAGCAAGCGGTTTCGCAACGGCACAACATCCTGCAGCCGGAGACCCAGGCCGATCTCCGCACCTTCAGCCTGGGTGCGGAATGGCGCCGGAGACGGCTGCTACACTCTGAGTTACGGAGAGATCCCTTGCGATTCGTCACCATTCAAAGAGAAACTTACTCCGAGCCGGGCATGCTGATTGAGGACAAGGCCGTGGGCTTGCGCGGCGCCGGATTTCACGATCTGATCTCGGTGATGGCCGGCGGCAGCGACGCCACGGACCGCGTGATGCGCTGGATCGAAACGCATCCCTGGGGCGAGGATCTGGACGCTCAAGCAGCCACGCTGCTGGCGCCAATTGCGCGTCCGCCCAAAATCATTTGCGTGGGGTTGAACTATCGCGACCACGCCGCCGAATCCGGTATGGCCATTCCGGAGGCGCCCACGATTTTTGCCAAGTTCTCCACCGCCGTAATCGGCCCGCGACAGCCCATTGTGCTCCCGCGGAATTCGACGCGGCCCGATTACGAAGCCGAGCTGGCCGTGGCGATCGGCAAAGGCGGCCGGCACATCGCCGCGGAGCGCTGGCAGGAGCACGTGTTCGGTTACACCATTCTGAACGACGTGAGCGCGCGCGATTTCCAGTTGGCCACCAGCCAGTGGACGATCGGCAAGACCTTCGACACCTTTGCGCCGATGGGCCCGGCGATCGTGACCGCCGACGAGATTGCCGACCCGCACAATCTGCGCATCTCGCTGGAGCTCAACGGAGCGGTGATGCAGGATTCCAACACCAGCAACCTGATTTTCAAGATTCCGCAATTGATCGAGTATCTTTCGAGCGTCTTCACGCTGGAAACGGGGGACATTATCGCCACGGGAACGCCCCCCGGCGTGGGCTTCGCGCGCAAGCCGCCGATCTATTTGAAACCCGGCGATGAAGTGCGCATCCGGATTGAAGGACTCGGCGAGCTGGTGAACCCGGTGGTGGCGGAGGGTTAAGCCGGGCAGCCCGTGGCACAAGTAGCGACAGGCTGAACGCCTGTCCCACCAGAGCGGCGTTACGGTAACTTGCCGAATTCCGCCTGGGCCTGTCTGAGGATCGGGATGTCGCGTTCGGCGTCTTTCCAGAGGGTAAGGAAATCCTGGTAGGCCGCCTTGGCCTTGGCCGTATCTCCCGACAAGGCGAACGCCTTGCCTGATTGCAAGCGCGCCAGCGCGCCGACGGGATCGACGCCAACGAGGCCAGGCCAGTCGAGGATCTTCTGGAACTCCGCGGCGGCGTCGGCGGCCCGGCCCGCCACCAGATACGCCTGCCCGCGCACGTACGCCGGATAGAGAACTCCGAATTCGCCGCCAGCGCTGCCCACGCCCATCTCATAGGGAGCGGCGATCTGCAGCGCTTCGAGGGCGTTGGCGGAGTCTCCCTGGCTCAGCGCCCAGAGCGCGCGCAGCGTGGGGAGGTCGACGAATTGGGCGTAAGTGTCCTCCGATGCCTTTTCGAGGTCTTTCGCGACCGCTTGCGACTGGGCCGTGTCCCCCACCAGGGCCAACGCCAGCGCCGCACCATACTCCACAGGCCGGCCCCTGGAGAAATCGAGCGCCGCCGCGGCATGCTGTCTGGCCTCGCGCGCATTCCCGAAAAACGCTTCGCGCACCGCAGCTACCGCTTCCCACATCGCCGCGCGCTCTTGCTTGTGGGCCGCGCGCCGAGTCGCGTCCACCGCCTGGCGGGATTTCCTCCGGGCCTCCGGCAAACGGCCGGAATAGGCCAGCACCTTAGATTCGTTGTTAAGAATCTGGTCTCCGAATTGGGCATTCCCCTCGGACTGAGCCGCCTCCCGCAGCATTCCCGCCTGGTCGCCCCGCAAAAAAGCGATCGGAAATCGCATGAGCGGATACTCGCCCGGGACTTTGCGCCCGGTGGCCTGGCGAATGGTGTTCTCGGCCTCCGGCAGGCGGTTCAGTTGAATATAGGCCCATGCCAGATTGTTAAAGGCAGGGGGAAAATCCGGGTCGAGAGCGACCGCTTTTTGGGCGTCTTCGACCGACTTCTCATACTTGCCGAGCAATTGGTCCATCCACGACAGGTACGCCCGGGGCCGGACATCGCGTGGATAAGCATCCGCCCACGACTCGGCGGTCTGATAGGCCTTTTCCAGGTTTCCCGTTACATCGAGATCGTGAGGGACCATGATAAAGAACCGCTCCGGGTCGCTGACCCGATTCCGCAACTGATAAGCCCTGTTGGCGCTCTCCGCCGCGAGGACAGGCTCCCAAAGCTCGGCGTACACGCGTCCCAGCCATGCATGGGCCATCGCGAATTGAGGGTCGATCTCAATGGCGCGCTGGAAGTGGGGCATAGCGGCGCCAGCCCAGGCCGACTGCCAAACCTTCTGGGCCGTGCTGTAGGCCTTTAAGGCGTCGAGCGACGGCGTGGTGGCTTCGGGCAGCGGAGTATCGTGCCGCTCGACCATGGCCAGCGATTCGCCGATCCGAGTCCTGAACTTGCTGGAGATTTGCGTGAGAGCATTCAGCACGTCTTCCTTCTTCGCCGCTTGCACCTGCTCCTCATCGAGGACGTCGCCAGTGCGGCAGTTGGTGGCGCGCAGCCCCAGTACGTACTCGCTTCCGACCGGGGTAATCGAGCCATCCAGGACGGCGGTGCTCCCGGCCCGTTCGCAGACCTCCTTGGCGATCCGCGGAGTCAGCTTGGCATCGGGCGGTTGGCCCATGAGACCCAGCACGTGCTGGATCCGTTGGTCGGCGACGAGGCTGAGGAAAGGCGACTGCTCGAGCTGCACCGCCATCCCCTGGCGAAGCGTCCCGTCGAACACCGGGTCGCCGGTCTTATTTTCGAAGTCGGCCAGGACCACGGTGTCCTTGTCGGTGAGTTTGGGTTTGCCGTGCAAAGAGAAGTAGCCCGCCGCCAGGAGCGCCAGCACGGCCGCGCCGGCGGCGGCCGGAATCATCGCCTTGGCGGTACGGGCGGGACGCGAGCGGGTGGGCTTGCCGGCCGAGCCGTCGATGGCCGCCAGCGCCGCGGATAAATCGCCCACCATCTCCGCTGCTGACTGATACCTTTTGGCCGGGTCCTTTTCCAGCGCCCGCGCCACCATGCTCTCCACCTCCAGCGGCAGCTCGGGCCGAAGGTCCCGTAACTGGGGCGGAGCGTCATACACGATGGCGTGCATCACCTGAAGGTGCGTATCGCCGGGAAACGGCGGCCGGCCCGCCAGCATCTCGTAGAGCACCGCGCCCAGGCTCCACAGGTCCGTGCGGCCGTCCACGGCCTTTCCGGAGGCCTGCTCCGGCGACATGTAGAGCGGAGTCCCTTTAGTCGTGCCATCCAGGGTGGCGGTGGATTCGACCGACTTGGCGAGGCCAAAGTCGATGATCCGCACGATGCCGTCGGTGCCCGTCAGGATGTTGGCGGGCTTGATATCGCGGTGGACGATGCCGTGTTCGTGAGCCTTGGCCAGCCCGGAGGCGATCTGGCGGGCGATTTGGAGCGCCTCGGCCACCGGCATCCCCGACGGGATCCCATCCTTCGCAATCGTGACGCGGAGGGTGGGCCCCTCATGGAATGCCATGGCGATGAAGATGGCCCCGCCGGGGGTTTCGTCGATTTCGTAGACGACCACGATGTTGGGGTGGTGGAGGGCCGACGCGGCGCGGGCCTCCTGGGTGAGGCGGCGCTTCATCGCCTCGTCATGACGCATATCGGGGGGCAGGAATTTCAGGGCCACGAGCCGGTCGAGTTTGCTGTCGAAGGCTTTGTAAACCACCCCCATGCCGCCGGCTCCCAGCTTTTCGAGGATTTTGTAGTGGGAAACGGTTTGCCCGGCCAGGTTGGAGGGCAGGCAGGCCGCCCCGGTGACCGTGGAATCTTCGGAGTACGCCGCCGGCCGGTCAGGAAAGCCGTCGGAATCCCGGGCCAGCAACTCTTCGGCTTCCCGGCGAAGCTCGGGATCGGCGCCCGCCAATGCCTCCCGGCCGCGCTCGCGGGCTGCGTGGTACAACTCTTCGACCTCGCGCCGACGCTCGGGACTCATAGCCGCCCTCCTGCAAGTTGCTACCATCTTAGCGGGTTCCTGGGTCCGAGGCGGGTGCGGGGTGCCCTCCAGGCCCTGCTGCCCGAGCGGCTTGTGCGCAAGATCGGCGAGTGTACAACGTGTTGAAACGCTTCGCGCGGTCCGCGATGCCGGCCTGAATGAGCTCGACTGTCCTCCGGCGACGGTGGCCGCCGATCGAATGATTGCCATCAACCGAACCGCGATTGTGGTGAAACCGAGCCAGCCGTTCCTCGATTGGCTGCGGCGGGCCGATCCGACCAGCGGCGATCTGAGCCTGGAGGATCTCCAGCGAGATCCGGCGGTTTACCTGCTGCCGGAATGTGAGAATGAGGAAGAGGTCCGCGAGAATCTGCAAGAGGTGTGCGGCCGGATTTTCGAGGAGCAATTGGACATCTGGTATCGCGTGCCTTCATCATGGCCGAAACGGCGTGGACTGGACGTGTTCGAGCACTGGTCGAGTGGACTTCCCCCTCCATGGTCATCGATCTCGCGGACGATTCGATTCTCCGGGAGGAGATGTGATACCGCGCACGGCGCGATTTTATGCGCGCGCCGCTTAACGCGACAGCAAGTTCTCAAGTTCTCATCAAGTTCTCAATGGGACTGGCTATTCCCTCGCGAGTGTCCTATACTTTACCGAGAGGACTGAATGGTCATAAAATCCACCCGTCGCGTCGGCCTCTTTCTTGTTCTGTGTTCGGGCTGCACGTTGTTCGCACAGCAGAAAGACACAGCCTACCTGAGAACCAATGTCGATCCCGGACGCACGGGAGTCTTTCTCGACGGCAAGTACCTCGGACCGGCCGCTAACTTCCGCGTCGGCCGAAAATATGCGGTTCCTCCGGGACAGCATGAAGTGACATTGGTGGATCCCCGCTTCGAAGATTTCAAGGCCACTCTCACGTTCGAAGCTGGAAAGACGCAACACCTGGTACAGACTATGAAGCCGCTGCCGCCTCCCAAGCCGCCCTTTGGAATGATCCGCACCGTGGGCTTCGAAAAGTTTACGGCGGTCTACATCAACGGCAAGTTCTACGGTCATGCCGGCGAATTCAACAACTCGCTCCAGGGCCTCATGCTGCCCGTAGGCGAGTACGAGGTGCGCGTGGATAAAGCCGGTGGCCCGGTCGTCCAAAAGGTAAGGCTGGAAGCCGACAAGACCGTGATCGTGAAATAGGCTCGGACGAAGGCAGGACTACCCGCCCGCAAAACTGGCCGCTGACCGCGTGGTTACCATCAACCGAACGGCGATCGTAGTAAGGCCGGCCCGGCCATTCCTCGATTGGCTGCGTCGGGCCGATCCGACCAGCGGCGATCTGAGCCTGGAGGATCTCCAGCGAGATCCGGCGGTTTACCTGCTGCCGGAATGTGAGAATGAGGAAGAGGTCCGCGAGAATCTGGAAGAGGTGTGCGGCCGGATTTTCGAGGAGCAACTGGATAGCTGGTACCGTGTGCCCTCTCGGTGGCCGAAAGGGCGTGGCATGGACGCCTTCGAAGACTGGTTCGAGTGGACTTCCCACTCCATGGTCATCGATCTCTCGGACGATTCGATTCTCCGGGAGGAGATGTGATACCGCGCACGGCGTGATTTTATGGGCGCGCCGCAACGCGGTAGCCTATCACCCGATTTGACAATACCCCCTCGATCCCGGTACGCTAAGTATTTTGTACAGGAAGAGTTGGAGACGTGTGTCAATGAGTACCGAGTTCCCTTCCAAGAACGGCATCGAACGCCAGTGGCATGTGATCGACGCGCAGGATGTGGTGCTGGGCAAGCTTGCCAGCAAGGCCGCTATGTTGTTGATGGGCAAAAATAAGCCCATTTTCACGCCGTTTTTGGACACCGGCGATCATGTGATCGTCATCAATGCCGGTAAAGTCCGGCTCACCGGCCGGAAAGAGCAGGATAAAGTTTATCGCCATTTCACCGGGTATCCGGGCGGACTGGTGGAGACCAACATTCGGCGGGTACGCGAGAAGCGTCCTACCCGCATGGTGGAAGAAGCCATTCAAGGCATGCTTCCCAAAACCAAGCTCGGCAAGCAGATGTTCCGGAAACTGAAGGTTTACGCAGGCGACCGGCATCCGCACGCGGCCCAGCAACCGGCCGTTTTGGCCATGAAATAGCGGAGTAAAAGTTTAGTGGCAGCGACGATTGTTCAATATTTGGGTACGGGCCGCCGGAAACGTTCGGTAGCTCGGGTTTTCCTACGGCCCGGCAAGGGCGAAATCAAGGTGAACCACCGTTCCTTCGAGAATTACTTCCCCACCGAGAGCGCGCGGGCTATGGTAAGACAGCCGCTGGCCGCTACCGAGACCGTGGATAAGTTTGACATTCTGATTCTCGCCGACGGCGGCGGATGGGCCGGACAGGCAGGCGCCGCCCGTCTGGGCGTTTCCCGGGCTTTGGTGGAGTTCAATACGGAACTGCGGCCACGGCTCAAGAAGCTGGGGTATCTGACCCGCGACCCGCGAGCGCACGAGCGGAAGAAGTACGGCCAGAAGGGCGCACGCAAACGGTTCCAGTTCTCCAAACGTTAAATTCGGGGGGCCGGGTGTCCGGCTCTCTCAGAGCAGCACGCCTTCTGTTCCGCCGGCTGGCGCAAATACCGCTTTGGGCCGCCCGGCGGCGGAACATTTATGGAAGGCTGGATCGGGGAAGTCCGCTTCCCCCAATGACTAGGAGGTAGTTTGCCCGCAATATCCATGAAGGAATTGCTCGAAGCCGGCGTTCACTTCGGGCACCAGACCAAGCGCTGGAATCCGAAGATGAAGGAATACATCTTCGGCGAACGTAACGGAATTTACATTATCGATCTGCAGAAAACTCTGAAAATGTTCAAGGACGCCGCCCGATTCGTTGGCGAAATGGCGGCGCAGGGCAAGAACGTGCTCTTTGTGGGCACCAAGCGCCAGGCCCAGGAAGCCATCGCCGAAGAGGCCAAGCGCAGCCAGATGTTCTACGTCAACCAGCGCTGGCTGGGCGGCCTGCTTACCAACATGCTGACGGTGCAGAAGTCCATCAAACGGCTGAAGGACCTGGAGGCCATGGCGTCGGTGGAAGGCGGCTACGCCGGGCGTCCCAAAAAGGAGGTCATCCGGCTGGAGCGCGAGCGCAAGCACCTGGATCAGAACCTGGCCGGCATCAAGGACATGCCTGGCCTGCCGGACGTGCTGTTCGTGATCGATTCGAACAAGGAAGCCATCGCGGTGAAGGAAGCGCGGCGTTTGGGCATCCCGGTGGTGGCCATCGTGGACACCAATTGCGATCCGGACGAGGTGGATTACGTGATCCCGGGCAACGACGACGCCCTGCGCGCCATTCGCCTGTTCGCCAGCAAGATTGCCGACGCGGTGATCGAGGGCCGCGCGCTGGCCTCCGAGCAGGATTTCACGGCCGACAAGATCGTGCAGGATGAAACTCCGGCCGAGGAAGGCATGGCGGCTTATACGGAGTACGTAGACCCCAAGTATGCCGAGAAGATCATGGCCGAGAGCCTGAGCATGGAGGACGAGCCGGCCCAGTCGCCGCGCAAAGGACCAGCCTCTGAAACGGCCGAGCCGGCGCCCGAGCCGGTGGTCACGGAAAGCGCGCATTAGAAGGCAACCGCTCCCTAACAGGGTGCCCTCTGGGCCCGGCTCCGAAAGCGCGTGTCGCGCGCACCGCAATGCCCATCGGAGCCGGGCCCAGTGGGCACCCCGCCAGGGAGCGGTCTTACAGTTTCACGGAAAAGAATACTTATGGCGGAAATCACCGCAGCACTAGTGAAAGATTTGCGTGACCGTACCGGCGCGGGAATGATGGAGTGCAAGAAGGCCCTGGTGGCCACCAATGGCGACATCGGGGAAGCCGAAGTGTGGCTGCGCAAGCACGGTATCGCCGCGGCCTCCAAGAAGGCGTCTCGCGTCACCAAGCAGGGATTGATCGGCAGCTACATCCACGCCGGAGGCCAGCTCGGCGTCCTCGTGGAGGTCAACTGCGAGTCGGATTTCGTGGCCCGCACCGACGATTTCAAGGCACTTGTGCACGACCTCGCGATGCACATCGCGGCGGCCGACCCGAAGTATCTGCGGCGGGAAGAAGTTCCGCCCGAGGTGGTGGAAAAGGAGAAGGACATCGCCCGCGACCACGCCCGTAACGAGGGCAAGCCCGACAAGATCCTGGATCGCATCGTGGAGGGCCGCCTCGCCAAGTTCTACGAGGAAGTCTGCCTGCTCGAACAGCCGTTCGTCAAGGAAGCCACCCTGACCATCGAACAACTGGTGAAAACCAAAATCGCCAAGCTGGGCGAGAACATCGCCGTTTCGCGCTTCATCCGCTTCAAAGTGGGCGACGTGGCGGCGGTCGAGGCCGGGGCCGAAGCGGCCGGCCAGTAAATGCCCGGTTTCAAACGCATCCTGTTGAAGCTGTCGGGCGAGGTTCTGGCCGGCGGTGCCCCTTTTGGCATCAGCGCCGAGCGGGTGAAAACGCTGGCCCGCGAAGTGGCCGATGTGGCCGCGGCGGGAGTGCAGATCGGGATCGTGGTGGGCGGCGGCAACATCTTCCGGGGCGTGGCCGCCGCGGCCCAGAATATGGACCGCGTGACGGCCGACCACATGGGCATGCTGGCCACCGTCATCAATTCCCTGGCGCTTTCCGATGCCCTGGAGCAGATCGGCAACCCCACCCGCGTGATGAGCGCCATCGAGATGCACGAGGTGGCCGAGCCATACATTCGCCGCCGCGCCATCCGCCACCTGGAAAAGGGCCGCATTGCGATCTTCGCCGCCGGCACTTCCAATCCCTACTTTTCCACCGATACCGCCGCCACGCTGCGCGCCCTGGAGATCAACGCCGACGTGATCGCCAAGGCCACCCGCGTGGACGGCGTGTACGACAAGGATCCCCTGAAGTTCCCGGACGCCGTGAAGTATCCGGAAATCACCTACCTGGAGGTGCTGGCCAAGGGCTTGGGAGTGATGGACGCCACCGCTATTGCGATGTGCCGGGACAACAAGCTGCCCATCATTGTTTTCAATTTGACTACAACTGGAAATATAATGCGTATGTCGATGGGAGAACCCATCGGCACCGTAATTCATTAAAGCTGGCCCTAGCCAGCGAAAGCGCCATTATGAAAACAGAACCGCACGCAGCACCCGCCGGCCCCGTGTTTCAGTCCGCCAAAGAGGTGGAGGCGAACCTGAAAACACGCATGGAGAAGGCGGTTTCGGATTTGCAGCCGGTGGCCCGGAAAGGCAAGCGGATTCTTTAGCGAGGAAAACTGGTCAGCCAGGCGCGCCAGCGCACTCCCGCATGCGGCCAATAACCGAACATAATGCAGAGCATTTTTAGCCCAGCGGCGCGGCGAACGAAGCTTCGACGAACGCGGCAAGCGCCGAACGCCGCGGCGGTGGGCTAAAAATGGATTGGACTAAACCCCGTTTGGATTTGGCGGGACAATTGCTTTATGTGTATTGAACGGAGTTACCAGTTCCTGTTTTTGGCCAGACGTTCCACGAAGACGTCATCGCAATTGTCCTGACAAATCCTACCGCGGCCGCAGTCTACCCGCGAAGCGGGTTCAGTCCAAAGGAGGTTATGTTGTACTATCCGACTGCCGAGTGGACTGGTCGGTCAGATCAATACTACCAGCGAACCCTGGCTCGACCTGCATACCATGATCGACGACTCCGAGGGCAACAACGAAAGCCCAAGGAATCATGAATCGCCCCATGGTTACGGTTGATCCGTCCTCAGTCAGTCAGGCAGTTTCGATGTTCTTCAACCAGAGGCCGTGATGATCCGACGTGCCCTCTAGCTAGATCGCCTATAACGAGATGTGTGTCGTCAAGCGAACCGCTGTCACGTCCATAGTTGATTAGATGCCGCACCTTCGTATTGATCCAGTCCTTACGAACGACTACAACCGCAGATTGGTTCTGTGACATTGTTCTTCGCCTCAAGCACCATTATTGCACCGTAGCCTTGCCGGTTCGCTTCGCCATGCCCCCACTTGCCCAACTCTACGCCGGCCCCGAGTGCTTCCGCCACGTACTGAAGCCGCCCGCCTGGAAGGACACGCCAAAGCATAGGGCGCCGCCAGGTTGTCATCCAACGGCACGGTTACATGACAAGCGGGTCTCTTTTGCTCCTGCGACGGCCCTCATCTGAGGGCGGCGGAGATAACCCACAGCAGGCCGATGATGCACGGCAGCAAGACCAAAATTATCCACAAGTGGGTCACGATCCGGCCGGCGATGTGTCTGGCATCAGCCGAGATTTCCGTGCGGGGATCGAATGGCTTGTTACGGTCACTTTCACCCCGAAGCGTTCGCCGTTCGGCCAGCTTGTTGGCAGCAACTTCCCTTTCGTAACAGTTCGGGTCTGCCGCCCATTGCTCAAGTTCTTGGTCAGTCGCAGTACTTATTCTGCCGGGCAGCGCTTGTAGCCATCCAGGCTTAATGTGGTAGCGTCCCGCTTCGCTTGCCTGTTTCATGTAGTTCGCCTTTTAAGAAGCCGCAGGGGTCACCTTTTCGCGTTTACCGAGGATGAACAGTCCAGCCACCAGAAACGCCGCACCTGCCACCGCCCGAACCGCCATGGAGTTCTGCCGCGATTCCGCTTCGGCATTGTCGCGGTCGACGGCGGCATCATCGTGGCGTTCTATAGCGGCGTAATAGGCGCGTATTCTCTCGGGTTTATTCTTCACGTCGTCTATGAAGTCCACGAACGCGCCGCCCAGAAGGATAATGGCGACCAGCAGAGCAATACATCCAGCGGCAATCTTCATTTATCTCACCATAACAGCGTTCCCGGTCGAAAGCACCTCGCATGGCGCCGCCTCTGCGGATTCCCCGAGTTCGGCGAGAGACGCGCGGCATTCTTTGAGCAGCGCCCAGACATACCGCCTCTCCGCCTTTGCCGCGGCGGAATGCCGGCCGTGTTTCGTGACTGCCAACCGGAGTCGCTCTATGCCCGCCGCGGTCTTCGGCCCCGTGCTGAGTCCGCCATGGAGCCGGCAACGCCCATTCGCCATCGCGTGGCACTGGCAAAGTGTCCCGCGACGCGTCTTCGCCCAACAGCGTGGCGCCTTCGAGAAATCCCCTGCTGGGTTCCCGTTCTTCAGCCAACCGCGCCCCGTTTCATGTGGTGTTCGTTCGGGTTCGTTCACTTGCCCCTTTCCCCTTGGTCGGCCTTCGCCGTGCTCACCGCGCCCACAAAGGCGTCAGGGCCGGGCCGAAACCGAGCCAGGCCCCTGATACGACGCGTTATATCTTGTAGTCCTTAAAACCTCCGCGATTTCGTTCGATCTCTTGGTTGAATAGTGGCTTCAGGTCGTCCTTCAGTTCTTCGAGAAACTCCGCCCACACTATTCTAAACTCGTCCAACATTGGCTTGCTCGGTTCGCCAGTCCAGGGAATCGTGTTCTTAATCCGTGAGATCGTAAGATGCATGAGGTGCTTGTCAATATGGTCATGGAAGTTCTCCCACGTCGGGAGCTTCCTCGCAAACGGCTTACGAGTGAAATCCCGAGCGTGGAGGTCCCGCGCGTCGTTTTTGCCGGAGAAGAAATCTGCAAATGCCCGGTAGTGAACAAGGAACGTCCGTTCCGCATAATGATTGAGCGGGTGCGGTAGCGATTTCTGGGTGTCCGTGCCTGCGGAAACGAGATACAGGTAATCATGGACAACGTGTTTGACTGCATCGCTTGGATCGTAATTCATCTCTCCAGTTTACCCTCGATGGTTGGTGAGCGAGCGGAGAACACTACGATCCCAGCGATTGCCGGTATGGGTCCGACCACTCTGAAGATGGGGGCTTTCAGACCAATTGGAGCCTGTATCAAACTACTAGGGCTCTGTCGCGTATCTGTCGCGTATCGGAGGCAAAGGCCCTTCAGGTGGGATCGCACACCCGCCGGTAACACGAACGTGCCGCGGCCGTCCTACCACCCTGGGGCGGCGGCGCGAACGTCCGGCCACACGGCGCCAGGACGGGGCGATTCGTGGAGGTTGCCCACCCCGGCCGGCTGCACCGGCTGCGGGGGTCGGCTTCCGCACGGGGGGTAACGCTGGTACAATTGCGCATAGCCCCATTACAGAGGGGTTAAAATGACTACTTGCACGGGAATGCCAGAGCGCGGTAAGCACGGGGGCGCGCGTACCGTGGGTGTACCGTCAACGGTCCCTTTTCGGTATTTTGTCCCTTTTGTCCCGACGATAAACTAACAACTTACAGATTTTAAAAGGGTTCCGAGTACCGGACGTTATATAATGCGTATGTCGATGGGAGAACCCATCGGCACGGTAATTCATTAGAGCCGGCTCCTGGCCGGCGAGAGCGCCATTATGAAAACAGAACCGCACACAGCACCCGCCGGCCTCGCGTTTCAGTCCGCCAAAGAGGTGGAGGCGAACCTGAAATCGCGCATGGAAAAGGCGGTTTCGGATTTGCAGCACGCGATGGCTACAATCCGCACCGGCCGCGCCTCCCTGGGCCTGCTGGATCACATTCGCGTGGACTATTACGGCACGCCGACTCCGCTCAACCAGTTGGCGAACCTGCACGTTCCCGAGCCGGCCATGATCACCATCCAGCCGTGGGACATTTCGCAGATCGGTCCGATCGAAAAGGCCATCCGCACGTCCGATCTGGGGCTGAACCCGGCCAATGACGGAAAAATCATCCGTCTGCCTATCCCGCCACTGACCGAAGAGCGCCGCAAGGAGATGGTCAAGCGGTTGCACGGGGTGGCGGAGGACCACCGGATCTCGGTCCGCAACATCCGCCGCGAAGGCAATGAAGCCGTGAAGAAGTTGCTGAAGGACAAAAAGGTCACTGAGGACGAGGAGAAGAGGGCCCTCGACGAGATCCAGAAGCTGACCGACAGTTATATGGGGAAGATCGATCAGGCCTCCGGCGCCAAGGAAAAGGAAATCCTGGTAATCAAGTGAAAAAGTAAAGGAACCGGTTGACAGGCGAAAGCGCCTGTCCCACTTTGGCCTGCCAGCCCTTGCACAGCAATGTGGGACAGACGCTTCCGTCTGTCAACCCGACTGCCCCTCAGTTTTCCGTCGGCGTCTTTTCCAGGCGGTCGATCACCAGCAGATCTACCGGCCCCTTCTTCGGTTCCAGCTTCAGGCCTAGCTGCTCCTGAAGCGCCACCGCCAGGGTCGCGACTTCTTCACCGCCGGGGGTTTCCGGCGCGTGCATGGCGCCGCCTTCGCCGCCCGCCCCCGGTGGCGGCATGGGCATCCCCTTCATGATTCCGCCGTTCTCCGGGGCGAAATCCAGCGTGAAATCGTAGTTCTTGGTCAGCCCGGTCATGTCCGTCACAGGCCGGTCATACTGACGTGCCAAAGTCTCCACCAGCCTCGAAATGGGCGTTTTGGTGCCGATCATGCGCATGCGCCCGTTCATCATCACCATGATGACGCCCTGGCGGCGCATCCCGGGCGGGAGTTGCGGCATGCCGTCCTTGCCCATGGTTATGTTCATCCGCCGGCCCTCGCCCGCTGGACCGTCGCCTGGAGGCGGTGGTGGCGGCGGCGCGGGGCCCCCCGCAGATGAAGCTTGCCCGTCCGTGGGCGGCGGGTCGTCCACCGACTCCTTCAGCTTCGGCCCGTTCTTTCCCGCTACCAGCGCATACATCGCCATTTCTTTGGTTTCGTGATGCAGCGTGAGACCGAATCGTTCCTTGAGCAGATTTTGCCACATTACCTTGACGTCATCCTTGGTGGCGCCGGCGGGCACCTTGGCCACGATGTCGAAGCGCTGCGAGTCCATCCAAGCCGGCCCCGAGATCTGGTAGCTCTTCACGTCGAAGGCCGCAGTCATCAGGTCTCGCACCGCCATGTTGGTCACGGTGATCTGACCGGGATCGTGGGTGCCGGGGCCGCCGTTCATGCCGATCATCATTCTGCCGGGAACCATCGTCGCCGCCGGTTTGATCGAGGCCACTTCGAAGCTGGGTCCCCCCGCTCCCTGTGCGAAGGCCGCACAGGATGCCAAAACTATCAGGCCGCAGCCTGGAATCGCTCGAAACATTTCGTCAAACCTCCACCGGTAATCGTGATCGTTGCTTGCATGGTAACGCCGCCGCCGGTCGTTTTGTGACGGCCCGGGCCCGCTCCGCGCCGCACGCCTCTTTTCAGAACTGAAAGTAGACGAACGGGATGGCCTGGTCGATCACGGCGAACAGATCCAGGCAGAACAGCAGCAGCGCCATGGCCGCGGCGTAAGCCAGGGTGGGCGCCTTCATGATCCGCTCGACCATCTCGTAGCGCTCCTCAAGCAGCGACACCACCAGCGCGATGCCCACCAGCCAGAAATGCCAATGCTGCAGCAGACCGTGGCCCGGCGTGCCCGAAACGATGCGCCCTAACACCTGGACGGACTGCTTCAGATCGGCCGCGCGGAAGAATACCCAACCGATCATCACCAGCCCAACCGTGACGGTGGCCTTCAAAGGATACAGCAGACCTCCCGGCCACTTCCTGTGCGTGTCCAAGCGGAAGGCCCGCTCAGCCGCCAGCAGGCTCCCGTGATAGCCGCCCCAAATCAGAAAATTCCAGCTTGCCCCGTGCCACAGGCCGCCCAGCACCATGGTGAGCATCAGGTTGCGATAGGTTTTCCAGGGGCCATGGCGGTTGCCGCCGAGGGGGAACCACAGGTAGTCGCGCAGCCAGCGGGAAAGCGAGATGTGCCAACGGTGCCAGAAATCGGTGATGCTGAAGGCCAGGTAGGGACGGCGGAAGTTCACCGGGAAGTGAAAGCCCAAGAGCAGCGCCATGCCGATGGCCATGTCGGTGTAGCCGGAGAAATCGAAGTAGATCTGCAGGCCGAAGGCGAAGACCCCGCTCCAGGCTTCGCGCATGGCGGGGTGCGCGGCGATATTCCCGAAGTAGAGATTGGCGACCTTGGCGAACTGGTCGGCGTAGGCCATCTTTTTGGTCAGTCCGAGGGCCATCAGGAACAGGCCGCGCGAGACGTCCTCGCTGGACGGCGCCTTCCATTGGAACAGGTCATGGAAGAATTCGCTCGCCCGCACGATGGGTCCGGCCACCAGTTGGGGGAAGAAGCAGATAAACAGCGCGTAATCGATCGGATTGCGCACGGCCACCTGCTCGCCGCGATACACGTCCACCACGTAGGACATGCTCTGGAAGGTGTGGAAGCTGATTCCCAGCGGCAGAACCACATTCAGAAAGAAGAAGTTGGAGGGCCGCCCCATGAGCAGCGCCAGGTTGCTCCCCAGGAAATTGTAGTATTTGAAGAAGCCCAGGAAGCCCAGATTGGCGGATAGACTGAGGATCAGGATGGCCTTCCGCCGGGCGCCGGGCGGAGTCTTTTCCAGCCAGATGCCAGCCGTGTAGTCGATCGCCGTCAAGGTGAGCAACAGGGCAATGAATTTGACGTTCCAGCATCCGTAGAAAAAGTAGCTGGCCGCCAGCAAAATGTACTTGCGCAGGGGCCGTGGACTGCTGTAGAACAGCGCCAGCACCACGCTCAGGAACAGGAAGAAGTTGGTGGTATTGAAGAGCATCGCGCGCGGTTACCTGGCCGCCCTCTCGGGCGCGGCCCGATCAAGCATATGGCCGATCTCCACGGCCATCATGGGGGAGAACCGGGCGATGCCCTCGCGGTTGAGGTGGATGGCGTCCCTGAACAACTCGGGGTGTTCCAGCGAATCGAAGGCGTGTTCGGGCACCAGCAGCACGTTGGGGCGCGCGGCGAACTCGCGGATGGAGCTGCTGAGCTTGTGCACCAGGTTGTCCGGCCGAACTACCGGGCCGCGCGCCAGCCGGAGAAAGACGATTTTGGTGGGCGAGCCGCGGTAAAGATCGATCATCTTGCCGAGCCAGTGGCGGCGGAAAGCGGCCACCCGTCCGGTTTGCGGGGCAGCCTCCCTCAGGAGCGCGTTCTGCACGGTGCCTTTTTGGTCGTCGTCGAAATTCGGCGGAATGGTGGCCTTCATGGTCTTCCAATCGATGGCCAGCCCCGCCATGCTGCGGTCGGTTTCGACATAGCCGTAGGTCCACTGCTCGAACCCGTGGCGGTCGAAGGCACACTCGGCAAGGCGCAACTTGGGATGGGAGAGGAAATCCAGCAGATCGGCTTGGAAGATGATGCCTTTCCAGATGCCGCCGCGGAAGGCTTCCCATTCGAGGGCCGGGGTGTCGAATGAGCGGGCGAACTCGACCACGTCGCGCAAACGCAAACGCGCGATCACGTAATGGAGGGCGCGGATGTCGTCATTGGGGTTGAAATCCTCGTCCTCGTCGTCGTAGTCGTTCATGCCGATGACCACCGCGCGGTAACGGCGGCGCGTGGGATCGAGGTCGCGCATCATGTAATACCAGGCTCGGGCATCGCTTCCGGCCACGCCCGCGTGGCGGAATACGTATCCCGTCTGGGCGGTGACCTGGTTGGAGAGCCGCGGAGCGTAAGCAAATCGAGAATCGCCCAGGGTGACCACCAGGTTGTCGGCATTGCGCTTCTGGGCATCGCGCTCCCGCGCCAGGACCAACTCGAAGAGGCCGGTGGAGGAATCCGATTTCAGGTTGGAGACGTACCAGGGGGTGCGGAACACCAAGGCGTCGAGAGCCGTCGCGCCGGAAACCGCCAGCGCCAGTGCCACGGCGAAGGGAACCCATTTGGGAAATCGCATCCGATTCGAGAAGCTGAAGACCTAAGACCCGCGAAGATATAGTTTAAACTACAGGCGAGCCGCGGGGGGCGGGCGGTTTTGCCGTGGGGGTACTTCTGCGCCGGCGCACCGGAGGACGGAAGCACCCTAGCGGTTGTGGGGATCCTTCTCCTCCAGGCGGCGGGCGATGCGGTCCCATTCCCGGATGGCAGAATGGCCCGTGTCCTTGAGGTATGAAATGGTGCCCACGGGCGTGTTGGGGCGCAGTTGTTGTTGGACGTCTTCGGGGCAGCGCGTGGAGACGGAGTTCCAGGTCAGGCATCAGGGCAATCCGGCCTTCGGGCTACGACGCTGGGAACGGCAGGCGCGGACGAAACCGCGGATGACGGAGGCGTTTTCGGGGAACGATGGGCACCTGCCGGCCGTCGATCTCGATGCAGTTGTCTACCACGTTGCCGGCGATCTCGCGGTAATCCTCGGGGGAGATACGGGCCAGGCTGTACTGACGGATGATGCGCTCGGCGTGGACGCGGCTGATGCCCGGCGTGCTGCTGGAAGAAGTCGTCAAAGGACAGGCCGAACTTCCAGTAGGAGCAGGACTCTTTCATCTGCTTCAGGGATAACGCCTGAGCAGCAGAGCATTTCTTGGCGATGACGGCGAAGGCCTGCTGGCGGCCGACGCAGGCGCCCTGGTAGTCCAATCGGGGGTACTTGCGAAGTTTCTTCCATAAACGAACCCATTCCGTAACATATGTTCGGAAATCTCGGGATGATCTGTTGAAAATAAAAGAGTTAACAGAGGGTGAACCGTACATCTTGTACGGAATCCGCTTTCCTCGGGGCAGATTCGCTCTCGCGAAGCCCTCCCGCAGCCTTATGGTATCCGGCGGGGAGGCTGAGGGCGGCGGGGGAGAAAGCGAGGCGGGAGGGTAAGTGGTTGGAATGGCGGGAGTTGGAGGGGCAATAATAATTGGCGAACTTGGTGAACGTTTCCGGCGGAGCCCGGCGCCGGCCGCTTCCGGGCGCTGCGGGTGTTGCAAGACGCAGCCTGAGCCCTGAGGGGCTTTGGAAGCGGCCTATTCGCGTTGGGAGCGTGGTCCTGAGGCCGAATCGGCGGAGTCAGCGTGTTTGTGGTTCCCGATCCGCGAATGACGGGATGACGTTGGCGGTTCGAGGACTTGGGCGTTGGACCACCGGCCGGGCCAAAGTGCGAGTCGACGACGTCTCGCTCATGTGGACTGCTTCCGCGTGGCTGACGGTCAAGCGGGAAACGGCAAACAAACCTGATGACCGCTGGGCCCGAAGCAAGAACCGCGTTCCGTTGACAGCGACGGGAAGCATCACGCACGCTGGTGAAAGATGACGGTCAAACAGGCCAGAGAGGCGGCCCGGAAGTGGATGGTAGAGGAAGCTGGCGGGATTCCAGGCTTCTGGGGAGCGTACAGTGGCGGCTCGACAAACTGGCTGCCTGAGGATGTGGAACTCACGGCGGCATCTGATCTCGATATCATGGTGGTCCTCGCAGGTCGGGACCAGCCCGGCGCCCGGCGCAAGTTCGTGTATCACGATATCCTCTTGGAAGTTTCGTACCTGCGCCAGGGCCAATTTCAGTCGGCCGAACAGGTTCTGAGTGATTACCATCTGGCCCCAGGACTTCATACGGCGAAGATTATCTTCGACCCCTTCGGCCATCTGAGTCCGCTCAAGGCCATCGTTTCTCGGGAGTATGCCAAGCGGCTGTGGGTACGCAGACGTTGTGCCGGCGCCAGAGACAAGGTTCTGGCGTCTCTCCGGCCGGTCTCCGAGAACCTGGCCTTGCACGACCAGGTAATCGCATGCCTTTTCGCCGCAGGCATAACCACCCATGTGCTTCTTATAGCAGGCCTGAAAAATCCCACAGTGCGCACGCGGTACGTCGCAATTCGCGACGTACTAGCTGGTTATGGCCACCAGGAATTCCATGAAACGCTGCTGGAGTTGCTGGGGTCCGCCCGGCTCAGCCCGGAACGAGTCACCGGCCACGTTGCGGCGCTCGCGGAAGTCTTCGCTGCAGCCAGCACTCACATTAGGACGCCGTTTTCATTCGCATCGGATGTAAACAACTGCTCCCGAGCCATTTCCATCGATGGCAGCGTGGAGTTGATCGAGCGCGGGTATCATCGGGAGGCGATGTTCTGGATCGGCGTCACCCACTCTCGGTGTCAGAAGATCCTGTCGTCGGACGCGCCAGAGCGTCTGAATCGGAGTTTCAAGGACAGCTATCTGGAACTGCTAGGCGATCTCGGCGTGTCTGGATTCCCGGGAATCCAGCGGCGCTGCACAGAGATCGAGCGAATCCTCCCCCGAGTTTCCGATGTGGCCGAGAGCATCATCGCACTCAACGGTCAAATCGAGGATGATTGAGGCTGCATGCACCGTAAGCGAATGACTCAAGCCAGGCGCGGGCGTCTCGGACCGTTGACGCGGCATTGGGACGGGCGTTTCGAGGTCAAATTGCCGTGTAACGCGCGTTGCTGACATTTGCTGGGCACAGGGGGATAGATTCTCCCTGCGATCCCACCTCTTCAGCCGCAAGTATTTTCGGCCACGGCAGTTGTCTCCCAATTGGTGAACTACGCCGCAGTTGGAAATCCATACAGGTCCGGGACTTGCCGACAACGTTGAGAGTCAACAGCCGTTTCTAGGCTTATTTGAGGGGTGCCGACGGCCGGAACGCCGGCTCGGCTGGGGGAATGCGCTCTGATCTTCGAGAGCTACGCGGCTCGCTATTCTAACGCCTATGTCCGATTCAGGGGGCCGCTGCTGGTCAGGACTGCGGGTCAGGGCTTCGACGAGGCCCCTTGCTGGGGGCGAGCGCTCCGACGCAGGGCGGGGGTTCGCTGGGGGCAGGCGCACGGCCCCGAGGCAAGGACCCGGCGCGGGGCTGCGTCTCGATGCGGGGCAACTCGACGCGGGCGTACCCGCTCGGGTCCCGCCCGGCTGCAAAGAGCAAAAATCCAAGCCCGCGCTGGCCGCTAATCCGACGGCGCGTAATATCCCAGCCGCCAGTAGGCCTTCAGCGGCGGAAGACCTTTCGGCGGCACCAGCTTGATCTGCACGTGATGGTAGCGCCCGTCGCGCTGCCGATCGGTGGGAGCATAGCCCAGGACATACCGGTTGCGCAGTTCGATGCCGATCTTGGCGGCGATGTCGGGCATTTCCATGGCGCTGACCGGATAGTGGCGGCCGCCGGTCTGCTCGGAGAGCTCGCTCAGGAGACCGGGGCCGGACGCCTCCTCGGGCGAACGGCTGCGCGCGCCGGGCGCTTCGTAGACGCCCATGGCATAAATCAACACGTCGGATTCGCGTACGCTGTTGCGAATCTCGGTCTCCGTGTACCGGCTGGCGTTGTCGCCGCCGTCGGAGATGATGAGGAGCGCTTTGCGATTCTTCGTCGATCTCTTCAGCTCGTGCAGGGCCAGGAAAATGGCGTCGAGCAACGCCGTGCGGCCCTTCGATTGCGCAAAGGTGAGCTGGTTTTGAATCTCTTCGAAATCGCGCGTGAGCGGCACCACGATTCTCGGCTGGTCATTGAACTCGGCCAGGAAAAATTCGTCCTCCACGTTGGCGGTGTCGAAGAACTTCGAGGCGGCCATTCGCGAGAGGCGCAGCTTGTCGCCCATGCTGCCGCTGATATCGAAGACCAGCCCCACCGCCACCGGCTCGTCCTCCATCGCGAAATGCGTGACGGTCTGTTCGACCTTGTCGTCGAAGACTTTGAAGTGCTCCTTTTCGAGACCGGTGACGGGGCGGTTTTGGGGATCGCAGACCGAGACCGGCACCAGTACCAGGTGCGCATCCACCCGCAAATTGGCCGCCGGGCGCGTGGGCTCCGCCGCCGTGGGAAGCGGCCGGGGAACCACCGCGACCTGCGCCCAGACCCCGCAGACCGCGGCACCGGCAACGCCCAGCGCGAAGGCGAGGATCTTTCGCGAACCGCCCAAACCAATCCCTCCGCTTTGTATTCTACTGCTATCGGGCGGTTGCGCCGGTGCGGGCTGCAGTGCGGCCCTGGTCAGAGGGCACCTCGGCGCGCCTCGCGTCACCTCGTCGCCGACGATCGACGATGACGATTGTTGAGGGCGGCCGGGGACCGCTCCCTCGCGGTCGGGCTCCGAACCGATTTCGTGCCGAGCCGCGGCCCAGAGGGAGCGCCTGGACTGCCGGTTTCCGCCGGCGTCCCAAATCCGCTACAATGGTGGGTCAGCGGAGGTGGGTCTTCTCGAGTCGTAGCCGCGCCGCAGTCGCCAGCAATCGCGTTCCGTTCGTTCGAGCAGCCCTCCGCGCCCTTTTTTCCCTCCTGTTTCCCGACGATTGCCGCATTTGCAGCCGCCCACTGGACGAGATTTCGCGCGTCCCCGTATGCCGCCAATGTCTGGAAGAACCGGCTCCGCTGAACGCGGAGTTTTTCTGTAGCAGTTGCCGGACGCCATTTCAGAATGGTTTCCCGCTGGATGCCGAAGGCCGCTGCGGATTGTGCCGTAGCGGCCTTCGTGGTTTTGACGCGGCCTACTGCTATGGCTCCTACGAAGGCGCGCTGCGCGAGTTGATCCACGTCTATAAATACGGCCGGGTCCGTACTCTGGCTCGGCCGCTGGGCGATCTTCTGTGGGCGGCGCTGGCCCGCGATGAAAGCTGGGACATGATCGCCGCGGTGCCGCTGCATTGGCGGCGCCGCTGGCAAAGAGGCTTCAACCAATCGGAATTGCTGGCGCGGGAGCTGGCGCGGCGCACCGGCGTTCCATTGGTTTCGCTTCTGAAACGCGTGCGCCCCACGGCTTCCCAGGCCGGTTTGAGCAACCACAAGCGGCGGCGCAACGTGGCCTCTGCTTTCGCTTGCCGCAGGTTGGTTTCGCGCGGAGACAAACTGCTGGGCAAACGGGTTTTATTGATCGACGACGTCCTGACCACCGGGTCCACCGCGGCCGCCTGCGCACTGGCGTTGAAAAAGGGCGGCGCACGCCGGGTGGGGGTCTTGACCCTCGCGCGCGTCGACCGGCGTTCGGATGTGGGAATGGCGGCCCCAGATCGTCACGAACCCGGCGCAGTCGCGCTCGTTGGGGATGCCGGCGCCGGGACTGCCGGCCCTGAGGAATGGGGGGTAAGATTCTGAATGGCGAACGATCGACTGCAGAGACCCGTTCTGGTGCTTAACGCCAGCTATGAGCCGATCAACATTTGCGCCGCGCGGCGCGCCCTGGTTTTGGTGCTCAAGGGCGTGGCGGCGGCGGAAGAGGAATCTTTGCATGCCGTGCATTCGGCGCGCAACGTGGTGCGCCTGCCGAGCGTCATCCGGCTGCTCGAATACCGGCGAATTCCCCACCAGACGCGGGCCCTTTCGCGCAAGAACATCCTGATGCGCGACCGGTACACCTGCCAGTATTGCCACCGCATTCTTCCCTCGGCGGAATTGACCCTCGACCACGTGGTCCCCCGGTCGCGGGCGGGTGAATCGGCGTGGGAAAACCTGGTCGCCTGTTGTCATCCCTGCAACAACCGCAAGGGGAATCGCACCCCCGAGGAGGCGGGCATGAGGCTGGCGCGCCAGCCGCGGCCTTTCAGCCTGCACACCAGCCGCCACCTCATGCGGATGCTGGGCAAAGGCGATGCGCAGTGGCGGAAATATCTCTTCTACTGACGCACGAGGCCGCCCGCAGGCGTGCTCCAGTTAACAACTGCAAATTATTCAGACACATCCAAACTTGCGGCGGATGCGTATCTGGGGTATAGTCAGGTTAACCTGAATTTTTCAGAGGAGGCTGTGTCAATGAAGAAACTAGTTGCGGTGTTTGCTTTGACGGCGGGTCTGTCGGTATGCGGTTTCGCGGCGGACAGTTGGACCGGATACATCATCGACAAGAACTGCGCGACCAAGAAGGAAATGTTGGGCAACGAAGCCTGCGCCAAGAGTTGCATCGGACGCGGCGCTCCTGCAGTTCTCGCCACTGAAGACGGCAAAGTTTACCAGATTAAGGAACAGGACAAAGTGAAGGACGCCGCCGGAAAGAAAGTTACCATCACCGGCAAGATGGATGGCGATACCATCAGCGTCGATAGCTTGAAGATGTAAGGCCCGAGGGCCGGTTCTCCGGGATATCGGCCCCCACTTAGCTCCGAACATCGCCTGCCCTTGATGAACCAACTCCGTGCAGGCTCTGCCCGTCATTGTTTAGCTCCTGGCCGGCAGCGGCTCCGGCTCGCCGCTCGCTGCCGTAGAGTGGGTTATTTTGTCCATCTGTACGATCACCCGCGCGATTTGATCCATTCCGCGAGCCTGCTCCTGGCTCCCCAGATTCACTTCATCCACTAGCTAGAGCTTTTACCAGCACGGAGCTCTCCGTCATCCCGCGCACCGCTTGCGCCACGTGGAATTGAAAGACATCGTCACGACTACCTTGATGGTTTTGCCATCCTCGGTAAAAGGCTTGAATTTCCGTTTCAGCAGCGCTTCGGAGGCAGCCTTGGTCAGCGCCGGGCTACCGCTCACGGTCTTCACATGCTCCACGGAGCCATTCTCCCCAATCACCGCTTCCACTTCGGCAACCCGGGATTTTCAACTGTTTGGCGAACACCGGATAATCTGGCGGCACCTTGTTGGTGGCTGCGTCCATAGCCTCGTGCTGGGTGATTTTTTTCGGGCTGTCCTGCGGAAAGGCCCGGCTCGCGAATAGCATCAGCGAAACGCAACGATGGAGAGCAATCCCATTTCAGCCCGACCTCCGGGCGGTGGCGGATTGAACAGCCTGTGACTGGCAGAGTATGGCAGCTTACCGCAGGCAGGCTATTTCCAGCCGCCGATGGCTCACTGTTTTGTGGCTGAGCTAAGCTAGCCGGCCTTGATCCGCATTGATCGGCGCCGTCCAGGCCGGCCAACGGGTTGGCAACTTCGGCCACCGGCCGACCGGCAGGCAACTCATTCCATCCCGCGGTCTGCCATGCCATCCCGAGATTCAGCGGTGCAGCCGGGGGCGACGGGCTTGCGTGCTATTGAACACCTGGATTCTGATATCAACGCGACATTGACGAATTACAGCCTTGCGCTTTGCAAGCGGAGGGGAGAATATTAACAAGTAGCACCATGAGTTAGGGTTGCATAGGCCGGCCCCCGCTTGGGGGCGAGGGCGGGCCTGCCCGGATACCAGGTGAGTGGCATCCGCGACTACAGTTGCATTCTACCTGATATCCGCGTTTTTGCATACCCCGGAAATCTCTCGCACTCCCTCACATCGGGTGCGAATAGACAAAGGAGAAGTGTGTCAATGCGGATTACGAACTTACTGGCGACAAGGCATGCATGGGCAAGCCTGGCCGCCGTGCTTTTGGCCGCCGTGTGCGGTTTTGGCCAGACCGATCCCGGTCCTCGCGGTGGCCCCGCGGGGGCCGGTGGAACTTTTCCGGTTCTCGACAATACCAACCCCACGCTGAACGCCGCCGACAAGGCTTTCTTTGCGGAAGCGTTCCTGCGCTTCCAGGAGGTGGATTCGGTTTCCGGAACCATCGAGTCGGGCAGCGGCTTGGGGCCAACCTTTAACGGCAATGCCTGCGCCATGTGCCATCTCCAGCCGGCCATAGGAGGCAGCAGCGCCGGCCTCACCAGCAAACAGAATCCGATTCCCAACCCGCAGGTGGCGCTGGCCACTTTGCACGGCGCCAACAACACCCCGCCCTCGTTTATTACCGCCAGCGGTCCGGTGCGCGAGGCCCGGTTCATCTCGACCGATCCTTCCCAGCCGGGCGCGCCGCTCGATGGCGGTGTGCACGACCTCTACACGATTGCCGGCCGTTCGGACGCCCCGGGTTGCACCCTGGCGCAAACCGACTTTACCTCCCAGCTCGCCGCGCACAACGTCATATTCCGCATCCCGACGCCTTTGTTCGGCCTCGGTCTGGTGGAGAACACCAGCGATGAGGCCCTGCAGTTGAACCTGTCCGCCACGGCATCGCAGAGAGCGGCGCTCGGTATCGGCGGCACGTTTAACACCAGCGGCAATGACGGCACCATCACGCGCTTTGGCTGGAAGGCGCAAAACAAGACCCTGCTGATATTCGCCGGAGAAGCCTATAACGTCGAGCAGGGCGTCTCCAACGACAACTTCGCCAACGAGCGTTTTCCGGCGGGAACGCCGCCAGGGGTCATCGCGAGTTGCACTTTCAACGCCACGCCGGAAGACACCATCAACATCATCAACCCCAACATAGCCGGGTCGACCACCGGCAACGCGTCGGCGATGTCTTCCGACATCGTCAACTTTGCCGCCACTGCCAGTCTATTGGCCCCGGCCGTGCCCACCACGGCCTCGTCCTCGGAGCTGAACGGTCAGAGGTTGTTCAGCCAGATCGGCTGCAACCTGTGCCACTCCACTTCGCTCACCACGGGCTTATCCAATTTTCCGGCCCTGTCCCACTATCAATTCCATCCGTATTCGGATTTCGCGCTCCACCACATGGGTCCCAACCTGGCCGACGGGATTGTCCAGGGCGCGGCGGGCCCGGACCAGTTCCGCTCGGCTCCGCTCTGGGGCATCGGCCAGCGGCTATTCTTCCTGCACGATGGGCGGACCGCCGATCTGTTGGCCGCCATCCTGGCTCACTTCAGCCCGGGGCCCGTCTGCAACGGGTCGGCCACCGCCGTGCCGTCAACGGCCAGCTCGCCGAACCAGGGGAGCTGTGGGTCGGAGGCCAATCAGGTCATCCAGGCCTTCAATGCTCTGAGCAACTCGCAGCAACAGGACCTGCTGAACTTCCTGCGATCATTGTAGCCGGGTGGGGCCGACGGGGCCGGAGGGCGCCCCGTCTGCCCCGCCATTCACTCTTCCGGCAGGTTCTTCATGGAGGCCGGCGAAGTCACCGAATCGCCGGCCGCGTTGCCCGTAATCAACCGCGCGCCCCGGCTGAAGGTCAGGTACTGGAAGCCCCACCGCACAAATACCACCACCCGGCTCTGAAACTGCACCAGGTACATCAGGTGGATGAACAGCCATACCAGCCAGGCCACCAGGCCGGAAAGGTGCAGGCCGAAAATGCGCGCCACCGCCGAGCCGCGCCCGATCACCGCCAGGTCGCCTTTGTCGAAATAATGGAAGGGGGGAAGCGGTTGGGGGCCTTCCAAACGCTTGACGATGGCGTGCGCGGCGTAGGCCCCGCCTTGCATGGCCACCTGCGCCACGCCCGGCAAAGGCTTGCCGCCGGCATCGTTCACCGCTGCCAGGTCGCCCACCACGTAGATCTGGGGAAAGCCGGGGATGGTCAGGTCGGGCGCCACCCGGATGCGGCCCTGTTTATCGGCCGGCGCATGGGTGCGCGCCGCCAGGGTCCGGCCGAAAGTGGTGACCGTGACGCCGCCCGCCCATAAAACAGTTTTGGCCGCCAGCGACTCGCGGACGCCGTCGGCGGATTCGAACGAGACGCCGCCCTCGTTCACTCCCACCACCTTGACGCCGGTCCGCACCTCGACGCCCAGGCGAACCAGCGAAGCCTCGGCGCGCCTCGAAAGGTCTTCCGGATAACCCGCCAGCACGCGCGGGCCGCCATCCAGCAACAGGATCCGGGCATCCGCGGGACGAATCGAACGGAAGTCGTGTTTCAGGGTCTCGTGAGCGATCTCCGCCAGGGCCCCCGCCAGTTCCACTCCGGTCGCCCCGGCGCCCACGATCGCGAAGGTCAGCCAGGCGCGCCGCCCGGCGGGGTCGGTCACCCGCTCGGCGGCTTCGAAGGCGTACAGGATTTTGTGGCGTATGGCGGTGGCCTCCTCCACGGTCTTCAAACTGGGCGCCCATTCGCGCCACGTGTCCTTGCCGTAATAGGAGGTCTTCGATCCCGTGGCGACAATCAGGGAATCGTACTCGAATTCGGCCCCGTCCAGCAGTTTCACGCGGCGCGCGGCCGGGTCGATATCGGCGGCCTCCCCCAACAAAACGCGGGTGTTCTTCTGGCGGCTGAGAATGGCGCGCAGGGGGGCGCAGATTTCGCCCGGCGACAGCGATCCGGTGGCAACCTGATACATCAACGGCTGGAAGAGATGGAAGTTGCGCCGGTCGAGGAGCGTCACATCCACCTTGGCGCGGCGCAAAGACCGGGCGGCGTACAACCCTCCGAATCCACCGCCGAGAATGAGGACCCTGTGTGCGATACTCCCAGGATAGCGGAGCCGGGGCGGTTGCCGCGCTGCCCGCCGCCGTGCTGCTCACCGCCGCCACGGGTTGACGCCGGTCTCAGTCTATGGTGATGTCGGGCGCCGCCGTGCTGCCCGCCGCCACGGGTTGACGCCGGTCTCAGCCTATGGTGATTTCGGGCGCTGCCGTCGTCCGGATCGACTTGGCCTGCGACAGCACCTCGGCCAGTTGATCCATGGTGGCCTTCCAGCGGGCCTGCGATTCGCATAGCGAACGCACCGCTTTGGCCACGTTCAGAATGGTCGCCTCGTGGCGGCCGATCCTCTCGTGCAGCGTGACATCCTTTTTGCCCTGCTCGTAGAAGCTGGCGATCAGCCAGTTGATCTTCTCCTTCATCTCGGGCAACTGGCCCATGGTGTTGACCAGTTCCTGCCTCTGCTGTTGAATGCCCTTTTCCAGCGTCAGCATCTGCTCGCCGAACTGCTGCTGCAGTTCGACTACCTGGAGGAAAATGTTGGACAGATTGGCGCCCGCTTTCGCCGCCCTGCCGCTCCGTGACGTGCGGCTCACTACCTGTAACTTGTGGGCCGCTCGATCGGCATCCGCAGCCGGCGGGTTCGAAACGATAGCCATCTTGGGTCCTTCTGGGTCGCTCATCGCTTGCCTATCTCTTCCGGGGAGATGGCTTCAATTGTAAGAGGAAGGACCTGAAAACGCAAACGCGCCGCAATCGGCACTCGGCCCGATCAGCCGCAATCGACCGGGCCCCGAGGGCACCTCGGAGGGCACCCCGGAGGGCGCCCCGGAGGGCACCCCAGAGGGCACCCCGAAGGGCACCCCGGAGGGCACCTCGGAGGGCGCCCCACCGCGGGCAAGGAACCGGCCAGGCGCACTTCTTGCGGCACTGGCCGGCCGGCTGCACCCGGCTCAGCCCAGGCCGCCCTGCCCCCCGCCGAAAGGCTGCTAGAATCGACTCCGAATGGATCGTGCCGCTATCGCCCGCGCCGCCGATGTGATCGCCCCCTACATCCGCCGCACCCCGGTCATCGCGGTGGAAGGGGCGGATTTCGGCTTCCCCGGCAACCGGCTCTCTCTCAAACTGGAACTCCTGCAGCATGCCGGGTCGTTCAAAACCCGCGGCGCGTTCTCGAACCTGTTGACCCGGAGCGTCCCCGAGGCGGGCGTGATTGCCGCTTCGGGCGGCAATCACGGTGCGGCGGTGGCCTACGCGGCGCATCGCCTGGGCATGCCCGCCACCATCTTCGTGCCCAGCGTATCCTCGGCGGCCAAGGTGGCTCGCATTCGCGGCTACGGAGCGAACCTGGTGGTTTGGGGCGACCGTTACGCCGATGCCCTGGCGGAAAGCGAGCGCTTCGCCGCGCAATCGGGCGCCCTTCCCATCCACGCCTACGACCAGCCCGAGACCCTCATGGGGACGGGGACCGTGGGCCTGGAATTCGAGGCCCAGGACCCGGCCCTCGATTCGCTGCTGGTGGCCGTCGGCGGCGGCGGGCTGATCGGCGGGATTGCCGCCTGGTACGAGGGCCGGATCCGCGTGATCGGCGTGGAGCCGTCGGCCGCCCCCACCCTGACCCGCGCCCTGGAGGCGGGCCGTCCGGTGGATGCCGAAGCCGGCGGGATCGCCGCCGATTCCCTGGCCCCCAAACGAGTCGGCGAGTTGATGTTCCCCCTGGCCCAGCGCTTCGTCGAGCGGGTGGTGCTGGTGGAAGACGACGCCATCCAGCAGGCCCAGGAGAGGCTTTGGGAGGTGTTGCGCGTGGCCACCGAACCCGGAGGCGCGGCCGCCTTTGCCGCACTGCTCTCGGGCCGTTACCGTCCGCGCCCCGGCGAGCGCGTCGGCGTACTGGTTTGCGGAGGCAATACCACGGCGGTTAACTTCGGATAGTACTTGAGCCTGCCATTACTCTCAGACCGGTACAGTCTTCCCGGCAACTGTTCCGTAGTTTCGCCCCCTGATATACTTTTTACATGGTGCTGCATCTGGCGGCCTACTTAGTGCCCGGCATGGTTGCCCTGTTTGCCTTGCCGATGGCGATTGGGAAGGTCCCACCCAACGGAGCATACGGTTACAGAACGCGGAAGACGTTCTCATCCCCGAGTATCTGGTATGCGGCCAACCGTTTCGCGGGATGGGCAATGATCATCATGTTCGCGCTGGCGATCTGCTTCAACCTGACCGTGTGGCGGATGCATCCGGATTGGCCGGTGCCGATACTCTTCCTGTGGATGTGTTTTTCCGTGGCCTTTGCGCCTTTTCTGGCTCTCACGGCATCGTGTATTTACCTGCGCAGGCTGTAGGAGGAGGAGGTGCGGCCGGCACGCTCACCCGGCACTCTCACCCGGCATGCTCACCCGGCATGCTCACCCGGCACGCTCAGCCGGCACCCTCAGCCGGCACCCTCGCCCGGCATGCTCACCCGCATGCTCAGCCCGCCAGGATGCGGCCGGCGGCCTGGCGGCCCAGGCGGATGCAATCGGGAATGCCAATGCCCTGGTAGGCGTTGCCCGCCAGGTGCAGGCCGGGAATCGCCGCCACGCGCGCTTCGATCTCCGCCACCCGCGCGGGATGCCCTACGGTGGGCTGCGCCATCGAGCGCGGCCAGCGGAAAACGCGCGCGAATCGCGGCTCGGCTGCGATCGCGGCAATCTCCTGCAACTCGCGCGTGGCGGCGGCGGCCAGGGTCTCGTCGAACTCGGCCAGCGCGAGGGCGGCTTCCGCGCCGCCGATGAAACAGCGCGCCACAATCTTGCCGGCGGGCACGCGGTGCGAAAACTTGGTGCCCACCCAGGTGCAGGCGGCCAGGCGGCGGCGCTCCTTCTTGGGGATCAGAAAGCCAAAGCCATCCGGCGGCGTGGGGAAGCCGGCCGCGTCGAAACCGAGCGCCAGAGTGATCGAAGAACTGTAGGGGACCTGGCCCAGCAACTCGGCCAGGCGCGGGTCCACCGCGGCCAGAAGCTGGGAGGCGCTGTGCGCTTCGCAGCCCACCACCAGGCTGGCGGCTTCGAGCCAATCGCCGCCCGCGCGGATGCGGAAACCGGCTGGGTGATTGGCGCTGCGCTCGATGGTTTCGGCGCGCACCTGGCGGATTTCGGCGTGGCCGCGGATGGCCGCCGCGGCAGCCTCCACCAGTTGGCCCAGCCCGCCCTTGAGGGTGCGGAAAAGCGGCGCGGCGGGACCGTTGCGGACGGCTTTGGCGCGCTCCGCCAGCACGCCGCGCGTGAGGCTGCCATACTGATTGGCCAATTGCACGAAGCGCGGCAGCACGCTCGAAACGCTCAGATCGCGGGGATCGCCGCCGTAAATGCCGGAGAGCAGCGGCTCCGCCAGGTAATCCACCGCTTCGGTTCCGTAGTGCTCTTCGATGAACTGCGCCACCGATTCGTCGCCCGCGTGCGGCTTGGGCGCGCGCAGCAGCTCCAGCCCCATCCGCAGCTTGGTTCGCCAACTCACCAGGCCGGTGGTCAGGAGCGGCAGAATCTTGGTGGGCACCATCATCATGAGGCCATCGGGCAGAGGGATCAGCCGGCCGCCTTTGAGGACGTAGGTTTTGCGCAGGTGATCGTTGGAGGCGATGATCTGATCCGCAAGGCCCAGTTCGGTTGCAAACTCCACGCCGGCGGGCTTGGCGGAGAGGAAGCTATCGGGGCCGGCTTCGATGGTGCAGCCCTCCACGTGCTCGGTCCGGATCACGCCGCCCAGGCGCGGGCGCGACTCCAGGATGGTGGAAGCGGCGCCGCCCTTGGCCAGGTAATAGGCGGCCGAGAGTCCCGAGATGCCGCCGCCGATAATGACTACGCGCGACATGGGTGGAAAGTGGGCCCACCGCTCCGTAACCGTCGCGGCTCTG
>JBKQPR010000322.1:0-23910 GCA_052144935.1 Bryobacteraceae bacterium
TCGCACGCGTCCACGCAGACCGATGATGACTTGAACTTTCTTCCTCTTCTCGGTGTTCCTAATCCTGTTCCTAACAGTGGTCGATCCATCCGAGCGTTACTGGCCCACTCTTGCCAAGCGCCGACGATCCGGGCACGATACTGGGAGCGCCGCCGATCGCGTCCACCGCTTCCCCATCGCCTGTCAGACCCTGGTCGTGTAGATCCGCACGTGAAAACCCTGAAGCGAGGCCGTCTTCACGTCGGCGATCTTCAGTTTGGGCCGCCGGTAGGGCGACGTGGTGTCCTCGATGGCAGAGGAGAGCCGCGGCAGGCCAAACATTCCGGCCACTCCCGCCGCGGCGGTCTTAAAGAACCATCTTCGGTTATTGCGATTCAAGACTTCTCCCAAACCCCTGTGTCATATCATGGCGAACTAGCGATGTCATAGACTTCTGTACTCGCTTACATCCAGTATTTACGGGGGCTTGACGCAGTTATACTAGTGGTCAGTGGGGAAGACCGGCACACAGCGGAAATCACGGGAAACGTTACGTCCAGCCACAAAACAGCGGGACGATTGGCGACGCCACATGTGGCGGCTCCTGGCGATTTGGAGCCTCCTCCTGATCGCCTACTCCAACTCTTTCCAGAGCGGCCTGGTGTTCGACAACTCTTCCATAATCGGCCGGGATCCCCGTATCCGCGAGGCGACGCCGCAAAACATCGCGTCCATTCTGAACGGAGGCTATCGCTACACCCACCCAACCGCCGGACTGTACCGGCCGTTGACCACGTTCTCCTATCTGCTCAACTACGCGGTTCTCGGCAATGGTTCGCGCCCCGCGGGCTACCATTGGGTCAATCTCGTGGTGCATGCCCTCAATGTTGCGCTGGTGTATGCGCTCGGCATCGCGATTTTCGGAGAGATTGCGCCGGCTTGGGCATTGGCTGCCATCTGGGGATTGCATCCACTGCTCACCGAATCCGTGACGAACATTGTGGGGCGCGCCGACCTGCTGGCAGCGTTCGGTGTTTTGGCGGGTCTGTTATGCCACGTGAGAGGCGCTTCGGCCGCGGGGCGGCGGAAGGTGGCATGGCTGGCGGGCATCGCAGTCACCCAGGCCGTCGGGCTCCTTTCGAAGGAGAGCGCCGTGGTCCTGCCGGGCCTCATGCTGCTATATGACGTCATACAGAGCCGCTGCTTGCAGCACGACCGTGAGGGAGCGGCGCAATTTGACCGCGCGGCGTGGCGCGTGCGCGCTCCGGCCTACGCCGCGCTGCTGCTGCCGTCCGCCGCGTTTCTCTATCTGCGCAGCCAAGCGCACCTGCATATGCTCATCCCGTTTGCCGACAATCCGCTCGTGAATGCCGGCTTCTGGACAGCGCGGCTCACAGCCATCAAAGTAATCGGCGTTTTCCTATGGCGGTTTCTCTGGCCGGCCCGGCTATCGGCGGATTACTCGTCCAATGCTGTGCCGTTATTTGATTGGCGGGATGCCCAGGCGCTCCTTTCGCTCGTGGTCTGCCTCGGCGCCGCGCTTCTCGTCTTAATTCTGGCTGTGCGCGGGCGCGGCAGGCAGAAGCCGATGCTCTTCTTCCTGGCTTTCTTCTTCGTTGCGGCATCGCCCACTTCGAATCTGATCGTCTTAATCGGCAGCATCATGGCCGAGCGCTTTCTCTACTTACCTTCGGTCGGCCTCGCCGGATGCATCGTCGCAGCGCTATCTGCTCTTGCCCGGCGCCAGCCGCGACTTGCCTGGGCCTTGCTGGGGCTCGTCTGCCTCGCGCTCGTCGCGCGCACCTATGCGCGCAATTCCGACTGGAAGGACGAGTTCAGCCTCTGGACGAGTACCGTGGACGTCTGCCCCGGCAGCGCCAAGGCACACTACAACCTGGGCAAAGCGTTAGAGCTTCTGCCCGGCCGTTTGCCCGACGCGATTGCCGAGTACCGCGTGTCTCTGCGGATCGACCCGGTTCATGCCGATGTCCACACAAATCTGGCAAACGCACTCTCGGCAATGCCTGGAGGACTGCCAGAGGCGATCGCCGAATATGGGACGGCGCTGCGGATTGAACCCGATCGCGCCGAGCCGCACAATGATCTGGCAAACGCGCTGGCTCGCATCCCTGGCCGGCTGCCGGAGGCGATCGCCGAATACCAGGCGGCGCTTCGGATCGAACCCGCCAGCGCGGAGGTTCACTACAACCTGGCGAACGCACTGCTCCAGCAGCCCGGCGGGCTGACGGCAGCCATTGACGAATACCGGGCAGCGCTGCGGATCGACCCCGATCATGCCGATGCTCACATCAATCTCGGCAACGCGCTGGCGCGCATCCCTGGCCGGCTGCCGGAGGCGATCGCCGAGTACCGGTCCGCGCTGCGCATTCAACCCGATTCCGTGGGCGCCCATATCAGCCTGGGAAACGCGCTATCGACCATACCCGGCGGGATCCCCGAAGCGATAGCCGAATATAAGGCGGCAGTGCGGATTCGACCCGACAACGCCGAAGCCCATTATGACCTGGGAACCGCGCTGGCACGGATGCCCGGCCGATTACCCGAGGCCATCTCAGAATTTGAATCGGCCCTCCGAACCGAGCCCAATCTCGTGGAAGCGCACGTCAACCTCGCGAACGCGTTGGCGCAAACCCCAGGCCGGACTCCGGACGCCATCGCGGAATACGAAGCCGCACTCCGCCTCCGACCCGATCCCGTGGTGCGCCAAATGGCGGAAAGATTAAGGGCGGAGCACCAGTAACGCCGGTGATCTTGTCGCCCGGCTAAGTCAGCAAGATCCTGCGCACCTCGCCTTCGGGATCATCCACCATGCGGCAGTGATTATCAAACACCTTCGTCAGGTCGCTAATCCCTGAAAAGCAGCGGCGCATATCTCGATAGGTACACCTGCCAGTTCGGCCAGCTATGTCCGCCGCCGGATTGATTCCAGACGTGCTTGACGTTCTTCTTCGTAAGCAAGTCGTCCATTGCCTTGACGCCGTTGTAGCCCGGGTCTTCCGTGCCACAACCGATCCACAGAACTTTGAGTTTTTGATTCAGGACCGCCGGATCCGCTTTATCCCACTCCGTGCGATTACCTCCGCCGCTGAACGCGGCAATGTACGCGAACTGGTCCAGATTGTGGAGGCCGATCGCCATCGATTGACCGGCGCCCATCGACAGTCCTCCGATCGCCCGATGGTTGCGGTCGGTCAGGACGCGGTACTTGCTTTCGACCAGCGGCTTCACCCCGCTGAGCAGCTCCTTTTCGATCGCCCCCGGGTCGTTGCGCGCCAGTGGAACGTCGGGCGCGGCCTTGATCTCGCGCGGTATGTGGCCGTAAGGCATCACGACGATCATCGGTTTGATCTTCCCGTCTGCGAGAAGATTATCCATGATGACGTTGGCGCGCCCCGTCCAGGTCCACGATGCCTCGATCTGCCCATTGCCGTGTAGCAAATACAGAACCGGATACTTCTGTCTGCCGGTTTCGTAACCGGGAGGCGTGTAGACGTAGACGATGCGCTCGGCATCCAGATTCTGGGAATCGTAGAAGTTCACGTGAACCGTCCCATGCGGCACCCGCCGTTCTTCAAAGGCCGCCTTCTCAGGGTTGGGCACGGTGAACATGCTGGTGTCTCCCCAACGGCGCACCTCCAGATTTGGGTTCGACGGATCGGGCATTCGAAGACCGCCGTCGATCGCGTATCCGTAGGTGTAGAACCCGGCGGGAAGAGGACCTACGGTCAAGCTCCAGACTCCCTTCTCGTCCTTCTGCAGCGGCAGCGGCTTCTTGGTGAACTCCAGGATGCCCGGCGATCCCATCAACACCACTTCGCTCGCCTTGGGCGCGAAGAGCCGAAACGTGACGGTCCGATCGGCGTGCACCTCGGGCGAAACCGGGATATTGTTGGTGTCCTCGTAGTAGGGAGTTGGACCTCGTTGGCCGGAAATCGTTCCGGCAGCCATGCAGCACAAAGCGGCGTTAAGCAGAATCCGCAAGGGACCTCCTTATTGTTTGAACCCGGTGGGGGCGAATTCGCAGCCCTTCACGAGAATATTGAGTATCTCTGGCTCTCGCGGGGGCGCAGGCTCGTGTTCCGATTCGATCATGGGCAGTGAGAGCGATTGCGGCGGCCAGGTATGTGAAAACGAATTGCTTCATTTGCCGGCCTCGCTCAGGCTCACGGTGTAATCCTTCAGCGGCTTGTCATCCGCGTCCAAAAACCGGGCGCAAAAGTCCGTGGCGCCGCCACCGTTGATAATGGCCGCGCGCACGCTGTTCGGCCCTTGGTGGAGCGTCAGCCGTTTGGAGACGCCATCGTCAATGACGGTCTGGCGATCGCCGTAGATGCCAATGACTTCCTTGCCGTTGACCCACCAGACCGAGGCTGCGTTGGAGCCGATGGCCAGACGGACATTCGGCATTTCTCGCGGACAGTTGACGATCGTCACGGCCCAGAACAGGACGTCGGATGTCGGCTTACCCAAGGCGTGAGCGAAATGATAGAGGTTGACGTTATAAAGCTTGGTTCCCACGGAGTGCCAGGCGAGTTCCGTCTTGCCGACGGTCACTTTATCGGCATCGTGCGGAAGCACGGTGTACTGATTGGGGAAATAATCGGTCGTCACGATCTTCCGGACGGCGCTCTCGGTGAGTCCGTTGACTGGCATCGGTTCGAGCAGCAGCCACCGTGGAATGAATCCTTGGCCGTCCGGCGCTATCTCAGGCGTGGTGGGAGCAGTCAGCGTGACTGGCGCCACCTGACCGGCGGCGGCGATCGCCAGCAGGACGGCGAAGGTTGATCGATGGAGTTTCATGGTGTCTTAATCAGCCAGTGCTGTTTGTCGCTCTTGGGATCGAACTTGGCCAGCGTCGCGAAACTGCTGCCTACCGCCGAAAGAGCCAGTGCTTCTTTGGAATTGGGAACCGACTTGGGCATGATGCGCCAGGATCCATCGGCAAGCTGGTCCATGCGCCACAGTTGTTCGGACTCGCCGGAGAAAGCGGGCAGCACGACCAGTTCCGCATCTTCAGTGGCGGCCAGGGCACGATCCGTGCCGGCGATGGTGATTCTGAAATACGGCGAACCGGGGTAGCCGCCGGCATTGGGGATGGCGGTGATTGCCCACTTCTGCTGGGCCTGGCAGAGGTAATTGGCCATGCGCGCGCCGATGTCGCCCGCGGGCCAGTTCGCCGAGACCTGCGCGGCGTCCTGCAGCGGAATCGGCGCGCCCGTGCCGGCGAACATTCCTCCTCCGCTCCCACGGCCACCGGCGCCAGGCGGTGCGCCCCCGGGAGCTGCGGCGCCGCCGGGCACCGGAGAACCGCCGCGGCCCGGCCCACCCCTGCCGCCTCGGCCGCGAGGACCTCCGACTGGCACTCCCTCTACAGCCATCTCGAGCGACGTGCCGGTGCGCACCGACTCGATCTCATACGTGCCTTCCTTCAAGTTCTCGCCTGCGACGGGCCAGCCGTCTTTCCACAGTAGCGGCCGGATATCGAGAACGCTGGCGCCGCCCCGGTCCAGATCGGCTTCCCAGTGCATGGAGAACTTCTGCACGCCATCGCCGAGATCGAGAAGGCCGAAGTGACCGGCCCCAATCACGCGGCCGCCGGAGCCAATCAGCAGCTTGCCGCCGCCCTGGATCATATCGATGCCTTCGGCGTCGAGGTAGGGGCCGGTAACTCGCCTCGACCGGCCGACGCGGATGTTGTAGCCGGAGCCGGCGCCGCGACAGCAACTACCGTGCGTGGCCAGCAGGTAATACCAGCCATCGCGATACATCATGTCCGAGGCTTCGCAGTTGATGGCGAGGTTGACAGGCGTGTCGTTGGGGTTGAGGCGTGTGCCGGTCTTGGGATTGAGCTCGACTAGCCGGATGTAGCCGAAATAAGAGCCGTAGGTCAGCCAGAGTCGGCCGGTAACGGGATCGAGTAAGATGCCCGGATCGATGGCATTGGAGTCTTCGACACCGTCCGACGAGGCGACTACGCCACCCTCCTCCCATTTATAGTCGGGAGATTCCGGGTCGAGCGTCTTGCTCGAGATCATGTTGACGGCGGCCTTGGGCTGCGCCCCGATGTTCGCCGCGGTGTACACATAGTAGCGGTCGCCGATGTGAATTACGTCGGGGGCGAGGCCGCGGCGCGGGAGTTGAACGCCGCGACGCCAGGTCCAGCCATCGTCCGAGACCAGCCCGGAGCCACCGGTGCCCCATGTATAGAACTTGCCATTGCACTGCACGATGGTGGACGGATCGTGGATGTTGACCGTGCCGTCCAGCGCAAGAGCAAGCGAGGCCAGCGCGAGAGCAGTTATCAGGAGGACAGATTTCATAAGCGCAATAGTTTCAGAACCGTAAACGAGTTGCCCCAATTTCCCATCACCACTCAGCCACCGAACCGTCCTGGAGAAAGACCCGGGCCATCGGCCTCGTTCCGCCAAACGGATATTTGCTCAACGATTCCTCCGAAAGATCGAATCCGAGCCCCGGCTTCTCCGGCAGCGGATACTTGCCATTCACCATGCGCATGGCGGGGAAGCCGAACCATTCGGCCCAGATTTTGTCCCGTGGCTGCGGCACGATATTCCCGCAGCACTCCTGGATCAGGAAATTCGGGATGGCCGAATCGAGGTGCAGAGATGCGATCAGTCCGATCGGCCCTTCGCACCCGTGCGGCGCGATCGAAATACCCGAGGCCGCCGCTGCCATCGCCACCTTCCACAAGGCCGTAATGCCGCCTACGTGGTTCATGTCCGTTTGCAGAATGTCGGCCACGCCCATCTCGATCAGTTCCCGGCAGCCGTAGGCCGCCACCAGCCTCTCGCCGGTGGCGATGGGCGTGGTGGACCGGCGCGCGATCCGGGCCATGGCCTTGACGTTCTCCGGCGGACACGGCTCCTCCACCCAAAGCAAGTTCAGCGGCTCGACCTCTTTGACGATAATGGACGCCACGCTCGGGCTCGTTTTGGCGTGAAAGTCCACCGCAATGTCGATGTCCGGCCCCAACCCTTCGCGCAGCATTTGAATCGAACGGACCGCGGCGTCGATCTTGTCGTTCGTGTCGATCCACTCGTAGTAACCGGGAATGCCGCCCTTGAAGCACGTGATGCCCTGGCTGGCGGCATTCGCACGCAGCGCTCGCAGCTCATCGAGGTTTCTACCGCTGGCGCCATAATACCCGCGGACACCCGCCGGATCGTTTGGTCCGCCCAGCAGTTTGTAGACCGGTAAACCGAGGATCTTGCCTCGCAGATCCCACATCGCCTGATCGATGGCGGATATCGCTGAACCGATGACCGGTCCCGCACGATAGAAGCTGTGGACGTACATGGACTGCCAGTGGTGCTCGCTCTGAATGGGGTCGGCGCCGACGAGAAAATCCCGAAAATCGTTGATGCAGGCCATCACCGCGCCGGCCTTGCCTTCCAGCGTTCCTTCGCCCCAGCCGACCAACCCGGCATTTGTCTCCAGCTTCGCGAACACGTACGGGCGGTCCGAATTCGGTGAAATCGAGACTCCGAACACTTTGAGATTGGTGATCTTCACCTTCGAGCCGAGGCCGTTGAATGCTTCGGCCCCCACGGCCCCTGTCTGCCGCTGAAGCTGAAACGAGCAGTCGCATAACGAAGCAGGCGTGGACCGGCGCAATTCGCCGGTCGCGCGGCCCGCCATCATCGCGGCGGCGGCGCTTCCCAAAAACTGCCGTCGTCTCATGCAGCACGCTCCTGGTACGTTTCCAGAGCCTTTTCGTCCACCGTGATTCCGAGGCCTGGCGCGGAAGGCAGGACGGCGAAGCCATCCTTCACCGTCTCTACCGCACCGGCGATTTCCGCGCGCATCTTTCGATCCTGCTCCGCCCGGGGAAATGGGATCTGCTGGATGAAGAAGTTCGGCAAACTAGCCGCCAGTTGCAACGCGGCCGCGGAGGCCACGGGTCCGCCATTGTGATAAGGGGCGACGGCGGTGTAATAGGATTCCGCAATGGCGGCCATCTGACGGATTTGGGAGATGCCGTTCAGCGATATATCGGGACGCAGAATATCGATGGCTTCTTCACGCAGCAGGTCCTGAAAGGCCGATGGCTGCTGAATGTACCGGCCCACTCCCAAAGGAGTCACGTTCTCGGCCGCGATCTTCTTCAGGGCTGCGAGATTCAACGGCGGACAGGGTTCCTCCAGCCAGAGCAGGTGGTATCGCTCGAACGCCGTGGCCAGAATGGCGGCATCGCCTGGAACCAGCGTCCCCCCGCAGTCCAGCACGAAGTCCGTGCCGGATCCCGCGGCCTCCCGCAACGTGTCGAACCGTTTGCGCGCCGCAAGCACGAATGCCTGTCCCTGGTTGCGCGCGGCCGGCGGCGGCACCGGGACCAGAAATGCGCGGAATCCGGCGTCTTGAGCGCGGCGCACCGATGCTGCCAATTCTGCGTCGTCGGCGCCTTCGAGCGGCGCCATCGCGCGGCATTTGTTGCGCGTAGGGCCGCCCAAAACCTGGTAGACCGGCGCGTTGACCGAGCGGCCCACCACGTCAAGCATCGCCATGTTCAGTGCTGCCATCAGGGCCGCCGGGGCGTTCTTCAATTGATGGCGCACCGGCACGAACTGCGTGGCATCCTTGCCGCGCACGGCTTCGAGTACGCCGGCCAGGTCTCTGGGGGCCAGGTCCGCGCACTCCCCAAAGCCCTCCAGTCCGCCGCGGGTTTGCAGCCTCAGCAGGGTGTAAGTTCGCCCGGAAACCGGCTCCCGCAGCCGGTAGTTCCGAAGCGACGCAATTGCGAGTTGCGGGTTCGGCCGGGCTGCCATGGCCGCTTGAGGATCAAATGCTGCCAAGCGTGCCCGCCGTGCCTGTATCGCGTTCCGCATAATTTTCCTTTCAGAATAAAAGCTTCAGGGGCGCCGTGGCGGCTATCGTTTCGACACCTGCGGGCGCGGCTGGTTCAGTGGCGCCCCCTCTGTTGTCCGCTCTGGTCCGGAAATGTATCATCTAATTTGCCGTGCGGCTAGGTTTGGTACTGTTATATGGGACTAACGCTACTGAAATCTTGCTCTTGGATCGTGTGACCATCCTTATTGTATGGTCCTGTTAACAGTTAGCCGGGGCGTTAAAAGCGCCCATCCCTAGCAGATCCCTCCTAAAAAAGCCTTCACAACCTGGCGGCCAACGCGGGCGAAGCGATCGTGAGGCAGCGGGCGTTTAACCATCGGGCTAACCGTTAGCGTGGCTCCGTAACGCCCTCATTCCATTGGCCCCGATGACTGGACACTGTAGCAAACCTAGTGCGCGGAGGTTTTCTGCGATAGGATTTCTCAAACGGTCGTGGGAGCCGGACGGAGAAACGCGCCCCAAAAAGTTTTTGACGGTTGGCGCCAAACGGAGAGAGGCCACCGGCCCGGCGGGATATGGCGGCGAAATCTCAATATGGCATTGAAGTGGTGAAAGAGGGACTCATGAAAGCAACGGTCATTCTGGCAGCCTTGAGCTGCGCAATTTGCTGGGGACAAGCCGCGGACGATTGCAAGCCGTCGGCGCTGAATATCCCCGAAGCAAAGTATCCGTGCATCTATCCGGATAAGCGCGTGCTGTTCCGCGTGATTGCGCCAGACGCGCACAAGGTGAGGGTGAGCCTCGGCGGCGGGACGGAGTTGACGAAAGGCCCCGATGGCATATGGAGCGGCACGTCTAGACCATTAGTCGAGGGCTTCCACTATTACAACCTGCAGATCGATGGAGCGACCGTGGCCGATCCCTCGACCATGACGTTCTTCGGGTCCGGTTGGCAGAATAGCGGAATCGAGATCCCCGCGCCCGACACGGAGTTCTACGCGGCGAAAGATGTGCCGCGCGGCCGCGTGAGTGAGCAGTGGTATTACTCGAAGGTCACGGGGAAGTGGCGCCGCTGTTTCGTCTACACACCGCCGGATTACTTGACCAACGCGAAGGCGAAGTACCCCGTTCTGTACCTGCTGCACGGCTGGGGCGAAGACGAGACCGGCTGGTACACGCAGGGGCACGTGGATTACGTAATGGACAATCTGATCGGAGCCGGGAAGGCGAAGCCGATGATTATCGCGATGGACAACCTGAACGCAGCGAAGCCCGGCGAGAGCGCCGCCATATTCGCGGCGCGTGGGCTGGTTCCGGCGCCGTCCGATACTCCTCCGCCTCCTCCCGCTGCGCGCGGCGGAGCGGGTTTGCTGCCGGGTGGAGGCGCGGCCGGACGTGGCACGACGCCGGGAGGTCGAGGCGGAATGGGAATGGGAATGGGCCGCACCACCTTCACCGAGATGATGTTCACGGACCTGATCCCCACGATCGAACGCACGTACCGAGTGTCGCCCGGCCGCGAGAACCGCGCGATGGCGGGGCTGTCGATGGGTGGAGGCCAGACGTTTACGACCGGTCTCCAGAACCTGGACAAGTTCGCGTACCTGGGCGGATTCAGCGGAAGCTGCGGCGGCCGGGGCGCAACCTTCGATCCGCAGACCACGTGCGGTGGAGCGTTCGCCGATGCGCCAGGGTTCAACAAGAAGGTGAAGGTGCTGTTCCTGGGCATCGGCCAGGCTGAAGGGCCAGGCACGAAGGACTTCAGCGAAGCGCTCACCAAGGCCGGAATTCACAACGTTTACTTCGAATCGCCCAACACGGCCCACGAGTGGCTGACGTGGCGGCGATGCCTGTACGATTTCGCTCCTCGGCTGTTCCGGTAGGGTAGGTTCGACCAGCGGCGTCCGGGGAGATTGTGCCGCCCAGCAGTCTCAGCGTGTATGAAATCGAGGTGAGGCCGCAGTAGGCGAATGCCGAGCTCGCGGCGCCATTGCTGCTGAGGCCGGGTGGCGGCGCAAACTTCTGATGAATTCGGTATGTGTGCGACGGAACGCAACCGGAATGGCTATCTAAAATCTTCCACTACTTCGATGCCATTCACACACGCCATTCCGTTGGTGGGAACGAAACTGAGGAGGATCTTGCCCTGGGCGTTCGGCCGGATTCCGGAAAACGTGCGGCCCAGAGGCCGGCCCTCTCCGCCTGCTTCTTTGAAAATGTCGAAATCCCTCAGCAGCGCCACGCCATTGCAATAGACGTCGAAGACCCGGCTGCCAACGCCGCCAACGCCGCTGTTGCGGCGTCCGTAGTGACCTTCGCAGAATTTCAAAGTCACTCGGTAGCGGCCTTCGGCAACCGGCACGGCATAGGAAAAATGACCCCATCGCTCGCTGGCGTAAAGCTCCATATCGGGCGCCATGGAGTTGCTTTGCTGTGCCGGATTGGTGGTGCGGACCAGCGCGTTTCCTCCCAGGAAATAGGAGTCCGCCTCCCATTGCTGCCCTCCTGAATCCTGCCACGAAGAGGTCCAACCGGCCCGAATCCGAACAGGCCGGACCTTTCCGGCGCCGACCGGCACCACTTCGATTCCGTTAACCACCGCCGTGCTTCTCATCGACGCAAAACTGAGGTGCAGGAAGCCGTCATCGGCCGGCGAGATATTGCGGAAGACTCGCTGATCGGCCACATTGGAACCGTCGGCGTCGGCCACCACATCGAAGAAATTCAGAATCTGTTTTCCATTTGCGAACACCCGGAACAGGCGCTGGCCCTCGCCGCTGGATTCCGCGCTGATGAAGTCGCCCAAACCAGTCTCGGCAAAATGAAGATGCAGTTCATAGGAGCCAGGCTGAAGCGGAATATCATACCGGAAATCGCCGCTCCGCTGGTGCCGGTAAATGTTCGGATCCAGCGTTCGCAAGATTCTCTCGGCCGGGCGCGCCAGCACGTTCCCTCCGGAGGAGAAACGGTCCGGGTCCCACGTGCGCCCGCTGCGATCGACATAGGGACTGGCAGAGCCTGCCATCATCCGAACGGCTCCCACCCCCGTCACCGAGCTGGGAGGCACCGCAACAGCGGGGGACTTGGCATCCACGGAGATGGGTTTCACGGCGCGCGACCTCCAAGCCAAAGCTGCTCCGGCGATGACAATCACGGCCGCGGCATACGCGATGAGCCGGCCCGTACGCCACCTCGGGCCTGGCGGAACCTGTACCGCGGCGATATCCAGTTGTGGCGCTTCCGTGGTTGGCGGAGCCGTAACCGGCGCCTCCACGGCCGGCGTTTCCGAAGTTGGGATCTGCGCCTCCACGGCCGGCGTTTCCCATCGGAATTCGGCGGAATAGGATCCCAGCGGCAGCTCAATTCTTACTGGATGGGACGAGCCGTTCTCGGCGAGGTAGTGTTGGGCCAGCTTTTTTCGCACTTCGTTGGCCGTTACCCGGACAACGGCGTGCTGGCCTGTGTCGAAATCCTGCGGAAGCTGGAAGATCTCCACTCCGATCGAGCGTTCTTTGAGAGCGCCGCTCGGGCCGTTAATGGTGTGCTCGACGATGTACCCGAGGAACTCACGGCATCGCTTGCTGGTTCGAAACGCGGCACTCTCCAGCAGCCGGGTGAGCTCCGCCCGGACTGCCACTTCCAGCGACTCAGTTAACCCGTTGCTCTCGCTCCCGCACATCCCGGTGCTCTGTGCGCATCATAACACAACGGCTTTGGACGCTGGAGAGAAGGTTAAGATTCGCGGCTAACCGTTAGCCCAAGAGTTCTCCACAGCTTCCTCCCGAGGCTAAGTATAAGAGTTTATTGTGCCGTGATCCCCGAAACTGTACCAAACCTATCCCGTGCGCCAATCGCGTGATAGGATCTTTGCGCAGAAGTGGGAGTCGCGTTATCCTACGAGGTTTTCCCACAAGTGTGGGCGAACCCAACGACCGGAGTCGCCGCCCAGGCAAAGGCAGCCGGCCACTCAAGGGGATGAGTTTATGCCAACCGAAAATGAGGCGATTTCCAATACGGGGCTTTCTATTCTCCGCAGCGACGCGCCTGGCTCGGTTTTGGCGGCAAGTAGTGTTTCGGGAGTGGGGCAAACCCATTTGTGCGTGCGGAGTGCGCGGGCCCCAGGCTGAGAGAGTGACTGAAGGAGCGGACCTACATGAGAACCGAACAGCGGATGTTTCTCAGTTTGATCCTGTTGATGGCAGCAAGCGCCACGCAGTTGCTGGCCCAAGGGGATCGAGGAGTGATTACGGGGACCGTAACCGATCCCAGCGGGGCCGTCGTGCCCGGCGCCCAAATCACAGCAACTCAAAGCAGCACCAACGTGTCGTACAGGGTGAAGACCAGCTCGGCGGGCGATTACACCGTGCCCGCCCTGCCGATCGGCAACTATCAGCTGAGGGTCGAAGTCCAAGGCTTCAAGACGCATCTCACCGACAACGTGGTGGTGAGCCCCGGCAGCGAGGTGCGCGTGGACGTCAAGCTCGACGTAGGCACGTCACAACAGAGCGTTGAGGTCACAGCCAACGCGCAGGTGCTACAGACGGAGAACGCCAGGGTGGCCACCATGGTAAATAGCACCCTAGTGGATGCGCTGCCGGTCGAAGTGAACGGCACTTCGCGCAGCCCCTTCGACCTGGCGGCCAGCGCCGCGGGGGAAGTGAACGCGGCCGGCACCTTCCGGATCGGCGGTGGGAACGACACCGTAGGCGTGACGCTCGATGGCTCTTCTCTCGCCGGGGATAAGATCGGCAGCGACGCTGGAGACGGCGGCGCGGTCGCGATGAATAGCCCGTCGGTGGAAGCTCTCACGGAGTTTACCGTGGAAGCCAGCGGCTTCAAGGCCGAGAACGGCCACGCTTCGGGCGGAACGCTCAGCTTCGTTTCGAAATCGGGCACCAATCAATTCCATGGGAGCGCCTTCGAGTTCATGCGCAACCAGGACTTCGATGCCAAGGGTTTCTTCAATAGCGTGAGGCCCATCTACAAGCAAAACAACTTCGGGGTCACGGCCGGCGGGCCGGTCTACATCCCCAAACTGTATAACGGCAAGAACAAGACGTTCTTCTTCGGCTCGTACGAAGGCTTCCGGAACCGTGTGGGCGCGGGCAACGGCACGTACTATAGCGTGCCGCCGCCGGCGTTCTACAAGGGCGACCTATCCCAATGGGTAAACGGAAGCGGCGCGCTTTACCAGATTTACGATCCGGCATCGCAGGTCCAACTGGCGAACGGATCGTACCAGCGGACCCCTTTCCCTAACAACCAAATTCCGCAATCGCGATTCGATCCGACCATCGTACCGATCCTGAACTATGTTTCGACCATTCTCACGCCGAACCGCCCGGGCATCGTGCCGGGGACCTTCGGCTACGTGAATAACAACTTCTTCAACAACACCGGCACGTCCATCACCCCGAACAACCGGTGGAGCGCCAAGATCGATCAGAGCCTGGGATCGAAGCACCACATTTCGTACCTAATGAACCGCTATAGGGATCTCTCAACGTACGGCCCCGCCGGTCCTGTGGGACTGCCGGCCCCGTTAGGCACTGGCACTTTTGGGTACAACGCGACGCAGGTGTATCGCGCCAATTGGGACTGGACCATCACTCCCACCCTCCTGAACCGCTTCTACGGCGGGTTCAACCACTTTCGGGAAGATCACACCCAAGGGGAAGCGACAGAAGCAGGCTCGGTGCAGAGCGCGGGTCTCAGCCTCTTGGTGCCCTCGGGCACCTGGAAAGGCAAAGGGATCTGCCTGCCCGGTTTCGTCACATGCTCGAATTTTCCCATTATCAGCACCGGCGATTTCAGCGGCTGGGGCAACAACGGCCCGAACGGCTCGGACCGCGAGGTCTTCGAGATGCACGACGACATGACCAAGATCCATGGCGCGCACACCTTCAAATGGGGCTATTTCTTCGGCGACAGCCACTACGACGGCTTCGGCGCGCAGTTCGAGTCCGGCGGCGTCGGCTTCAGTAACCAAAGCACGGACAACATTGCTCTCGGGCCGGGTCTGAGCGAGTCGACTGCGGGCGGCAGCGGGTTTGCCTCGATGCTGCTGGGACAAGTGAACAGCTTCAACATGGATTCGCCGCGCTACCTTATCGTTGCTTATGAGACGCACCAGGCGTATATCCAGGACGATTGGAAGGTCTCGCACAGGCTTACGCTGAATCTCGGCTTCCGCTATGAGATGAATGTGGCGCCGCATGCCCCGGACGGCCGCTTGAGCACCCTGAACTTTACCGAGCCGAATCCGGTCGCGGGCGGGATTCCGGGCGCTACCGAATTCGCCGGGTCCGGTCCGGGCCGAACGGGCAGCGACGCGCTGATCGCCAACTGGTACGGCGGGTACGGGCCGCGGCTGGGTCTCTCCTATGCCATCAATGACAAGACCGTCATCCGCGCCTCCGCCAGCCGTAGCTTCGGGCCGCTGGCCGGCATCGGACAGTCTTCGCACCAACTTGGCTTCTTCATACGGGACACGGTCAGTAACCAAAGCGGCGGCGTGGCTCCTCTGTATGTGTTGTCGCAAGGCCCTGGGATCAATCTGAATTTGCCGAACATCGACCCTGGCGTGGGCGTCGGCATGAATGCGCCGTCCTACGGGAAAAACGGGAATAATGCGAACAGATCCGACAGCGAGCTGAACTACTCGTTCAATATTCAAAGGCAGATTACCAATACCTCGTCCATCGAAGTCGGCTGGATCGCGGCGCTGGCCAGCGACCTCACGTCGAACTACCTGGCCTTCAACCAGGTGCCTTACCGGTCCCTACCCGCCTCGATGAATCCGTTCACGACGGCCGGACGGACGGTGCTGAGCTCGCAGGTAACCTCTGCCACGGCGATTGCCGCCGGGGCCGTCCTGCCATGGACCTGCGGCGCGGGATCCTCGAGCGAATGCGAATCCTTCACCCAGGTGTGGGGCACCGGAGCAACCGTGACGCAATCCATGCGGCCCTATCCCCAATATGGGACCATCGATACCGGGAACGGAGGTGGGGACCGGGTCGGCCATTCCACTTACCACGGCGCCATCGCCAAGTTCAACAAGCGGCTGGGTAATGGGCTGACGGTCCAAGCTTCCTATACTTTCTCGAAGCTGCTGGACGACACGGACACGGCCTACCTTGCCACCTTCTTCTATGGCGACATGTACAATTTGAGGGCGCTCAAGTCGATTGCCAGTTACGATCAGACACATCAGGCGAAGTTCGTGTGGGTGTACGAGCTTCCGCTCGGGAAAGGCAAGCATTTCTTGGGGAAGGGCGGCGTGGCTGCCGCGATTGTCGGCGGCTGGCGCATCTCCGGCATACAAACCTACGCCAGCGGATTGCCGATGAACATCGGCACCAATGCCCCTAGCTTCCCCATCGGTGAATTCAGCAACGAACCCACTATCAGCACGTACAAAGGCTGGACCCTCCCCTACTCGGGCAAGTTCCAACCTTTCCAGGAGAGCTACCTCCAGCCGCAGTCTTTCTTCCCGACGCAGTCGGGCGCCGCGTTCGGCAATTCCACCCGCTACAACCCGGACTTCCGCAGTTGGCCTCAATTTAACGAGGATGCAGGGTTGTCACGGATCTTCAGCATTAAGGAACGGGCGCACGTGGAGGTTCGTGCCGAGGCGTTCAACATGCTGAATCGCACTTGGTTCGGCCCCTTAGGAGGCGCTACGACGATCGGAAACCCCAACTGGGGTAAGTGGCAAGCGCAGACCAATTCGGCGCGCCAGATGCAGTTGGCGGCCAGACTGACCTGGTAGTTGTTTGTGAGAGGCTGCGCGTACTGTTCGCGCAGCCTGCTCCTTCGTTGAAAGGGGATCTATATCGCCCAGGCGTCTCCTTCCGGCGTTCGCCGTGCTTCGAAGCTTTCAACGTTCTCAAACCGAACTGAGGGATGCCGAACGTGAACATTCTTTCCGGAGCGGCGCGGCTTGCAGGCAGCCGGCCCATTGGCCGCTTAAGCGGGATACCTATAGGACGAATCATGTCCAGTAAGTCACCGCCGGTGGTGTTAATCGCCGTGGTTCTGACCGCCGCTGCTGGCGCCCAACCGCGGATCGCCGTCACAATCGATGCAGGCAAGACCCGCGCTCTTATCTCTCCTTACATCTATGGGCAATTCATCGAGCATATTGGCGATCTGGTCAATCGCAGTCTGTGGGCCGAGATGCTCGATGACCGCAAGTTTTATTACGCCGTCAACTCGGAAAATCCGGCGCCGCCGCCGGCGGCACGTGGTCCGATGCGAGGTCGCGCCCCGAACCGCTGGCGGCCCATCGGTCCCGATTCGGCGGTCGTGATGGACCGAGACCATCCCTATGTGGGAAAGCAGACTCCGCTCATCAAGCTCGCCGGCGCGGAACCGTGCGGCATTGAGCAGGCTGGCCTGGCGTTGCGCAAGTCCAGGAGTTACTTGGGGCGCATCGTCTTAGCCGGCGAACCGGGCATCCCGGTTATGGTCAGCCTGGTGTGGGGCTCGGGTCCAGACGATCGACAGACAGTGCGACTTACCGGCCTGAATTCCACTTACAGTAAGTTCCCTCTGCGGTTCACGGCCGAAGGCGATGCCGACAATGGACGCATCGAAATTGCCGCCGCGGGCAACGGAACGTTCCATATCGGCGCCGTATCTCTCATGCCGGCCGACAACATTCGCGGCTTCCGGCGCGATACCACGGGCCTCTTGAAGCAACTCCGTTCCGGCATGTACCGTTTTCCAGGAGGCAATTTCCTCTCCGCGCACGAATGGCGCGACGCTATCGGCGATCCGGACAAGAGGCCTCCGCGATGGGACCCGGTCTGGTCGGCCTTGCAGCCCAACGATGTTGGCGCCGACGAGTTTCTGACGCTGTGCGAGCTTCTGGGTGTGGACGCGTTCATTAGCGTCAACGCCGGATTCGGAGATGCTCATTCGGCTGCCGGCCTGGTGGAATACGTGAACGGCGCCGCCGACACACCCATGGGCAAGCTGCGCGCCGCCAACGGCCACCCTGCTCCGTACCACGTGAAGTGGTGGGGCATCGGCAACGAGATGTACGGGCCCTGGCAGTTCGGCCACATGGTTCTCAAGCAGTACGTCATCAAGCACAATATGTTCGCCGAGGCGATGCGCGCGGTGGACCCCACCATCACCCTCCTGGGGACGGGCGCAACGCCGGACGAGATGACGGTGAACGGTCTTTCGCCGGGCCTGACCGGCAAAGTGGCGGGCGATTATGGCTCGGATGCCGACTGGACCGGCGGATTGATCGCCAACTGCCTCGACAACATCGACGTGATGTCGGAGCACTGGTACAGCTATGCCAACGAGCGATTCGATCTCGCGCAGAACAAGCGCGTGGCCGTCGAGATGCCCTTGGTCGAAGCCTGCTACTGGCCGGCCAACCGCGTGCGCAACAAGGTAGAGGCGTATGAAGAGTATGCGCGGCAATATCCGGATCTCAAAAACAAGCATCTCGAAATTGCCATCGACGAGTGGGCGCTGACCCGCCTGCCTGCTAACCTGAAACAAACGCTGGCGAACGCCCTAGTACTGCACGAGATGTTCCGGCACACCGATTTGATCCGCATGGCCGGCCACACCATGGGGACGTCGTCGATTGAGTACAATGCGACCGAGGCGGCATTGAATACCACCGGTCTGCTGTTTCAGCTTTACCGCGATCACTTCGGGACCGTGCCGGTGGAGGTCGCCGGCAACTCGCCCCCGCCGCCGCCGAAGTATCCGGTCGGCGGAGACCAGCCGCACGTGAACGCGGGCAGCCCCACTTTCCCGCTCGATGTGAGCGCGGCTCTCACGAGCGACGGTAAGGTCCTGACCGTAGCCGTGGTCAATCCGGCCGAATCGGGTCAGCAACTGGATCTTTCCATCACCGGCATGGAGCTTCGGGGCCAGGGCCGCCATTGGCGCCTGACAGGTCCGACAATCGATTCAATCACCGGACTGAGCCGGCACGAAGTTCAGGTTACGGAGATGTTCTTGGGCGAGACGCCGAAGACGCTTGCAGCTCGCGCCCATCAGCATCGACCTATACGAGTTTGAGAAACGCTAGGCGGGTTACCGGGAAGAAGCGCTCGGATGGAGCAAAGCATGGAACGACCGAATCGCAGAAGTTTGTTAAAGGGCGGGCTGTTTTCGATTGCCGGCATGGCGGGACTGCCATCGCTCCGCGCCGCCGTCGAGCATGCGGCCAATGAGTATCGCCGCCCCAAGTTAAAAATTACGGACGTCCGCACCGCCGAAGTGCGTGTGCACGGCTATCAGGTGCACGTTCGCGTGTACACCGATCAGGGCGTCATCGGCCAGGGTGAATCTACCGATGCCGCCACGGGCAACGTGCCGCTCATCCGATCGTTCGGGCGGATGTTGATCGGCCAGGATCCGCTGAATATCGAGGCGGCCTTCGAACGCATCCGCACATCGGGCGTGTTCGGCGGCGCGCAGGCCGGTCAGTACGTCACGGCGATGACGGCCGTCGAAATCGCGCTGTGGGATATCGCCGGGAAAGCGCTCGGGCTGCCGGTGTACCAGTTGATGGGCGGCAAGGTGCGCGATGGCGTGCGAATCTACTGCGATTCCGGCGCGAGGGAGATGATTCCGGGCGACGAGCGATCCAAGGCGCGGATCAAGCAGATCCAGGAGATGGGTTTCTCCGCCGCTAAGATCGATATCGATGACGCCACGGATCCCTCGCGGTTCGATCGCGTGAATTGGACCGCGAACAACAGCGAGATCAGCCACATGGTGGCCAAGGTGGCTTTCACGCGGGAAAACTACCCCAAGGATTTCAGTCTGGCCGTCGACATGCACGCGCGCTACGATGCCACCACGGGTAAGCGCGTGGCCAGGGAACTCGAGCCGTTCAAGCTGATGTGGCTCGAAGAACCGGTGCCCGCGGAGAATATCGATGCCATGCGTGAAGTGCGCGAATCTACGAGCACCCCCATCTGCTGCGGCGAGAACCTCTATATGCGCTGGGGATTCCGCGAGGTGCTGGAGAAGCGCGCGGCCGACATCATCATGCCCGACTTCCAGAAATGCGGCGGGCTGCTGGAGGCGCGCAAAATCGCCGACATGGCGCATACGTATTATGTACCGGTGGCGCCGCACGCTGTGACCTCGCCCATAGGCATGATGGCGACGGCGCATGTCTGTGCGGTGATTCCAAACTTCCTGGTGCAGGAGTGGCATTGGATCGATTCGCCGGATCTGTGGAAGAACTGGGTGAAGGAAGGCGAGATCATTCAGAAAGGTTTTATCAATATGCTGGAGCGGCCCGGCCTTGGGGTGGAGATGAATGACGATGGCGCGCGCAAAGCGCAGGTCCCCGGGACCCCGTGGTTCGAGCCGATGGCGACTCCGAGGAGAGGATGACGATGCGAGTATCGACGCTCTGTGTGGCCGCACTGTGCGCGGCCTCGGCCCTGGCGCAGCCGGGAGTCCTGACGAAGGAGGTGCTCATTCAGTACACGCCCGAGTGGAAGGGCGAGCGTTTCGCCGACGGTCGCCCAAAGGTTCCGGACGGCATCCTGAAACGCATGAAATCGGTGACGCTTGAAGAAGCGTGGGCCGAATTGCGTTCCGCCGGCTTCAACTACGAATACGAAGACGGCTGGTATACCATCCATCCCGATAAGGTGCTGGTGGGCCGGGCGCTGACGGCGCAGTGGCTGCCCGGCCGCCCGGACATCCAGAGGGTGATCGAGGAACAGGGCAAGAAAGACGGCCGCATCGGCGGAACGAATGCCTGGCCCGTCGATATGCTGCAACCCGGCGATGTCTACGTGTGCGACCACTTCGGCCTGAAGCAGGACGGGCCGTCCATCGGCGATAACGTCGGGAACGCGATTTACGCGAAGAGCCACAACGGAATCGTCTACGACGGCGCCGTGCGCGACATCAACGGGCTGCGGGAACTGGAGGACTTCACGTCTTTCGTGCGCTACTACGACCCATCGCACCACTTCGGAATGCTGGGCGCCGGCGGGCGGGGAAATCCAATGGGCGCCCGTCTCAATTCGACCATGATCGGCATCAACATTCCGATTCGCATCGGCAAAGCCACGGTAATGCCCGGCGACGTGGTGCTGGGCCGCGATGGCGGTGTCATCTTCATCCCGCCGCAACTGGCCGAGCGCGTGGTGCAATATTCGGAGATTACGCACCTGCGCGACATGTTCGGCCACCAACGGCTGCGCGAAGGCAAATACACCGCGGGCCAGATCGATGCCGCCTGGAGCGCGCCCATTGAGGCGGACTTCACCGGGTGGCTTCGGGAGAACATCGATAAGCTGCCGGTCGCGCGAGAGCAGGTCGAGGAGATTCTCAAGGGGCGGCAGAGGTGAGCGGTTGCCTTACTCAGCCGTGAGGCGAACGGGCTGGTCGTCACACTCCCGAGGACGAAGCCGAATGAGTATGTGTACGTTCTGAGGATCACCCCAAACGTGCATGATGGCGCAAGGGCGAGGAGGTCGCGGATATGCGCAAGCTGTTCCTGGCAACACTGCTCTTGGCCGGTATTTCCGCCGCTGCAAGCGCGAACGTCGACGGTGGTTTGTTTGGAAGGCACATCGGAAGACGGGCTGACTGTCTATCGCGGGATACCGTTCGCCGCGCCGCCGGTGGGCGATCTGCGCTGGCGGGCGCCTGAGGCGGCTGCGAAGTGGGATGGAGTGAAGCACGCCGACAAATTCGCTCCGGAGTGTAAGGCAGGCAAGCGGCCGAGGCGCTGTAATGAGCGAGGACTGCCTTTACCTCAACGTATGGACGCCTGCGAAATCTGCGAATGAGCGCATCCCCGTGCTGGTGTGGATCTACGGAGGCGGCTTCGCCGCCGGCGCTACGTCCTTCCCACCTACAGCGGCGAGAAACTCGCGAGCCGCGGCGTCGTCTTGGGTATCTTCTCAGTGTTTCGGGGAGATCATGAGGATTCCCAGGAGGAGCCGAGTTGGAGATCGTTCGCCCGTTGCTGAATGAGCTCCGCCAGAGAGGGCATTTTGCGGGCACCACCGATGCGGTCGCGCAGGTAGTGGAAGAAGTTCACTCCCAGCTTCTTGGCCGTGCCGAGGAGGGTCTGAAAGGTGTCCCACGCTTTGGCCCCTTGCGGCGACCGGGGCCCATAGCTCACCACCCGCTTGCGCACCCGCCCGCGGGCTCCTAACTCGGCCGGGTTGTTGTGCAAGGGGGTCTCGGGATGCCGCAGCACCATCAGCAACGGTCCTTTGTTCGCCTGGGTCTTGGCGATGCGTTGGTCCAACGCATCATAGCCGGTCACGGTGGAGAACAACTCATCGAAGGCGCCGCTCAACCGCATCGCCTCCTCAGCGCTGGGCTGCTGCCGCGTGGCCTGATTGTGCGTAGGTTCCAGTGTAGGGTCGTTCCACCGCGGGAGCGGGTCATGTTGTGCCAGAAGAACCAGGAGTGCAGCGCCGGCCTCCTCATCGAACAACGTGTGGATGAAACGGTAGGCTCGGTTGACGACATCGATCATCAACTGCTTCATCTCGTCGTCGTTGAGGCGCGATACGTTCGGCCAAGGAATGGTGCCGTAGGGGCTGCTGACCGTGACATCCGAGTAGTCCCCGGAGGCAGAAGATGGCGAGATGCCCGCATGCAGGTCCTCCAACCGGGAATTGCGAAAGCACTGCAGGGCCATGTAACTTTGCCAGCCGCTTCTGCAGCACGGGGTCAGTGATGAATGCGCGGACTTCATCACAGGCGCTTAGCCGGCTCTCCCTGGCTGCAGGGCAGGCGCGCGAGGCGCCAATGGGTCCTTCCACTTGATTTCGTTGTCGAAATTCGGACTCATCTTGTAGGTTCGCTTGACAGACGCGATGGTTTCACCGCGCACGTCGATCTTGCCCAGATCGTAGTTGCCGAGACCCACCGCGGCGCAGTACTGGAGATACCCGATCCAGGTGGGGTCGACGCCCGCGGCCTCCACTGCCACGCGGTCGACCGCCACGAAATCCCTGGAAGCGATGGCAATGCGGTGTGGAACCGCGTCGCCACGAATCGGACCGGCGCCCTCCATGCCCTCGTAGCCGTCCAACACCGCCAAACCCCAATTAGGCGAAAGCCTCTGCGACACCATCATTATGTTGATGTTGTGCTGCTGATAGCCGCGGACGTGGATCCTCCGCTTGTCGCTCCATGCCGGGGTTTCTTTGGGCACACTGCGCAGCGCCGAGCCCATCGCCATGTTCTTCACGGCGGCGGTGAAAATCATCGACTCGTGAGTCTTCGGTATGGCCGCGCAGATGATGAATGCGTCCGGATCGACCAACCGAGCGGCGATCCGGCACGGCGTGAGGTGGACATCGCTGTCGATGGTCTGCGTCAGAACGTACTTGCCTTCCACGTTGAAATCGACCAGGCTCACCTTCTGTGAGCGGAATTGGGAAACAACCTGGTTGTACTTGAAGTTGTCAAAGGCGGCCGTTGGGTCACCTGACGAATCGGCGATCACAACAGGCCCTTTGAAGCGCGGGCCGAGATAATCCAGAATGCCGCGGAGGGCGTCTGGATGGGTCGCGGCGAGTTGAACCTCGGAGCTCGTAGTGTTGACCTTGATGAGCGCGTACTTCTTGCCCTTCAGCGCAGGCTGGATCTCGGCATCAATGGCCATGAGCGAGTCGTGAATCATCTTCCGGCGGTCCTCGCCGCGAACCAGACTCACGGTCGAACGATAATCCACAGGATTCATTGGCTTTACCGGCACTGTGAACGGTTCAGGGGCCGGCGGCCCACCTCCCCGTCCGCGTCCCGCTCCGGGTCCCGCTGCGGGCGGTTGTTGGGCAGACAAGAGGGCGCCGCCTGGGCAAACCAGCGCCCCGGCCCCAGTAAATTTCAGCAAACTTCGGCGTGAAAATAGACTTTGCATATGTCAAATACCCTAATAGTCCCGTAGCATATTTCATCGCGTGTAAATTGTCAAAGAGACTGGGTGCAAGGGGTGTACATCACCAGAATGGAGCTTTTGCCAAACGGCTCTATTCTGAATCCCTTCTTACGGCTAGTATTGCCGTAAGATATATTCATGGCCACTTCTATTCCTCCCGCCGCTCCGCCTCAAGTCCGCCAACTCGC
>JBKQPR010000323.1:0-6940 GCA_052144935.1 Bryobacteraceae bacterium
TCGGGAAGAATGAATGAGTTACGAAACTGCTGGCGCTGGCCGTTTCCTTGCCCGCCGGCAAATCGTGTTCTTGGTGTGGGTCACTTTTGCCGAGCGCAAATGGGTCATTCTTGCCGAGCGCCGAGGCTCGATGCGAACCGGAAACGCGATCACGTGGGCCGGCAACGTGCTGTCAAACACGCCAGCCGTAAGGCTGGTCTGGGATCGTCGCGGACGCCTAACTAAGGGAGTCGATCCTCTCCACGAGAAAAAGCGCCTCTCGAAAAGGTCGCCCGCGGACCCGGTGCTCTCTTGCACCGGGCCCGGGGAAGAGGGATGCTCAGTACTCAAACCGCAAGGTCAACGCCAAAATCCGGTTCGGCAGGGTCCCGGTGGGCGTGCCTACCGACGCCGGATTGGTCACCGCCCCGGAGGTTGGGTTGAACTGGATCGTCGAATTCAGTCCGCTGATCTCCGTGTGGTTGAAAATATTGTACGCCTGCACCATGATTTTGAACCCCCGCCGCTCGCCCCATACCGGGATGAACTTCGAGACGGTCATATCGAAATTGGTGACGTGCGGCAGTTCCAGAAGACTTCCTCCGCCGCCTAGGTCCCCCAGGATCGGCGACGAGGGCGTATTGGTCCCCAGCGCCGGCAAGGCAAATGCGTTCGGATTGAACAACGCGCCCGCCGGCACGTTCTGATACGGATTGCCCACTACCACCAGGCGCCCCGTCACAGCCGACGTACCGGTGTAGCTGGGCACCGTGCCCGACGAGAACGAGAACCCCGGATTGTATTCCGCGCCGCTTATGATCCCCGCTACCCCCGAGTATGTCCAATGGTCGAGTACCCCTCCAAGGACCTTGCCGACGTATTTGCTCGCCTTGGGCAGCTCGTAACTCCAGTTGAGCCCAAAGTTGTTCGGCCGGTTAATCGAGGTGTTCCCGTAGTTCCAACTGTGGTTGCTCGGGACGTCGGGCGTGTAGGACGTCAGGCCCAGACTTTTCGAAAATGTGTAATTGGCTCCCAGAGCCAGTCCATTGCTGAACCGGCGTTGTATCTGCATGTTCAGAGCACTGTAGTTGCTGGTCCCGATCTCATGGTACTGGTTGATGGTGTTAAAGCCATAATAATTGGTCCGCAACAGGATATCCGGAAAAGGCTTGTTGCCATTCGTCGCATCCAGATTTTGCGGCTGGAAGTAGGTGCCCAGCGGAAGGGCGTTGATGTCGTAGCTCAGGTTGTAGTGGCGTTGCAGATTGAACGCGTATCCCACGTCCGCCAGCCAGCTCCCGAACCTGCGCTGCAAACTCATACTGCCGTTTTCCACGTAGTTCCACGGAACCGGCGCAACGGGCCACGCCGTCAGGGTTGGCGGCCCGTAGATCAGGCTCCCGCCCGACTGGCTGATCTGAGTGGTGGTAGCGTAGTTGACCTGCGGGTTGTAGGCATAGGGCGGCAGGTTCGATAGAGCGTATACCTGGTTACCGTCGAGCCGGTTGAAGTAAATGCCAAACCCGCCGCGCAGGGCCGTCTTGCCGTCCCCGAACACATCGTACGCAAACCCAAAGCGCGGCGCAGGCCTCATGTAGCTGATGTTGTAGGTGTTCTCCGAAATCCCGCCCACTCCGGCAAGGCCCAGCCCGTCGGCCGTGTTGCCCGAGTTCGGAACGTACAGCCCGATGTAGGCCACCGCGGCCACCGCACCGGTGCCGGGATCGATGGCCACCCGCTTCCCACCCGACATGCCCGGCACGTAGAGCCGCGGCGCAGCCGAGCGCGAGTAGGCCGCGGTCGAAAAGTTGGAGAAGGTGTGATTGGTGTCGTTCTGCGGTCCCTGGTGGTAGAACCGCACCCCGTAATCCAGGGTCAGCCGCCTGTTCACCTTCCAGTTGTCCTGGATGTAAAACTCAAAGTTCCAGTACACTGCGTTGAACTGCGCCGCCGCCGTGTACTGCGCGTACGAGTCCACGTAGCCCAAATAGGCGTTGGCGTAGCCGTTTCCGGTGTTGAGCGGGTTGTTGGTGTCGGGCGCGAAACTGTAGTTGCCTTCATAGGCAGACCCGCTGGGTTGGACCTTCACATTGTGCTCCACGTAAACCCCCACCTTGAGAGTATGGCTCTTGACAACCTTGCTCAGATTGTCCGTGAACGTCCAGATGGGGTTCTCGTTAAAATAGTTGCCCGCCGAAGTGCTGTTCTTGGTGTACGACATGGCGTTCGGTTCGGGCGAAGTGCCATAGGAGAACTCCGGCAGCAGGTTCAAATACCCGTTGGTGGGATTCACCCCGGACGGAGTGCCGGTCGGCAACGGGAAAAGCGCCGGAATATTGGGAATCAAGCCCCGGTTTTCGTCCGAGTGGCCGTCGGTCGAATAATACGACCAGGTGTTCCAACTGTAGCCCATGGTAAATTCGTTGATCAGCGTGGGAGAAATGGTGGCAACGATGGATCCCGCGTAGCCGTGCCCCGGATTGGGATGGTCGATCGCCGGGCTCCCCTTCGGCAACAATGGAGTCGGCGCCGTGAACTGAACACCCTGATACAGTGCGGCCATGTCGTCATAATCGTTGATGTACCGGAAGTATCCCTGGACTCTCGAGCTGATGTACGGGTCCAGGCGCAGCACGTCGTTGCGCCGCGGATGGGTGGCGCTGGCCGATTCGAAGTAGTTTTCAATGTTGGCGAACGAGCCGGTCCCCACGGTGTTGGGTAGCGGGAAGTAGTTCAACGTGGCCGGCCCGAACCCGGTTGGATCGGCCCGCGAAGTGGGAATGATGTTGCCCGGAAAGGGCGCCCCAGTCGATGGATCGGTAACCACGATCAACGTTCCGTTGTTGGCCAGGCTCTGGGAGAAATTGCCAACCCGCTCCAGCGGCGTGGGAGTGTATTTGGTCTGCGTTCCGCCGCTGACGAACTGGCCGGTGTATTCCTGCGACCAGAAGAAGAACAGCTTCTTGCGGTCCCGGTTGGGGAACAATTTGGGAATGATCACCGGTCCGCCGACCGTGTAGGTTTCGATGTTATATCGGTAGCGCGGCTTGGCCGCGGCTTCGCCGTTAGACTGCAGGGTGTGGTCGTTCAGCCAGGCGTTGGCGTTGAATTCCTCGTGACGGTGGCTCCACTGGCCGGTGAAATGAATATCGCGCGTCCCGGCCTTGGTAACGGACGTGATCGTGCCGCCCGCGTTGCGCCCGAATTCCGCCTGGTAATTCGACGTCAACACTTTCAATTCCTGGATCGAATCGATGTTGGGCTCGTAATGCAAGGTCCCGTTGGAACCGGTGTCCATGTCGGTGATGCCGTCGACGGTGAAGTTCTTGGCGGACGAAATGTTTCCGTTGATGTAGATACCGGCGATGGCGCCCGGAACCGTCACGTCCCGCGACGCCGTCGTGTCGATCACACCCGGAAGGAAGTGCATGTAGGCGAACAGGTCGCGCCCCTTCAAGGTCACGTTTTCCAACTGGTTGGCGTCGATCACCTGGGATCGCTCCGAGCTGGCGAGTTGGATGGCAGTCGCTTCGGCCATCACCGAAATGGTCTCCGACACATTGCCGATCTGCAAGCCCATGGTCCCCAAGTCGTGGGTTTCGTCGGCGGTCACAATCACGTTGCCCTCTGTCTGCGTTTTGAACCCCTTCATCTGGACGGAGACCGTGTACGTGCTTGGTACCAGATCGGGGAAACGGAAAACCCCCGACGAGTCTGTGGTGGCGTTACGGACTGCGCCCGTGTTCATGTCCGTCAGAATGACTGGGGCGTTCGCCACGACAGCGTTCGCAGGATCTACAACTCGGCCGATCAGGTTGCTATTGACGGTCTGAGCCGGTGCAAGAGCGCAGCAAAGGAGGATAACCCCCGCCATCGCCGCAATTTGACTAACCTTTCTTTCTGTCGACATAGACTTAATCAACTCCCTCAAAAGCAGATTTCTCCCTCTAGAGTCGTTCTTCCCACATCGCCGTGTTCCGAGACCGGCTTGGGAACCGACAAAGTTCAAACGTGCTAAGGGTATTGGCCTGATCTGACAGGTCACGGACGGTCCGTGTCCAACTGTGATGCTAATCGGCATTCCCCCCTAAAACAGCGTTTGCCCGTGAAGCGCTCACCCTGAAACGGCTTACCCAAGTCCGTTTGTGAGTATAGTCTTCCCCTCCGTCCATGACAGCCTGTGGATGGAGGCAATATATGGTATGCTTATCCGGCAGGCGGCGCAAGGGGCTTACGGTAGGAAGCAAGCGATGCCAGCAAATCCATTGGTTTCAATGAGTAGGGAGGGCGTAGGAAGCCGCTTTCTACGTTCTCAGCCCGGCGAAACAGCCGTTAACGCCGCCGGATTTCCAAGAACCGGGTCAGCCGTCTAGCCGAACATTCGGTTGAACGGCCGTTCGGAATTCGCGTAGAATATCCCTGGCGCTTCCATGTACCGCTTACTCCGGTATTCCTCGGTTCTGCTGGCGGTTGCGGTCGGTCTTGCGGCGGACAATGAAGCGGCGATTCGGGAAGCTCTGGCCGCCTTGCAGAAGGGCGATTTTGCGGCCGCCGAACGAACCTTGCAGGCAGAAGTCAGGTTGCGGCCCGATGACGGCGGTGCGCTCACCCTTCTGGGCGTTGCGCTGGACAGCCAAAAAAAGTTCCAGGAAGCGGACCAGTTTCACCGTCGCGCGGCGGCCGCCGCCCCCGGCTCGCCGGACGTGTGGAACAACTACGCCAACCACCTTCTAGGCGCCGGCGATGAGGAGGGCGCGCGCAAGCTCTACCTCCGTGTAGTGGCGCTTGATCCGGCCGTATATAATGCCAACGTCCAACTCACCCGGATCGCGCTGAAGAAAAAGAAGGGAGCGGAGGCGCTGAGCTACTTCAGGCACCTGCCGGCCAACCAGCAGGAAGCGCCCAACCTGGCTCCGGTGCGCTTGGAGGCACTCTACCAGGCGGGAGAGACCGCCGAGGCGGACAAGCTGGCCGCGCGCTGGCTGGCGGCGGCCAAGGGCGACCTCGGCGCGAGCTTTGCCATCGGCCTGGCGCTGGCCGATGCCGGCAAGCTGGACGGGGCCGAGACTTTCTTCACCCAGGCTCTGGCGCTCGCCCCATCGGATTTCAACATTCTATTCAATCTGGGCGTGGTGGAATGGCACGCCGGCAATTACGACCGCGCCCGCGAAGTGCTCCAGGTGGCCCAGCGGCAGCAACCGCAAAATGTTGAATTACTCTACAGCCTCGCCTGCGTGGATCAAGCCGCCAAGCGAACCGAAGAGGCCGTCCTTCTGCTGGCGCAGGCCGCGCGCTTGGCGCCCGACCGGGCCGACGTCCAAAAACTACTGGCCCTGGCGACTGGCGACCTGGGCGCGCTGGAGGATTCCACGGCAGCTTGGGAACGTTATCGGAAGCTGGAGCCGAACGATGATGTGGCCCGGCGCGAGCTCGGCTTCACGGCTTTTCGGATGGGCCGCTTCGAGGAAGCCCTGGAGGAACTCCGCTGGTTCGTGGCCCGCCATCCCGACGATGCCGACGGCCACTTCGATCTGGCGGTCGCTGAAAACCAGGACGATCCGGCGCAAGCGCTGCCGGAGTTCGACCGGGCGCTGGCTCTGAAAGCCGACTTTGCGGCGGCTCACTCGGCGCGCGGCGGCCTGTACTACCAGATGGGCAAACTCCAGGCCGCGCTCGCCGACCTGGAAGCGGCCGCCACGCTGCGCCCCGACGATGCCGTCAGCCTGGATCGCCTGGGGCAGACATATTCGGCCCTGGACCGCCCCACCGATGCCGTGCGCGTGCTCCGCAAGGCCGTTGCCCTGGCGCCCGACGATTCCAAAACGCAGTTCCACCTGGCGCGCGCGCTGGCGGATGCCGGGCAGGCCGAGGAATCCAAAGCCGCCATGGACCGCTTCCGCCAGCTCGGCCCCGCGGTCAACAAAGGCGTTCGGGGCGGGCTGGTGGATTATCTCAGTCTCACCCCGGAACAACGGCACGCGGATTATCGCGCGCGCGTGGAGCGGCTGGTGCGCGAAAAACCGGAAGATGCGGCGGCCCAGGCGAGCTATTTGCGGCTGCTGCTGGACGATGGCGATTCGCTCAAGGCGGCGGAGATCGCGCGCAAGATCGCCGCTCTGAACCCGGCGGCCACGGTGCTGGCCGGTGCGGGGCGCGCGCTGCTGGAGGCGCGACAGTACGCTGCGGCGCAGGAGCTGTTGGAAAAGGCGGCCGCGTCCGCGCCCTCGGCCGATCTGGAGCTGGATCTGGCCATCGCCGCCTTTCATGCATCCGGTCCCGCGGAAGGGACGCGGCTGCTCGATCGCATCCCGGATTCCGCTCGCGGCGGCGATTACTACCTGGCCCGCGCCGAGATGCTGGATGCATCGGGCCATCCGCCTGAGGCCGCGGCCGCGCTGGAGCAGGCGCTTCACACGACGCCGGCGCAGTCGGGCGTATACCTTCGGGCGTGCGCCTTTCTAATACGCAAGGGACGGACGGACGACGCCTTGCAAGCAAGCGGCGAGGCCCTGAAAGCGTTGGCGCAGGATCGCGAGATCCTGCTGCTGCGCGCGGTGGTTCTGGAACAGGCCGGCCGTACCGGCGAGGCGGAGAGTCTGTTGGAGCGGATTCAGAATCGCTGGCCGGAGTGGCAGCCTGCGTGGACGGCGGATGGCATCATTTTGGGAACGCACGGACGCCGCGAAGATGCCCGCGCGGCGCTGCGGACCGCGGTGGCTCTGGGTGAGAACAGCGCGGAAGTGAAGCGTTACCTGGACGAGATCTCCGCGGGGGCGGAGGGAAAGCCGCCTGACCTCACCAGGATGCTCACGGAGCTGCCCCACAAGTAACAATCCTCCGGCAGAGCCGGAGGCTTTTGCGGTTGCTGGCCCCTCAAAGGGGCCTGATCGCAACCGCTCAAAAACCGGTCCCGCGCGCCGCACGCTGCTGATCGGGCCGGTTGCGCCCGACAGCGCACGAA
>JBKQPR010000324.1:0-34457 GCA_052144935.1 Bryobacteraceae bacterium
TTTCGAACGGGATCAGCTCGTCGGCGGTCAGGTAGCCATCGTGATTGCGATCCAGCTTCTTCAGCGATTGGGCGGCGTGCTCGATCTCCCAAGCCGAGATCTCGCCATCATGGTCGGCATCCAGAGCCGCCAGCACCGGATGGTTGCTCATGAAACGCTGACGCAGTTGCGCCAGCAACGGCGGGGGCACGGAATTCGGATCGATGTGCAAGCCGCATTCTTCGGGCGTTAGTTTGCCATCGTAGTCAATGTCCAGTTTGCGAAGAGCCGCCGGGGCGTTGCCGATCTCCCACGGCGAGAGCGTCAAATCGCGATCGGCGTCGAGCGCGCCCAGGACCGGCATAGAAGTGAAGTAAGGCCGGGCGAGCTTCAGCCACGCCTCGAACGGGTCCGGTCCCAGCTTGACCGTCGTGTTGAGGTCGCTGCCGGTCATTGAATTCCGATCGATCGGCAAGAGACTGGGCCTGGAAGAATGCACGCCGATGAGGAATGGCCTGGCGACGCCGCCCGCTTTGCCGATGAGCAGCACGGCGACCGAAATCGACAGAATGGCCAGCAGCCCGCCCTGAAACAGCGCCGCGGGGTGCGGTTTGTAGGTCTCAATGGTTTGAAACAGCGGCACGCCCAATGCCTCCAGCGACGCATCGGCTGCCACCGGCATCGACTCGGGGCGGAATTCAGGGCGAAGCAGCCACTGGCGCGCGAGCGAGGCGACAGCGTCGGCGAAATATCGCGGCTTGGCTCGTAAGACAGACCGGTCGAAATCGTCGAGCATGTCGTCGCCAAACCGCCAGCGGAATGGCGCCGGGTGCAGCCAGATCAATTGGATGTACAGCCATCGCAGCATCACGCCCTCCTGGGTTTGAGCGCGCGGAGGCGCGCCCGGCCTTCGTGAACGACGCCTTCCAGCCGCGCGATTTCCTGTGAGAGCACGCCGCGCCCGAGCGGGCTCAGGCGATAGTAGCGGCGGCGGGAGATCTCTTCGGCGGCCGGTCCGGCGACCTCCTCCACCATACGCTGCTTCATGAGGCGCTGCAGGTTGTCGTAGAGGGTGCCGGGGCCAAGGTTGTACCGGCCGCCCGATTGGCGCAGCACCTCCTGCATGATGCCGTAGCCGTGCATCGGTTCTCCGGCCAGCGAGAGCAGGATGTGCAGCGTGGCCGGGGCCAGCGGAAGATAATCGTCGGGGTCCGGTTTCATGATCGGATCCCGTTATATCAGATTCCGATGATCATGGCAAGCGTGAATTGCGGCCCAATCGAGGCGTCGGGAGATTATAGAGTACATCCGATGGCGAGGAGTCTCCTCATCCTCTGCTCTCGTTCTCGGCCGCGCCGGCGCCGCGACCGCTGGGGCGGCGTACCTTGCCGGGAGCTTATCGGAATCTACGTGAATAGCGCAGCACGCCTCTGACCGAGCGGGCTTCGCCAACACCAAGTAGCCACAGCGCGAAACACGACCAGAACACGACCCCGATACGCGACCTGGCATCGTGAATTCCGGTGAGCGCAATGAATAAGCGTGCTGCCAAATATGCGAGCATCACTCGTCCGATCCAAAGATGCCCGGTGTCGGCCCGACGCCCGATCAGATCCCAACAAGCAAGAGCAAATGTCTCGTTCAGCAGAAACCCAATCGGGCGCCATCGCTGCCCACGTTTAACGAAACGGTTCCTGGGAAGAACACGTCCGAAAGCAATGCGGCAGGGAAGAGTGCCAGATTCGAGAACCAAGAACGGCCTCGCGAATGAGTCATTTATTGGGACCCAATCGAACGTTCGACAACTCGGCAATGGGCGACGTCACCAGCTACCGCCGCAAGCCCCGCCTCGGCACTGCGCGTCCTGGAACAAATTCCGCGTCGGCCGACTGGCAGCACGCGGCGATGGCGGATGGTGCTGCTCGCCAGGATGGCAAGAGGTCACAGCAGGCCGCGCACCAGGACAACACGTTGCGTGGAGTCGTCCCGCTGTTCGAAGTGAACAAAGCGTTCATCGGGAGATACGTCCGAGCGCATTATCGACGGGACTTCTACGAGCGGAATCATCTGTTTCGATTCCGCATCGAACCGGGCGATGGCGAGCGCTTGACCCGAGGCTTTTCGAACGAGCACTGGAAAGTACAGGAAGCGAGATCCCAGTGCGAACTCGCTGATGCTTTCACTATCCAGCAGATGCTCAACGCGGCCTCCCGCGATTGGCATTCGACAAAGCTTAGCGCCGGGATGTCTTAGAAAAGGAACCGGCCATCGCGTGATATCTGCGGCTGGCTGCCCTCCAAACCCATATTGGAGAGCTTCCCATCCATGAGGCCGATACGGACAATTGCCTGTCGCCACGCCGGCGTTTCAATTCGAATATCTTCTTCGACGCTTCCCCCGCCAACAGCCGTATGCCTCCACCGCCGCGCGGGCGCGTGTAGATCGCGCAGGAGCCATCCGGCTTCGCCGGTCTCCGGCAGTGTGTAGGTGAGTCGGACGGTCCGATCTTCGCCCGTCGGCGGGTCCAGAAGCTGTATCGGCCGCCCGAGGAGCAGTTCTACTGGCGCCGGATCACTTTGGTTCGACTGCGCAAACTCAGTTCGAGACCGCTTGGCGTAATCCGAGCCTCCCCGCGAGCAAAGAGAATCGGCGGTATGATTCTTGCATGAAAGACACGCTTGCCGGGTACTGGAGAGAATGGAGCCGGCGCGACCTGTTTCGGCGGGGCGGCCTGCTGGCGGCCGTACCGGGATTCCTGGGCGGAAGCAGGGCCGCCGCGGCGCCCGCGCCCACCACGGCCGGCAAACTGGAGATCGGTCCTGGCATCTACCAATCGCTCGGCGTCCGGCCCGTCATCAACTGCCGGGGAACCTTCACCGTGGTCGGGGGCTCGCTGGAATTGCCGGAAGTCCGAGCCGCGAAAGATGCCGCGGCCCAGCATTACGTGCAGCTTGACGAGCTGATGGAGGCCGTCGGCCGGCGCCTGGCCGAGCTGACGGGAGCCGAGTGGGGCATGGTAGCTTCCGGCTGCGCCGCGGCTCTGGCCCACGCGACCACCGCATGCATTACCGGTGGCAATCCCGATCTGCACACCCGCATACCCGACCTGAGCGGTTTTCCGAAAGACGAGGTCGTCATTCCGAATCACTCCCGAAACGAATACGACCAGGCGGTCCGGTCGGTGGGTGTGCGAATCGTCGAAGTGGCGGATGCTGCCGAGTATGAAGCGGCGCTGGGGCCGAAGGTCGCGATGGTGTACGTTCTGGCGGGAACCAGGGCGGAAAGCGGCCCGCTGAATTACGACACCATCTACAGCATTGCCAAGAAGAAGAATATCCCGGTGATCACGGATGCGGCCGCCGAGATGCTCTCCATCCCCAACGTCCACCTGCAAAGAGGCGCCACCATGGTGGGCTACAGCGGCGGCAAGGCAATCCGCGGGCCGCAATGCGCGGGCCTCCTGCTGGGGCGCAAGGATCTGATTCAGGCCGCCTGGGTGGCCAGCGCTCCGCACCACGGCCATGGCCGCACTATGAAAATCGGGAAGGAAGAGATCGTCGGAATGCTGGCGGCCGTGGAGGTCTGGGTGAAGCGGGACCACCAAGCCGAAGACGAGATGTGGACCTCCTGGATGAACAACATTGCCGGCCGCGTTTCCAAAATCGACGGCGTCACCACAGCCGTGCGGCAACCGCGCGGATTGAACAATCACAGCCCGGGGCTTTCGATCGGTTGGGATGCCGCCAAGTTTGGAATCACCGGGCAGGAAATGGCCCATCTTCTGGACACCACCGATCCGCGCATCGTGTTGAGCGGCGGCGGGGGAGGGGGAGGCGGCGGGCGCGGCGGCAGAGGCGGCCGGGGAGCCGATGAAACCAGCGTTTCCATTACCGCTCACATGATGGCGCCGGGCGAGGACAAGATTGTCGGAGACCGCATTCACCAGATCCTTTCCACTCCCCGCCCGCCGAAGAGCGCCGAACCGCCAATGGCTCCGTCCGGCGACCTGAACGGCCGGTGGGACGTGCATATCGAGTTTGCGGCCGGCAGTTCCGACCATGTGTTTCACGTGAAACAAACCGGGAATCAACTGGCCGGGACGCACCAGGGAGAGTTCGTGGCGCGGGATTTCTCAGGCTCCATCGCGGGCGATGAAGTACATATTGCCAGTAACGTGGGTGAAGTACACGGCGCGGCCTTGTCTTATCGCTTCGATGGCAAACTGAACGGCGACACCATGTCCGGCACATTGGATATGGGCGAATACTTGGGGGCTAAATGGACCGCCAAGCGTCACACTTTCGGAAGGGCTCAGGGATGAAGCAGGTAGTGGGGCGGGCACCCCAGGATTGGCTGCCCCACGGTTTGTGCAGAACGGTCACCAAGACTCAGGGTAAGTGGCATGGGGCGCTTTCGCCCGCCAACCTGTATCGCGCCCTTGCCGCCCTCCTCCTCACCTGCTGCGTTCCGGCGCTCTCCGGCGCCGGTGCGTGCGCGGTGGAGAATACCGACTACCTTGGCTGGAAGGCGGTCAAGGTTGCCAATCCGTGGGTAACCCTGATGGTCGTCCCGCAACTTGGCGGGCGGCTGATGCAGGTGACATTCGGAGGGCACGATTTCCTGTTCGTCAACCAACAGCTCAAGGGTCAGTCCTTCCCGCCCGAAGTGTCCGCCACGCAGAACCGCTGGTTCAATTATGGGGGCGATAAGATCTGGCCCATGCCGGAAGGTTCCAGCGACGAGCAGCACTGGCCAGGCGCCACGGGCGAGCCGCTGGACTCCGGGGCATTCACTTTGCAGATTTTGTCGCAAGACGCCACCTGCTCGGTGCGGCTCACCGGACCGCCGGACCCGTCGATCGGCCAACAGTACATACGGGACATCAGCATCGGCGCCGACTCGCCGGTCATTTCCTTTCACGCCGTCATGAAGAATATCAGCGGCTATCCGCAGGAATGGTCGGAGCAGTCGGTGTCGCAATACAACACCGGGGATACTCAAAACCCAGCCCAGCCGAACCCGGATTTCTGGGGCCTCACACCGGCCAACCCGCAGAGCGCGTATCTAAACTCGTTCCATGTGCGCACCGGCACGGCATCCACTCCGGGCTACTCGGTGCGCGACGGCTTGTTCGCGGTACGTTCGAGCAACGCGGGAGGCGAGGTCTGGGTCGACAGCCCGGGCGATTGGCTGGCCGCGGTGGATGGCTCAACCCGGTACACCATGGTCGAGCGCTTCCGCTATCAGCGCGGCGCGGAATATCCGGGCAAGGCCACGGTGATCTTTTACACCACCGGATCGAGCCGCCGCGGCGGCGCCGCGCCTCAACCAACGGCCGACACCCCCCCGCGAGCGCCCACCCAGTATATGGAAGCGGAATTGAACAGCCCCGTGGTGCGGCTGGATCCCGGCGAAACCTATGCCATGGATACGCAATGGTTCCCCGCGCGGATGGGCAGCGAGCTAAAAACCGTCACATACGCCGGCGTGGTGGGCAAGCCGCTGACCGCTTCCGGCTCTTCCGGCAGCATCGCGCTGGCGGGAGAGTTCGGCGTCTTCTTTGCAGGGCAACTGGAGCTCCGGTTCTACGACCGGCAAGGGTCCAGACTGGGGACTGCGCAGGTTCAGGAGGTAACTCCACTGGAAATGGTGAACCTGCAGCAAACCGTGCAGGCTCCGGCCGAGACCGCCCGGGTTTCCCTGCACCTGGTGGATCGGAATGGATTGGACCGAGGCCCGCTCGGGGAAACCGTGGTAAGCTGGCCTGTGTCCGAGCCGCGACAGTGAGGGAGCGCCCGTGGGCCTGCGGCCCGCCAAAGGCGATGAGGACGCCGCCGGGCTGTGTCGCGGTATTGCTGGTTTGCAGGGCGTCTCCAGGAGAACGGGTGGACAAGCAAGGAGAGCGGTATGCCGATTCAATTTTGGAATAAAGTCAAAGCGCCATGGGCTGGTTATAGCCGCCGGGACCTGTTCCGGCAGGGTGGTCTGCTCGCAGCGGCGCAAGTATTGGGCAGCGGCGTGAAGAGCGCGGAGGCGGCGCCGCTCGAGGTCGGACCCAATCTCTACCGGTCGATCGGCGTTCGCCCGGTTATCAATGCGCGCGGCACTTTCACGATTATCACCGGATCGACGACTCTTCCGGAAGTGAAGCGCGCCATGGACGAGGCTTCGCGCAGCTTCGTCAATATGGACGAGCTGATGGATGGAGTCGGCCAACGCCTGGCCGAACTCAGCGGCGCGGAATGGGGCATTGTAACGGCGGGCTGCTGCGCGGCCGTGACGCACTGTACGGCGGCGGCGATTGCGGGCGGCAACCCGGAGCGCATGCAGCGCCTTCCCGACCTGGCGGGTGGGGTGCTGAAGAGTGAAGTCGTGGTTCCGGGGTACTCGCACAATGTTTACGACCACGCCGTCCGCATGCTGGGCGTGAAGCTGGTAGTGGTGCGCGATAAGTCGGAGTTGGAAGGCGCCTTTAACGATCGGACCGCGATGGTCTATATCCTGGCCGGCCAGGGCGATGAAGGACCGTTGGGAACCGCCGCGGTTTGCGAAGTCGCCAAACGGAAGAACGTCCCGGTGGTGGTGGACGCCGCCGCGGAAGTGCTCACCTTGAAACCCAACGTTCACCTGTCCCGCGGCGCGAATGCGGTCGCCTATAGCGGCGGCAAATGCATTCGCGGACCTCAGGCCGCCGGTCTGTTGCTCGGCGACAAAAGCCTGCTGCAGGGGGCCTGGATCAACAGCGCGCCCCATCACGCCTTCGGACGTTCCGTCAAGGTGGGGAAAGAGGAAATCATGGGCATGCTGGCGGCCGTGGAGATGTGGGTCAAACGCGACCACCAGGCCGAGTGGGCGCAGTGGGAATCCTGGCTGGATCACATCGCCACCAGCGTCAAGCGCGTGCCGGGCGTGACGACCAAGGTCAACCCGCCGAGCGAGGGCCTGTCGAATCGCACACCGGAGCTGGTGATCCAGTGGGATGGCGCGAAGTTGGGAATCACGGGGCAGGAAGTGAATAAGACGGTTCTCGACACCGAACCGCGCATCGTTCTGGCGCGCGCGGGCGGCAGCCGGCCCGGCCAGATGGCCAGCTCGGTGGCAGTGGTTCCGTACCAGATGACTCCGGGCGACGAGAAGGTCGTGGCGGATCGCCTGTATGCGCTGCTCTCCAAGCCGCCCAAATTTGAAAATCCCGCGCCGCCGCCGGAAGGCCAACCCGCAAGCGTGGCGGGCCAATGGGAATTGAAACTGGATTTCGTGTACGGCTCGGCGAACCACACGCTGGTGCTGGAGCAGGATGGCACGAAGCTCGTAGGAACGCACCACGGGGAGTTCGCTTCCGGCGACCTCACCGGGACGGTCGCGGCCAATACTCTGCGCTTCCAGAGCGCCCTGGGGACCGAGGGCACGCGCGTTTCCTTTCAATTTACCGGCACGGCGGAGGCCGGTAAAATGTCCGGAACCGTGGCCCTGGGAGAGTATGGCGAGGCCCGCTGGACCGCGCAGAAGCACCAATACCGGGCTGGCGGACGCCGGGGGTGACGATCTTGCATCCGTAAGCGGAGCGCCTGCTAACGGGCTGGACGCGCCGGGACCGATCGCGCAGGGCGAAAGTGCAAAGTACGTCTGCGATCGGATGGGGCATTCCAGCATTCAGGTCGATGAGCGGCCGCCAAAGCCATCGGCGCGATCACGCTCTTCGCGGGCATGCTGCCGGTCAGAACCGAACTTTCGCACGCAGCCCGATTACCCCAAAAGGCCACCCGACCTGAGGAGTAACTCCTGCACGAGGAGTAACTCCCGCGTCATCAATAAAGAGATCTTCGGAACCGCTTATAGTGAAGACCTACCTCTGCGGCACAACAGCGCGCCAGAGGTATTCTCCCGCGTTGACCGGTCAGTTCAAAGCGCGAGCCGGCCCAGCTCGAAGCGGGCAATCCCGCGCGAGATGGGGAGGTGTTTGCGGTCCGGGGCGGCTTCCCCTAAACCTTGGCGGGGGTCGTCGCGACGCTACGCTCCCCCAGCGGCACAACATCGCGGGCAGCCTGGCCGGTGTAGATCTGCCGCGGACGAGCGATCTTCTGTTCGGCGTCGCACAGCATCTCCTGCCACTGGGCGAGCCAGCCCACGGTACGCGGAATGGCAAACAGCACCGTGAACATCTCCGGTTTGAACCCCATAGCCTGGTAGATGATCCCGGAGTAAAAGTCCACGTTGGGATAGAGTTTGCGTTTGACGAAGTACTCGTCCTCGAGCGCGATGCGCTCCAGCTCCAGCGCGATGTCCAGCTTGGCGTTGCGGCCGGTGACCTCGAAGACGCTGTCGGCGGCCCACTTGATAATGCGGGCGCGCGGGTCGTAGTTCTTGTAAACGCGGTGGCCGAAGCCCATCAGCTTGAACTCGCCGGCCTTCACCTTGTCGATGTAGGCCGGGACCTTGTCCTTGGAGCCGATGACATCCAACATCTTGAGGACTTCTTCGTTGGCGCCGCCGTGCAGCGGGCCGGACAAAGCGGCGCAAGCGGCTGCGGTGGAGAGGAATGGATCGGCCTGGGAACTGCCCACGGCGCGCATGGCGTTGGTGCTGCAGTTCTGTTCGTGGTCGGCGTGCAGGATGAACAGGATGTCGAGAGCGCGCGCCAGGATGGGATTGACCTGATATTTGGGCTCCACCATCTTCCACAGCATGTTCATGAAGTTCTCGGTATAGCTGAGGTCGTTGTCGGGATAGACGTAGGGGAAGCCGAGGCTGTGACGGTACGTATAGGCAGCGATGGTGGGCATCTTGCCGATGAGGCGCCTGATCTGCAAGGCGCGCACCTTGGGGTCCAGCACATGCCGGGAGTCGGGATAAACAGTGGATAGCGCGGCGACGGTGCTGGCCAGCATCCCCATAGGGTGGGCGTCGTAACGGAAACCTTCCAGAAACTTCTTGGTGGTTTCATGAAGCATGGTGTGGTGAGTGATTTCGGCCACCCAATTCGTGAGCTGCGGCGTGGTGGGCAGTTCCCCGAACAGGATCAGATAGGACACTTCGAGGAAGGTGCACTTCTCCGCCAGTTGCTCGATGGGGTAGCCCCGGTATCGCAGGATACCTTTGTCGCCATCGATGAAGGTGATTGCGCTACGGCACGATGCCGTGTTCATGAATGCGGGGTCGTAAGTCATGAGCCCGAAGTCATCCGGCCCGGTTTTGAGTTGCCGCAGGTCCATGGCACGAATCGCCCCGTCCTGAATGGGAATCTCACAGGCAGCCTGCGTACGTTGATCGACTAGGCTTAAAGCTTGTTTGGCCATAACTTCCTTTCTGAGGTCTGGTGGCGGGATTTGGCCACCTCTGGCCATCGGGCGTTTCGAGCGATGGATCCGCCGGCCCTCACACCGAACGGCCGGTCTCATTTTCAAAGCGTGCTGAAGAGCCGGACTGCGCCGACCCGGTGGCCCCGGCGGCAAAGACCACCGGACCTATAAAGACCTCTTTATCCTATAATGCGTTGAGATCTGCGTCAAGCTGTGAAAGAACCTGTTGAAAACTCTGCTCAGAAATCCGATTTGGAGGTACGCTGCCGGAGTGGCCGCTCTCCGCTGGAGGGTGGGCGATCTGGAGCGGCAGCCCTCGGTCGCATGGCTGCCGCCCATGGCGCAACGGGCGGGACGCCGTTGGCGAATCGTTCGATCTTGCGAACCAGGCGCCAGCCGCCCGATCCCAGCTTGCGCCTCTACGATGCCACCGCCGCGCGCCCGCGGCCGGCGTTGCGCAGAGCCGAGGCCATCATGCGGTCCGCCACGGCGGTGTGATCGCGAAACCAACTGGAGAGGTAGCGCAACAGATCGAGGGGCGCCGCCGTGTCGCCCTTGCCAGCCACCGCGGCGAGGGCCTCGATCTGGCGGCGGGCGGCATCGTGCTGCTTCTTGTGCCACGCATAGCCCGAATAGCGGAGCGAGCGCATCAAGCGCTCTTCGTGCGCGAAATGCGCCTCCAGTTCAGTAATCAACAGGCGCATGGTCTCGTGCGTTGTCTGGGGGTCCGCGCCAGCCTCAACGGCCCGGTGGAGTTCTTCGCCCAGGCGGAACAGCTCGCGGTGTTCCGCATCGAATTCCGGTTGGAAGACCGCGTGTTCCCGGGTCCAGTGAAACAGCCGCATGAAAACAGTTTACAGTATTTTGGACCTCATTAGGTAAAACCAGTACGATCCGCTGCGCGCCGGTTGCGCCACCCCCGCCGGCTGGATTAGGCTGTGAGAGCACACATGCTCCTCGATCGCCGTCAGATTTTCGCCGCCCTCGCCGCGGGGGCCGCGGCCCGCGTGATTCGCGCCGCGGACGATTCCGTCGCCATTCCCGGCAAACGCCCCATGATCCTGCACAACGACCGTCCCGAGGATCTGGAAACGCCGGTGCGCTACTTCGATTCCTACTTCACCCCGGTGGACGCCTTCTTCGTGCGCCAGCATCTGCCGCGCCCCGCCGCCATCGACCCGGCCGCTTACAAGCTGACCGTCAATGGCATGGTCTCGAGGCCCCTCGAGCTGTCGCTGGCCGATCTCAAGAAGCTGCCGCAATATACCGTGCCGGCCGTGCTGGAATGCACCGGCAACGGGCGCGGCTTCTACAGCCCCAAGGTTCCGGGCATCCAATGGGGCCGCGGCGCCATCGGTAACGCCGGGTGGAGCGGGCCGCGCATCTCCGACATTTTGAAACTGGCGGGCGCCTCTTCCTCGGCCGCGTTTCTGGAGACCGATGGGGCCGATACCGGCGTGGCGAAGACCCCCGATTTCGTCCGCTCCCTGCCCATGCAGAAGGCCCTCCATCCCGCCACGCTGCTGGCCTTGAACATGAACGGCCAGCCGTTGCCCGATATCCACGGCTTCCCCGCGCGGCTGCTGGTTCCCGGTTGGGATGGCACCAGTTCCGTGAAATGGGTGATCCGTCTGTCGGCCGCCGCGGAGGCCCACAAAGGCTTCTTCATGAATCCGGGGTACCGCTATCCAAAGTACGCTTTGCCGCCTGGAACGCCTGCCCGGCCGGCGGAGTTGGAGGTGATCGAAGGCATGCCGGTGAAGTCCACCATCACGGCGCCCGAGGACCAGAGCAAGGCGGCCTTGGGCGCGATCGCCATCCGCGGCTTCGCCTGGGCGGGCGAGCAGTCGATCGAGCGCGTGGACGTCTCTACCGATGGCGGCAGCCGCTGGCGGGAAGCGCGTCTGACCGGGCCGAAACTGCCCTTCGCCTGGCGCTTGTGGCAGATCGACTGGCAGCCCACAGACCCCGGCTATTACACGATCCTCTCTCGCGCCACCGATTCGGCCGGCCGCGTGCAGCCAATCGTATCGCCGTGGAATCCGTCGGGATATTTGTGGAACGCCATAGACCGCGTGGGCATTACCCTGGAGAAAGCGTGATAAAGAAGCTGCTTCCGATGGCGCTGGCCGGCCTCCTGGGGGTGGCCGCGTGGTGCGCCGATCAGGCCACGCTCGACCGCGGCAAGAAAGAGGAACAGCAGAGTTGCGTGCCCTGCCACAGCCTGCGCCTGATTCATTCGCAGCGCCTCGCCAAGGCGGCCTGGAACAAAGAGCTGGACAAGATGACCGGCTGGGGCACGGCGATCCGCGACCGCGACGCGCTGCTCGAGTATCTGCTGGCCAATTACGGCGACGACAAGCCCATCCCCGCGCCGGCCACGTCGCAGGATGGCACGGGGAAGAAGTGATGGAACTCGGTTTCCCCCCCAACGGCCGCCGGGAACGCGAAGGCGAAGCGCGAAGTTTGCCATCACGCCGATCCGAGAGAAGGATCCCTCCCAGCGGAACAGTCAGGCGCCTGGAGCGAGGAGCTCGACAAAACGGCCGGCTGGACACGGCGATCCGTGACCGCGTCTCCGGAAGACGCCGGGACGCTTCTGAAATGCTTTCAAGGTAGCGCGTTACGGCGTAGACCGTGCGGGTGTCGTCCCGAAACGCCTCGTGGCCAAGGCCGCCACGAACTGGGTTGCGAGGTTGATATGCTGCTCCTATAGGCTTCGTCCGAGGAACCTGCGGGTAACTGGTGCCTTTCGAGGGGGCGGCGGAAGGTCGGGTCGCGCGGAGCAGGTAGCGAAGACGAGGCCCCATGGCGGAGCCGTCGCCGTTGTCCGTGCTGAGATTCGCCGTGCAAATTCGAGGTTGTTGGCAACACGACCAGATAGCGCTTTACCTATTACTGAGCGACTCCAACGATGGAGCGCCTGGCGAACGAAGAGTCCGAATATCCCGCATCGGTGGTTGGCCGAAGAAACGGCTGTATTCGCGGTTGAATTGGCTTGCACTTTCGTATCCGACCTCAAAGGCCGCGCTTGCGGCATCCAGGGCGTCCATGAGCATGCGTCCCCGCGCCGCCTGCAACCGAAGCTGTTTCTGGTACTGAAGAGGACTCATCGCGGTCAGCGCCCGGAAATGGTGGTGCAGCGTGGAAACGCCCATGCCCGCGATTTCCGCGAGATCTTCCACCCGCAGCGGCTTCGCGTAGTTCGCCCTGATCCAAGCGATCGCTTTTGCGGTCCGGTGGCTCTGCTCTCCTAGCGTTGCAATCGCCCGAAGGCGTGCGCCCTCCGCGCTCTGAAGGATTCGATAGACGATCTCGCGTTGAAGCAGACCAGCGAGAAAGGGAATGTCCTGAGGGTTGTCCAGCAGGTCCACGAGCCGGCAGCAGGCACTGAGGAATTCCACCGTGGTCTCACCGGTCGCCATCGCAGGACTGTCACACGGCGCCTCGGCAACCCGAATCTCTTCTCGGCTGAGAAGCTCCCGGACGACGGGCATTTCGAGTTTAAGCGCCATCGCGAGACAGGGGACCTCTTCACTTGCCTCGATCACCCGGCTGAAGACCGGCAAATCGACCGACGTCAGCAGGAATCGCGACGCATCATAGATGAAGACGTTGCGGCCGAGTTCTACGCGCTTTCGCCCTTGGGCGATCACGGTAACGCTCGGCTCGTAAGTCGCAGGGCATGGAGCGGTCGGGGCGGTCCGCCGGTGGAGCGTCAGGCCGGGGACATCGGTTGCCCGGCTCTCTGCGGAGCCAATGAACAAGGCAATCTTCCGGGCCAGATCCTCCCGCAATTCGCGGGCGGGATCTCGTAACAGAGACGCCTCTCCACTGCGGTTCCTCGTGGCCACGGTTTCGCTCTCCTCTCCCCTAGGATAACCGCTGGCTCTGTGCGTGAATCAACAGTGCAAGAGGAATAGGCAATAAATCGGGAGGATCGGGATACCGCTTCCACGGCAATCGACCCTAACCTGGAGATGGGGGAAACAGTTCCCGAAGGAGAGATAAATGCAGAAGCGCAAACTGGGAAATAGCGGCCTGGAAGTTTCGGCTCTCGGCCTCGGCTGCATGGGAATGAGCTTTTCTTACGGCCCGCCCAAAGACAAGCAGGAGATGACTTCTCTTCTCCAGGCAGCCGTGGAACGCGGCATCACATTCTTCGACACCGCCGAGGTCTACGGCCCGTTCTTGAACGAAGAACTGGTGGGCGAAGCTCTCGCTCCCTTCCGTGACCGTGTGGTGATCGCCACCAAATTCGGGTTCGACGTCAGTCCCGAATTCGATCCCCGCGGGATGAAGGGTTCGCCGGGCCTGAACAGCCGGCCGGAGCACATCAGGCAAGCCGTGGAGGGGTCGCTCAAGCGGCTCAAGGTGGATGTCATCGACTTGCTCTATCAGCATCGGGTTGACCCGAACGTGCCAATCGAAGACGTAGCCGGGGCGGTGAAGGACCTGATTCAGGAAGGCAAGGTCAAGCACTTCGGCCTTTCCGAAGCAGGCGTGCAAACCATCCGCCGCGCACACCGGGTCCAGCCGCTCACGGCGCTCCAGAGCGAATATTCGCTGTGGACAAGAAAGCCCGAGAAGGAAGTGATACCGGCCCTTGAGGAACTGGGAATCGGCCTGGTCCCGTACAGCCCACTGGGCAAAGGCTTCCTCACGGGCAAGATCGGCGAAAATGCGAAGTTCGACAGCTCCGACTTTCGCAGCATCCTGCCGCGCTTCACGCCGGAGGCTCTCAAGGCGAATCAGGCCCTGATTACTCTGCTCGCCGGCATCGGGGAGCGGAAGCGGGCGACGCCTGCTCAGATCGCGCTCGCCTGGCTGCTGGCCCAGAAGCCGTGGTTTGTTCCGATCCCAGGCACCACAAAACTGCATCGCCTGGACGAAAACATCGGGGCAGTCTCAGTCGAACTCACGCCCGGCGATCTCCGTGACATCGCGAACGCCGCCTCAAAGATCACGGTGCAAGGCGCCCGGTACCCCGAAAAGCTGGAGCAGATGACCGGCCGCTGAGCGGCCACGCGAAGGAGTTCAAGAAATGGTAATAAAACGGAGCGGTTCACAGCCTTCCGGCAAAGGACCGGCAGAGTATTTACCGGCACGGTGCGGGTTGACCCGTTGTTCAATCCGCCCACTCCGGCGCGTGCTTTCGGCGCCAGCGTCACCTTCGAACCCGGCGCTAGAACCGCATGGCATACCCACCCGCTCGGTCAGACCCTGATCGTGACGGCCGGCTGCGGCCGGGTACAGCGTTGGGGCGGGCCGGTCGAGGAAATCCGGCCGGGTGATGTGGTCTGGATTCCGCCCTCTGAAAAGCACTGGCACGGCGCGACGCCAACCACGGCGATGACCCATATCGCCATTCAGGAGCAGCTTGAGGGCAAGGCCGCCGACTGGATGGAACACGTCAGCGACGAACAATACAAGGCCTGACTAAGGGCCGAAAGACAGGAGCGTCAATCCATGTACCAAGCGAAGGCTTATTCCGCTCGCAGCGCGACATCGCCGCTTTCCTCCACGACGGTCGCGCGTCGAGATCCAAACCAACATGACATACAGATCGAGATCCTATTCTGCGGTATCTGCCATTCCGATCTCCACCAGGTCCGCAACGAATGGAGCGGCGTCATGCCGACGGTCTATCCTTGCGTTCCAGGCCATGAGATCGTCGGCCGTGTCACCAGAGTCGGCTCCGCAGTGACGAAGTTCAAGCCCGGCGACCTCGCCGCGGTCGGCTGCATGGTCGATTCCGACCGCACCTGCCCCGAGTGCCAGGCTGGCCTCGAGCAGTTCTGCCCGAACCTGACCCTCACCTACAACTTCCCCGATAAGCATCTCGGAGGCGTGACCTATGGTGGCTACTCCGACAGCGTAGTCGTCGACGAGCGGTTTGTTCTGCAGGTCCCATCCAACCTGGATCTCGCCGGAACCGCGCCTCTCCTCTGCGCCGGAATCACCACATATTCACCCATGCGCCACTGGGGCGTCACCAAAGGCAAGAAAGCCGGCGTGGTGGGTCTCGGCGGACTGGGCCACATGGGCGTGAAGTTTGCTCATGCGCTCGGAGCGCACGTGGTCGTGTTCACGACCTCGCCCAAGAAGAGGGAGGACGCGCTGCGGCTCGGGGCCGATGAAGTGGTCGTCTCCCGCAATGCCGGCGAAATGAAGAAGCACGCCGGCAGCTTCGACTTCATCCTCGATGCGGTCTCCGCCCATCACGATATCGACGCCTACATTCAACTGCTGCGTCGCGACGGTAACATCACCCTCGTCGGCGTGCCTGAGAAGCCCCTGGGCGTCTCGGCATTCGGCCTCATCATGGGGCGCCGCAGCCTATCCGGGTCGCCCATCGGCGGAATCCCCGAGACCCAGGAGATGCTCGATTTTTGCGGGGCGCATCACATCACCGCCGATGTCGAAGTCATCCCGATCCAGAAGCTCAACGAAGCCTACGAGAGACTGCTCAAGGCCGATGTGAAGTACCGCTTCTCGATCGATATGGCTTCTCTCAAAGCGGAATAGGACGAAGAATCACATGCGAGTTGGCATTCTGGGTTCGGGGCTGATGGGCGGCAAGCTCGGAACGATCTTCGCGCGTGCCGGACACGAGGTGGTATTCAGCTACGCGCGCAGCCAGAAGAAGCGACAAGCTGGTGGTCGGTATGTACGAAGGATCGAGCAACATCTGGCTCACTAAGATCGAGGAGTGAGCACCTACTCGCCCGTCTCCACCGGATACCCCTTGTCGATCCAGTCCGTCTTGAAATTGGTCGCCACGTGCATGGGGCGTACGTGCGTGAATCCCAACTTCTGCAGCATCTCCAGGGCCGGCTTGATATTGGGGCACCTGTCCCAGGGGCAGCAGCCGCAGTAAATCACCAGGTCGCGATCGCGCGGCAACTTCTCCACCGCGGCTTTCAGCAGATCCAGCCCTTCGGTTTTGGATCCCGGACCGGCATACACCGCTCCCGGGATGTGCTTGCTGCGGTAAAGCACATTCGGCCCCACCTGAAAGATGGCCGGCCGCGCGGCCGCGCCGGACAGTTGCGCCGCCAGGTCATTCGGCTCAACCAGCGAGGTTTCGGCGGCCAGGACCAGAACCACGGGCAAGACCGGCAGCAAGTACTTCGCATTCACGCGTCCCAAGCTCATAGCAGCTACTATAGCCCGCGGCCCCCAGCCGCGCAAACTAAGTACACGGTTTCAGAAGTTTGGCTGACGTATCGAAACACTGCCGGCCGACGCGCGCGGCTCCGTTCAGAGCCGCGACCGTCAGGGAGCGGTCTTCGGTGTACTAAACTAAAAACCCAGCGCCGAAGATTTGTTGCGCACCTCTCCGCACTGGCGCGGGTTTGCTTCTGCCTTCCGTCTCCTTGCTTTACTCCACCCTTGTCCAGGAAGGGTCGGGATCGAAGCGGCCTATCGGCAGCGGCGGCTTGCCGGGAACCGGCTCAATATCCTTCTCATAGACCGCGCCGTTCTGGTTCACGATGAACGTGTGAATTCCGGTCACTCCATATTCGGCCGGCCACGCCACCAGGCCGAAGCCGCCAATCAGCTTGTTCTTGACGAAATAATTGTGCGATCCCCCCGGCGCGTTGGAGCCTTGTCCCTCCAGAATCCGGAAATAGTATCCGTGGTACGGTTTGGCATCCCCTTTCCGCGCGCCGTCCCATCCGGCCCGCGCGAGGCCCTCGGGAATCAGCGGTTCGCTCTCCCCTTCCCAAAACAGCCCGTCATGCCGGCCCGGCGAGCTCATCAGACGGGGTGCGTATTCGAGCATGCCGTCCTTGTCGCGATCCTCGGCAGCGTACTTCCGCTGCGCTTCCACGTACCCATAGCAGATTTCTATGGCGTCGAGTTCGTGGGCGCCGATGCGCCGCGCGCGCATCTCGACCGGGGTTTCGGAGGCATCGAAGCTCCATTTGCCGTTGGTGCGGACAATCGGGACTGGAAACGGCCAGTCCTCGTCGCCAATCGCGAGGATCGCGCGATTCGGGTTCATAGGCGAAATCTCGAGCCGTTGCTTGGCGCGCGCGAGCCGCGAGAACTCGGTCTGTTCGGCGCGATCCTGCGCGGCATCGCCCGAGGTAAGAACTTCTTTCCCGTGAGGGCCGAAAATGGCCGAGAGCCGCGCGGAGTCGTGGTTGTCCGCCGCATCGATGACGGCCTTCGCGGCGGCTTCAGCGGAATCGAAGCGTTCCTGCGCGATGGAAGGCGCGGCGCATCCGATCGCCAGCGCCGCGCAAATCGTACATAGCCTGCTAGTCATTGCTATCGTCTCCCTCCGCCGCCGCGCATCCCTCCGCCACCGCCGAATCCGCCGAAGCTGCGTTCCGCTCCCATGCTGGAGAAACCGCGGTCGCTCTGCATGCGCGTCATCCCACCGTCGTGATAACCGCCGAAGACACTGTGGTTGCCGGTATAGCCGCGCTGCTCAAAACCCGGATTTCCGAGGCGCTGCTGCGGGGCGGCCTCCCGGCGGCCAGAGTTCTGGGCCGCAGCGCCGCCGAATCTCCCGGCCGCTCCGCCGCGGAACTCGCCATTCGAAGCAAACCGGCTAGCCACCTCGCGATTGGCATATGGCACGCCCAGCCGGTGTTCCGGATTATGCATCCACGTTGAACGGCCCAGCGGGTCTCCTCCCTGGAAATTACGGAAGCCGTAACGATGAAAGAAGGAACCGTCGATCCCGATATTCCAGCCGAACCAGTCGGGGTACCAGCCCCAGCCGCCCCACCCCCAGCCGCCCCAGCCGCCGAAATAGAGACCCAGATCGATGCCCGGATACCACACCAGCCCCAGGTCGATGCCAGGGTAAAGGATCGGCGGGTACACTCCCCAGACCGGTGGCCCCCATACGTACACGGGATTGTAATTTGGCACGTACCATACATCCGGGTTGGCCGGTTCGATGCTGATGGCCGTCTGGCCGCCCTGGTTTTGCGTGGTGACGGTCTCCTGCGGTGTCGAATGAAGCGTTCCTTTCGCCTGGGCTTGGGCCCGCATGCGCTGCACCGCCTTCATCACATCGGCTTGCTGGGCGAGAAAGGCGTTGCCAAGCTGTGTGGTCCAATTGATATTCTGTGCCAGCCGGGCGAGCACGTCGGGGAAGGCGGCCAGCCCTTGTACGCTGGGATCCCAGTTCTGCTTTTTCGCCTCGCTCATGAGCTTCGAAGGTTTCCACTTGGGATGGTCCCGCACCCATTGTTCGGCTTCGGCGATCTCCATGGGGTAAGTGGATGCGGCCAACACCTGGCCCACCAGCGGATCGGGGTATAAGGCGATCGGAGCTACCAGGTCGTCAAGCTGCTGCGGCGGCATCGGCGCCCCTGGCTGCGCGCCCGCGGGAGGAGAGTTCTGCCCGTGGGCTGCCATGTACAACAGGAAGAAGGCGGCGAAGACCGCCGCACCGTACCGACCAGCTCTGAGTGGCATCTTAATTTAATTGGATGCGAAATCTCCGCTCCGGTTTCCCGGTGAAACCCGAGGAGTTCGCGGCGCAAATGAGAATATGTATCGGAACGCGCAAAAACCGTGGCGAGCCTGAGCTTTCGGTCCCGCCGGCGAGCCGTGCCGCGCGCCCGAATCGCGGCCTGAGCGCTGCGCAACGACTGACTGAATCGGCTCACCGCACAGCACCCTGTCCCGGTTCCCCCGGCGCCGCCCCTACGCTTCCATCCCCATCTGCGTCAGCCGGTAACGCAGCGCATTCCGCGTCAGCCCCAACAACCGCGCGGCTTGGCTCTTGTTGCCGTCGGCGCGGCGGAGCGCCTCTTTGATGATTTCCTGCTCGTACTGATCCAGGCTCAGGCCCTCGGGCAAAAAGTGCGCGTCGCCGCCGCTTTGCGCGCGGCGGCCGCCTGGGCCTGGGGCGCCCTCCAGCTTGATATCGGCGGCGTCCAGTTGCGTGCCCGTGGCCATCACCAGGCCGCGCTCGATCACGTTCTCCAGCTCGCGGACGTTGCCCGGCCAGTGATACGCCAGCAGCTTCTCCATGGCTGCGTCGGTAATCGATTCCACATGGCAGCCGGTGTCGGGCGCCAGCTTATGCACGAAGTGATTGGCCAGGAACGCGATGTCCTGTTTGCGTTCGCGCAGCGGCGGAATGTTCAGCGGCACCACGTTCAGCCGGTAATACAGGTCCTCGCGGAAAGTGCCCTGCTCCAGAGCCGCGCGCAGGTCCTGATTGGTGGCGGCGATCACCCGCACGTCGATGTGCCGCGTCACGTTGCTGCCCAGCCGCTCGAACTCGCGCTCCTGCAGAATGCGCAGCAGCTTCACCTGGATGGCCGGCGGCACGTCGCCGATCTCGTCCAGGAAAACCGTGCCCGTGTCGGCCTGCTCGAACTTGCCCGGCTTGCTGGTCTGCGCGCCCGTGAAGGCCCCCTTTTCGTATCCGAACAGCTCGCTCTCCATCAGGTTTTCGGGAATGGCGCCGGCGTTGATCTTCACCAGCGGCCGGTCCTTGCGCGGAGAGTGGAAGTGGATGGCGCGCGCGATCAGGTCCTTGCCCACGCCGCTCTCGCCCGCCAGCAGCACGGTGGCGCGCGTGGGCGCCACCCGCTCGATGGTTTCGAAGATCTCCTGCATGGCCGGGCTGCGCCCGATGATGTTGTCGAACTCGTAGCGCCGGCCCAACTCGGCTTTCAACTGGCGGTTCTCGTCCCGCAGGGCGCGCATTTCCAGCGCCTTCTGCACCACCTGCATCAGGTGGTCCAGCGAAAACGGCTTGAGCAGAAAATCGGTGGCCCCGGCCTTCATCGCCCCCACCGCCGTCTCCACGCTGCCGAACGCGGTCATCATGACCACCGGCACCAGCGAATTCTGCCGGCGGATCAGCCCCAGGAACTGCAGCCCGTCCATGTTGGGCAGCTTGAGATCGGTGAGCACCAGGTCGGCGCGGTCCACCAGGCGCAGGCCCTCTTCGGCGGCCGCCGCTTTGTCCACCTCGAAGCCCGCCGAAACCAGTTGCAGCTCGATCACGCGGCGCAGCTTCTCTTCGTCTTCGACTACCAGAATGCGCTTTTTCATGGGGAGGATTCGGGCGGCTCGCTCGGTTTGGGGCGCTCGATGGGAAGCAGCACGCGGAACACGCTGCCTTTGCCGAGTTCGCTTTCCACTGTTATCTTACCGCCGTGTTCGTCGACGATCTTGGAAACGATGGCCAGCCCCAGGCCCACCCCCGCCGGCTTGGTGGTGAAGAAGGGGTTGAAGATGGTGTCAAGCTGCCGAGGGTCGATACCGGCGCCGCGGTCGATCACGGCGATCTCCGCCGTGCCGCCCGCCGCGCGCGTCTTCACGGTCACCGCGCCCTTCGGCGGAGACGCCTGCACCGCGTTCAGCACCAGGTTGTAGAAGACCCGTTCCAGCAGCTCGGCGTCCACCGGGAACGGCGGAATCTCGGGGGCGTAGTTCTTATACACCGCGATTCCAGGCACCTCGCGCTCCACTGCCACGATGGCGCGGTCCAGCACCTGTGCCAGGTCGGCATCTTCCAACTGCAATTGCAGCGGCCGGGCAAACTGGAGAAACCGCGTGATCAGGCTGTTGCAGCGGTCCACTTCGGTGGCGATGAATCCGGCCACTTCGCGCGCCACTTCGTTTTCGGCGCCCACCGAGCGGCCGAGCATCTCGGAGGAGACCTTGATGGTGCCCAGGGGATTGCGCAGCTCGTGCGCCAGGCCCGCCGAAAGCTGGCCCAGCGCGGCCAGCCGGTCGGAGCGTCGAACCGCCTCTTCGGCCTCCTGGATGTGCCGGTTGGCTTCGGCGAGATCTTCCGCGGTGCGGCGGAATTTCTGGTTCTGAATGCGCAGGTCTTCGGCCAGGATGTTCACCAGGTTTCCTACCATCGCCAGAAACGCCACGCGCAGCACCAGTTCGCTGACGGTATCCTTATCCAGCGTGTACCTCGCCCAATCGAACAGTCCGGGAACCAGGAACACCAGGTAGGACGCCAGGGCTACCAGCGTGAACGCCAGCGTGCCGCCCACGCCCAGCGTGGTGGCCGGGTAAATCATGGGCAGCATCAGCACCAGCCAATAGCGGCTGCCGATGCCGGAGCGGCCCCCGATGCCGCCGGTGTAGCCGATCAGCAGCATACCCAGTGCCAGTTTGAGGATGTTCCAGTAAATCCGGCCGCGCTGGCTGGCCAGCACCGGAAGCTTCGGTTCCAGCACCTGCATGATGGCCAGCGCCACCAGCATGGCGATCTCCCAGGGATCGCCCGTGGGGGTGCTGGCGGCCAGCGCGCCAAAGAGCAGAAGCCAAACCAGGTCCTGCGGTTTGATCGGCTGTAGCCAGTTCAGAACGGGGTGATCGGACAAACGTGTTTCCCAGACGGGATTATGCCACAATAGATAGCGTAACGTCCCATGTCCAACCCAAGCGCCCTGGATGCCGGTCGGCGTGTCCGCCCGGTTTCCGAACCCAACAACGAACCGGATGAGTCTTTTGGGGATATTCTCTCGCAGTACGAACAGGCTCACTCCCACAAAGCCCACGAGGGACTGGAAGGCAGTGTTGTCGCCGTCTCCGGCGAGTCCGTATTGGTCGATATCGGCTTTAAGACCGAAGGCATCCTCCCGCTGGCGGATTTTGTGAACGCCGGGGAATCGGTCAAGGCCGGCGATAAGCTGGTAGTCACCATCAAAGGCCGCGACCCCGAAGGCTACTACGAACTCTCCCGCCTCAAAGTGGAGCGGCCCAAAGACTGGTCCGCCCTGGAGAAGGCTTTCGCGGACAAAACGGCCATCAGCGGGGTGGTCTCGGCGGTGGTGAAGGGCGGATTGAGCGTCGATGTGGGGGTGCGCGCCTTTATGCCGGCTTCCCGCAGCGGCGCCAAAGACGTGCCCGACATGGAAAAACTGGTGGGGCTGGAGATTAGCTGCCGCATCATCAAGCTGGACGTGGCCGACGAGGACGTGGTAGTCGACCGGCGCGCTGTGCTGGAGGAGGAAGAGCGGGCCGCCAAGGAACGCCGCTACACGGAAGTCAAGGAAGGCGAGACGGTGCACGGCACGGTGCGCAGCCTGACCGAGTACGGCGCTTTCGTCGACATCGGCGGCGTGGACGCGCTGCTGCACGTGGCGGACATTTCCTGGGGCCGCGTCAATAAGCCCTCCGATGTGCTCACGATGGGCCAGGCGGTGGAGGCCAAGGTGCTCAAAGTGGACATCCCCAAGCGGCGCATTTCCCTCGGCATGAAACAGCTCCAGCCGCACCCCTGGGAGTTGGCCGCGGAAAAGTATAAGGTGGGCGAACGGGTGCACGGATCGGTCACCCGGGTGGCCGATTTCGGGGCCTTCGTGGAGCTGGAAAAGGGCGTGGAAGGGCTGATCCACCTTTCCGAGATGTCCTGGTCGAAAAAGGTGCGCAAGCCTTCCGACGTGGTCAAGCCCGGCGAACAGGTCGAGGTGGTGATCCTGGGCGTGAACCAGGGCGAGCGGCGCATCGCTCTCGGCCTGAAGCAGGCGCTGGGCGATCCCTGGGCCGAGGTGGCGCAAAAGTTCCCGGTGGGCGCGGTGGTGGAGGGAATCGTCACCAGCTTGCAGAAGTTCGGCGCATTTGTGCAACTTGCCGAGGGCGTCGAAGGCATGATCCACATCGGCGATCTGAGCGCCGACAAGCGCCTGAATCATCCCCAGGATGCCGTCAAGGTGGGGCAGGTGGTGAAGGCGCTGGTGCTGGAAGCGGACGTCGAGAAGCGCCGTCTGCGGCTGGGCATGAAGCAACTGATTCCCACCAGCGTGGACGAGTACATCGCCGAGCACAAAGAGGGCGATCTGGTGACCGGCCGCATGAGCGAGGTCTCCGGCGGACGAGCTAAGGTGGAACTGGGCGAGGGTGTGCATGGAAGCTGCCGGATGGGCGAGGCAGAGGCCGTAGCGGCCGCTACGGCCGCCGCGCCGGAACCGGCTGCCGCGCCCGACCCTAAGACCGATCTCTCTTCGCTAACCTCCATGCTGGAGGCCAAGTGGAAGGGCGCGCAGGGCGGCCGATCGAAGCGCGAACCCGCCCGCGCCGGCCAGATCCGCAGCTTCCGTATCGCCAAGCTGGATGCGGCGGCCAAGCGGATCGATCTGGAATTGGCGTAGCCGCCGCCTTTTGACGCGGAGGGCGCTCCCCTTGACGCCGGAGACGCGGAGGAACATACAGAGAAGACCATCTCGAGTTGAGTCTGTCTTCTCCGCGCTTTTCTCCGCGCCTCCGCGCCTCTCCGGCAACCGGGAACACCGGCGTCAGTCGATGCGAAGCCTCCGCGTCAAGTTCCCCCGCGGTGCAATGGAACCTCCCTGCCGAAATGCGCTCACATGTGCCGTCCGGCGCCTCTGCCATGAGCTGCGAGCCGCGGCTACCGGACCTCCATTACTTCGGCGAGCGCTTTCTTCGGAATCGCGGGAACCGTCGCGTCGGGACTCGGGAAACCGACCGGAATCAGAACAAAGGGCCGCTCATTCCGCGCCCGGCCGAGAATGCCGGAGAGGAAGCCCATGGGGCTCGGCGTGTGCGTGAGGGTCGCCAACCCACTCATGTGGAGGGCGGCCAGGAGAAATCCGGTGGCGATTCCGACCGATTCCTGCACATAGTAGTGCTTAATCTTCTTAGCGCCTTCCGGACCCTGTGTCAGACCGAAATCGATTCGAAACACCACGATCAGGTAAGGCGCTGCCTCTAGGAATTCCTTGTGCCAGTCGGTACCCAGAGGGGCGAGCGCTTGCAGCCATTCGGACGGCATGCGGTGTTCGTAGCTCTCACGCTCTTCGGCCTCCGCGGCTTCGCGGATCCTGCGCTTAATCGCCGGATCTTTCACCACGACGAACCTCCACGGCTGTTGATTGGCGCCGCTGGGAGCCAACGATGCGCAACGAATTGCGTTTTCGATCAGCTCCAGAGGCACAGGTTCCCGCGAAAAAAAGCGGACCGATCGGCGTTCCGCCATGCGGGATAGGAACTCGCGCGAAGCCCGCAGTTGCTGGTCGGCTGGGAGGCGGGGAAAGTGCAATGGAATATGTTCGTATGCTTCCATTTTCGTTCCTTTGAGTGTAGCCAATCACGCCCGTAACGCTGGAGGGCAGCCACCATTCGGAGTATGCCCTGCCAGCCCTGCCATTCACGGGTTGTGATTCCGTGAGAAAGGGAATACCATGGGCACGTGGCAGGATTATCTACCGGGAGTTTCGCTCTGGCAAGAATTCTGGTAACGCGAAATCGGGCCGCGCTGGCAATTGGAGCCGCTCTGGCGGCGATCCTGTTGCATGGGGCCGTGCCAACCGGCCCCAACATCGGCGCACGGGTTCCCGATTTTCAACTCCAGGACCAGAACGGAAACCAGAAGACGCTTGGTTCGATCATGGGGCCGAAGGGCGCTCTGCTGGTGTTCTATCGTTCCGCCGACTGGTGACCATTCTGCAAAGCCCAACTGGTCGAGTTGGAACAGAATCGGGCGCGCATCGGTGCGCAGGGCCTGGGCCTGGCTGCCATCAGTTGCGACAGCATCGCCATCCTCAAGGCGTTTGCCGATCGCCAGCAGATTGGTTTCGAGCTGCTCTCCGATCCGGAATCCAAGGTGATCCGCCAGTACGGAATTTTGAACGACACCGTCCAGAAGGATTCGCCGCAGTTCGGCATCCCCTATCCCGGAACGTATGTGCTGGATGCCGGCGGCGTCGTGATCGCGAAGTACTTCGAAGACGATTTTCGGGTTCGCGACACGGCCGCTTCCATCCTCCTCCGCCAGTTCGGCTTGGAGCCGGCTCCGCGCGAGACGATCCAGGCCAAACATCTGCAAATCGCGGCCTCCGGTGGCGACATGCCGCTTCGCCCGAACCAGCGCGTCAGCCTGGCTGTGGATCTCCGGCTCCCCGGCCGTGTGCACGTATACGCGCCCGGCGTCACCGGTTACATCCCCATCTCTCTGGCCATGCGATCGTCGCCGGCCTTTCAATCCGACCCGGTCTCCTACCCGGCGGCCAAGACCATGACGCTCGCGGTCATTCACGAAACCGTGCCCGTTTATGAAGGATCGTTCCGGGTAGTGGAGACGATTACGCTGGGAGGCGCGCAGCAGATCGAACCCCTGCTGGACGCCGATCGAAACCTCACGATCGACGGAGACCTGCGCTACCAGGCGTGCGATGACAAAGAGTGCTTCGTTCCGGAAACGGTCCCTTTGAAGTGGACGGTTCACGTGCTGCCGTTCGATCGGACTCGGGCGCCGGAACCCTTGCGCAGGAAACAGTAACACTCAACCTGCCGGCCCGGCAGCACGGGGCAAGCACCCGGGGCGCCCCGTCGGTAAGCGCTGTGGTGAGGCGCCGCGTGCCGGTCAGACCTGCCGGCCGTAAATCGGGATTGCCGCGCCCGTGATCTGCGCCCCGGCGTCCGAGGCGAGGTGCACCAGCAGCGCGGCCACCTGCGAGGGCTGCACCCACTCGGATACATCGGCCTTCGGATCGCCGGCCCGATTCCCAGGGGTGTCCATGGTGCCCGGCAGCACCGTATTCGCCGAGATGCCGCGATCCTTGTTCTCCAGGGCGATCGTGCGGACCAGCGCCACCAGCGCCGCTTTCGACGCGCTATAGGCGCCGACCATTGCGCCGGGCTCGACGGCTTGCCGGCTCGCGACCGCCAGGATCCGCCCGCTGCCCTGCTGCCTCATCCGCGGCAGCACCGCGCGGGCGATGAAGTAGGCGGCGCGATAGTTGAGGTCGAGCATTTGCTCGAACGTCGCATCGTCGGTTTCGGCGACGCTCTGCCCTCCCGCGAAGCCGCCCATCACGTGTACCAGCGCGTCAATCCGTCCAAAGCGGGCGATCGCATCTTCAGTGATTTTGCGGGCCGCATCGCCGCTTGTGAGATCCGCCGGCATGGCGACGAATTCCGGATGAGCGAAGTCGCCCTGCCGGATCGAGCGCGATACGCCAACGACCTTGGCGCCCGCAGCCAGAAACGCCTCGGTGACGAAGCTGCCTAGCCCGCCCTTGGCGCCCGTGATGAGGGTAACTTTTCCTTCCAGTGGCTTCATGAATTCGCTCCTTTACTCGCTTGGCGGCCACGCCGCCCCGGGAACTCGGGATACTGTCAACCTTGCCGCACGGGAAGGTCGTCCGTCCGGTGACGCACAAAGTGTCGTATGAGGCCAATGACGCGAACCCGGAAGTGATTTCGTCCGCGGCTGCGTGCCCGGCCGGTATATGGCTTTCCGCCTCTCGGCGCGCCGAGGGACGATCGATCCACGCTTTGTCGACAGCGTCACGACGTCACCCGGCCCCACCGCCTTCAACCGGCTGCCCTGGCTGGCGTGCTCCAGTGCCATCGAAATCGTCAAGTTTCCCAATTCGCCCTCCCTAATAGAATAGGGCAGGACTTGCGTTTCGGGGGATCTCGTACACGCTCGAATTGTTCAGAATGACGCCAGACTCGGCCTGGTAAGCCGCGCTTCTCATGTTCTACGGATGGTCAGGACGCCCTCTGAGGTGCCCCTGGAGTGCCCAAGGACCAGAAGCATAGCGGCTAAAATCGCCTGCCGCATCGCTCGGGGAAGAGAGAGGGGCAGTGACGCGGCATGGAGCGCCTCGGCCAAGGTTTAACACCGCCTATGGAGATCTGGCCCCTCCAAATCAGACGGGCCGGGGTAGTCATGGCTTTGCCCAGACTTACCTGAACTGACGGTTTGCGCCAATTGCAGGCAGGCAGCCTTCGCCCGGGATCCTACGAACAATACCGCCTCAGAAGCCTTGCTATATCAATGACTTCCGTCCGGCCACCCCCTCAATCCCAGTGAATAAGATCGCCGCCGGGCGTAGCGCTTTTTCATCCGTCCCGGCGACCGCCCCGCGGGGGCGGTGTAGCTGAATGACAGGCAAGCGGCAACCAAAACAAGCCCTCTCAAAACGTCTGAAATTGGATCGCCCTAGCCTTCTCGGCTGAGCCCTTTCTGCCATTTCGGACAGCGATACCGCGCGGGCCTGGCTGGCGGCTGCAAAACATTTCTTCGCTTTTTCTTTGCACCGTATGATGAAGGACAGAGCTCGCCGGAGGGGTCGATGGGGAAATTGCCTCGCTGCTCACGGTGATCTCATGCGGCACAATTCGGAAAACTGCGGGGATCCCACGAAAGCTCCCAAAGGGGGAAAAAATTAAAAAAAATTGCAATTCGAAGGTCAAAAGGTGGCAGTCTGGTGTAGAATAACAAACGATTGCCTGCCAAAGGTACTGGGCGTCAAGGAGCTACTGTGTCCGTACGAATGAAATATGCTGTTTGTTTACCGACAATTCTAATCTGCTTGGCCTTCTCTGGATCGATCGCGAGGGCCGGCACCCTCCAGTTGATTACCAATGGAAATTTCGGGACCGGAGATTTAACGGGCTGGACCGAATCCGATCAAGCCGGCGGTAGCGGATCCTGGTACGTGGTCAGCGGCACTACAGAGCCAATAAGTGGTGAGCCCACCGTCGGTCCTGCCAGCGGAACGTATTACGCATCCACCGACCAGAACAGTGCGGGCGCGCATGCCCTGATCCAGACTTTCACCGTTCCTCTCGGGACTACGTCCCTCGACCTTTCCTTCAGCATGTTTGTCAACGATTGGGCGAGTGTCGTCGACAGTTGCGGCACTCTCGACTACACGGTTGTTCCTAGTGAGTGTGGTCGGGTGGACATTCTAAACGCCGGCGCTAGTCCCTTTAGTACCGCTTCTTCTGACGTGGTGGATAACCTTTACATGGGGGCCGATCCTTCTGCCAGCAACCCCAATCCTTACACTCCTTACAACTTTGACCTGACGGGCGTGCTGATACCGGGCCAGACCTACGAGCTTCGGTTCGCCGAAGCCGACAATCAGCTCTTCTTAAACGAGGGTATCGACGACGTCAGCATTACGGCCACTACTGGCGTACCGGAACCCGGGAGCCTGTTGCTTTTGGGAACGGGGTTGGCTGCCATCAGTTTAATCAGGCGGCGCAAGCAGTCCAGGTAGGTTCCGTCCACTCTCTCCACTTGGGCTTGCAGGGAGCAACTCGCAAGAGGTACCGAGGGCCGAGAGTCCCAAACAACCACTTATTCAGATATTATTCTTCGGCCCGGAGAAGTGGCCCGCCCAAAGCAATTTCTGCTTCAGTTTGCCTTAGGCGAAAGGGACGCGCCCCTTTCGGTCCCGGCACAGGACGGCCGGGTTCACGAGCCTTTTCCAGCCACGCGGAGATCACGATCTCCGCGTTCGCCGGCGCTTCCTGCCTGGTGGGACCGTCCGCGACGCAACCCGGCAATTCCGGAACCTCCGCCATAAACGCCTCGTCTTCGTCGCTCCAGTCCAGGATAATCTCGTATTTTGTCATTCCACCCCTTCCGCGAGTTTATACCGATCAATTACAGCACGAACTTGCTTGACCTGGTACGGCTTGGCCAGCGAGCCGCGTGGTTGGAGATTGAGGATCTCCACGACTCTACCTTGGTAAAAATATGATGACTGCCCTTCGCCCGCTTGACAAAACCGACCGCGGTCAAAAGCGATCGCCAGTCATCGAAGCGGATGTTGGCGTCCGCCGTACCGCGAAGAACCTGAAGCAGAAGTTGCTTGCGCACAACCCCCATTATGCGCTGGTGGAACGTGCTGTGTGGCCCAGAGACTCCCGGAAAAACGGGCCCGCCGCACTCCTTCTCCCAGGGTGCGTTATCCTGGGCCCTACACGCTATGTCCAATCGCATTTGCATCCTTCTGTCCCTTTTGGCCGCCGGCAGGCTTTCCGCGGCCGACGATGTGCTGGCCCGCGTGGCGGCTCATGCGGACCGCTTCGGCGCCGTCTCCCGCCAGATCTGGGAGACGCCCGAACTCGGGTATCACGAGGACAAGAGCTCGGCGCTGCTCCAGCAGGAACTGCGCGCCAACGGGTTCGAGGTGCGGGCCGGGCTCGCCGGCATGCCTACCGCGTTCACCGCCAGCTTCGGCAGCGGGAGTCCGGTGATTGCGCTGATGGGCGAATTCGACGCCTTGCCGGGCCTGTCGCAGAAGGAGGCGCCGGCGCTGTCCCCGGTGGTGGCGGGCGCTCCGGGGCACGGCTGCGGGCACAACCTGTTGGGGTCGGCTTCCGCGCTGGCCGCCGTGGCCATCAAGGAAGAGATCGAGGCGCGCGGGTTGAAGGGCACCGTGCGCTATTACGGAACGCCGGCCGAAGAGGGCGGCGGCGGGAAGATTTACATGATCCACGCCGGGTTGTTCCGCGACGTGGACGCCGTGCTGGCATGGCACCCCGGCGACTCGAACCGCGTCAATCTGGGATCGCTCCTGGCCAACAACGGCGGGCGCTTCCGGTTTTACGGGGTGGCCTCGCACGCCGCCGCGGCTCCCGAGCGCGGGCGCTCGGCGCTGGATGGCCTCATGATCATGCTCAACGCCATCGAGTTTCTGCGCGAGCACGTTCCGCAGGAGACCCGCATTCACTACATCATCACCAACGGCGGCGCCGCGCCCAACGTGGTACCGGCCTTCGCCGAGGCCAACCTGATCGCGCGCCATCCGGATGCGCAGTCGCTCAACGGGATCTGGGAGCGCATCATGGACTGTGCCCGCGCGGGCGCGCTGGCCTCCGGAACCCGCATGGAATTCGTGCAGGGCACCAACTATGCCAATGTTCTGCCCAATGACACGCTGTCCGAAGTGCTGTCGCGCGCCATGCAGAAGGCCGGCGGCTTCGAATACACGCCCGCCGAGCGCACTTTCGCCCAGGAATTGCAGAAGACCCTTGGATTCGAGGTGAAGACGCCCGGCCCCGAGCACGTGCAGACGGACAAGTCGGAAGCGGTCAGCTCGGCTTCCAGCGACTCCGGCGATGTGAGCTGGGTGGTTCCCACCGCGCAATTCACCACGGCCACCTTCGTTCCCGGCGTGGGCGCCCACACCTGGCAGGCGGCGGCCTGCGCCGGATCGAGCATCGGCCGCAAGGGCATGCTGGTGGCGGCGCGTACGCTGTCTCTGGCCGCCATCGAGATCTTCCAGACTCCGGCCGAGGTGACGGCCGCGCGCGAGGCTTACACGAAACGCCTGGCCGGCAGAAAGTGGACTACGCACGTGCCCGTGGATGGCAAGCCGCCTCTGGACTACGCGACGAAATAGAGCCTCGACGCGCAGAAAGCGCAGAAAGCGCAGAAAGCGCAGAAAGCGCAGAAAGCGCAGAAAGCGCAGAAAGCGCAGAAAGCGCAGAAAGCGCAGAAAGCGCAGAAAGCGCAGAAAGCGCAGAGAGAAGACCTCTCATCTCAGTTTTTCTCCGCGCTTCCTCCGCGATCTCCGCGTCTCCGCGGTGAGAGAGCATTCACCCGGCGAGCCGCCGCACAAAGTCCGTGTCGCCCTCCACGAAATCGTAATCCCCAAGGCGCGCCCGAGGTTCCCAGCGCATATCGTGGAAGATGAGGTTTTGGGGCTCGCCCTCAAAGCCGCTCACCTGGAAGAAAATCAGCAGAATCGGACTTTTTCCGGGGTAGCAATACTCGTAGCGGGCGATTTCCTGGCCGGCTGCCCGCACGATGCCGAGTTCCTCTTCCAGTTCCCGGCCGAGGGCCTGCGCGGGCGTTTCGCCAGGTTCCACTTTGCCGCCGGGGAACTCCCATTTCAGAGCATGCGACTGCCCCGGCCGGCGCTGGCAAATCAGGATCCGCCCTTCCCGTTCCAGAATCGCGGCCACCACCTCCAGCATGCCAATATTGGAGCATAGAAATGTATCCCGAAAAGCTGCTCGATCATTTTCAGCGCCCGCGCAATGTGGGGGAATTGGGGCCTCCGGCGGTGATGGTGGAGGTTGCCAATCCCGCCTGCGGCGATATTCTGCGGCTATCGGTGCGCTTCGAGGCCGGCAAGGTGGCGGAAGTGCGCTACAAGGTCCGTGGCTGCACGGCGTCGATTGCGGCCGGGTCGGCGTTGACCGAATGGATGACAGGCAAGACACGGGCGGAGCTGGCCGCCTTCGAGGGGTCGGTTGTGGATGCGGCCGTGGGAGGTTTGCCGGCCGAATCGGGGCATGCCGCGGCGTTATGCGCCGAGGGAGTCAGGCTTCTGCTGAAGCGCGCCGGGTGAGCAAGTTGCCCGCCCACCCGTCACAATTCGGCTGCCTCGGAGCGAAGGCGGCCGATCTCGTCGGCCAATGCCGCCAGAGAGACGCGGCACTCCTGAAAGTCCCCGCCATGCGCTCGCTGTTCGATCTGCCTCAGCAGGTCCGCCGCTGATTCGGCCCCCACATTGGCGCAGGCGCCCTTGGAATAGTGCGCCAGGCGGGCACATTTCACTGGATCGCCCTCGCGGATGGCCACTTCGAGCAGAGGTATCTGCCTCGACGTGTCGTCGATCAGAGCCGAGACGATCTCACGCATGAGATCCTGATCGTCCATGGTGACTTCCCGAAGTTGTTCCCGGTTCAGGACGCTACTCATTGCGTTCAACTGCACGACTCAATTGTGGCAGGCGCACCGCCGATCCCACAATTGGTGAAACACCTTAATAACTCTTACTAACTGGGCTTAGCATGGCCCATGTGGCGCAGGCACTCGTGCCGGCACTCGTGCCTGCCGCGTCCCGACTCTTCGGGACGCCTGCCCGTCGCCCGCCAAGGCGTCCCGACGAGTCGGGACGCGGCAGACTCAGAGTCTGCGCCACATCGGCAGACTGTAAAGTTATTCCTGCGCGATTCCTTAGATTCGTGGGGCGTGGGGCAGGCGCTCGCCGGCGGGACGCCGTCTGGGCCCGCTTGCCAACGGCCCGTTCCCGCTACAATGGAAGGCCATGCCGCTGCGCCAACGCCTGGAGCGATATTTCGAATTCCAAGCCCTCCATACCGGCTGGCGAACCGAGATACTCGCGGGGGTTACCACCTTCATGACGATGGCTTACATCGTCTTCGTCAATCCCGCCATCCTGCACGAAGCCGGGATGCCTCTCGCGGCGGTCACCGCGGCTACTTGCGTTTCGGCCGCCGTGGGCAGCCTGCTCATGGGCGCGTACGCCAGATACCCGATCGCGTTGGCGCCGGGCATGGGGCTGAACGCCTACTTCACTTACACCGTGGTGAAGGGTATGGGCGTTCCCTGGCAGGCGGCCCTGGGCGCGGTGTTTCTTTCCGGGCTGGCCTTCTTCGCCCTCACCCTGCTGGGCGTGCGCCAGCTCATCGTTTCCACCATCCCCTTCGAGCTTTACGCCGCCGTGGCGGCCGGGGTTGGGCTGTTCCTCGCGCTGATCGGCTTTCGCAACTCCGGCATCATCGTGCCCGACCCGGCTACCACCGTCACCCTGGGCAATCTGCACGATCCCTCCACCTTGCTGGCCCTGGTGGGGCTGCTGATCATCGGCGCCCTGCTGGCCTGGCGCGTGCGCGCGGCCATGCTGATCGGAATTCTGGCCACCACCGCCATCGGCCTCGCTACCGGCGTGGCCCGCTGGTCGCCGCATTCCTATAGCCTGGGCGATCTTTCCGCTACCGCCTTCAAACTGGACGTGCAGTCCACTCTGCGGCTCGGTTTCCTGGAGATCGTTTTCGTGTTTCTCTTCATCGACCTGTTCGACAACATTGGCACCCTGGTGGCGGTGGGAAAGAAAGCCAACCTGTTCGACAAGACCCACCGGATTCCGCGCATCGATCGCATCCTGTTGTCGGACGCCACGGCCACCGTGGTGGGCGCGCTCACCGGCACTTCCACGGTGGTCAGCTACGTCGAAAGCGCGGCGGGCGTGGCGGCCGGCGGCCGCTCGGGAGTGACCGCCATCGTAACCGGTCTGCTGTTTGCGGCGGCGCTGTTCGTGGCCCCCGTGGTGGGCGCGATTCCGGCCGCGGCCACCGCGCCGGCGCTCATCGTGGTGGGCAGCCTGATGGTGTCGGTGGTGGCCGAGATCGAGTGGCAGGACCCCGAAGTGGCGGTGCCGGCGTTTCTCACCATGATGGCCATTCCGCTGACCTTCAGCATCGCCAACGGCCTGGCCTTCGGCTTGACCGCGTTCACCCTGATCAAGGTGCTGCGAGGAAAATTCCGCCAGGTCAACTGGTTTGTCTACGCCCTGACGGCCCTGTTCGTGCTGCGGTTCTGGTATTTGGGAAAAGGCTAGTTTGTGGCGCGGACACGCCGGAAACCATCGGCCAATTTGCCGATTCCGTGGGGCAATCCTGTCAGGGCGCCCTCGAATTCGCGGCTGGCCACGGCGTTGGGACGCTCCCCGTTCAAGGAAGGGCGACCCTGGACGACGATGCGTTGACGGGGATCGCAGGGATTCGAAGTCGACGTAAGCTCCGGGGTCGCCTGTCTTCCTCTCCCCGAGAGAGTGTGATAACGTCCTCAATCCTTGACCTCGGAGCGACCCTCGTGTACGGTGGTGAACGGAACCGTTTTTACCCCGGAGGCAACCCATGACCCTGGAAATTACCCGGCCCGAAACCGAAGCCCGCATCCAACGCTACCTCCGGAGCGGTCAGTTCCACGACCTCGACGAGCTCCTCACCAAAGCGCTCGACGCGCTGCCGGAACCCGAGGCGGCCGTCACGGCAGCGCCACACCAGTCCCTGCACGAATTTTTCATGAACTCGCCACTGCGCGGGGCGAACCTCGATCTGGAGCGCATGGAGGATTATCCTCGCGTCGTCGAGATGAAATGAACGGCTGCCTGCTCGACACCAATGTCATCTCCGAATACAACCGCGAAGAGACGCCCCACCCCAGCGTCGTCAAATGGATTGAGACGACCCCCGAGACCCTGCAGTATTTGAGCGTCTTGACGCTTGGCGAGATCGAAAAGGGCATTCTTCACAAACTACCTCCTCAGCCTTTTCATACACTTACCGCCCAAACCCCCGGATTCCCTTCCACTCCGTGCTACTCTCGAATCGGATAACCGGCGGGCCCTCGTGGCCCGCTTTTTTATTTATGCCAACGAAAAAACAAATCCAGGCTAACCGCCTGAACTCCCAGAAATCTACCGGTCCCCGCTCCGCTGAGGGCAAGGCCGCCTCTTCCCAAAATGCCCTGAAATCGGGCATCGACTCAAAATCCCAAATCATCCGTGGCGAAGACCCCGCCGCTCTCGACGCCCTGGCGGCTCAATACCTTCTTGATCACCAGCCCCAGTCCGCCGCCGAGCGCGCCCTCGTCGACATCCTCATCGATTCCGAGTGGACCCTCCGCCGCCTCCGCAAGACCGAAGC
>JBKQPR010000325.1:0-77686 GCA_052144935.1 Bryobacteraceae bacterium
GGTCTCCGACCGCCTGATTCTGTACCTTTGCCGAAGACCACTCCCGGACGGTCGTGGCTCTGAGCAGAGCCGCGAGCGTTAGCGAGCGGTTTCGGAATAGCACCGAATCACGCGGTCTGAGACCTAGCTTGCCCCCGGGCCGCACTGGTAAATTCCATCGAAGTCCGCGAAGTAGCACTCGACGGCCAGCGTCGGCTCGGCGGCAAGCAGCACTGCGGCGGCGCGGAACAGGTCGGCGACGATCGCTTCCGCGGGCGCGCCGGAATAGCCGCCGCACTCGTTGTGGCCGATCAACAGGACGCGCGCGGCATGGTGCAAACGCATGGATATGCGCACCATACCTAGCACGAAGTCGCGGTCCCTGTCGCTCTCGGGCGCGGCCAGCGCTTTGGCCGAGCCCGGAATCTTCACCTGGTCGTAAACCGCGATGCCGCGGCTCTTCAGGAATTTGCGCACCGCCAGGTCGAAGCGCGCGTCGTAGCAGGAGATCACGCAGGCATCCGCGAGGTAGTGCTCCCGCGGCGAATCGAAGTGAAAGAGTTTGTCCATACAATTGCCTCGGCGTTGGAATTGCCTCCCGGCGTTTATGCGAAGACCGGAACGAGGTTGCGCCCGCGGCGGCGCAGGTGCGCGGCGCGCGATTCGATATCGGCGAGAAACTTCGCCGGATCGGCCGGCGCGATGGAGACCTCCGACGCCAGGCCGTATTGGATCTTCACCTGGTCGAGCGACAGCGCCAGGCTGTAAGGGCCGCTGCCCGGTCCGATGAAGGTGATACTGCGATACGGGATGAACTTGCGCACCAGCCCCGCCCGAATCAGCAGCCCATCGGGCATGGTCTGGTAGGATTGCGGCGCGCAACAGCTTAGCAGGATCAGCAGCGGCAGAGGGGCCACCCAATACTGCTCCTGGGCCGCGGGGACAACCACCGCGATCATGACAGCCGCAGCGATCCACCAGTCGATTTTGGCTTTGTGATGCATGGCATCCTCAATCGATTGCGGTGGGGCGGACCCATTCCGGGACGCGGGCCGGGTCCGCCCCGCTACGTTATGCCTTGCGCCGGGACTTGATCTCGGCCAGCAGCCGGTCGATCTCGCCTTCCTTCTCCAGCGCAGCGAAGCGGTCGTCCACGTTATCGGCCACCAGGTCGGCCTTGGCCTGGGCGGCGGCTTCGGTGTGCTGCACCTTGTGCTTCATGCGATCGAAGGCCGCGGCATGGGATTCGTCGCCGATGGCGATTCCGGCATCGGTGGCCTTACCCATGGCGCGCGAACGCCGGTGCTGCGCGACCAGCATATCGCTCTTGTTCTGCGCCTCCGCCAGCTTCTGCTGCAGCTTGAGCAGCGCGGTTTTGAGATTCTCCACTTGCACCTTCTGATCCTCCACCTGCTGCTGGAAGCTTTCCGCCATGCCCTTGTAACTCATGGAGCGTTCCAGCGCCGCGCGCGCCAGGGCATCGTCCTTCTTGTCCAGCGCCAGGTCGGCGCGGCGCAGCCACTGTTGTTCGCTCTCCTGGTTGTCCTTCTGCTTCTTCTCCAGGACGTGCAGGTCGGCGATCGAGATGGCCACCTGGGTCTTCACCTGGAGCAACTGGTTTTGCATGTCCAGGATGATTTGCTTGATCATGGTTTCCGGGTTTTCCGCTTTGTCCACCAGGTCGTTCAGATTGGCCCGGATTAGGGTCGATACGCGTTCTAAGAGTGCCATTTCCGTTCCCTCCATTGCTTGTGCATTGCTTGGTTTTGGGCGGGCGGACCGCCCATCGCGGCCCGCCCGCCCCGTGGTTATGTTATTTACTGTCCGGCGCCTGGGCCCCACTGTCGGGCTTGGGCGTCTTGTCGCCGGGCGTCTTCTCGCCGATCTTGCGCACGTTCGCAAACAGGTCCGCGAACGGCATTCCCGAGAGCGTTTCGAACAGCGCGGGAACCTGCGCGGCCATCTTGGTGATATCGCCCGTGATCTTGTTCAGCCCGGCGGCGTCGCCACCGGTGGAGATCACGGTGATCTTGTCTACATTGGCCAGCGGCGCGGCCAGCGCCCTGACTATGTCGGGCAGGCTGGTGATCAGCTTGTCGACGATGGCCGCCTGGTTGAATTGCTGGTAGGCCTCGGCCTTCACGTTCATGGCCTTGGCTTCGGCTTCGCCCTTCTTGAAGATGATTTCGGCTTCCGCCTCGCCCTGCGCGCGAATCGCCGAGGCACGGCCCTCGGCTTCCATGGTCAGCCGCGATTTTTCGGCCTCGGCCAGCGTTTCAATGCGCCGGCGTTCGTACTCGGCAGCCTTCAGCACGGTGGCGGTCAGCTCGCGATCGCGGCGCTGGATTTCCGCATCCTGCACCTTGACCTCGTGTTCCTTCTCCACCTGCTGAATGGTGACCGCCTCGGCGCGCACCTGCTGCTGCATCACGTTGGTCTGAATCTCGAAGGCCTTGTCGGCGCTCGCCTGCTGCTTCTGCGCCATCTCCTTGTATTGGGCCTTCTTGATGTCCAGATCTCGCTGCGCTTCGGCCTGTTTGGTCTGCGAGAGCGTTTCGGCGAGCACCCGCTCCTGGTCGGCCTGCGCCTTGGCCACGGCGGACTCGCGGGCCGCGATCGCGCGCCGGATGGCCGTGTCGCGGTCGGCTTCGGCCGCGGCCACGTCCGCGTCGCGCTTGATGCGCGCCACGTCGGGCCGGCCCATGTTGCTGATGTACTCGTTCTTATCGCGGACTTCCTTGATGGTGAACGAGATCACATCGAGCCCCATCTTGTTCAGATCGTCGGCGCAGGTGGAGCGCATCCGCTCGCCCACCATTTCCGGCTGCTTGACGATCTCTTCCACCGTGAGCTGCCCGATGATGCCGCGCAGATGGCCTTCCATCACCAGCCGGATCAGCCCTTCGCGCTCGTCCGGCGCCTTGGTCAGGAACTGCTCGGCGGCGGTGAGAATGGATTCGGGATCGCTCTTCACCTTGATCTGCGCTACGGCTTCCACCGTGACCGCCACGCCCTGCCGGGTGTAGAGGTCCTGTTTCGGCGCGACGTCGAACGACATCAGCTCTAGCGACAACCCCTTGCTGAGTTCCACCATGGGGAAGATTACGGTGCCGCGGCCCTTTATGACTCGCGTGCCGCGGAATCCGTAGACGATGATGGCCTCGTTCGGTCCCGCCTTGCGGAACAGCTTGGCGAACATGGCCATCAGGAACAGGATCGCCAGAATCATCAAACCGGCGATCACGAATGTCGGGTTGGCATCTTGCATAAACTTTTTCGCTTTCTCCTTGGGCGAGGTCAATCCTCACCGGACAACTTGTTTCACGTGAAACAATCTGCTACCGCTTGCTCTCCAGCTCCTCCGCGGGGTCCATCCACGGGCGGACATACGCGATGCCCTTCTCGTATCGCGTCACCATCACTTCGGCGCCCTTGGGAATGGGGACGCCTTCCTCGCTGCGGGCGCCCGCGACGCGCCGGGTGCCCTCCTGCGAGTAGACCAGCTCGCCGGTGCCGCCGGCGCGGATGGGGAGGCTCAACCGGCCCAACACCCCCACCATGTCGTAATCCGCCGGATCGAGGGCGGCCTCGCGCGCCATCAGCACCTTGGCGAGAAACCAGAACACCACCGAAGCGGCCCCAATGCCGCTCAGAATCGCCACTCCCAGCGCCGCCACGAACCACACGCCGTAATAATGCTCCAGCAGATAGCCCGTGCCGCCGAACCACGCCAGGAAAGCCGCGATGGTGCCGAAATTGAACCACGACAACTCGCAGCCGCGTGGGCCGGCACTCGACTGAGCAGGGTGCGGAACGTGGATGCCGTGGTGCACGTTGAGGTGCGGTATGTGCACGTGCGCGCTCCCGGCCAGAAGCGCCAGCGCGCTCAAGCCGAACCCCACCAGGAAACAAACCAGATAGAAATCCGACCAGGTCATGAACGTCTCCTCGATTTGCTTTTTGGCGCCGGGCCCAGAGGGCCCCCCGGCGCGGCGGGCCGCAGCACCTCGATCAGCCGCTCGGCCAGCCCCGGGTTTTCCAATATGGTCCCCAACAACACCAGACACATCCGCGAATCCGCGTGGCGCGCCACGGTGAGCAGCGCGCGGTGCAGCTCGGCATCGCGGCCGAACCGCTCGGCGCCGCTCACCAGCCACAGGTCGAGCTTGTCTTCCAGCGCTCCGATATCCGAGATCAGCTCGTTCTGGAAGCCCTCCGGATCGTCCACCAGGTAGCCCGGATGCACCTTGAAGAAGCGCGCCAACAGCATGCGCGTGGAATTCGTCAGGTGTGGCCGCGCGCCGCTTTCAATCTGCGAAAGATAGCTCTGGCTGATGGACTTTCCCATCTCCTTGGCCACCAGGCGGGCCAGCTCCTGCTGAGACAGTTCGCGGTCCAGCCCGCGCAGCGCGCCTTCCACTTCCCGGAGGTAGCGAATTTTCTCGCCGAGCTTCATATTGCAATCTGTAATAAGACTATTGCAATTTGCGATGGATGTCAAGAGGAAAATTACGAAGCTTTACAATGAGTTACGGATGCGCTGAATGGTGCCGATGCTGGTGACTGCCGGACGCTACGCCTACCGTAGCAACGCCCGTTGCAGGAAATCTGCCGCCGTGACGATCGTGATGGAGCCGTACACCCCAAGCCGCAGCAGGTCTTTGTCGTATGTCACAATGAAATCCGACCCGGCCGTGACGGCGCATTCGAGGATGCGGTTGTCATCCGGATCTTCCCTGATTACGTCAACCGCCTGCGCCGGCACGACGAGGTTTCCAATCTTTGCGAGATTCTCTCGCGCGAAGTGCAGCCTGTAGCCCGGCCAGTGAAAGTCGTCTCGCAACACGGTCACCACTTCATCGAGAATCGCGTCCGATACGTCGATGCGGATGTTTCCAGCGCGTCCCATGCCCAGCAGGCGGGCACCGATTCCGCCGAACTCCAAAGCGGAGACGTAGATATTTGAATCGAGCGTTACGCCGGCCACTCAGCGCCCTTGTGCGGTGATTCTGCGCCGGTTCCTAATGATCTCGGGCACATCGGCTTCGGTATAGGCGGAGGCCCGGCCTGTCTCGCGTCCGTATTCCAGCAGCTCCTGCCATGCGCGGTCTTCAAGCCCCTTGCGCAGAGCTTCCTCGGCGAGTTTGTCGACCGTCTTGCCCTCGGCCGCCGCCTTCGCTTGCAACTCGGCCAGCAGTTCGTCCGGCACATGCAGGTTGTTTTGGGTTGCCACAGCGTTCTCTTTAAGGGTACCTCATAGCGGCTGAATTTAGATCCCTACCAAAGCAGCTTCAGCCCGAACTGAACCTGCCGCGAAGTAGTCGCTGTGCTCGTGATCACGCCGGCGGTGGGCGAAACGCCTGTCGGCGTAAAGACGACCGCGTTCGGAGTGTTGAAGTTGGCCCGGTTCAAAACGTTGAACAATTCCGCGCGGAACTGAAGGTTGAGTCTTTCGCGAATCGGCGTGTCCTTGAGGAAGGAGACATCCCAGGTGGCCAGGCCGGGACCAATCAGAGTGTCCCTGCCGAGGTTGCCATAAAATCCGCTGCTGTTCGGAGGGGCCAGGAACGCAGCCGGGTTGAACCACTGATTGGGGTTGCCCAAGGTCACCGGACCGCTGAACGTAGGGTTCACGAATGGGCGCACCGGATTGCGGCTGTCGCCGTTATTCGAGGGGTTGTAACTGAGCTGCGGCGTAAATGGGAAGCCACCCTGCATCGTCACCACCGAGTTAACGGTCCAGCCGGCGGCGAATGCTTTGCCGGCGCCGTTGTCAGCGGTCCGAAAATGTTTCCGTGGTCCGAACGGCAATGCGTAGCTGGCGTTGATCACGCCGATGTTGCGGACGTCGAAGTTCGCGAGGCCCTTGTCCGCGCGCAGGTTGAAGGGATTCGAAGCCAGAGCCGGCTCGCCTCCCGAGGTGGTGGCGTTGAGGGAATCTCCGTCGTCGATGGTCTTCGAGCGCGTGTAGACTCCGCGCAGGGAAAGGCCGCCGCTGAAGCGGTGGTTCACATCCACCTGCAAGGCGTTATAGGAGCTGTCGCCCTCCGAAAAATAGGTCCAGGTGTTCGCCAGCGTGGGATTGGCCCTGGTCGAAGTAGGAACATAGTAAGTCCCCGCGGGGATCGGTGTGCCGGCCAGGATTGCGGGAAAATTGCTCAGATAAGTTGCCGGACACGGAGCGGCCGGACAAATCACCGGGAACGGTTCGTTCGCATCGATCCCGATCAGCTCATGATATCCGTGAGAACCGACATACCCCACGGTGAGCGCAGTGTTAGCCGTTAGTTCCTGTTGCACTCGGAACGACCAGGAAACCAGCGTGGGCGTGCGCAGATCGGGCTGCACGCCGCCCGGCACCAGCTTGGCGGTGGCCGGAACCGGAGCTGCCGTCGCGATAGGAAGCGCGGAAACCGCCGCGTTCGGAAGGCTGTAAGTCGGGTTGAACGGCGCGTTCTGGTCGGTGCGGTATCCCAGCGCGTCCTGAAGATCGTTGTACATGCCGAACCCGGCGCGAATTACGGTGCGCTTGCTGCGAGACGGACTCCAGGCCGCGCCGGCTCGGGGTTGCGGCAGGAATTTCCCGTGATTCACGGTGTAGGCCGAGCTGCCGATGGTTGGCTGAGAGGAGACGATCCCATCGGGGAAGGTATAAGTGGCCGCCCGGCTATGCACCTCGTTCCACCCGGTGGTAAATTCGTCGCGGAAGCCGAGCGACAGAGTTAGCCTTGAACTTACACGAATGGTATCTTCGGCGTAGGCCGCGCCAAACCAGGTACGCCAGCCGAGCGGCGTCGGCGCGGGATCGTACAGCAGCGTGCTGGCCGTGCCTTGCAACAAGGTCTGCAAACTGGTGAAAGTTGCCTGGCCGTACTGGCTGAGCGCCAGTTCCTCGTTCGACCGGAGCCTCTGGAACCAGGCACCGATGTCGACCTGATGACGGCCCTTGGTAAAGGACACGCGATCCTCATAGGTGAACAGGTTGCGGGCGACGTGCAGATTGCTTCCGTTGTTGCTTCCCGCCAGGCTCAATTGGGCCGTGGGATTGGAGGCCGCGCTGCCTCCCACCACGAGCGCACCGATCGGGTCGCCCGCCAGGAAACCGGGCAGGCCGGCAGCGGGAGAACCGGGCGTGGGTTCGCCGGTGAAGAAATAACCGGCGCGCGAGAAGCCGGCACGTACCGTGTTGAGCAGGTTGGCGGAGAAAATGTGAGTCTCTTCGAGGCTCGCCACCTGCTCGCGGAGGCTCTCCACGTCGGTGCTGTACATATTGGTGCTGGTGGGCGTGAAGTCGGCGGAGTCGTCGATGGTGTAGACCGCGCTCAGCGTATCCTTGGTGGAAACCATGTGATCCAACCGTACGGTTCCGAAATCGTCGCGGATGGTTTGCAGGGGATGGTTGAACGCCTCGGCAATCCCCCCGAAGTCCGGCGCGCCGGGGCTTGGCGCCGGCCACGCGTCGATCAGCGGCGACACTCCCACCAGCGCCAGTCCCGAAGACGGGCAGGGACTCGGCGCCGGGCTGACCAGCGCGCAGGGCAGATAGCCATTGCGGGCGTTCGTGTCGGGAACCAGGTCCACGCCGGTCTGGTGCAGGTGCTGGCGCAAGCCCTCGTAATTGGCGAACACGAAAGTCCGGTTCTTTTGGACCGGCCCGCCGAGCGAAGCTCCGAACTGGTTGCGCTCGAAGCCGGGCACGGAGCCGCCGTCGAAGAAGTTGCGGGCATCCATGGCGTTGTTTCTGAGGAAGTCGAACAGGGACCCGTGCACCTGGTTGGTCCCGGACTGGGTGACAATCAATACCTGTGCGGCGGGACGCTTGCCGAATTCGGCGCCGTAAGAATCGGTGAGCACGTTGAACTCCCGCACCGCGTCGACGCCCAGGAGTTCCTGGCTGGTGCCGCCCGGCTGCATGTTGTTCTCCGCGGCGCCCGTGAACTCCACGCCGTTCAACAGGAACAGATTCTGCTGCGGCCGATTCCCCTCCACGGCGAAATTGTTCCCGGCCGTCGAATTCGATACGCCGATGCCGCCGGTTTTTTCCCACGTGAAATTGACCACTCCGGGATTGAGGGTGAGCAGCTCGTCATAACTTCGCCCGTTGAGCGGGAGGTTCTTGATCTGCCGTTCTCCGACCAGGCCGGAAATGCTGGCGGTGGTCACACCCACTACTGGCGCGTCTCCGACGACGGTGATTTCCTGGCTGGATTCGCCGACCGCCAGAGCCATGTCCACGGTGGCGCTTTGGCCCACCACAAGCTGCACGCCGGTGCGCACTGCTTCGGTAAAGCCGGGTTTTGCGCCGCGGATCTCGTAGTTCCCGACGGGCAGGGAAAAGAACTGAAAATGCCCCTCGGGGCCGGTTACGGTACTGCGGACCGCCCCCGTATCGACGTTTTTCGCGGTTACGGCGGCGGCGGAGATCAGCGCGCCCGATTGGTCGGTGACGGTTCCGGAAAGGATGGCGGACACTTGCGCGGGCAGGGACGCCGCGAAGAGTAGGAGGATGATCAAGCACCCGTGGCGCAGACTCTCAGTCTGCCGCGCCGAGATTCGTCTCGGCGCTTCCTGGGCGCTCGAAGAAGAGGGTCGAGACGAGTCTCGACCCAGCAGGCAAGAATGCCTGCGCCACAGTAGGGGAAGTCGCATAGTTGTCCTGTAAAGATTTCAGTGTATCGTAAAGGCGACAGCGTGGCGCTTCCGCCGCCCGGCATCGCCGCCTTCGGCGGATGGTGTTAGCGTGAGAATGATCGCCCATGAAGACCACCGCATCGCCGGAAATCGAAAACAACCTGGCCGCGCTCCGGCGGAAACGGGGGCTGTCGGCCGCCTGGCTGGCCCAAACCGTGGGCATCAGCCGCCAGACGATCTATGCGATCGAGGCCGGCAGCTACGTTCCGAATACGGCGGTGGCGCTGCGCCTGGCGCGGGCGCTGGAGACCGGCGTGGAGGATCTGTTCACGCTGCCCGACGCTTCCTCCGCCCCGGACCTGCCCTTAGAGCAGGCTGCGCTGCTGCCGGGTTCCGAGCCGCTGCAGGCGGGTCAGACCGTTCAGTTGTGCAGGGTGGATCGACGCCTGATCGCCTCCGCCCCATCCCCCATCCCGTGGTACCTGCCGGCCGGCGATGCGATTGTGACCGGCAGGGCGGCGGTGGGCCGGAAAACGAAGGTGCGGATCTATCACCCGGACGGGGATTTTTCCAAGCGCATCCTGGTGGCGGGATGCGATCCAGGCATATCGGTCCTGGCGCGCCACGTGCAGCCGGCGGGCGTGGAGCTAGTGCTGGCGCATCGCAATAGCTCCCAGGCGCTGGCGCTCCTCAAGCAGGGATCCGTGCATATCGCCGGCACGCATCTGCGGGACGAGCGAAGCGGCGAGTCGAACATCCCGGAGATCGGCCGGATCTTCGCCAGGAATGCGGTAGCCGTGATTTCGTTCGCCGTGTGGGAAGAAGGCATCCTTACCGCGAGAGGCAATCCGAAAGGAATCCGCGGAATCGAAGATCTGGCCCGCAAAGATGTCCGCCTCGTCAACCGGGAAAAGGGTTCGGGCAGCCGTCTCCTGCTGGATTCCCACATGAAGCGGCTGAAAATCGCCGCCCGGTCGGTTTCCGGCTATCAAAATATGGCTTCGGGACACCTGGCCGCCGCGTGGCAGGTGCGGATTGGCGCCGCGGACTGCTGCATCGCTACACGGGCTGCCGCGCGCCTGTTGGGCCTTGGATTCCTCCCTCTGGTCAGCGAGCGCTACGACCTGGCCATCCGCCGGCAGCACCTGGACCTGCCGCCGATCCAGGCCCTGTTGGACACGCTCAGCCGGTCGAGCTTCCGCCGGGAGCTCGAGAGCGTTGGCGGGTACGACACCAAGGCGGCGGGCCAGCGAATGCTCTGACGGCGACGGGACCTGGCTCTGACGGCGGCGGGACCTGGCTCTGACGGCCGCGGGACCTGGCTCTGACGGCCGCGGGACCTGGCTTCCACTCATCCCAGCCCGAACGAAGCCGCACGACACGAACGGACGCCAGGCGCTTTCGCCGGTCCGCGTGGCCCTTATCCCCCCATGCGGCCGGGCTTCGCCTTTCCCCTTGGCGCCGCCGCCAGAAACTGCAGGAACGGCTTCATCGCGCGGAACCGCTTCAAGATCTCGGTGTAGAACTCCGGGGTGGCCGCCACCTCGGGCGGCAGCGTCACATAAAGGACGTAGCTTTTGAGGCGCAGCAGGTCCGCCGCGGGATGGTCCGCCGGGAATCCCTTGGGCACGCGGCTGAGTTTCTCGCCGTGTACTTCACCCAGCAGCTTGCGCACCGGCGCCGCGCGCAGAATCTTGCGCAGCTCCTCGTGGTTTTGGGCGATATGTTGCCGCACCGCCAGCAGCGTCTCCGGCCCCGGCGCATACACGCCCCCGCCGATGGCGGCTTCCTTGTCCGACACGGCCACATAAAAACCGCCTTCACCGTGGGCCACCGGGCCGCGGCGATGAAAACTGGCCGCGATGTGGTCCTTGTAGGGTGTTTTGTCCGGGCTGAAGCGGGTGTCGCGGTAGATGCGGTAAACCGCCTTGTCCGGATCGGTGACATACTCCGGCGCGAAGGTGGCGAGCGCCCGGTTTAGGGCCTCCACCAGCTCGCGCATGGGCCGCTTCACCCGCTCCTCGAAAAGTGCCTTGCGCGGCTGAAACCAATCGCGGTTGTTATGGTTTCGCAGCTCGCGGAAGAACTGCAGCGCCGGGGGTGGAAAGCCGGGAAATCGCGTGCTCACCGAATGCCTCCTATAATCGAAGTAATGCCGGCTACGGAAGAGACGCAGGCGCGCCTCGCCGAAATACCCAATTTAACCGTTTCCGCGGGCGCTTCGCTGGCCCTCTACACGCGGTTCGGCATTGGCGGTCCCGCCGATGTCTACGCCGAGACCGCCAGCGCCGAGGCCTTCATTGCGGCCCTGGCCGAAGTGCGCGCCAGCGGTCTGCCCGCCGTGGTGATTGGCGGCGGCACCAATCTGATCGTCTCCGACCGCGGTTTTCGCGGCATCGTCCTGAGGTATCGCGGCGACCGCCTGCTGGCGGCCAACCAGCGCATCGTCGCCGAGGCCGGCGCGGTGTTGCAGGACCTGGTGGATTTCGCCAACGAACGCGGGCTGAAGGGCCTGGAGACGCTGGCCGGCATTCCGGGGTCGGTGGGCGCGGCGGTGTATGGCAACGCCGGCGCGTACGGCCACTCGATCTCCGAACGGGTGGTCAGCGTGCGCTTCTACGATGGCGCGGCGGTGCGCGTATTCTCCAACGAGGCGTGCCAGTTTCAATACCGGGAGAGCGTTTTCAAGCGGCACAAAGATTGGATCATTTTCTCGACCGAGCTGCGCCTGGAGGCGGACGACCCCGTTAAGCTGCGCCAGGCGTCCTCCGATATTCTGTCCGTGCGCAACCAGAAATTTCCCGTCACCATGAAATGCGCCGGCAGCATTTTCAAGAACCTGTTGTGGGGCGAGCTTCCGCCCGCCGTGGCCGCCGAGGTGCCGGAGGCCGCCGTGCGCGAGCGAAAGGTGCCGGCAGCCTGGTTCCTCGAGCAGGTGGGCGCCAAGGGCATGCGGCGCGGCGACATCCGGGTGGCCGATTATCACGCCAACCTGATCTACAATGCCGGCGCGGGCACGGCCGCGGATCTGTGCGCGCTCATCCAGGACCTGAAGGATCGCGTGCGCGCGCGATTCGGCCTGGAACTGGAAGAAGAGGTGCAGTACGTGGGTTAGCCGGGGGGACATCCGGAGTGCCGCGTTGCTCGCCGTGGCGGCGGGGCTGGCAGCTCAGGATTTGCACACCGCCATCCAATCGGGCGATCCCGAGCGCGTCAGGCAGGAACTGGAGCGCGGAGCCAAAGTCAACCAGCGTGATGCCCTGGGCGCCACCGCGCTGCACGATGCCGCCTGGAACGGCAGCCTGGAAATCGCGCGCCTGCTGATCGAACACGGCGCCGATGTCAACGCCACCCACGCCGAGGGTGGCTCGACCCCGCTGGCCTATGCCGCGATCAAGAACAATCCGGCGATGGCCGAGCTGATGATTTCCGCCGGCGCGCGGGTGAACGCCGCCGACCGCGCCGGCGATACCCCGCTGCACCTGGCGGTGGGCCGCGGATACGCCAAACTGGCGGAGTTGCTGCTGGCCCACGGCGCGGACGTGGCGGTGCGCGACAAGACCGGCGCCGCTCCCCTGGATGAGGCCGCCAGGTACGGATTCACGGCGGTGGCCGAGGCGCTCGTCGAGCACGGCGCCGCGGTGAACGGCGAAAATCCGCAGACCGGCGCCACACCTTTGGAAACGGCCGCGGCCGGCGAGCATCTCGAATCGATGGCGCTGCTGATGGCCCGAGGCGCCGATCCCAACCACCGCAATCCGCGGGGCGCCACACTTTTGCACGAAGCCGCCCTAAAGAATCGGAAGGCAGTTGCCGATCTGTTAATTGACAAAGGCGCCGATGTCCATGCGCGGGACCGCACCGGTTCCACGCCGCTGCATCAGGCGGCCCTGAAAAATAACGTGACCGTGGCGGCAGCCCTGCTGGACCATAAGGCCGAGGTGGATGCGCGCGATGACGACGGCATGACGCCGCTGTTGGTCGCGGCTTTGAGCGGCCATCGCGAGATTGCCGCCCTGTTGCTGGACCACGGCGCCGATCGCGAAGCGCGCGACAGCGCTGGTGGCGCTACGCCGCTCTACCAGGCGGCTGCCTGGGGACGCACCGGAGTGGTCGAATTGCTGATCGGCCGGGGCGCCGATGTGAACGCTCGCAATCACGCCGGCCGGACGCCGCTCGGGGCCGCGCTGGCTGGCGGGTCTGCCGATGCCGCCCGAATCTTGAGAGAACACGGCGCCCGATAGCACTGAGTCAAGTGTCTTCTCACCGCGGAGACGCGGAGGAAGCCGAGGAAGCGCGGAGAAGGCTATTCTCGTTTTGTCTTCTCCGCGCTTCCTCGGCTTCCTCCGCGTCTCTGCGGTGAGAACGCTCGTAACGCCTGAGGCAGAGCGTCGCTAGGAGTCTAGCTTTGGAGTTTCCCGCTACATGAACCGACCTCTGCTCACGCCGGCGGCGCGCCGCCATCTGGCTCGTCTGGCTGGCGCCCTGACGCCGCACCTGGCCCGCCTGGAGCGCGACTCCGCCGCGCGGCTGCGTCAGCGGCCTTACGACGCCGCGCAGATCAAGGCGTTTCTAGCCATTACTCCCGGTGCGTTTGCCCGGCTGCGTTCCGTGCGCCAGTTCCTGGAACAGGTGGAGTATCACGGCCGCCGCCTGGCGAAGCTGAACGTGCCGCCGGGCGAAGTGTCGGAAATGCTGCGGGAATTGGAAGCCCTGCTCGAACCCCTGGTGGGCGGGCGCTTCGACCCGGCCCGCGAGCAGCTTCAGCTTGCCACTACGTTCGCCCTTCATCAGGCCTTCTATCAGGTGAGGGAGGCCGAATCGCAAGCATTTTTCGGCTTGTACCGGGCCGAAGCCGAGAGCCAGGACCTGGAGGATCTGCTGGGCCGCTTCGTCCGCATCCTTACGCGGACGTTTCACGCCAGCGCCGGACGCCTGCTGCTGCTGGATTCCCCGGCCGATCCCAAACTGATGCGGCCCCGGTATATCCGGCGAGGCCAAGCCGCCGAGCGGCTGATCGTGGACCCGTCCATGCGCGGCCGCCACGCCTCTTATTGGTCCTATCCCTTTCGGCCGGCCGCCCTGGTGCAACTGGGATTCCCGTCGCCGTATCCCTGGCTGCCTCGCGAGCAGGCCCTTTTGGATGCCGTGGGGGCGCGCTGTGCCAAGGCCATCGAGCGGGCGCGGCTGGAAGAGCACGTGCGGCGCCTGCAGGCCGCCGGGCGGCGCGCCGAGGAGGAAGAACGCCACCGCATCGGGCGGGAACTCCACGACGAGGCCGGCCAGGCGCTGCTGCTGCTGCGCCTGCAACTGGAGATGATGGAACGCGAAGCCCCGGCCGCGCTGGCCCGCCGCTTGCGGGAGGCCCGCGGCATCGCCGAGAAGACCGTGGACGAACTGCGGCGCATAGTGGCCGCGCTCAGCCCGGAAGTGCTCGAACGGCTGGGCCTGGAGTCCGCTCTCCGCCAACTGGCGGGGCGCTTTCAGAAGATGCACTCCGCCCGGCTGCGTTTGAGGATCGGGAAACTGGCCGCGCTCGCGCCGCCGGTCGAGCAGGTGATTTACCGGGTCGCCCAGGAGTGCCTGCAAAATATTGCCAAACATTCTCAGGCCTCCGCTGTAAACCTTTTGCTCCAATCCGCCGATCAGAGTATCAGGCTGAGCGTTTCGGATAACGGCGCCGGCTTTTGTGCGGAAAGGGCTTGGAGCAAGACGATGTCATTCGGTCTGTCGGGAATGCGAGAGCGCGCCACCACGCTGGGTGGAACTCTCACCGTGCGCAGCGCGCCGGGAAAGGGCGCCCGAATCGTTCTGAGCCTGCCTCTAGGGGCCGCAGCGGTGGGAAGCAATGGCAAAAATTCGCGTATTATTGACTGACGATCACACATTATTCCGCCAAGGCGTTCGAACGCTTCTGGCGGCCGAACCCGATATAGAAGTGGCCGGCGAGGCGGTCAACGCCGCCGACGCGGTGGCTCTGGCTAACGAAATCCGTCCCGACCTGGTCCTCATGGACATCGGCATGCAAGGATTGAGCAGCTTTGAAGCTACCCGCCAGATTCGCAAAGACCACCCCGAAACCCGCGTGGTGTTCCTTTCCATGTACGACGATGAGGATTATCTGGCCGAATGCGTGGATATGGGGGCCAACGGTTACGTGTTGAAGGATAGCCCTGCCGAACAACTCGTCAGCGCCATTCGGGAGGTCCATCGCGGGGGAAGCTACCTCAGCCCGCGCCTGCTCACACGGCTGGTGGACGATTTCCGCGCGCAGGGGACCGGATCGGCCCGCCAGCCTCGCTTTGGCACCTTGACCAAGCGCGAGCGCGAGATCCTCAAGATGTTGGCCGAGGGTCGTTCGGTGAAGGAAATCGCCGCCGGCTTCGCCCTCAGCGTGAAGACCGTGGAGGCCCATAAGTTCAATCTGATGCGCAAGCTGGACATCCACAACAAGGCTCAACTGGTGCAATATGCGATCCAGAAGAAGGTCATCCGCTTACCGGAGTTGGCACCGGGTTAAGTTGGCGGCCGGCCGAGTTGGCGGCCGGCTGAGTTGGCGATGGGCGGATGGCGTCCGGCTTTCCACGCCTGGGGCCACCGATAGACCTCACCAAGGCGGCGACTGCGAATACGGAGTGCCGTCGAGGCTGATTTTGTCGGAGCCGCTCCTGAGATCGAAAATGCCAGGTTCGGATTGGCTGACGCTCTGGCTGGCATCTTCCAATATCAGCTTCCAGGTGGTGCTGGAGCCGGTAATCGGATCCACCGGTATCTCGCGCAAGTAGCCCGCCTCCACCAGGTCCTGCAAGCTTTGGGGCGCCTTCTGCTTGTCGTACGTGTAGTTATCGATCACGGTGCGGAGCGTGAACAGGTTGTTCTTGAGCACGCTTTCTTTGGATCGAATAATCGTCTTGTTGTAGATGGGGATCGCCATCGTGATCAGAATCACGATGATGGTGATGACCACCATCAACTCCACGAAAGTGAAGCCCGCGAGCCGCCGCCGTTTGCCGGCAGCCCGGGGCGCAAGTCCACGGGGCGAAACCTGGGCCTGATGGTTACGGCCAATCCGAGTAATTCGTACCATCGGGCGCCTTCTCCATGGTCTTGCTATGCACATCGAATACGTTCTGGCCGCCCCAACTGTCGGAGGTGGGGTCGTCCTGGTCGCTGCGCAACCCCCACTCGGCTTTTCCGGTGAATGGGTCTCTAGGGATGCGGCGGAGGAAACGCATCTTCTTGCCGTCGGCGCTCTGTGCCAGTTTCACGCCCTCGACGAGCTGCTCGAGAGTCTCCGGGTAGCAGTTGGTGCCCTGTTTGGGCGGTCCCAGGTAGCCGGCATCGCAGACGTCCTTATACTTGTCGATCGCGTGGCGCATCTCCGTAACGGCGTAGCGCAGGTCGCGCTCGCGCTCGGCGCGCACCTTCGAGCGCGCCAGCGGCACCGCCATGGTGGTGAGGACCAGCATGACGGTAAAGGCCACGATGAGTTCTACCAGTGTCAATCCACGTTGGGTTCTTCGCCGCATAACCTCATCTTATTTTATTTCACGTTGACGGTCAGTTGAGGGCTGCTTTGTCCGATGACCTGGCCCTGCGGATTGCGCAACATCAGGTTGGGAGCCGAGACTGTGACCGTGCCCTTCCCTACAGCCTGGAAATTCAGGATCGCGAGTTTGCCGGATGCCGTGACGCCCGGCGTCCCTGGGGTACGCGAAAGCTCTATGGTGGCCGAGCCCGAGTCGTTCATGATGTTCTTGGTGAAGACCGGTTGCTGGCCGCCCACCGTGAATAACCCGCCGCGGACTACATCGTTCAAATGCAATACCTTTGGATCGAACTGAACCTGGATATGCGCGGAGGCCAAATCGTTGGCATTGTCCACCGCCAGCGCCACGCTGAACACACCGGAAGTGCTCGTGTCGATCTGAGCCGGGAGGAAGTGGACCGCAGTGGCCGCCCCCGGACGCGTACCAGGGGTCGTGGGACCAACCGGCGGCGCCGTTGCCGGTGGCAGTGTCGCGCCGGCGGGAGCGGTAGGCGGGGCCGTTGCCGGTGGCAGCATCGCGCCGGCGGGAGTGGTAGGCGGCGCCGTTGCCGGTGGCATTGCCGCGTTAGCCACGGCGGCTGGGACTGCGCCCGGCACTTGCGCGGAAGCCGCCGGAGCGCCGGGCACGGCAACTGGGACTGCGCCCGGCACTTGCGCGGAAGCCGCCGGAGCGCCGGGCACGGCAGCCGAAGGCGTGGACGGCGCGGCAGGCGCCTCCGCCGTCCTGGGAGCATAGTTCAACTTGACGATGGTGGAGTTGCCCACGGCTTTGGGACGAATATTCTCGGCCGTGATGGACGGCCGGCGAATGATGTGCGGGACGATCGCGATCATGATCTCATCGCGCTCCCGGTCCACGCTGCTGCCTTTGAACAAATTGCCCAGAATCGGGATGCTGCTGAGACCCGGAATGCCCGTCAGTTGTTTGGAATCCGTGGTATCGATCAGGCCCGCGATCAGGTTGACCTCGCCTTCGCGCAAGCGGATATCGTGCGTAACCTTGCGCTGCCCGATGATGGGCTCGTTGATGCCTCCCAGGTTCACCGTGCCGGCGATGTTGGAAATGTCGAGCTCGATATGCAGCGATATATCGCCGTTATCGTGGACATGGGTCAGCATATCCACGTTGACGCCCACGTCGATATACGTGAACTGGGTATTGACCAGCGGGTTGACGCCCACACCGGCGACGCCGGGTTGGTAACTGCCGCTGGCGGTGGGCTCGCGCTGGCCGATTTTCAGGGTAGCCTTGATGTTATCCAGGGTGCGGATTTGCGGCGACTGCAGCACCTTGGTCTTGGTATCGCTCATGGTGGCCTGCAACAGCGCGTTCGGCAGGGTGACCGAAAAATCGGCCGAGGAGAGATGCCCGAGGTTGGAAAGCGGGATCGCCGCGCCAGGGGTGGTGGTGCCCGAAGTGGTGGGAGTCGTAGTGGTCGTGGTGCTGGAGGTGGTACTGCTGGTGGTGCTGGCGGTGCTGCTGGTGCTCGATGCAGGCACCTGAAGGCTGGTGCGGGGGGAGAAGTTAATCGGCGCGTTGAGGCCTCCGGTTGCAATCGCCGCGGAAAGCGAGCGGTCGAATACCGAATCGGTCTCCAGCACCATGATATCCACCTGCACCTCCGACCGGGGCTTATCCAGGTCGTGGATCACCGCTTCCGCCAGCGCCACCTTATCCGCCTCGCCGCGCACCACGATGGCGTTCTGGGCATTGTAGGCGGTGATGCGTTGCAGTTCCGTGACCGACCGTACGACATTGACGATTTCCTGAATCTCCTGGGCCACGTTGACGTTGGACAGGTAAAACACCTGCGTGACCATGTCGTCGAAGTCGTGGTGCTTGGTCGTGCTGTCGTTGGCGATGAAGATCGTGTTAGGGGCGAGCGGCTTCCAGAAAGACTTGGTGGTCAGTGCGAGGTAATTGAGGGCCTGTTCCAGGGTGGAATCCCCCAGATCCACATTCAGACTGTTTTTGGCGGGATTGGTGTAGTCCGGATCCCACACGACGTTGATACCGGCGATTTTGGCCACCGTTTCGAACAGCACCTTGGCGGTCTGGTTATTGAACTTCATATCTCTGGGAAGCGGGTTCAGCGGCTTGAGTACGGGAAGCGGCAGAATGCGGTTGATTCTTTCGTCGGCCGCCTTGCGCTCCTCCTCGATCGGTGTCAGGCCGCGTTCCTCCGCGGGCATCTCCTTGCCGGTCTCCTGGACTCTTTGGCGTTCCCGCTGGATCATCTCCTGGGTGCGCAGGATTTCCTGCTCGGCCACCGAGGAGGCCGGATTGAGTGCGAAAGCCTTCTGGAACTCCAGCAAAGCTTCTCCCAGTTGGCCCCGCGAGCGGATCTTCATTCCCTGATCCTGATGTACTGCGCTGGCTTGGAACCGGGCCTTGGTGGTGGCCATCTGGTAGACCATTTCGGATGGGTCGGTCGAGAGCGCCTGCTCGTAACATTCGACGGCGGCGTCCCATTCCCGCTTGTCTTCGTGCTTCCGGCCCTCGGCCAGATACCGGTCGCCCTTGCGCGTGCGCGCCTCCAGGGGCAACATCGGACCGAGCAGTGCCGCGATCCCGATCACTGCCACTAAACGGTTGAAAAAGAGCATGTTCCTATGCGTTCCCAGTGTTTCCGAAGCCCCGTGTTAAGATGAATTGCAATCTCGCGGACCGGGAGCATTCTAAAGTCATTGACGAGATTGATCTTCCGGGCGTTGAGAGGAAAACCACGGGGCGGCCTTGAAAGACTCCTCCACCAAAATCCTGAGCGACAACCGTCAGGCCGGCCACAACTACTTTCTGCTGGAACGCTTCGAGGCCGGGATGGTGCTCACCGGTACCGAGGTGAAAGCCGCCAAGGACGGGAAGGTCCAGCTTAAGGACGCCTACGCCACCGTGATCGGCAACGAAGCCTGGCTGGTAAACGCCCACATCAGCCAGTATTCGCACGGCAACCGGGAGAACCATCCGCCGGTGCGCAACCGCAAACTGCTGCTGCACCGGCGCGAGATCGACAAGCTGCTGGGTGAAACCCGGGAGAAGGGCCTGGCCCTGATTCCCACCCGCATGTATTTGAAAAACGGGCGGATCAAGTGCGAGGTAGCGGTCGCCAAGGGCAAGAAACTGCACGACAAGCGCGAAGCCGAGCGGGCCCGCACCGCCGACGAGGAGGCCCGCGCCGAGATGCGGCGGCGGGCGTAGCGCCGGGCTTCTCGCGGTCTCCTCGCCGCAGCCGCCCTTCCACCCTTCCCTGCTACCGCTGCTTCTTGGCCGCAGGCACCCCCGGCTTTGCGGCTGGCGGGGCTGGGGCGGCGGGAATCACCTCGGCGAGCTGGATGCTGTCCAGCTTAGGGAAGGTCTTGTCGAGCTATGCCTTCCCCTGGCTGACGATCAGGTCTTGGCCGGGCGTTTGCCCATTAGCCTCTGAAGATGCCGTCCACGATTTCCATCCCCTCGGTCACGGCGCCGAAGGGCGCAAAGCCATCCCTATCCAACGCGAGCGCCGTTAGCTTTCCGATCCCGGGTCGATTTCCACGCGAAGGTGTACCTCCGCGCACACCCTCTCCGCGATCTCGAGCGCTCGAGTTGCTTCCTCGACGTCTGGTTGATAGGGGGCGTCGGGGTACCGGAAAGCGGACGCGTAGTCGGTCAAGTCCGCAGCCTCAGACAGCAACGGCGCTAATCCCGGATCGAGGTCCCCGCATTGCAGTCCGAGTTGCACAAGATCGTGCGTCTTGCGAAAGGGCGTATTTCGCAACGCCAGAAAGGCCTTGGCTGCCTTCTCGGCTGCCTGCTGGCTGTGAAACAAAGACCTGGATGGCTCGGGATCTTCAGGCGGGAGCAGAAGTCTGGCCGAGTGCAGGTCCTTAGCCGCTTCGCGCAACCACTTGCACGCCTCCCTACGCAGCGCTTCGTTCGGCATCATAAAGTATCCTGCCTTCACGCACCACCGTGGCCGGCAACGAGCTGAGCACATGCGCCGCCCGCAGATCAAAGTCGCCGCGCGCTATCCGAACCACGTCCACAGCGGCCCGCAGTCCCCACAAATTCCGGTGAACGCCGGCAGCCTTATAGAGGCTCGGAGGTGCGTCGTCCGGCAGTACGACGCAGAAATCCAGATCGCTGTCCGGCCCGGATTCGCCCCGCGCTTCCGATCCAAAGAGGTAGATGCGAACCGGCCGATAAAACTCCACCAGCCGCCGGGTAATTTCCTCGATCGTCTCCTGTTTGGTCATAACCCGTCCCGTTGCGCTTGCACAGCGAACAGACCCGGCGAGCCGGATAGCGCGCTGCCTAACAACTCCCCAAAAGAACCATGGTCAGCCCCACAGGCCCGCCGTTCCTAAATTCCCCGGGCTACTGTTTTTTGGGCGGGGCCGGCGCGGCCGGTGGGGTGGCCTTCTTGGCCGCCGGGGCAGGTGGCTCGGGGAAGATCACGACCGCCGACTTGATGCTGTCCAGTTTGGGGAAGTTTTTGTCCAGATAGGCTTTACCGAATTGTTCGGCAAGCTGCTGGCTGGGCCCGCGGCCGCCCTGTTCCTTCATCTCCCCGTAGCCGCTGTAAAGGCCTTCGACTACGTCCATGCCCTCGGTCACCGTGCCGAACGCGGCAAAGCCCTGGCCGTCCAGTGGGCCGTTGTCCCTCAAATTGATGAACAACTGCGTGGTGCGGGTATTGGGACCGGCGGTAGCGAAGACCAGGGTGCCCTTGGTGTTGCTTTGCTTCACCGGATCGTCTTTGATGGGCGCTTTACCCCAGGCGGCATTCACGGCCGGGTCGGCAGCCATTCCAAACTGCACGATGAAACCGGGGGCTATGCGGTAGAACGATGAATCGGTGAGGTACCGGCTCCTCACCATGTTGTAAAAACGGTCCGCGCCCAAAGGGGCCCACTCGCGGTGCACTTCCACCACGATATCGCCATGCGTGGTGGTGAACTTCACGCGATAGAGAGGCGGCGCGATTGCTCTAAACGCAGCCGGGTTCAGCAGCGGATTGGGCCGCGGCGCGGCGGGCGCGGTCTTGGCCGGGGAAGCCTGGGTCTTGGGGGCAGCCGGGGGCGGCGTCTGCGCCAGCGCGGCGGCGCCGCAAAGGGTTAAAGTAAGCAGGGCTTTCATCAGGGCCCATTTTAAATCAAAGTAGGTTGCGATACGCATCCTCTCTGCGACCGGCGCGGCCGGCCGCGACTGGCACGGCCAGACAGGTTAAGGCCGGTGTCCGCTTGGCTATGGCGGCGCGGTATTCGCGCGGCCTCACGCGGACGGGCCGGGGGGTGTGCGGGGCCGTCGGGGCGCGGCATTCGCGCGGCCTCGCGGGGACGCGCCGGGATGTGCGCGGGGCCGTCGGACCAGCCCGATACACTCCACCGGGGTGGTGCCAGTAAATTCGAGTAATTGAGCAGGTTAGCTTGTCGCCAACGATCACCATGGTGTATATTGGAATATCGATGCTACGGGCCTTCTCCAACAGCTTTACCGGCCGGTTCTGGTCTTTCCGCCAGACCCGGTGAGTGGCGTTGGTCCGAACGGCATCCCCAAGCGTTGTTTGACCGGCCCACTCGTTGGAGTGGGTCTTTTTTATTGTCCGGAGGAGGAAGGCAATGATCATTTCCATGCGTCCGCACGCCACCAGGGAGGAGATCGACCACGTCTGCGAGCGGGTCCGCGAATTCGGCTACAGGGTACACTCGATCGAAGGCGAGGAGCGGGTAGTGATTGGCGTGGTGGGCATGGGGGACGTCACCGCCTGCCTGGAATCGCTCGAAGCGACCCCCGGGGTGGAGAGCGCCATGCGCATTTCGGCGCCCTACAAATTTGTCAGCCGGGAATTCAAGTGCGAGCGTTCCGCCATCAAAGTGAACGGGCTGGAGATCGGCGCGAGCGAGTTCATCGTCACGGCCGGCCCGTGCTCGGTGGAGAGCGAGAAGCAGATCATGGAGACCGCCGAGGGGGTGGCGGCGGCGGGCGCCCGCATGTTGCGCGGCGGCGCCTTCAAGCCGCGCACTTCGCCCTACGATTTCCAAGGCCTGGAACTGGAGGGCTTGAAGTTGCTGCGCAAGGCCCGCGCGGCCACCGGCCTGGGGATTGTCACCGAGATCATGAGCGACCGCGACGTGGAGATGGTGGCCGAGTACGCCGACTGCATGCAGGTGGGCGCGCGCAACATGCAGAATTTCGCGCTGTTGAAATCGCTGGGCGGGTGCGGCCGCCCGGTATTGCTCAAACGCGGGATGAGTTCCACCATCAAGGAGCTGCTGATGTCGGCCGAATACATCGTGGCGCACGGCAACCCCAACGTGATCCTGTGCGAACGCGGCATCCGCACCTTCGAAACGGCCACCCGCAACACCTGCGACATCTCCGCCATACCGGTGCTCAACGAGCTTACGCACTTGCCGGTGCTTCTCGACCCCAGCCACGCCGCGGGAAAACGCAGCCTGGTTCCGGCGCTGGCGCGGGCGGGGGTGGCCATCGGCGCCGACGGACTGATTCTGGAGGTGCATCCCTGCCCCGAGAAGGCCATCAGCGATGGCGCCCAGTCGCTCACGCTGGCCGGCTTCCGGCAGATGATGCGCGATCTGGAACCGTACATCGCCCTGTGGAAGCAGACGCGCCAGTCCGGCCGGGCCGTCGCGGCGGAAACCGTGGCTGTGTAATACTGCTGGGGTGACCCCCAATAACCGCGCCTGGCTGCTGCTGCTGGTGGTGGCCGCGATCTGCGCCAGTTCCGTGAGTGGAGTGGTGTGGTACCGTTCGCGCCCCCTCTCGCTCCCCGCCATGCTGAAACGGCTTCCCACCCAGGGATCGCTGGTTCTATACATCGATTTCGCGGCCTTGCGGCAGGCCGGAATTCTGCAATTGCTCGACGGGGCCAAGGCGTCCGAGGACCCCGAATATCTGGCCTTCATCCGCAAGACGCGCTTCGATTACCGTCAGGACCTGGATTCCGCGCTGGTGGCGTTCGCGTCTACCGGCAGTTACATGCTGGTGAAGGGGCGCTTCGATTGGAGGAGCCTGCGAGCGTACGCTCAGAGCGGAGGCGGAATGTGCGCCTATTCCCTATGCCGCGTGCCCGGCAGCAGCGAGACGCACCGCATCTCGTTTTTGCCGCTGCAAACCAATTTGATGGCGATGGCGGTAAGCGCGGACGAATCGGCCGCGACCGACCTGACCACCTCGGCTGGCGGCCCCGATCCGGAGCCGCCCAGCGGAATGGTGTGGCTCTCGTTTCCCGGTTCGTGGCTCCGCTCGCGGCCGGGGCTGCCGGACGGCACGCAGATGTTCGCCCGCTCGGTGGAAGAGGCGAATTCGATTACGCTTTCCTTCGCTCCGGAAGCCGAACACCTGGCGGCGCGGCTGGCGGTGCGGTGCCGCAGCGACCACGAGGCAGCCGAGATGTCGGCCCAGCTCATCCTGGCTACCGCGAGGTTGCGGGAGGGCATCCTGCGGGAGCACCAGACGCCTAATCCCGCCGATCCCAGCGGCCCTCTCTCGAGCGGCTCGTTTCGCAGCGAGGGCAGCCGGGTGCTGGGCTACTGGTCCATCGGGCGGGCTTTCGTGCAGAATATGCTGACAGGAGGGAACTGAGGGCGCGACCTGGGGGGCGCGCGGGCGTCTCACGCCAATCGGGGTTGGACGGCCGGATCACCGGACGGAAGCCGACTTCTCGTTCCCAATCCAACCGGCTTGCCGGAACGGCGTTTCGGGATAACTTCCGAGTGCCCACTCGTCCGGAACCGCAATCCGACTCCCCGCGGCGCCGTTTCCGTGGGACCCTTGCGGATTCCGGGACGACTCCACAGAGTGGCCATCACCGCCGCAACAACCGGTCGAGCCACGCCTTCTGCCGCGGCGGATCGAAGCCCTCGAGCATCCAGATATCGTACGGCCATTTCGCAATGGACGTGAGGAAGCGCTTGCCATCGGGATGCAGGCTGAATCCCGCAATGTTGGATGTGGACGCCGGCCAATCCAGCGGCGCGAGCAGCTTGTCCGCGCCGGTCTTCACGTCAATCGAGTAGAGTTGCCACTGGGCACCCTGACCCGTCGTGTTGCGGACGATGCCGTAAACTTGAGCCGCATCTTTGGAAAACCCGAAAGCCAGCAAATTGCGGCTGGTCAGTTTGCGGACCGTGGCGCCATCCGGCGAAATCATGGATATGCCGTCGGCCGATGGGTAGGCGATCCAATCCCCTGCGGGGGACCATTGCATGGTCGAGTAGTTGACGGCCATGGGACTGGCATTTGCGAGAACCAGCGGAGCCGCGCCCGCCACCGGCTTCATCTTGACCACCTGCTGCTTGCCGCCTGCGCGGCGCAGGAAAGCGACCCATTGGCCGTCGGGAGACCAGGCGTGGGGGTTCTCGATATTGGTGTCCGCCAGCACTGTCCAGCGCCCGCTGGATGCGTTCGCAATGGTCAACTGCTCTCGCGTCATGGGGCCCTGCACGAACAGGAAGCGTGCGCCGTCGGGAGCCCAGCGCGGCCCAAGAGCATAGGTATTGGTGCCCTGCGGAGCCTCGGCCACGCGGCGCGAAAGTCCATCCGCCGCGGATCGGTCCACGATGCCGCCGCCGGCGCCGGCCCCGAACGTGGAAAACAGATAGTGAGCGCCGGACGGCGACCAGTCCGGTTCCCAGGAGACTCCGCCTCCGCCCACTAGAGTGTGGACGCGTCCATCCGGCAGGGAAATTTCGAGAATGTCCCATTCCGAGGCGCCTGCACTGTAGGCGATCTTTTTGCCATCGGGAGAAACCGACGGATAGCGAAGCCCATCGCTGACGCGATAAATTACCCGGCTGCTTCCGTCGGAGGAATTGACCACATACAGCGTGTTATTGAAGGTGCCGCCGCTGATGAGGATATGACGGCTGTCGGGAAACCAACTGGGATCGACGCCGGCAATGCCGAGACTCCGGGGCGCGCCGGAAGGAAAGGGCAGAATCCAAAGCGACTCTTCGGCAATTACAGCGAGCCGGGAACCGTCCGGAGCGAAAGTCATCGAGGCGACGTTGCCGCGCGGCAGGGCGAATTCCCTCGGCGTGCCGCCTCTGAGCGGACCGGTCCACCCTTTGCCATCGCGAACGAACACCAGCGTCTTTCCATCCGGGTGGAGCGCCGCTACCGAGGCATTGTCCATCACCAGCTCGGGCGTGCTTCCGGATGCTCCGACCGACCATAGCCCGCCGTGGGAAATGTAGTAGATGGTTGCGCCGTCCGGAGACCAGAAGAGATTGGTGCAGGTGCCGGCGGCGTGAGTGAGTTGGGCCGTTTCCGGCGAATCCAGAGCTTTCGTGAATAACTGGTAAAGGCCATGGATGTCGGCCGTGTAGGCGATGGTCTTACCATCGGGCGACCACACGGGGTATTTTTCGGTGGCCTCATCGCGGGCGATGGCTTTGAATCTGTACGCGGAGAAATCCGCCGGCGCCGGGCGAATCAGAAGCGCCGCCAATGCCGCGCCGATCGCCAGCGCTGCCGCGAGGCCGATTCCCAGAAGCGTTCGCCGCCTGGTTGTGGAACCGGCTCGGGGGGATGCATTCGCAAGCGCGGGAATGGCGCTGGCGGATGCGGTTTCCGAAAAGTGATCGCGCAACTGGCGCAGCTCGCGATGCAGGTCGCGAGTGGAATCGTAGCGCTCCGCCGGTTCCTTATGAAGCAGCCGTTCGACCACCCATCGCAGCGGCGCGGGCACGCTGGCCGGCAGGGGTTCGGCATCTTCGCGAATGATGGCCGTCATGGTCTCGGCCTGGGTGGCTCGCTGAAACGCCCGCTTTCCCGCAGCCAGCTCGTAAAGAACCAGCCCGAGCGAGAACTGATCGGATTGCGCGGTGAGATTGGTCAGCCCGCGCGCCTGCTCGGGGCTCATGTAGGCAATCGTGCCAACGGTAGTGCCGGGATCGGTGAGTGCGCTGCCTCGCTGGCTAACCGTGCGCGTCGCGTCATCCGCGCCAATTTCCTGGTGCGCCGCCTTGGCCAGGCCGAAATCGAGAATCTTGACCCGTCCATCGCCCGTAATCAGGATGTTGTCGGGCTTCAGGTCGCGATGGACGATGCCGGCGGCGTGGGCGGCGGCCAGGCCGTCGCTCATCTGCACCGCCATATCCAGCAGTTTGCGCGGCGTATCGGCCGGCGCGACCGGCGCGCCTTCGACGTATTCCATGACGATGTAGTCGGGACCGACGTCGTAGATCTGGCAGATGTTCGAATGATTCAGGGCGGCGATGGCTTTGGCTTCCCGCGCGAATCGTTCGCCGAGCTGCGCGACGGAAAGCTTGATTGCGACAATCCGATCGAGGCGCGTGTCGCGGGCCTTCCACACCTCTCCCATGCCGCCTCTGCCGATGGCGGCAATGATTTCGTACGGGCCGAGTTTTGCCCCGACAGAAAGCGGCATGTGGGACTCAGCCTAGAGTTTAGCCGATTGGATGCGGATTGCGCCCGATTTACGGCGCATACGGAAGTTTCCGCCCCATCGATCCGCGAAAAACCCAACTTCCGGGTGCCCGACAATCCATTCCCTATCCCGTCAACCCGCCCTACCCTTTTTGCCCGGCTCCGGGTGAACGAGAGGGTGTCGATCATCGCACTTATGCCGATTCGGAGGGCGGATAAGCGGTGTAACCGGCTCCCCAATCGAAGCATCTCTCAGACGATGCGCCTTTTACTGGCGATTGCGGTGGTCGCGTCGATTGCTGTTGGGCAAGAGGCCGGCCACGCCGTGATTTCGGGCACGGTAGTCGAAGCATCGACTGGCGAGCCGGTTCGCAAAGCAATTGTCACTTTGACCTTGCAGGGGGCGCCGAAGCGCTGGGCGACGGCCCGCACCGACAGTTCGGGCCAATTCACCTTCGCGGGCCTCCCGGCCGGCCGGTACGATCTGGGCGCCACGATGCAAGGTGTGGGGGCTGCGTGGGGGTCGGACGTAATCCTTTTGGAAGGGGATGACTATGTTGTGCCGCAGGCCTATGGAAGGCTTTACGGAACCACCGGCGCAGGGAAAATCCCCGAGCTGATATCGATCAAGGAAGGGGAAATCCGCGGTGGGCTCAAGCTTGTCTTCATTCGTCCCGGAAACATCACCGGGCACATTTTCGAGCCTGGCGGCCACCCCGCGGCTAACGTGATCGTAACCGTGCTTTCCGGCAAGCGGGCGCAGGTGAGTTTGCAACGCGACATCACCAATGACAGCGGGGAATACCAGTTCATCGGTCTCGATCCGGGCGATTACTATTTGCTTGCCACTCCCCAGAATCAGGGCGTCCCCTCGCAAGGCGGGAACGGGCTGCTGACACCACAGTATTACGGAGGCAGCCGTGAATGGAAAGACTCGACTGTTCTCCACGTTCGAGGCGGCGAGAGCCTGACGGGTGCGGATTTCCACTTGCGCGCCGAGCAGCCACACACGATTCACGGCCATCTCACAGGAGTTCCAGTCCTCGCTCCTGAGCGTGAGGAAGTCCTGATCCGTTTGGGTAGCCAAGCGTACCTCGCCCATGGGCCGGACTACAGCTTCGATTTTAGTAATCTTCTTGAGGGCGTCTACCGAGTCGAAGCCCGCATCAACGTTGGCGGACAAGCCTGGGCGGCATCGCAGTCGGTCGATACACGCGCGGCCGGTGACAACGTCATCCTGCCGCTTGCTCCCCCGATGGATATCAAGGGCCAATTGCGCATCGAAGGGGAAGCGGAACGAACGAAGTCCAATTTCGAGGTGAGACTGGTCCACGAAAACTCCAACGATGCACCGATCGCGGGGCAGCCGGGAGCCGACGGAGGTTTCATTCTCAAGCAGGTGCTTGCCGGAGAATGGGTGCTCAACGTCGATAAACTGCCGGAGGACGCATTCCTGAAGTCGGCATCTCTCGGCGATCAGGACGTCCGGTTCAAACCTTTCACGATTGGGCCGGGATCGACCGGGCCGCTCAACGTCGTCATTTCGACCCGCACGGCGCAACTAGCGGGCGAGGTCGAGGCAGGAAGCGGCGATCCGAAGCGCGCGGGAATCGTGCTCGCGCCAATCGGCCCATTTCACGACTTGGCCCGCTTCTATTACGGCGTGGTCAGCGACGACAGCGGGAAATTCCAATTCGCGCACGTTGCTCCGGGGAAATACAGGATCTTCCCGCTGGAGAACATGGCGCCGCAGCCGTTCCAGAACACGGAGGCCGCCGATCAACTGGGCGATCTCGGCACGGGGATCGAACTGATGGAAGGCGCGGAGCTGACGGTACGTCCGAAGCTGATCCTGGCGGCGCGCGCGCGTGAGGCGCTGAACGAGGTTCGCCAATGAGAGTCGCAAGCTTGCTCCTGATGATAGCAGCGCTTGCCGCCGCTCAAGACCAAACCGGAAACAACGGTACCGGAAGCATCAAGGGGACTGTGGTGGATTCCGTCACCCACCAACCCGTTCGAGAAGCCAGGGTGTCGCTCGCTGGCGATCCCGGCCATAATCAAGTCACGGACGCGGCCGGGACCTTCGAAATAGACAATCTTCCGCCTGGCCGATATTCGCTCGACATTGAGCATCGTGAGTACCCGCAAGGGCGCTCGCGGAGCATCGCGATCAAAGCCGGTGAGCAGGCGGCGCCCATCGTCGTGGAACTGGTCCCCTTCGCCGCGGTGTCGGGACGTGTTCTCGATGAGGATAGCGATCCTTTGCCCGCCTGCTCCGTCCACCTTCAATTCGCGAGGCCTCCTTACCAGGAGGTGATCGCGATGCAGGACTTTCGAGAGGTGCTGGGGTCTTCCGCAGACGGCGAGTATCGTTTGGACCGCGTCCCGGCGGGCAAGTACATTTTGAGGGCGCAATGCCAGGCGCCTGTTTTCGAGCCGCGTCCGCTATCGACCGGACCGGATCCCCTGCCCACTTCCGCCTATCCGCCCCAGTTCTATCCAGCGGCGAGCAGCGCGGAATTAGCCGAGGCGATCGAACTTGCGCCGGGCCAGGAAAGATCGGGCATTGACTTCCGCATGAAGCCTTCTCACGTGACGCACATACACGTAAGGCTGTCTGGAGCTAGTTGGCGCGGCAGAAAGGACCTGGCGTGGCAATTGCTTCCGGCGGCCCAGCGGGCGCCGGCGATCCCCATCGACGGATCCTCGCACTACGGCTGGTTGAGCGTCTGGCACGATATTGAAACCACAAATGGCGAGTTCGAAATTCCGAAGGTCTTTCCAGGCTCGTATCGTTTGCTGGTGACCTCAAACATGACGTTCACCGGAGGCGGTGCGATGATTGGTGGCGCGCGGCGAATCGACGTTGGGGACACGTCGATAGAGGTCGAGGTCGCGTTGCGGCCCGCGGTGGACCTGAATGGAACGATCGAGATCGTAGGAGGGGGTGGGGCGAATCGACCGACGCCGGACCAGGTGGGCGTGGACTTGGTTGTGGAATACCCGAACTTCTTTCGGGAGGCAGGGAACCAGACTAAGGAAGACGGCAGCTTTACCATCAAGTCCGCGTTTCCGGGTCCGACGCGGATAAAAATAACCGCTTTCCGCCGTTGTGGCGTCCATTGCACGGAAGACGCGGCATTCCTGAAATCCGCCTGGCTCGGCGACGCTGAACTAACTGATGGTTTGCTGGACCTTTCCTCCGGCGCGCGCGGCAATCTGCGAATCGTCGTCAGCACGGATTTTGCTGCTATTCAAGGGACAGCTCCCGCATTTGCCGTCGTGACGGCTTCGGCGGAGGACTCCAGGGGGTTCAGCATCTACGAAGTGAATGCCCTGGCCGATCAAAACGGACAGTTCAAGCTCGAAGGCCTGGTCCCAGGTAAATACCGGCTGGGTTTGCTGGATCAACTCGCGAGCGATGGCGGAAGCAGCGGCCAGGAAGTGACTCTGCGGGAAGGCCAGACGCTGGCGGTGGAACTGAAAGCCCTGGCGGGCGCGCGATAGGCAGGGACAGGTCAAGCTTGGCCGGTTCGCGTCAGGCGACCATGTAAGCCGCAGTCCCCAGAACGGCGCCCACTCCCGTTGCACCCAGAGTCAGTGTGGGCGAGTTCTCCTTCGGACGTGACCAAGTTTGCCGACTTCAGGTCACGATGCATGCGCGGCAGCCGAAAGGGCCCAAGTCCCGAGTGACGGCGCATCCGGAAACTATTCACTTGGCCGGGAAACGCCCACACCCCTTGGTATGGCCGCCGGTGACCCTGAAGTGCTGATGATTGAACAGGTTATACCGGTCGGGCCGGATTAGTACCGGGAAACGCGCTTGCAACCGCGTATCGCGTCCACAATGCCGTATCGCCGACCCGGAGAAACGCCTGACGGTCCGGAACGCCGGCCCGGCTGTGAGGAACGCATTTTGATCCCGCGAGGGCGATGCGGGAGGCTATTTTAACGCCCACGCGCGGCCCCAGCGGGCATGCCGAGGGCGGCCGGCCCCGGCTTCACATCCTCGCCCTCCATCCGCAGGGCCCACTTGAGAGCCTCCAGGTACATCTTCTGCACCGGCGGATCGTCCCAGGTCTCCTCGGCGTGGCCGAAGGTGGCGTAAAAGACGCGGCCCTTGCCGTACATCTTGGACCAGGCCACCGGGAAATCGTGGTCGGCGCGGTGGATGTTGGGCTTGGTGTAGTCCAGTTTGGACCCGTCCAGGCGAGCCAGCACGTGCACCTTCCGGCGGGAGAAATCCTTGTGCTGATAGATCTCGTCGCGGATGGTGAAGCGCGCCGGAAAGGCCTTCATAGCCGGAAACTCGGGGTCCTCGACAATCACCGGTGCGTCGAAGACGCCCCACGGGTGCCCGTCAAAGTAGCCGCCGATCATTTCGCCGAACTCGGGCCACTCGAAGAACGCGTCGTCGCCGGTGTGCGCGCCCACGAAACCCTTGCCATCCTCCCGGATGAACGAGAGCAGGTCCTTCTTTTGCTGTTCGTCGAGGGTGTCGCCGGTGCCCATGAAGAAGATGGCGTCGAAATAATTCAGGTTGCGCGTATTGCGGGCGGGCGCCGGGATGGTCTGCTTGCTGATGAGTTGCGAATCGGTGCGGATGTAGGTGTCGAAGGCGCCCGACTCGCGGCCCATCCTTTCGATGGTGGCCATGGCGTGGGAAATGGAATCGTGCTGGAAACCCGTGAGGGTATCGCCCCAGGCGAGCACGCGTTTGCGATAGGGCGGTGGGTTCTGAGGAGAGGCGGCGGCAAACAGCAGCGCCGCCGCGAGCAGGGCGGGAAGGGCCAGCGGGAATCGCGTCATAAGCTCCATTGTGCAACGGAGATGGCCCCAGAGGGATCCCCCACCGGTGCGAAGCGCCGACAAGCGCTCACACGAGTGTAGGCGGACCCAGAGGGCACCCCGGCTGAGAGCCAAATGCCACTTACTGTGCGTCCTGGGCCGCCATTCTGCACCAATCGTGGGGCAGCCAATCCTGGCATCCACGCCTGGTTGCTGCGCCCACCAGCGGATAAAATGCAGCAACTGGTGTCCGTATGCGCGCCGGGACAACTCGTTCAACCCGCGCACCCGCTGCATATCCAAAAACCGGTTGGCCCATGCCAGTTCGCCGCCGTCCTGTTCCACCACGGCGGTAAGGCCAAGCGCTGGCGGCCCCATCGCCACAGTGCGGCAGCAGAAACCTCATTGGCCGGCTTCCTCCAGATACCGCGAAAACTCCGCCGCGCTACCGCCCGCGGCAAAGAAACGGTTGGGATCGTATCCCTCCGGTAACTCGACCGGCGACAGGCGCACACCGCTTCGTCCTAGCCGTTGGCTCCACAAACGCGCGGCGCGCGGCCCACTGCCGTTCTCATCGGCGTCCAGGCATAAGTACACGGTCCGCTCCTGCCCATCGCCTAACTGAGCCTGCTGCCGTTCGTTGAAATGGCTGCCCAGCAAGGCTACCGCGTTGCGGAAGCCGGCTTGCCACAACGAAGCCAAGTCGAATGATCCTTCCACCACGATCACCGCCCGGCAGGCTCTGACGTCCGTCCGCGGGGTTGGTGTGGCGGCCGTACAGGCTCCCTGTCTCCGCGATCGGAAACGCGATCGCCCGCGACAACCGGTCGCGGCCTTGTGGATCGATGAGCCCGCTGGGCGCATAACCGATGCTCATCTCCTCCACAATCTCCCGGTCCTCGATGCCGCGGCTGCGCCAGTACCACTGCGCCTCCCGGTCACGCGGGAGTTGCCGCCGATAAAAATCGCAGGCATCGCTCCACAGCCGCTGGCGCTGGCTTCCTCCTTCCCGCTGAGGGTTGCCAGCGCCGCCGGGAAATCCAGTCCGTGCAGCAACTCCACCAGAAGGATCACATCGCCGCCCTGCCCGGCCGCAGCCCTTGTCCCCCAGCGCCCATTGCCCCTTTGCGAGAGACCGCCTTTCGTCCGCCCACACCCAGCCGGGCGGGCCGGGCACTGCGATATCCTGAAAGACGACTTCGGTTTCGCTCGGTAAGTCACCGATTTGACGAAGCGCTCATGATCCCCGAAACCGCCCAGGCTTACCGGCTGGCTGTCTGCGCCACCTTCACGGTGGAACCCATCGCTCCAGTGCTGTCGTTCTGGGCAACCGAGCTGGCTTGGAACTGCGATCTCCAGTTCGCCCCTTATAACCAGGTTTTTCAGCAACTTCTCGATTCCACCAGCCTCCTCGGCGGCAACCGCCACGGGGTCAATCTGGTGCTCGTGCGTTTTGAGGATTGGCTTCGTTTCGGAAGTTCGGCGGCGCCCGCCCTGGCGGATCTGGAAGAGCACGTCGGACAATTCCTTACTGCGCTGCACTCGGCGGCCCATTCGCTTCCCTCTTCCCTGATGGTTTGCGTCTGTCCGCCTTCGCCGGCTTTTCTGGCCGATGCCGCGCGGCGGGAGTTTCACCAGCGCATGGAGCAACGCGTGGCTTCCTCGCTGGCGGGTGTCAGTACGGTGCACCTGGTGACGGCGGCGGAGTTGAGCGAATTGTACCCGGTCGAGGAGGCGCACGATCCGCACGCCGACGATCTCGGCCATGTGCCCTACACGCCCGAATTCTTCGCCGCGCTCGGCACCCTGCTGGTCCGCAAGATCCATGCTCTGCGCGTGCCGCCCTACAAAGTGATCGTGCTGGATTGCGACGACACGCTGTGGAAAGGGGTGTGTGGCGAAGACGGCCCACTGGGGATCGTGCTCGATCCCGCCCGCCGGGCGCTTCAGGAGTTCATGGCCGCGCAACAATCCGCCGGCAGGTTGCTCTGCCTCGCCAGCAAAAACAATCTGGTGGATGTCCTCGACACCTTCCGCATGAATCCCCAGATGCCGCTCCGTCTCGACCGCTTTACCTCCTGGCGCATCAACTGGGAACCCAAAGCGAGCGGGCTTGCCGAACTGGCCGAGGAGCTTGAGCTTTCGCTCGACAGCTTCATCCTGGTGGATGACAACCCCAAGGAAGTGAGTGAAGTGCAGGCCAGCCATCCCGAAGTGCTGGGGATCGCTCTGCCCCCGGAAGCCGGCGATATTCCGGCGTTTCTGCGCCACATCTGGGCCTTCGATCGCCTGAGGGTGACCGAGGTGGACCAGGCCCGAACCCTGCTCTATGCACAGCAGGCCGAGCGCGGCCGTGCGCGGAAACAGGCCGCCAGCCTCGAGGAGTTCCTCGCATCGCTGCAGCTCGAGGTGCAGATCGCGCCCGCGCTCCCCGGCGAGTGGGCCCGCGTCGCCCAATTGACTCAGCGAACCAACCAACTGAACTTCACCACCATCCGGCGATCCGAAAGCGAAATCCAGGCCCTCACCGGGTCCGGCGCCGGGTCCGGCACCGGGTCCGAAGAAGCGGAGTGCCTCGCTGTTCACGTGCGCGACCGGTTTGGGGACTACGGACTGACCGGGGTCATGATCTTCCGCGCGGGGCCCGAGGCCCTGCTGGTGGACACTTTTCTGCTCAGTTGCCGCGCGCTCGGACGCGGGGTGGAGCATCGCATGCTGGCTGCGCTGGGGCGGATCGCCGGGCAAAGGGGATTGGCGGCCGTGGAGACGCCGTTCGTCCGCACGCCCGGCAATCTGCCGGCGGTGCTGTTTCTGGAGAGCGTTGGATTGGAGTTTCAGCACGTGGACTCCGGAAATCTGAGCTTCCGTTTTCCGGCGGCGCAAGCCGAAGCCATCCGCTATCAGCCACGCCGGGCGGCGCGCACCGTGGATCGGACAGCCCTGGATCCTCCGCCCGAAACCGCCGCTGCCGGAAAGCCCATCCCGTATGTCCGCATCGCGACGGAGCTGCGCGTTCCACAAGAAATTCTCCACCGGATGCGCAGCGCCGCGCTGCGCCCCGCGAATGCCCGCGGGCCGGCGGCTTCGCCCCGCGAGGAAAACGCGGCGGACGGCCACCCGGGCGCCCGTTTGCCGGCGGCGCCGCCCGGCGCGGAACACACCCCGCCGAGCCATCCCGGCGCCCGCGGGCCGGCGGCTTCGCCCGCGGAACACGCAGTGGACAGCCGTCGGGACGGGCCACTGCCGGCCCCGTCGCCCCGCGCGGAGCGGAGCCACCCCAGCGCGCCCGTGCCGGCGTCCCCAGCGCAATCCGCCGCGGCCAGCCACCCCGGCGCGCCCGTGCCGGCGTCCCCCGCGCAACCCGCCGCGGCCAGCCACCCCGGCGCGCCCGTGCCGGCGGCTTCGCCCCGCGCGCATCTGGAGCACCGTCTGGCGAAGATCTGGGCCGAGACTTTGGGGAGCGATCCGGTAAGCATGGACGACGACTTTTTCGACCTGGGAGGCCATTCCCTGCTGGCCGTACAGCTCATGTCCCGAGTGCGCAAGGAATTCGACGTCGAGCTTTCGCTGGAGCTGGTGTACAGCGGTGTTTTCACCGTGACCGCGCTGGCGGAGGCCATTGAACTCAAGGAGTTCGAACGGAGCGGCTCGGAAGAGTACGCCGCTTTATTGCGCGAGATGGAAGGGCTGTCCGACCAAGAGGTCCGCGAGCTGCTGGCCAGGGAAGACGAAATGCCTTCACACTAATGCGTATCCTGCTGGCTCACAACTCGCCCTACTATCCGGCGTTCGGAGGAGGGGACAAGTCCAACCGTCTGCTGATGGAGAGCCTGGCGGCCCGGGGGCACAGAGTGCGGGTGGCCGCGCGCGTGGAGCGGTTCGGCCAGGAGGCCCAGCAGCGATTGCTCGCGGAGTTGGGCGGCCGCGGCATTCCCGCCAGCGGTGCCGCCGATTGTGTCCGCTTCTGCCTGAACGGCGTGGAGGTTCATATCCTCACTCTCCAGCCTCACGTGCGGGCATGGTTTTCGTCGCAAATCACGGCCTTCGATCCGGACGTGATCCTGACCTCCACCGACGACCCGGCGCATCTCATGCTGGAACCGGCCCTGCGCAGCCCGCGGGCGCGGGTGGTCTACCTGGTGCGGGCCACGGTGGCGCTGCCGTTCGGGCCGGATACCTCCTTTGCCAGCGGCTTTAAAACCGCTATTCTGCGGCAGGCCGATGGCGTGGCGGCCGTCAGCGAGTATGTCGCCGGCTACGCCCGGCGCTGGGGCGGGCTGGAGGCGGTGTACGTGCCCATTTCCCTTTTGGAGCCGGGCGAATTTCCGTATGTGGGCCGCTTCGACAATCGCTTCGTCACGATGGTGAATCCGTGCGCCGTGAAAGGCATTTCCATCTTTCTGGCTCTGGCGCGGCGTTTTCCCGGAACCGGGTTCGCCGCCGTCCCCACCTGGGGCACTACCGCGGCGGACCTCGCGGCCCTGCACGAGTTGCCCAATATCTCCGTTCTCGCGCCGGTGGACGATATTCACGAGATCCTGCAGCGGACGCGCGTCGTGCTGGCGCCGTCGCTCTGGGCGGAAGCGCGGTCCCGTATGATTCTGGAAGCCATGGCCCGCGGCATCCCGGTGGTGGCCAGCCAGGTCGGGGGGCTGGGAGAGGCCATGTTGGGGATGGATTACCTGGTCCCGGTCCGGGCGGTAGTCCACTACCACTCGGCGGTCGACGAGCTGATGGTGCCGGCAGCGGAAATCCCCGAGCAGGACATCGGTCCGTGGCAGGCTGTTCTGGAGCGGCTGCTGACCGACCGCGCCCACTACGAGCGCCTTTCGGCCGCATCGCGCCACGCGGCCCTGGCCTACGCCGGCAGTCTGACGTGCCTTCCGTTCGAAGCTTACCTGGAGAAGATCGTGCAATCGCCGAGACGCCGGGAGGCCGCTACCATCGCCGGATCGCCCCAACCCGGATTGGCCACCGCCGGATCGCCCAACCCTAGTTCCGCTGCGGCCGGCGCGCCCATCCCCGGCTCGGCCCTCACCGCATCGCCACAACCCAGTTCCGCTGCGGCCGGCGCGCCCATCCCCGGCTCGGCCCTCACCGCATCGCCACAACCCAGCTCCGCTGCGGCCGGATCACTCAACCCCGTCCCGGCCATCGCTGGATCACCCAACCCCAGTTCCGCCGCGGCCGGATCACCCAACCCCAGCCCGGCCCTCGCCGGACCGCCCACTCCCCGCCCGGCCTTCGCCGGGTCGCCCATCCCCAACTTGGCCATCGCCGGATCACCCAACCGCGGCTCGGCCCTCGCCGCGTCACCCACCCCCAGTTCCGCCGCGGCCGGCGCGAAACCGCCGCTCTCCCCTGAAAAACAGAGGCTGCTGGCGCTGCTGCTCCGGCGCAAGCTCGCCGGCGCTCCGGAACCGGCGGCGTGTGAACGCGAGACTCCCATGTGGCTGACCGAATTGCAGATTCGAGAACTGGACGCTCCCACGGGACGAGCCGAGCTTTCGAGCCGCTCCACCCAATTGGCGCGCGAGGCGCTCCCCGGCTGCGACATCGAAATCTTCTGGGACGGTATCTGGATTCGACGTGTCGGTCCGGTCTGGTTTCCCGATCCCGACCTGTTCCGCACCGCCGAACCGAATTGGCAACGCTGGGCAGGACTGGCGGAGAAATACCTTCGCGATGCCGAGGATTACTGGTTTCACGTCTACAAGCCTCGCCCCGGCGACGTGATCGCGGACATCGGCGCGGGCCGCGGTGAAGACGTGTTCGCTTTCGCCAAAGCGGTGGGACCCGCCGGCCGGGTCTTCGCCATCGAACCGCATCCGGTCTCCTTTCAGGCGCTCGAAAAGTTCTGCGCCCTGAACCGGCTCTCGAACGTGACGGCGTTGAATTACGCTTGCACGGACCAGCCCGCGCGCTTGCAGATTGAGACGCTGCCGGTCTGGGAATCGAATTATGTACGCTCGGGCGACCGAAGCCCGACTAGTTATCCCGTGGAAGGCCTGCCCTTCGACAGCCTCTTCGCCGGCCGTGGAGTCGAGCGGATCGACTTTCTCAAGATGAACATCGAGGGGGCCGAGCGCCTGGCTCTGCCGGGCTGCCGGGCGATGCTGGCGCGGACCAGGTTTGTGTGCATCGCGGCGCACGATTTCCGCGCGGCTCGCGGCGAGGGAGAACACTTCCGGACACTCGAGTTCGTGAGCCGGTTTCTAACCCAGGCCGGGTTTGAAATCCTGACGCGCTCCGGCGACCCTCGCTACTACGTTCCCTACCATGTCCACGGTTTCCGCTCTCAATCCGTCTCCGGCCGAAGCGGGTTGGCCCAGTGACCCGACGGATCGCTCCCGCTGACAATCACACCCTTCGCGTTCCACCCCAGCTCCGCCCGCACTTCGGCCGGACAGTATCGCAGCGTCAGCCCGCAACGCCGCCGGCCGGATGCGTTGGCTTCCGACCCATGCACCAGCAGATCGCTGTGAATGGAGATCTCTCCAGCCCTGAGCTGATTGTCGACCGGCGCGCCGAGTTGCTCCACGCCAGCCACGGTTTGGTTCAACACGTTAGTGTCGTCGTTTTCCGTAAGCGTATAGGTGAGATGGCCGAACCAATGGGAGCCGGGAATGAATCGCATGCAGGCGTTCTCTATGTTGGCATCGTCAATCGCCAGCCAGACGGTCGCGGCCTTGGAGGGCGTGAGCGGCCAGTAACTGGCATCCTGGTGCCATGAGACGCGTTTGCCATCGCCGGGCATCTTGCAAAAGAAATGCGACCCCCATCCGATGACATTCTCGCCGAGCAGGTCTTTTACATAGGACACGATCCGCGGATGCGCCAGCAGATCGTAGACGCGGCCGTGGCGAAGGTGCGCCGTGCTGATCGAATAGCTGTCGCCACCCGCCGCCAGCGTGCGCGCCAGGAGTCCGTCGAAGTAGCGCCGGATCTCCGCGATCTCCTCCCGGTCGAACACCGGAATCCCGGTCAGATAGCCGTCGCGATTGAAGGCCGCGACCTGCCCGGCCGCGAGGCGCTCCGGATGCTCCACGGTCGAGGGATGAAATCGCAGATCGCGCGCGACCGTGCGCAGCGCCTCCGCCGTCGGGATGAAGGTTGGGCTTCCCATAGAACAGTCGGAAGTATACACCCCGAAAAGCTGCGGGCGCTATCGGCGGCAGGATTTCACGGGCTTGCACGGGCCTTCACGGCATGCGCCGGGAAATCTCTATGCGATTCTGAGACGACTGAACACGGGGACTTTGGCAAGGTCCAGGAGGAATGCAAAAACCACCGCCGCCGCGAGTGTCTCTCCGATAACCAATGCGGGAAGAGGAGTCATGGCGATTCCGCAAGTGGCCAGCGTAGAGGCGATCGTCACGTCAAGCACAGACGACCCGACGAGCCACAGGCTTGGAGGAGAGGACCCCAGGCGCCGGCGTTCCCGATTCGTATAAGTGGTTGCCTGATTGCCGAAAACGATGGCCACGAAGGCCGCAGTTCTTAGCGCTTCGACTCCAAGGTCCAGGCGGAATTTAGCGATGGCGAGGACGGCGGTGCAAAAGACCAGCTCGCAGATTCCCGTGAAGACACCGGCGATCGTCAATGCGCCGATTCGCCAGGCATTGGGCATCGGGGACGGCCGCACGTTGTCGGTCGTCAAGGACATGCCGAGCAGGTCGCCGGTGAGCATGATAATCACCATCAACATGGGAGTGAGGATCGCTTGTCCAGTCATGACCAGACCTACCGCCAGGAAGAGCACCTGCACGGTTTTCTTGGTGACCGAGTTCAGCGCATAAGTCAGGATGCGCTGGAACGTTACGCGGCCTTCTTTCACCGCAGCGACGATACCGCCGAGTCCGGGCTTGGTCAGCACAATGCCGGCCGCCGACTTGGCAACATCGGTCGCTGTTGACACCGCGATTCCCATCTGCGCCTGGCGCAGCGCCGGCGCGTCGTTGGCGCCGTCGCCGCACATACCTACGGTGTGGCCGCTCTTCTGGAACGCCTTGACGAGGTCGTACTTTCCCTCCGGAAGGACGCCTGCGAAGACGGCGAAATCCTCGGGACGCACGTCCGCGGGGACGGGGCCGGGCGGACATGTCTTTCCGTCCAGGCCTACGGCATGAGCTACGATCGCTGCCGTCGCGGGCGCGTCGCCGGTCACCATGACCGCGCGCACTCCCAACGTGTGCAGTTCCGTAATCAACGCGGCGGAATCCGGGCGGGGCGGATCGCTGAGAGCGATGATTCCGGCCAGTTTCAGCGCCGCTGGTGGGCCCACCGCGACGGCCAGAACGCGGAAGCCCTGTGCCTCAAGCTCGCTCGCCGTTTTGGATGCATCCGGAGCCGGCTGTGTTAGGCCGGCAACTGCGGCAAAAGCCCCCTTCACGGCACGCACCGAGGCGCCGCCCGGATCGGTGGCAGTCGCCTCCGACATCTTCGTCCCAGGATCGAACGGAACGAACTTGATCAGTTTGGGTAGATCGGAGGCTACCTTTTTTGCGGCGGCGGCCCGGATGGCCGCGTCTACCGGATCTTGCCCGCCGTCCGAACTCGCCAGGGCAGCCAGTCCCAACACGTGCGAGTCGTCGAAGCCGGACATGGCATGGACGGCAGTCACGGTCAGCGCGTTTTGCGTCAGCGTGCCGGTCTTATCCGCGCACAGCACGTCGATGCTGGCCGCTTCATCCACGGCGGAGAGCCGCGTGGGAAGGACGCCCAGTTTTGCCAGAGCCCGAGCGCCGATCGCCGCGGCGAGGGTAAAAGTAGCCGGCAGCGCCACCGGGATCGACGCCAGAACCGCCGTGAGCACCAGGGGAATGATCTCACCAAGCGGCATCTTGAGAGCGTGGGCATACGCCACCAGGATCACGATGACGACGCCGTTGCACATGGCGAGATTGCGCACCACCCGGAGAACGGCCTTCTGCTGGGAACTTTCGACGTGCGCCGTGCGAACCAGCTCCGCGGTGCGTCCAAACTTTGTGCGCGCTCCGGTCGCCGTGACCTCCGCGACCGCTTCCCCGCGCCGCACCAGCGCGCCCGCATAGGCCTCGAACCCGGCGCCAGCTTCGATCGGAACGGATTCGCCGGTGAGCATGGACTGGTCGAGCAGCACCGATCCCTCCGTCAGACGCACGTCGGCGGCCACCACGGCGCCGAGCGATAGCTTCACAATATCGCCAGGCACAAGTCCGGCAGCGGGCAGGGGAGCCCAAACTTGATCGCGACGAACCGACGCGTTTAGCGCAAGCCGCGACTTCAGCGCGGCTAGAGTCGCCTGCGCGCGCCCCTCCTGGAAAAATCCGAGAGCGGCGTTGAAAGCCAGGAGAGCCGCGATGATGGCAGCCTCGACGTACTTGCCGAGCGCCAGCTCAAGCACGATCGCAGCCTCAAGCATCCAGGGAACCGGCGCCCAGAACTTGGTCAGCGCCCTGCGCAGTGGATCGAGAGCCGTGTCGGTCACGGCGTTCGGGCCGAACTTTTCGAGCCGGCCGCGGGCTTCCTGGCTGGTGAGACCGGCCGGGTTCGCGACATCCTTAGCGGAGGCCATTTCCAAACCTTACTTCTCCAGCAGCTTGCGGATCGCTTTCAATTCCCGCCGGCGCTTCGCGGTGGTCTTGGGATACGCCAACTTCAGGTCATTGAGCGTATCCAGGACAATTTGGGAAACAATCAACCGGGCATTCTGTTTATCGTCGGCGGGCACGGCATACCACGGCGCATGATGCGTGCTGGTCGCCTTGAGGCAATCCTCATAAGCCTCCATGTACTGCTTCCAGTATTTCCGCTCGTGAATGTCCGCGAGACTGAATTTCCAGTTCTTGTCCGGCTCGTCGATGCGCTCGAGGAATCGCTTTCGCTGTTCTTCCTGCGACAGGTGAAGGAAGATTTTGACGGTCCGTGTTCCGTTTCGGTAGAGGTGGCTCTCCAGATCCACGATGGAGCGATACCGCTCCTCCCAGATGGTTTTCTCGTCGCGCAGCTCTTCGGAAAGCCCCTGGCTGCGGAGAATCTCCGGATGCACGCGAACGACCAGCACTTCCTCGTAATACGATCGGTTGAATATGCCGATCTGGCCGCGTTCGGGCAGCCGGACGGTGGTGCGCCAGAGAAAATCGTGTTGCAGTTCCTCGGCGCTGGGCTGTTTGAAACTGGAAACCTGGCAGCCTTCCGGATTGACTCCGGACATGACGTGCCGGATGGCGCCGTCCTTGCCGGCCGCGTCCATGGCCTGAAAAATGAGCAGCAACGCATAGCGGTTGGCCGCGTAGTGAAGTTGTTGCAGGGAGCTGAGCGCCTGAACGTGCTCTTCCAGAAGTTTGTGGTACTGCTCCTTCGACTTATAGAGCGGCTTCACAATCGTCGGCCAGTCTCTGAGCTTGCACTTTTCACCTGGCCGCACACGGAAATCCTTGCAGTCGATTTTCATCTTGATCCTTTCGTTGTCAGCGCTTCGATGATCGCCACCACAACCGTGAAGCGATTTGCCCCGCCGCTGCACTAACATGGCAGGCGGCATCATCGGAGGGATTGCCGTCCGGCTCCGGGTGAGCCCCCTTCCATTTCCTTCCTTCTACCCCGGAGGTAGGGGCGTGTTCTCTCCGCACGCCTCTGCTGTCTGCCCGCGGCCAGCCCTCACTTCCCGCCCGGCTTCCATTGCGTGAGCGTCCGCCCATCGCCGGCTGTGCTGCTGAAATCGGCCGGACGCTCGCGCCCCGGCGCCGCGAAGCAGGTCTCCAGCGTGCCGCCCTCCAGCCGGTAGATTCCGTGCTGCGCCTTGCCCTTCTGGGGTCCGTGCGCGAGAACGTAATTCATCCGGTGCGGCACGGCCGAGCGGTCCACGCGGTAAGCGGCCCGGAGCATGACCTGCGGTCCCATGGTCACCGTGACCTCGGTGGCCGACGCCGCCCGCTTGCCGTACTTGAGAAACTCCGTTTCCAGCGGGCGGCCGTCCATCACGCACGACCCCATCGACCACTCGCCCGCCAATTCCGGGGCCGGATCGCCCTCCGGCCCTGGAACCTCCGCCGCCGCGGTTTCCCCTTTGGCCTGCTTCGCCCGCGGCGCAGAGGCGCCCCCTGAGGTAGCCTGTGGGGTGCCTTCGGGGCCCATCGCTCCACCGCGCCGCAGCGTTTCCAGAGCCAGGCCGCTCCCCGGGGTGGTGGCGAACTCGCCGGGCCGCGGGCCGCCCGTGGTGTTCAGGCAGATGCGCCAAGCGTCGCCGTCCAACTCGTAGATGCCGCGGTTGGTATTGCCCTTCTCCGGACCCTCCGTGAACACCAGGTTGAAGTGTTTGGGCTTCCTGGTGGCATCCACCTCGACCACGCCTTCGTAAGCGGCCCCCATCGAAATGGTGGTGAAGCGGTCGCCCTTCACCACTACCTGGCCGGAGGGGCTTCCCTCCATCTTCTGCCCGTCCACCTCCAACGAAACGATCGTCCATGTCCCCTGCAGTGCCTTGATTTCCCACGTCACAGTGCACCTCCCCGGCAGCGAAATTGGATCCCAGGGGGGAATTATATCAATTTTGTAGAAGTCGATAGCCAATGGGCTGGAGTTTTGTCGGAGCAAAGTAGAAAGTTCCGGTCCGGCAAAGTAGAAAGTTCCGGTTCCAGACGGCGGCGCCAGCGCACAGCCTGCCATTCCCTCATCTCCGGTGCTTGCTTCACGCATCGCGGGCCGGGCCCCGTCAGGGCCGCGCCGGGGTTGCGCGCCGAAGGGCAGCCTTGACGGGTGGCCGCGATGCAAGACAATGACCTTCGAGGGAATGGCAGGGAACAGCGACAAGATAACAACATCTGATACTCGTCTGAAACCGGAACTTTCTACTTTGCCGCGACACGGTGGCGTGTGACGGTTGCCTGGGGGCCGAGCCGGCGTTGGAGGGTTACGCCAGCGTCGGCGTTTGGGCCTACAATACAGATCAGGAGGCTATTCATGTTCACCATGTTGGCTGTCCTGGTCTACCTCTTGGCGATCGCCGTTCCTCTATACCTTTTGTACCGCTTGGGTTCGCAAGCCTGGTATTGGCACGCGTTGTCCATTGCCGCCGCTCTGGCGCTGGGGATCGTCCCGACGCCTCCCGAGTGGAAGAGTGCGGGCGTCGACCTGCTTTTCGGATTCGCGCTGACCTTCCTGCTGCTGTGGGGAGTCGGCGGGCTGGTGGTTTTCCGGCCCCACGTCCACGCGCACGAGAAACACGCATAGGAGACCCGGTTGGAAGGTCGCCGCGGGGCAAACGCTCGGCCTGCGATCCGTTCGCCCGCCCCGCGAGTGCCGCGGCTACCGCCCAGCCTGGCGCTAGAAGAATAAGATCACGTCGCTGGCGAACGTAAGCTGGCTGTGCTTCGTGCCGTTGTTGTAAGCCGGCGCGTCGTAGGAGTGTTCCCAGCGAAGCTCCGGACGGAAGAGGACCGTGGTGCCCACCCAGTGGCCCCAGCCGAGCAGATGCTCCGAGTACCGGGTCTTGAATCCGGTCCGCTGGCCTACGAAATCGTCGAAGAATTCGTTGCGGAACGAGAAGTAATCGTGCTTCGACGCCTGATACTTCTGGTAATTGACGATGGCGTAATCCGGCGCATAGCAAGTCACCTGCTCGATGCTCTTGCAGATTGCCCCGTTGGCGCCCGTGATAAGCAAGGCTTGCCCCTCGGGATTATTTACATTGGGCGTGTGACTCTCGTATTGGTACCAGGTCTCGGTCGAGGACTGACGAAACCATCTTTATCGGCCATCAATTGATAGCGCCCGGGCTTCATATCGGGAGCCGCGAAAGCGCCAGCGCCGTCGGTTGTAAGGACGCGATCCGTACCATCGTCCAGGCTGCACCACCACCCGCACACCGTCCAGAGGCGCTCCCTCGGGGCCCTTGGTCACGCCAAATTAGGTTGCCGAGGCCGCTGGAGCGGGGCCCGAGGCGCCTGCGTCGGGGGCGTTACCCACGACCGATCGACCGAAACACGCCGCGGCAAACAACGCCCCGGCAAAAATGGAGCGCGCGTAGAATCTATAACTTTGGATCATAGATCTCACCGCTACTGAGTTATGAGTAGGAACCGTGCGACGAAGACGCAGACTGTTTACACTATCTTCCAGAAGTGTAAGCGAAGGAGGATAAGGATATCGTAAAGATAGCCTAAAAGTTTTGTATGGAGCCGAAAGATATCTTTTTCGCCGGCGAAGCCGCTGCGGCGCTCGAGCCCGCGGTCTGATCGGCCCCATCCAAAATTTTGATGGTTTCTTTAGGAAATACCCACATTATCTTTATGTCTTCCTTATGCCTTGCGGCCAAAAATGGCTAGATCTATGGGAACTTCGAAAGGCATAAAATCTTTCCGCACGTTCTTCTTTCGGCCAGCCGGCTTACTGAAAATGGGGCATCGGTTGCACTGTTAGCCGGCTTGCTGGCCGCTGGCGCCGCGACCGCCCAACCAAGGTTTGGCGCGCTTACCGGGTTGATCGTGGATGGCACCAATACGCCAGTCGGTGGCGCAACGATTACCGCCGCGCAACAGGACGGCAGCGCCATTCGCGGCACGATCTCGGGCAGCGATGGAGTCTATTCGTTTGGCGACGTGGTTCCGGGCACTTACTCGGTGATTGCGCAGGCGCCGGGTCTTCCGGATGTCACCTTTCCAGCCGTGCAAGTAATCGCGGGACGAGCGGCCAGAGCAGACCTGACGATCGGGCCGTCCACGGCGCCGCTGCCGCCGGCTGTGGTGTCGTCCGAGGCCCCGGCCGCGATTCCGCAGGGCACTGTCGCCCGCGGCCCCTCGATCAATCCACAGACCGCCAACGCTGCGATTTCGGACAGCCTCTGGAAGCGGTGGCTAAAGGGAGAACATCTCACCATGCAGGATCTGGAATCGCCCGCGCCGCTGACGGCATCGGTGCATTCGATCCCTGCCGGCCCGGCGACGTCCCCGTCTGAGGCTCCGTCGATTCCCGACGTTACGCCGTTGCCCACTCGCACGGTGCCGGCAGATCCGCCCACCAGCCCGCCCGCGCCGGCCCCTCAGCAGGCCGGGCCGCCCGCTCCGTCTCTTCCGGACGCCTTGCAAGCACCACCGGCCGCTCCCGCCGTTGACAACGATACGCCGTTCGCCTACGGCGACTTTACCTGGCTCAATGGGACTCCGCGCAACAAAGACACCGTTCTGGACACGAAATTCTTTACTCCGGAAATTCGGTTCGATACTCACTACATGGAAGATTTCAACCAGCCGATCGACCACACCATCGTCGGGGCGACCGAGTCGTTCCGCTCCGGCGAAGTCCAGATCGAGCAGGCCAGCGTCGGCGGCGACTTCCATTGGGAGAACATTCGTGGTCGAATCCTGTTCATGTTTGGCATGTTTGCCACTACGACACCGCGCAATGACGCCAGTTTTGGGGTCGGCCAATGGAACCTTCGCGACGCGTACAAATACGTTTCGGAAGCTTACGGCGGGTACCACTTCAACGTGAATCATGGGCTTAACGTGGACGCTGGAATCTTCGTCTCGTACATCGGTCTGTTCAGCTACTACAATTTCGATAACTGGACTTACCAGCCATCCTACGTGTCCTCGAACACGCCTTGGTTCTTTAACGGCGTGCGCGTTCAGTGGTTCCCTACACATAAGCTGAAAATCGAACCCTGGTTCATCAACGGATGGCAATCCTACGCCAAGTACAACGGCCATCCGGGTTTGGGAGGACAACTTCTGTGGGAGCCGAAAGAATGGTTTAAGCTGGTTGCGAACCAGTATGGCTACGGACAGGATAACCTGGGTCTTCCCCACACGGAACGTATTCACACGGACGATAGCATCGAGATCAGGTACTACCACAACTCGGAAAGCACGGGTATCTCGAAGATGGCATTCTCCCTCACCGCAGACGCGGGATGCCAATATGGCGGCGGCATTCAGTGCACCGGCGCGCCCAGCAAGAACAAGGAATCGTTTGTAGGGTGGATGCTCTATAACCGGATATGGCTCCGCAGGGATCTGTGGGCCCTCACGCTCGGCGGCGGAGAGATGAGCAACTGGGGCCGCTATCTGACGCTGCTGCCGCCAATCAATGGGGCCGACGCCGTAACGGGTTCGCCTTACTTCACGCAGCTTCCCGGCCAAAGGGCCCACATGTGGGATAGCACGGTCACCTTGCAGTACATGCCCAAACAGTACATCACCTGGTGGGCGGAGGTTGGGTATCGTCACTCCGATATCCCCTACTTCGCCGGGCGCGGCGGGGTCACACCCCCCGGCTTCCAGCTCGGCGGAACAAATGGCGCTCCTGGGCAGTTCGCCTGTATGAGCGGAGCAGCGTCCGGCGCCAGCGATCTCCCGACTGCGACCACGAATTGCGCCAGCGCCGGCGGCGTCTGGTTCCCCGACCTTCGCCGCAGCGAAGCGAAGGCCTCCATTGGCGTGATGGTGAAGTTTTAGTGCCGCACCCGAGCGAGTTGGATTACGGAGAGCGCTCCCGACGGAAGCCTGGCCGCTGCTCCGCTTTTTGGAAGTAACGGAAGTAACGGATGCGTAATTTACTGGTGCAATCGTTTTGCCTGATGGTAGCCGCGGCTGGCCTCATGGCAGCGGATCCGGTTTGGATGAGCAAGCCGCCCGCCCAGTGGACCGACGAGGACGCTAAGCAGATCCTCACCGCGTCACCTTGGGTGAAGGAGAATCGAGCCACTATCACGCGCCGGCTGACCGAGGACCAGCTTAGGGAAGGCGGACAAATGGGACAACCCCTCGGCGTCGGCAATGAGGGGGTGGACCCGAAGGGCAGCGGACCGAAGCTGTCGCCGAATATCTTCGCGGGCCCCGGAGGCGATGACCGCAGCGCCCGGTCTCTTCCCCAACCCATTCGGTTGAAACTGCGTTGGGAGAGTGCCATTCCGGTTCAGATCGCGGAGTTGAAGTCGTACGATGCCGAGCCTCCCACGATGGAGGGCGACGGCTATCGCATCGCCGTCTACGGCATTCCCGGCGGCGGTTTCAAGGGCGATCCCACGAAACTGGGCGCACCTCTGAAAAATCTAGCCGCTTTAAAGCGCGAGGGGAAAAAGGACGTGAGGCCGATCAGCGTCGAGGTGTTCCAGCGAGAAAAGGACGTGGTCGTGGTCTATTTGTTTCCTTTGTCCGCGGAAATCACCAGGAAAGACCGGCAAATTCAATTCGAGGCGCACATCGGGCGGATTGTGGTCGCCCAAACTTTCGAGTTGAGTGAAATGGAGTTTATGGGCAGGCTGGCACTTTAACGTTACGCGGTACGGGATTCTTTAGAGGAGATGAATGAAGGCTTACAATATCCGGGTGGCGAGCGCTGGCGTGGATGCCCCAACGGGACCTTCGCCGCGGCCAGGCCATTCTGAGCGTTGGGGTAATGGTTGAGTTGCAGCCTGGTGCATCCGTGATCGGCAACGTCGACAGCTCCGCGGCGGCAGGCGCGATTCCGTCGCTCGGGTCGCGGTGCCTCGGGATCCCAACGAACCGCGGCAAGAGCCGGGCTTCGCAGTCGCCCACAATGGGCGCCGCGCGAGAATTGCTGAATCGACTCAGGGTTGGTGCGCCTGCCGTTTTGCCAGGCGGCCTCGCTCTTGCCGGCGTGGCCGTTTCCACCTGGTTATCGTTCCGCTTTGGTCAGAGTTTCGCGTTCACTGGATTTCTCCATCTTGTCCTGGTGGTTCTCGCGGCGATGTACGGAGGATTCTGGCAGGCGACTGTGATTTCCGTAGTCGCCGCCGGCTGCTTGAACTACTACTTCGTGCCGCCGATATACAGTTTCGTCAATAGTCCGGCAAACTGGGTGGCGCTCGGCGCTTTTGAGTTTACCGCTCTGGTGATCAGCCGATTGTCGCTCCGCGCCCAGGAGCAAGCACTGGAAGCAATCGGCGAGCGCCGCGACATGGAGCGGCTCTACGAGACGTCGCGGCGAATCCTGCTCTTCAGTAATTCGGGCGAGCCGGGCAGCCTGATCGCTTCACTGATCCAGCAGACCTTCGAGCTTCGAAGCGTGCTCCTGTTCGACGCTGTGCCAAGTACGATGTATCAGAGCGGCGAGTGCGCTCCAGAAGCCGACCAGCGTACCCGGGATGCGTACTTCCTCGGCGCCGACGCCTTCGATCCCGAGACCGAAAGCTGGTATTGCGCGATTCGCCAGGGCACTCGGCTGGTGGGCGGTCTGGCCTTGAGTGGCACCGGAATGAACAAGCTTGCAGCGACGGCGCTGGCATCACTGAGTGGAATCGCGCTGGAACGAGCCCGCTCCCTGCAAAGGGAGTCGCGTGCGGAAGCGGCTCGTCAGACGGAACAATTGCGCACGGCCGTTCTCGACGCGTTGGCGCACCAATTCAAAACACCCTTGACCGTAAGGTAAAGAGAGCAAAAATGTCGTAAAACCAGCCTAAAAGTTCTTTATGGAGCCGAAAGAGTTTTTTGTAGAGCACTGCTGGGACGTTTGCGACGTGATCGGCTTCATCCAAAATTTTGATGGTTTCTTTAGGAAATACCGACATTATCTTTATATGTTCCTTATGCATTGCGGCCAACAATAGCAAGATCTATGGGAACTTCGAAAGATATGAAACTGGAGGCAAGCCGTTTCGACAGAAACCAACAACAGCGTTCGGCTATGTCCGACGAGATGGCCAAATGTTGGACATCAAGTCCAGAACCAGTGCGGTTTGTTTATCAACGCCAGATACTGTCAGGAAATACTTCAGTTGCGGATTATACGACTTTATGGCGGCGCGGCGTTTGGTCTCCGATTTGCCCTATGGTCACGCGAGAGGAGCAGTCCATGAGTTCTAGACCTTACGAACGCTCTCGCACTTGGATCTTTCGCCTAGCCGGTTTACCGAAAGTTAGGCCATTGGTTGCGCTGTTGGCCGGCTTGCTGGCCGTTGGCGGAGCAACTGCCCAACCAAGGTTTGGCGCGCTTACTGGGTTGATCGTGGATGCCACCAATAAGCCGGTCGGGGGCGCAACGGTTACCGCCGCGCAACAGGACGGCAGCGCAATTCGCGCCACGATTTCGGGCAGCGACGGAGTCTACTCGTTTGCCGACATGGTTCCCGGCACTTACTCGGTAATCGCGCGCGTGCCCGGTCATCCCGGCGTTACCATTCCGTCAGTGCAAGTAACTGCTGGAGAGGGCGCCAGGGCAGACGTGACAGTCGGGCCGTCCACGGCGCCTCTCCCGGTCGCTGCGCCGGCTACCGAAACCGCCGTGGGAAATGCACAGCCGGCGCCTGCCCATGCCCTGTCACAGTTGCCCCTTCACGCATCCATGTCCGCTCCGGCATTGAGTACCTTCCCCTCGCGGCCCTCGCCGGCAAGTGGCCCTTTAGCAGCGGGAGCGCCGCCCGGCGGACTCGCACCGGCGAATGGGCCGAAACCCGAGACAGCGCCCGACCCCTCGATTCCCCAAGCAGCGCAGGCCGCGTCCGCTCCGCCGGCGCCACCTGCCCCCCAGACCGCTCCTGCCGCTCCCGCGGTGGATACGGTCACACCGTTTGCGGACACCGATTGGACTTGGCTTAACGGTATCAGCCGCCAGCACGACACTCCGCTGGATACGAAGTACTTCAGTCCGGAATTCAGAGCTGACACGTTCTTCGGGGAGGATTTCAATCAACCGAAGGACCACTCCATGGGTGGGTCTAGCGAGGTTTTCCGGAACGGCGAGGTCCAGTTGGAGGATTTGTCCATCGGCGGCGACTTTCACGCCGGCAACATGCGCGGCAGGGTGCTGGCTCTGTTCGGAATGTTCTCCGCCACCACGGTGCGCAACGATGCCAGTCCGGCTGTCGGTCAATGGGATGTCCGCGCCGCTTACAAATACGTATCGGAAGCCTACGGCGGATACCATTTCGATGTAAACCACGGGATCAATATCGATGCTGGCATCTTCGTGTCCTATGTCGGCCTTTTCAGCTATCATAATTTCGATAACTGGGCCTATCAGCCGTCCTATGTTTCGTCTAACACCCCTTGGTTCTTCAACGGAGTGCGGATACAGTGGTTTCCCACCAACCACCTCAAGATCGAACCATGGTTCATCAACGGCTGGCAGTCCTATAACAAGTACAATAGTCACCCAGGCCTGGGCGGCCAGTTGAAATGGACGCCAAAACCGTGGATGAATGTCATCGCCAACCAATACGGCTTCGGGGAAGATAACGTAGGCCTTCCTCGCCGGACACGTTACCACACGGATGACAGCATCGAAATCAAATACTATGACAAGCCAAAAGTTGGCAACGGTATAGACAAGATCGCATTCACCTTTACCGGCGATCTGGGATGCGAAACCGGTAACGGAGTGAGTTGCGCCGGCGACCATCCCTATGACGCCGTTACCGGAAAGGGCGGCCCGAAGCAGTCCTTCGTGGGCTATATGCTCTACAATCGCTGGTGGTGGCATAAGGACCTTCTGGCGGCCACACTCGGCGGCGGACAGATTAACAACCCGGGCCGCTACCTGACGCTGGTACTTCCCATCAATGGAGCCGATGCGATTTCGGGGACACCCTACTTTCCGGCGTATCCCGGAGCGCCGTTCAAAGCGTACGACGGCACCGCCACCCTCGACTGGATGCCTAGCCAGTTCACCACTTTCCGGCTGGAATTCGGCTATCGCCATGCGAATGTGCCGTATTGGTCGGGCCGCGATGGAATCACGCCGCCCGGCGGCAACAACGGGTATCCGGCTGATTTCGTCTGCAATGACGGCACCCCGTCCGTGACCCTCACGGGTTGTGGAAACGACGGCGGCCTCTGGAGGCCGGATTTGCGCAAAGGGCAGGCGCTGTTGTCGCTTTCGATAATGGTTAAACTGTAGGCAAGGGTTTCGCCCGTGAAGCCCTCCCCGGATATGGAAGTCAAAAGCCAGAAGTTCGGAACGACACCACGGTGTGCCAGCCGCTTTACGGTGTTAGGAAGGTAATGAATGCATAAGTTGGGAATCAAACCGCTCTGGCTGATGGCTATTCCCGCCCTGCTTATGGCCGCCGACCCTCCCTGGATTGCCAAGCTGCTGGACCAGTGGACCGAAGAAGACGCCAGACAGGTTCTCACCACATCGCCCTGGGTGAAGGAAGTCATAGCGGGTATCACCCGCCGGCTGACCGAGGACGAACTCAGGGACGGCGGAGAAATGGGTCAGCACCACGGCGTCGGCTACGATGGGGTGGACCCGAAGGGCAGCGGACCAAAGCTGACACCGAACATCCTCATCGGGGGTGACAATCGCAGCGCCCGGTCTTTTCCTCGGGCCACTACGTTGATGGTGCGTTGGGAGAGCGCTCTCCCCGTTCGTGCGGCGGAGTTCAAGGCTCGCGAGATTGAGCCGCCCAGTTCGGAAGGTGACGGCTATCGCATCGCCGTCTACGGTGTCCCCGGCGCCAACCTCAAGGGCGATCCAATACAGTTGGGTAACCCTCTGAAGAAGGAAGCGGCCTTGAAGCGAGACGGAAAAAAGGACGTGAAGCCGTCGAGGGTCGAGGTCTTCCAACGGGCTGACGACCTGGTGATTGTCTACCTGTTCCCGCTTTCGGCGGAAATTACCAAGAGAGACGGGCGGGTTGAATTCGCGGCGCGCATCGGCCGGATTGTCGTGTTGCAATCCTTCGACCTTGCGGAAATGATGTTCCTCGGCAACTTGGAGATCTAAAGCGCAGACAAGGCGCCAAACCCGGCGCCGCTGGCGGACGGAGAAACGTCGCCATCAGCGGAAGGGGGGAGTAAAATCGATAGTGGGCAGGAATCCAGAATGGAGTCCTGGTTTGAATCTCGAACGGAGGTAGATTCATGCTAAGAGGATGGAAGATCGCGTTCGTAGCGATGGTCATCGTGGCCCTGTGTGCCACGGGAGTAATCATCGGAACCATCTCAGCTCAAAATCCAGGGATCAGCCCGCATCCGCTGGATAAGATGGCGCTCGCGGAGGACGAGGTGAAGCAGTTGCTGCTCCTGATGGACACGGACAAAAACGGCAGGATATCCAGGCAGGAGTTCATGAGCTTCATGGAAGCGGAATTCGACAGGCTGGATAAGGACAAGAACGGAGAGCTGGATGTCAAGGAACTAGCCCAATCGAGATTTCGTGTCAGTCATTTGGCTGTTGTAGGCAAGTAGCGCCGCTCCATCTCCGACCATGTTGTCCGGGTTCCGGCAGGCGCCGAGCCTCTATGGCGGTGTCCGCCGCCACCTGACGCCTGGTTCCGCCAATCGATCGAGCACCAGCGGCTCGAGCAGGACCCGCTTTCACGCGGAATGCGGGAGATCTGTAGCCGAGCAGCGATCATGGTGGAGTTTCAAATTTCACGGAGGTAGGTCATGCTTTCGCAAGCGAACACCGCATCGGTCATCGTGGCCGGCTCGTCGTGGGTCTCGATCGGCGCCATGCTGGGAATTGCAGCTCCGCGCAAGCCAGCCCCGAAGCCGCAGGATAACCTGGCTCTCGGAGCGTACGAGGTTAAACGATTGCCGTTCCGGACGGACACCGGCAAGAACGTCAGGATCTCGGAAAAGAGCATTGATATCCTTGACGCAGTTGCGATGGCAGACAACCATCCAGGGCCAGTTTGGTTGCGCGGTAAACCGTTCCTCTTCCTACTGGAACTCTTACTTTCGCTCACCGTACTCTCAACTGTTTCCGCCGTTTTCTATGGTTTGCTCCAGTTGCTTAGGCGGATGCTCTGAGGCGCGGTGCAAGGTCCGCCCAGAGGTCCGCCGCTACCGCCCGCCCAGGGTCTTCAGATCTTTCAGCACGCTCAACATGCCCGGCACTAGCGTGATCACGAACAGCACCGGCAGAATAAACACCACGATGGGGAAGAGCATCTTGATGCCGGCCTTGCCCACCGCCGCTTCGGCGCGCAGCCGGCGGCGCGTACGCAGCGCATCGGCATATACCTTCAGCGCCTGCGCGAGGCTGGTGCCGAACTTCTCGCTCTGGATGATCATGGCCGCCAGCGACTTGATATCCTCGATGCCGGTGCGCCGCACCAACTGCTGGAAGGCCACCGTGCGCTCCTGCCCGGCGCGCACCTGCATCACCACGGTGGCGAACTCGGCGGCCAGCTCGGGGTAGATGTATTCCATCTCCTCGCTCACCCGCATCATGGCTTGGTCCAGCGCCAGGCCCGTTCCCAGCGTGATGCCCAAAAGGTCCACCGTGTCCGGCAGGGCATCCTGCAGCTTGCGCCGGTAGCGCTTCACCATGCGCTGCAGAACCATCCTGGGCAGCATGAATCCCAGCACAAGCGCCGCTACCAACCCTCCCAGAAGCGAACTGGCGGGATTGTTGCGCTGCAAATAGAGCAGCCCGCCCACCAGCACCAACGTGAACAGGATGGTCAAAATCATGTAAATCGCCAGGGCGTTCTTGCGGCGAATTCCCGCGCGGTTGAGCAGTTTCTCGGTGCCGCGGATCCAATCGTCGCCGCCGGGCACGGACGCTATCACGAATAGAATGCGGTCCAGCCTGCGGCCCGTATTCTTCCGCCGCGTGGCGCCCTTGGCCATCACCAGGGCCTGCGACTGCAACTCTTCCAGCCGGTCGCCCAGCGGATCTTCCTGGTTGCGGAACACCTCGATGCCGCTCCACAGCAACAGGCTCAAGGTCGCGCCGGCAATCAGGAAGAAGAAGATGTTGGTCAGCATGAAATCCTCATACCCGGATGTTGGCGATCTTGCGGATGATCAGGATGCCGATGATCTCGGAGACGATCGCATAGGTGAGAAACTTGCTGCCGACTGGATCGGTCCACAGCAGCCGCACGTATTCCGGCTTCAGAATATAGAATCCCAGCCCCACCACCACCGGCAGCAGACACAACAGGGCCGCCGAAAAGCGCTGCTGCGCGGTGTGCGCTTGCAGCCTCGCCGCCATGTTGAGGCGTTCGCGCACCAGCGTGGCAAGGTTCTCCAGCACGGCCACCATGTTGGCGCCGGTCTGCCGCTGCAGAATCAGGGCGGTGATGAAGAACTTCAGGTCCAGCAGCGGGACGCGCTTCCCCAGCAGGTGCAGCGCCGGTTCCACCTGCGAGCCGAGCGCCAGCTCCTCCATGAGTTTCTTGAACTCCATGCGCACCGGATCGGCGGTCTCGTTGGCGATGGTTTCCAGGCCGCTGTGGATGTTATGGCCGGCGCGCATGGTGCGCGTGAACAGGTCGATGGCGTCGGGCAACTGCTCTTCGAATTTGCGCATGCGCCGCCGCCGCATACGGGTGATATAAAAGATGGGTGCGGCGCCGATCAGCAGTCCGACCAGCAGCCGCAGGAACAGAAACGAGCCGCCGGCCACGCCGAACACCACGAACCCCGTCACCGCCAGCAGGACGCTAAAGCCGAATACATCGGCGGCGCGGTATTTCAGGTTGGCCTGCTCGATGATTTCCTGCAAGCGCCGGAGGATCCCGACCCAGGTGACCAGATCGCCTAAAAACGCAAAGCTGCCGCGATGTTCGCGGCGCAGCAACTCCGGCGCGCTCCTGGTACGTCCGCGAATATTGGCGCGCAGATCGCGCAGGCGCCCCGCGAACACCTGGGCCGCCTGCTGCTCCGGCACGGTAAAGACATAGTAAGCCGCCGCGAACATGGCCACCGTGAAAATGAGGCCCGCAGCTATGAAGAACATGGCGCCCCTCGATTAAGAGACCTTGACGCGGGAATTCCGGGGCCGTATTCACCGCGGAGACGCGGAGGGCACGGAGGAAGCGCAGAGAAAACCAAGAGACAATTTAAGGTCTTCTCCGCGCTTTCTCTGCGAACTCCGAGTCTCCGCGGTGAATTCGGCCTCATTTCTCCTTCACCTCTCTCTCCTCCTGGAAGATCGAAGGCGAGATATGGATGCCGTAGGCCTTCAGCCGCTCCAGGCAGAGCGGCCGTGCGCCCGTGGCATGGAAGCGCCCCAGCACCTTGCCGCGCTGGCTGATGCCGCTGCGCTCGAATTCGAAGATGTCCTGCATCTCCACCTGATCGTGCTCGATGCCCACCACTTCCGCGATGCCGGTCATCTTGCGCGTGCCGTCGCTCAACCGCGCGCAGTGCACCACGATGTTGATGGCGCTGGCCAACTGCTGCCGGATAACTTTGTCCGGCACGTGTTGGCTGGCCATCATCACCATGGTTTCCAGGCGCGAGAAAGCGTCGCGCGGGGCGTTGGCGTGCACCGTGGTCATCGATCCATCGTGCCCCGTATTCATGGCCTGCAGCATATCCAGCGCTTCGGCGCCGCGGGATTCGCCCACGATGATGCGGTCCGGGCGCATACGCAAGGTGTTGATCACCAGGTCGCGCTGGGTGATCGCGCCGGCTCCTTCGATGTTGGGCGGGCGCGTCTCCAGCCGCACCACGTGGCTCTGCTGCAACTGCAGCTCGGCCGTGTCTTCGATGGTGACGATGCGCTCCTCTTCCGGAATGAACCGCGAGAGCGTGTTCAGAATGGTGGTCTTGCCCGCGCCCGAACCGCCCGAGATGACGATGTTCAGGCGCGCCTCCACGCAGCCGCTCAGGAAATCCAGCATGCCGGTGGTGAAGGTCTCGTTCTTGAGCAGGTCCTCGGTGGAGAGCACCTTCTTGCCGTAGCGCCGGATCGACATCACCGGCCCGAGCAGCGAAAGCGGCGGAATCACCGCGCAGACGCGCGAGCCATCCAGCAGGCGCGCATCCACGATCGGCGAAGAATCGTCGATGCGCCGGCCCACCGCCGAAACGATGCGCTCGATGATCATGCGCACGTGGTTCTGGTCCTTGAACCGGATGTTGGTCTCCACCACGCGCCCGGCGCGCTCGATGTAGACGTTGTCGAAACCGTTCACCATGATGTCGCTGATGGTGGGGTCCTTGAGGAGCGGCTCCAGCGGGCCCAGCCCGAACACCTCGTCCAGGATTTCCTCGACCAGCTTTTCGCGCTCGCCCATGGTCATGGGCAGCGACTCATCCAGGATCAGCTTTTCCACCACCACGCCGATTTGTCCGCGGACGCTCTCCTTATTCAGGTCCTTGAGCTGCTCCGCGGTGAGCGAATCGAGCAGCTTGCGATGGACCATGCTCTTGATTTCAAACCACCGGTCGGTGCCCGAACCAGGCCTGATCAAGGGGCGGCTACCCAAGAGAACCTCCTGTGAATCCCCTCATTCTAAGCCCCCACCGCCACCGGCTTCCCGCCGGCGTCGGTCTTCTTTCTGCCCGTGGCTTTATCCACAAATGCCCGGAATACGCGGTCCAAATCGCCCGCCTGCTCGCGATTGGCCACGAACGGCCGCGCTTTATTGATCGAAGCGATCACCGCCGGCGAGGGCGGTATCCCATAAAACACCGGCTGGTTGAGGGTCTGCTGAATCTGCTCCAGGGTGGCCATGTTGGCGGTCACCTTCCTGGTGTAGCGGTTCACCAGCACGCGGATCTGGTCCTGGTTGAATCCCATCCGCATCAGGAAAGTGATATAGCGTTGCGCATTGCGGATGGAAGGAAACTCCTGGTCCACCACCAGGAACACGGCCGCGGAGACCTGCGCCGCCGCCAGGACCACTTCGTTCGATACCGCCCGCCCGCCATCGATCACCACGGCATCGTACTTCTCCACCAGAAAGGTGGCGAACTCGCGGAGCATGTGATCGCTGAAATGGGCCGGCTGTTCCAGCGCGTCCGGCGGACCTACCAGGTAGAAGCCCAGCGGATCGCGCGTCACGAAGCCCTCGAACAGCGCCTGGTCCATGCGCTCCAGGTTCTCCGCCACCTCCATCAGGGTGTATTGCGGCGCAGCCCCGAGCTGCATGGCCACGTCGTTGCCCACCCAGTCCAGGTCAATCAACACGGTGGATTGTTTGCGCTGCGCCAGGACGGCGGCGAAATTCACCGCCATGGTGGTCGTACCCACTCCGCCCTTGGTGCCGATGAAGGTGTAGAGACGGCCCAACTTGCTCTCGCCCTGCGTGCCGCGGCGGGGCGCGCGTTCCACCCGCGCCATGGCGTCGCGGAATTCGGTGCGCTTGAGCGGCTGCAGCAGGAATTCGTTGGCCCCCGCGCGCATGCAGGCGATCACGGTCTCCCCGTCGGCGTGGAAGTTGCTGACGATCACAAACAGATCGGGCGCCGCCTGTTTCACCTTCTCCACGGACTTGATGGCCCCCTCGGGATCGCCCGAGATATCCACGATCAGGCCCGCGTTAGGGTTGCGCTCCAGATCCTGCAGCACCCGGATGTAGAGGTTGGCGGCCACCTCCTGATACTCCGAGACGATCTTGGCGTTCGGAATATTCACCAGGTTGTCGCGCACCATCTCGCGAAAATGTTCGTCGCTCGAGGCAACCATCAATGTGGTATTAGGCAATGGAGCTCCTCGATGGCCCTGTATTCACCGCGGAGACGCGGAGTTCACGGAGAAAGCGCGGAGAAAACCTGGAGAAATTCAAACGTTTTCTCCGCGCTCCTCTGCGTTCTCCGCGTCTCCGCGGTGAATACAGGGCCTCATTTCTCTCATGGCACACACGTCCCCGTTATGTCGCAACCCGCGCTTTCCATGGGAATCTCCGCCGTAAACGGCGGAATGGTCACCGGCGGCAGCTTGAAATAACTCGAAAAGCGCGTGAACTGATAATTCGCGATGCTCACGCTCACCACGTCTGGAATGCACGTGGCGCTGCAATCGGAGCCGCAGCCGCTGAACGCCGAAAGTGTTCCGGCGACCGGGTCCTGCGCGTAGTAGAGCACCTGTATGCTCGCAATGCCGCCGGCCTGGAACTGGTTCTGGTCGATCATGGCCGGCACGTTGCTCTGCATGTAGCCCAGGACATTGCTGGCGTTGGGCATCCAGCAATGCGTGGCGGCATAGCGCGCCCCGTCGCGCGTGAAATCCTCCACGCTGTGCCAGATCCATAGCATCTCCGCCACGAAAATGGTCATGAAGGTGAGCGGCAGAATCACCCCCGCAAAGAGCAGCGAAAACTCCACGGCGGTCTGGCCGGACCAGCGGCGTCCCGATTCACCGCGGGCTCTGTATTCACCGCGGAGACGCGGAGAGCGCAGAGGAAGCGCGGAGAAAACATTTGAATTTCTCGGGTTCTTCCCCGCGCTTTCTCTGCGAACTCGGCGTCTCCGCGGTGAATACAGAGCCCCAACCATCAATTTGTGCCTCCAAACGGCACCAGCGCGCTGGGCGAAAACAGGATCGGACTTAGCGTGGTGAACGGCAGCCGCGGAGTCATCAGGTAGCCGTTGGGGATCGTCACGGCCACATAGTCCGGCCGCTCGGCCAGGCTCGGGCTGATGCCGCACCCGCTAGTGTCGCAGACGCCCACGGCGCCGTTCACAATGCACTCGGTGGACACTTGCAACATATCCGGCGTCAGGTTGGTAATCAACGGCGCGCCCGAGGCGTCGGTGGTGCCGGTCGCCGCGAAATTGATGGCCGCCACAATGTTGGGGTCGGCGGGATCGCAGAAGTTGGTCCCCTTCTGCACCGCAAGGTAGCGCGCGGCCGTGTACACCGTGTCGCGCAACGCATAATAGGTGTAGGTGATCTTGCCGAGCTGAATCATCCCCACGATCAGCAGCATCATCACCGGCAGGAACATGGCCGTCTCCAGCACCGTGCTGCCGCCGCATTTCCGCCTCATTGGTGCAGCACCACCTTTCCCGGCCCCGAAGCCACCGGCGCCGGGCAGCCCAGCCCAAAACGGTCGTCCACCCAGCCCTGATTCACCGGCGCGGGGCTTCCGATGTACATCGCCACAAACCGCCCGTTGGGGTCGGCGGCGGTGAAGAAGGTGCCGTCCGGATTCGGCTCCAGAAAAAACTGCACGAATCCCAGCACCGTCATGGTCGCGGTGGTGCTGGTCGCCAGGGCATTCACCACCGGAACCGTGATGATGCGCCGCCCATCGCCCACATAGGACGTGTAGAGGCTGCTTTCGCCCGTGGAGATATCGGTGTCCGGCAGGAAGGGCGCCGAAACGGCGGAGAAATTCGTGACGTCGGTGGTACAGACGGATGCCGGGTTTGTGTTGTCGAAGCGCGAGTATAGGCCGCACAGCGCATCGACCACCGTGGCGGGCGGCAACAGCGCGGTACACGCTCCCGGAACCGCCGACGTCCACACCGTCTCCATCGCGTCGTTGATGCCGACGCAGCCGACCGGCACAGCCGAGCCGGTGGGGTTGGGGTCCGTCGATTGGACCAATCCGCCGGCGCCATCGACGTAGGATTGCTGCGTCTCATCCAGCGTGGCATTGGCGGCGTCGTAGCGGTTCAGAATCACATACGGTAGCAGCGTCCCCGCCAGAGTAGCTGGCGGCGTTCCGCTGCAGGAGGTATAGAAGGTGTACAGATTCCCCGCGGTGGGGTCGCCCAATCCGTAGTTCACGGTGTCGCTGGGGTCCACCGCGGCTATTGCGAAATGCTCAATCTGGCAGGCCGTGCACAGCGGCGCGCTGAGGCCCGCCGTAGCGATCGCACCCACGCTGGTCTTGCGTGTTTGCCCGGCCGGCAGCAGGCTCCAGAACAGCAGCGGAGCGTCCGCCAGCAGGGTGATCTGCGCATACCGCGCGGTCTCCCCGGAAGCCTGCGTGCCAGACGCTGCCAGCGCATCGGCCAAGGTGTCGAAGTAAGCCGGCGCATTCACCGTACTGTTGAGGATTCCGCTGGTCTGCCCGATGATGATCGATCCGAAATTGTATTTATTCGCGAGGCCGTTGGTATTGTCCAGCGACTGGCTGGCGGCGTTGGTGGCATTACCCAGCGAAGCGTCCGTGCCGATCAGTTGCCCGGCCGCGGCCAGGGCCATGGCGTTGGCCGCCTGGTTCAGCTCGCCCTTGATGAGATACAGCCGCCCCAGGTCCAGTGCGAATCCCATCAGCCCGAACAATACCGGCACCAGGATGACCAAAAGTGGAAGCGCCATCCCGCCGGCAGCTCTGTATTCACCGCGGAGACACAGAGAACGCAGAGGAAGCGCAGAGAAGACGCCCGACTTGCTCTGTGTTCTCTCCGCGCTTCCTCTGCGCCCTCCGCGTCTCCGCGGTGAATACGGGGCCAGCGCACTACTGCTTTGGTATAATCTGCCCACTGGGTCCTACAAACTCCGGTTTATCGCTCGCCGTGCCCGAAGGCGGTGGCGGAGGCGGTGTGGTGTTCTTCTTGCCCTTCTTCTTGGCATTCTCCTGCGGCACGGTGGGGAGGAAGGCCGAGGGCATATCCGGCAGCTTGGCCCTCTCCTCGGGGCTCAGCGGCTTTACGAAACGCGGCGTGATCACCACCAGCAGCTCGTCGGTCGATTTCTGCGTGCTGCGGCTTTGGAACAGTCTCCCCAGAATTGGCAGGCTGCCCAGGCCGGGCACCTTTTCGATTTGCTCGATCACCTGGTTGTTGATCATCCCGGCGATGGCCAGGCTCTCGCCGTCGCGTAACACCACCTCGGTTTCGGCGCGCCGCTGGGCCAGTGCCGGAATGGTGAAGCCCTGCAGCGTCACCGCGTTGGTGTAATCCAGCGAGCTGACTTCCGGCGCCACCTTCAAGTCGATTTCCCCCTGCGCGGTGATTGTCGGCGTAAAATCCAGTTTCACGCCGAAGGGCTTGAACTGCACCGTGATCACCGGCGCGGTCGACCCGCCCGTGGGGGTGGTGGTGATGGTCGGGAAGGGAAACGATCCGCCGGCCAGGAAGCTGGCGTCCTTGCCCTCCAGGCACAGCAGGTTCGGCTCCGCCAAAATCTGCAGCAGGTTGCGCTGCTGGAGCGCCTGGATGGTGGCGCCGATGTTCAAATCGGGGCGGAATATGAAGAGGTTCAGCAGGTCCGAAAAGTTCACCGAATTCGAGTTCGTCCCTCCCGCGCCGCTTTGCACCTGGCTGAATTTCGGCGGGGTGAACTGTTGCGTGCTGGTTTCGCCGGTGAACTTCGGATTCAAGCTGAACAGATTGAATCCGATCTGCGTGAGCGCCACCCGGTCCACGTCGGCGAACTTCACTTGCAGCAGGATCTGGCGCGGCTCCGGCGGCGGTGGCGCCTTCAACAGATTGATCACCGTCTTGGCGCGCGTCTGCGCCATTCCCTGCAACCGCTTGACATCCTCGCCGGACTTCACCATGCCCGCCAGCACGATGGTCTCGCCCGAGCCGGTCACCGTCACCTTACTGTCCCCCACGCTCTCCAGCATCTGCTTGCGGAAGGCATCCCACTCGCTATCGTCCTTGCTGACGGCGATTTCGTACTGCGCCGGATCGCCGCCCTCCTCCCAAATCAAGAGCGTGGTGTGGCCCGGACCCTTGGCGTTGACCATCACCTCGCGCGGCGAGATCACCACCGCATCGGCGATCTTGGGTTCGGCAATCACCACCTTCTGAATGTCTTTTTGGAACTGCAGCAGATGGCCGGTTCCCTCCACCAGCGCGATATTGTTGACTTGGGCGTGGGTCTGCGCCTCACCGGGCGGGACCGTCCAGCACCATGCCGCCAGCAGGGCCACTCCGCCAACTGTATGCGCCATCTTCATCGAAACAATTCCTGCACGTGTTTATCGCCGCGGTAGACGTCCACCACCACGCGCGGCGGCTTCTCCGGCTCCTTCTTCTTGGGCGGCTCCTTTTTCAAATCGTCAAACGCCCCCGGGTTGATGCGGCTCGCTCGCTTGGCCAGCGCCAGCCGCTCGCTGAGACCCGGATCGAGCGCTTCGGTGGTTACCGGGCCGCTGTTCTGGGTCTCGGAGTTGTCCAGCGGATTGCGCAACGACAAGCTGATTCGGCCCTGGCTCTTGGCGAGTTCCAATTTTTGCGCATCTTCGGGAGTCAGCACCAGCGTCACCACCTGCGATTTCGGCGCGCGCGGGTCGGCTACCTGTCCCGCCGCCAGCAGCTTTCCGGTGGAGATCACCTTCACGTCCTGCAGAATTGTGGAAGTGGCGGCTTCCGCCAGGCTGCCGGTGCGCGTGAACAGCACGTCGACCTTGGAGTTCGGCTGGATCAGCCCAGCCACGCCGCTGGCGTCCGTGATGGGCACCGACACCGCCCGGTAGCCCGGTTCGATGATCGAGGAGAAGCCTTCGAGCGAGGTGGGCGCGGAGAGCTTCGAGATCAGCACCGGCTCGTTCGCGTAGAGCGACACCAAGGCCACCTTGTTAGTGGCGTCCTTGGTCTGGAGGATCACGCCCTTGGGGATATCGTGTTGCGGATAGTTCACCAGCCGGACATCGCTCGCGCGAAGCAGCGTGCCAAGCGGCAAATCGTGCGTGGCGACCACCACCCTCACATGACGCTCCTGCTGCGGCGCCACGGTTCTGGCATAGAGAAACCAGGTGAGCAGCATGGCGGACACCCATGCGCCGCCGAAAATCAGGATTTTTTTCTGTCGATCCATTCAGCACCCCCACTTGACTGCCCGGCACGGATTCACCGCGGAGACGCGGAGGTCGCGGAGAAAGCGCAGAGAAAACAAAGAGAAATTCGAATGTCTTCTCCGCGCTTCCTCTGCGTTCTCCGCGCCTCCGCGGTGAATACACTGCCGCCCGCATCTGCCGATGTTCTGTTGTAACACAAGCCGCAGGCGCAAGTTCAGGCGCGGCCAGGAGCGTCACCACGCCATCCCTGTAAATCTCCCGCCAGCCGATCTGCTCCAGCGCCGGCGCCAGAGGATAGTCGTTCGGCAACAGCGCATGGCTAAAATGCCACCCCTCCCAAATCTCGCGCCAGCCCGGCCGCACCTGTACCATGCGGCTATACTGCTTCAAAAACTCGGCCCCGTAAAAGTCGCTGCGCCCATCGAAGAACACCTTGCGCCGTCCCGCCGAGCGGTAAATCAGATACCCGCCGAACTTATCCGGAGCGAACAGCCGCCCGCCTTCCGGCAAATGCGCATACGCCGCCACCGGAAACTGGTCCGGCGGAAAACCCGCCGGCGTAGCGCGCAGCAGGCCGGCCGCCATCAGCACCAGCAAGGGCGGCAGCGCCAGCCCACTCAGCCGCGCGTCCATAGCCCGGAGCCGGCCGCAATAGGCCTGGAACCGCTGGAAGGGCAGCTTCTTGGTGATGGCGCAATTTGCCACCGGCAACAGCAGCAGCGCAGAAAGCGGCAGCGCGCGCGCCGATCGCAGCGCCAGTGCCGAGATCGCCATCGCCAATAAGAAATGCTCCCAGCGCCCGGCGGTCAGTGCCAGCGTGCCGCCGGCGATTCCGAGGATCACGGTCGCGATGATCTGCCCGGAACCGGGCGTATGGAAGTCGAAGCTCTGAAATTCGCCGATGCGCGCCAGCAGGTCCGCGTCCGTCAGATAGCGGTAGACATGCTGGTATAGCCCCCAGCCGTAAGGATTGGCTAGTGGCGCCACGGCCGCAACCGCCACCACCCACCAGGAGACCCTTCCCCGCAGAGCGTAGAGCAGCGCCAGCAACGGCGCGAAGAAGAAGCTGGCGTGAATGTTGGCCCACAGCGCCGTGAAGCCGGCCACGCCGAGAGCACCCAGCCAGCCTGTGGGGCAGGCGCTTTCGCCTGCCAACCGCTTTCTCTCCAAAAACAGCATCGCCCCCAGCAGCAACACCCAACTCTCCACGTGCGGGCGGGCCAGCCAATGAATATTGCAGGTGGAAAGCAGTAGTGGCGCCATGGCGCAGGCCAGCAGGAAATTGCCGTCGAGCGCCCAGTGCAACTGGAACCACAGCCACACACCCGCGGCGATCGCCACGCCGTAGAACAGCGCCACGCCGCGTAGCCCGAGGGCTCGATCGATCATCCCGGTCACCACGTCCGAGAGCCACTCCCATGCGAACCAGGGCTGGCCCGCGCGGCTAAAAGAATAGGGGTCCGTGCGCGGGAACTCGCCCGACACCAGAATCGCTTCGCCGATGCGGATGTGCCACCCGGCATCCGAATCGCGAAACAACTTCGTGTATCCCTGGAACAGGAACAGCACGTAAAATAACGTGACCGCGGCGGCTACCAGCGCCAGATCGGGCACGAACCAACTGGAAACCGGCCGCACATTGACGTCCCGGCTTTAAGTTGCGGGAGTGCCGATACTGGCCAGGTCTCCCGTGATACTCTGATACAGGCTGACAATGCCGGCCGAGAGCTGGTTCACGGTGGTGATCAGAGCCAGCCCGACGGCCGCCACGATCAACGCGTATTCCACCAGGTCCTGCCCCTGCTCGTCTCGAACGAATCGAACTACTGACGCTTTCATTGTTTCTCTCCGGGTGAACTTGAAGTCTGCGGTTTGTCCGCATCCGCGTGCGAATCTTCCAATGGCCCGACCCATAGCCGGATAAACCCGGCCTTCAAACGCTCCCAACGCGTTTCCGCCGGTTTCGCGTCGATCGCCGCCGGTTTCCCGTCCAAACGGGACACCAATTCCAGATTATGCAACGCCGCCGGATTACTCTTATTATAGCTGAGCGCGATCTCCAGCTCCTTGCGCGCCCGCGCATAATCCTTCTTCTCGATCCAGACCGCCGCCAGATTGTTGTGCGCGGTGGCTTCGTCCGAGGCCGTCTTCCAATTCGCCACCGCCTCGGCCGCATTAAGGTTGGCCAGCGCCAACCCCAGGTTATTGCGCGCCACTTGCGAGCCGGGGTTCAGCCGCAACGCCTCGCGGAACTCCGCGGCAGCCTCGTCGTATTTCTTCTGCATCAGCAGGTTGTAGCCGAGATTGTTGTGCAGGGCCCAGGGGGCACCCCAGAGGGCGCCCCCCGATCCCGGCTCTAGCGCCAGGGCCTGGCGGTGGTGGGGCTCCCCTTGGGCCCATTCGCCCGATTCGTCGCGCAGAATGCCCAGCCAGGAGTGGTACTCCGCGGGCGCTTGCGGATGGCCGGCCAGGTAAGCTTCCACCACCTCGATGGCCTCCCCGCGCCGGTTCACATCGTGCAGCGCATGCACCAGCGCCAAACGCGCCTCGCTCGATTCGGGAAAGCGCGCTACCGCCAGGCGGCAAATCTCCAGCGCCACCTCCTTGTAGCCCCTCTCGCGATAGGCCTTGGCTAATTCCAGGCGGGCCGGGATGTTGGAGGGATCCCCCTCCACTCGCTCGCGCAGCACGCGCAGATCGTAATCGCCATCGCCCGCGTCCGTGGCGTTCTGGATCTGCCGGTCCCACACGGTCTTCGGAGCAGCCGCTGGGGCGCCCACTGGGCCCTGGGCGGCCACAGTGCCTGGGCCCTGCCGTACGCAGCCCGCTGCCACCAGCACAACCGCCACCACTGCTATTCGTAACCGCATCCAATACCAAGTCAATCGCGTTTCTGAATCGCCAATTCGTCGCCCGGCCTGGTTCCGGTGCGCGCCGCGGTCCCCGCCGGCAGCTCCAAAACCGACCTCGCACTCAGACAGGCCGAGAGCCGCCACGGACCCACGGCGTGGCGCACTTTGCGGACCTTCCGGTGCTTATCCAAGTACACTAAGTCGATGGGGAACTTCATGAAGAACGTGTGAACCGATGGGCAAGGAATAATCCACAGGCCCTCCCCGGGTTCCAATCGTGTATGCTTCAATAGCCCGGTCCGCCGCTTCGCGCCGGTATCCGCCACATCAGCGGCTTCCGCCAAAACGGTTTCGCGGGTCTGATTCCGCACATGTACTTTCAATTTTGTTGACTATAACACGAGAGCGACCGGCGATGTTGCGAGAAACCCAATTTCTGGTACGATCGCGGCGTCCCGAAAGTCCGCGGCGAAAAGTTCCAGTTTTTTCAGCGGCAATCCACCTGTTTTTTGTGGCTTGACCACGCCGGCCGCCGACCCCAGCCAGGCCGAAGCGCCATCCTGCCACCGGGGCACCCGCAGCCCCGATCCGCAATCCAGCAAGTCCCGGACATTCTGTCTTCCTCGACTCCTGACTCCTAGCTCCCGGCTCCTGCTTCTAGAAACTTGTCGGCCCTCCGCGGGTTTGGTTGTACTATAAAGGAAATCCGCCGCGTCTTGGAGAAAAGAACCCTTGGTGAGCTCCTGGTGTGCAATACGTCTTCGTGGGCGCGCGCCTCTGGCCTGTCTGGCGCCGTTACTCTTAGCCCTCTGGCTCTTGGGATCGATTCCGGCGCAGGCGCAAACGGCCGTCGGGTCCACCTTCGGCGACGTCGTCTCGCTGCAGGGCGGCACGCCCTCCGATGTGGTGCTGGATCAGCTCCGCCACGTCCTCTACCTGATCAATAACACGACCAGTCAAGTCCTTATCTTCGACTACACTACGGACCAGATCGTGGGCACCATCCCGGTGGGCAAGAGCCCCATCGCCGGAGCCATCTCCATGGATAGCGCGTGGCTATATGTCACCAGCGGCGCCACCCCCACGCAGACCGCCAGCGGCTCGCCGCTACTCAATGTGATCGACCTGTCGCAGAACGCCGTCGTCGCCAGCGTGGTGCTGCCGTCCACTCCGCAGGGCGTGGAAGTCGGCGCCGATGGCCGCGCCCTGGTCAGCATGTTGGGCACCAGCGCGACCACCGGTGTGTTATCCATCTACGACCAAACCCAGAGTACCGGCCAGCAGCTTCAGTCCGTTACGGTTCCGGCGCTGCCCAGTGCGCCCGCTCCCCTGCCGCCCACCACCCTCACCCGTCCGGTCCGCACCTTCAGCGGCACTTTGAAGCGCACGCCCGATGGCTCTCACATCGTCGGCGTAATTACTCCGACCGCCAGCAGCACTTACATTTTCGTTTACGAAGTGGCCTCCGGGATCGTGCTGCAGAACCGCACCATCTCGGGAGCGTCGTCGGTGCTGTCGGTCTCTCCGGATGGTTCGCGCTTCATGGCCGGCATGACCATGTACGACATCTCGACCCTGGCCATCGTCGCGCAGCAGAACAACGCCAACGCGCCTTTCACCTTCGCCAACGCTGTGAACACCACGCAGAACGTCGGCGGCAGCGTGTTTTCGCCCGACGGGACCGCCATTTACAGCGCCTTCAACACGGCCGCTAACACCACTCCCACGCCGCCGCCGCTGGCCTCCACGCTGCTGGTGGGCGACCCGGCCAATCTCGGCATCCTCCTGGGCATCAACCTGCCTGAGAGTATCGTGGCGAAGATGGTGATGCTCTCCGACGGCTCCCAGGCGTGGGCCCTCTCCGATTCCGGCATCATGCATCTTCCGCTGGGGAATCTCTACAGTTACCCGATCCTCTCGCCGGTCACCACCGACGTGTTTCTGACCTCCGACGATTGCAACCGCGGAATCGCGTCCGGCACGCTACAGATCAACAACGCCGGCCAAGGCCGCTTGACCTTCTCGGTGGCCACCAACTCCAGTTCCGCGCTGGTCTACCACCAGTCCAGCGGACTCGCGCCCGCCACCATCACCTTCACCCTGGAACCGGGCCGTTCCGGCGTCACGCGCTATCCCGGCACCAATCTTTGGACCGGCGCCGGCACCTCCGATGGTGCGCCCTTCAACGTCACGCTTTCGTCGGAGCAAGCCATCAACATCCCGCCGGTCATTCGCGTGTACATGAATTACCGCCAGTCCGACCAGCGCGGCGTGATTTTCCCTCTTCCCACCACACCCAATAACAATCCCAATAACTCGGCCAGCACCGTCCTCAGCATCGGCACGCCCACCACCACCGGCAACGAGGGCCTGCAGGATATCGTGCTGGACGAAGCCCGCGACTTACTCTACATCACTAACTCCGGTTACAATCGCGTGGAAGTCTTCGACGTGGTCCAGCAGGTTTTCGACACCCCGATCCCGGTGGGCCAGCTTCCCCACGCCATGGCCATGAGCACCGATGGCAATACGTTGTACGTAGCCAACACCGGCGGTGAGTCCATCAGCATCATCGATTTGGATTCGCAGGAGGTGGTGGACAACGTCGTCTTTCCACCCATTCCGCGCAACGGCACGGCGGCCCTGATTTACCCGAAGACCATAGCCATGGGCCTGTTCGGCTTGGAGATCGTGATGTCGGATGGGTCGCAATGGGAGGTGGTGAACGGCGATCAGGCCACTGTCCGCCCGGCCGATTCAATAACTCCCGTGAAGTTTGCCGGCACCCCGAACTTCGGCATGATCGCCGCACCCGATAACAGCTATGTCCTGACGATCAACGGAAGCGGCACGGTATACCTGTATAACTCCTTGGACGACGCTTACCAGGATAGCCGCCTGCTCTATACCACCACCATCGAGGGTTATTACGGTCCGCTGGGCGCCGGCCCCGGTGGAGCGTATTTCCTCGCCGGCGGCGTGATCATGAACCCGTCCCTGACGGTGATCGGGGGCACGGCCAACCCCGGCTCCACGACAATCACTCCTGTGATCGGCCCCGGGGGAGGCGGCGGCGCCACAGTGGTCAACGTGGGGAACCGCAACGTCGCGGCGGTCGCGCCGCTGGGCAGCAATGCTTTCCTGCGGCTCACCACACCGGTACGCCAGAGCATCACGACCGTCACCAACGACGATTCCCGCACCACCCTGGAACTGGTCAATCTGACCACCGGCGAGGACACGCTCGCCGGCGTAGTCCCGGAGAATCCGGTGGTGAGCGTGTTCGGCACCACTCGCTCGAACACCAACCCGCGCATGCTCGTGGCGGATTCCGCCGGCGCCAACGCTTACGCCCTCACACTTTCCGGCCTGAGCGTGATTTCGCTGGCGCCCAGCGGCGCCAACACCCTGCCTACCATGGCGACGGGCCCCAAAGGGATTGTGAATGCGGCCGATGGCACGCAGAACTTCGCGCCCGGCTCGTTCATCACCATCAACGGGACGAACCTGGCCGCGTCGGCCACCGCCAGCACGCTGCCCCCGCCCACGGTTCTGGGCGGCTCCTGCGTGACCTTCGGCGACGTCTCGATCCCCCTGCTGCAGACCTCCAGCGGCCAGATTCAGGCGCAGATTCCCACCACCCTGCAAGGGGGAACCCAGGTAGTGGAAGTACGCTCGCTAGCCACCGCGCAAGACAGCGCTCCGGTTCTGGTGACCGTGAAGAGCGCGAACTGAACCCGACTCATACTCGGCGCGAATCCGGATCCCGGCGGTCTCATCGGAGGCCTCGGCAGTGTGATGTTGTGCCGTTGCGGGTACTGCTCTTTGTGAGGCCACGATCGGAGCCGCGAGCGTCAACCAGCGGTTTCGGAACACCGCCGAATCTCGCGGTCGGGGAACCAGGTAGTGGTGGAATACGCAAAGTTCGCGTTGCCGTTGGATCTCGAGGAAAGAGCGGCGGCGCCCGTGGCGTTTACCCTTGGCGGGACGAGGCGGCGGATCTCACTTCGAAACAAATTTCGCAACGCGACGGACTGTAATCCGCTCTCCCGGCGTCCGGGTCATTCGCGAACGAACCAGCCTTTCGCAGTCGGAGTTCGCGCGGTTGATCGGCGTAAGCGTCAAGACCCTTCAAAACTGGGAACAGCATCGGCGACGCCCTACCGGACCGGCAGCCGTTGCCGCGGCGGCCGTCTCCCACCGCCAGACGGGTGGTAGGCCCCGCATAGCCCGGCATCGCCCGAAGCTGCGCCCGTCCCAGTCCCCTTTTGGCCTTACAATGGAATTGCCCACCTCATGCAACCAAAGATCCGCTCCACTACGGTGATCTGCGTCCGCCGCGACAACAAAGTGGTCATGGCCGGCGACGGACAGGTCACCCTCGGCCAGGAAGTGCTGAAATCGTCCGCGCACAAACTGCGGCGCCTCTACAACGACAAAATCCTGGCCGGTTTCGCCGGTTCCACGGCCGACGCCTTCGCGCTCTTCTCGCGCTTCGAATCCAAGCTCGAACAGTTCAACGGCAACCTCTCCCGCTCGGTGGTCGAGCTGGCCAAGGACTGGCGCACCGACCGCATCCTGCGCCATCTAGAGGCCCTCCTGCTGGTCGCCGATCTCAAGAACACCTACATGGTCAGCGGCAACGGCGACGTCATCGAGCCGGATGAAGGCGTTTCCGCCATCGGCTCCGGCGGCCCCTTCGCCACGGCCGCGGCCACCGCGCTGATCCGCAACACCCGGCTCTCCGCCCGCCGCATCGTCGAAGAGGCCATGGCCATCGCCGGCAAAATCTGCATCTACACGAACGACAATGTCACCTACGAGGAGCTCGAATAGCCATGGTCATCTACCTGCCAGGCCAATCCGTCGATGAGGAGCCGCTCCTCGATGAGCTGACTCCCCGCGAAATCGTGCGCGAGCTGGATAAGCACGTGGTTGGCCAGGCCGAGGCCAAACGGGCCGTCGCCATCGCCCTCCGCAACCGCATCCGCCGCCAGAAACTAGCCCCCGAAATGGCCGAAGAGGTGATGCCCAAAAACATCCTCATGATCGGCCCCACCGGCGTCGGTAAGACCGAGCTCGCCCGCCGCCTGGCCCGCCTCGCCAATTCGCCTTTTCTGAAAGTCGAAGCCAGCAAGTTCACCGAAGTCGGCTACGTCGGCCGCGACGTCGATTCCATGATCCGCGACCTCGTGGATATCGCTATCGACATGGTCCGCGAAGAGCGCCTCGACGAAGTCGCCGACCGCGCCGAGCTGAATGCCGAGGACCGCCTGCTCGACCTCCTCATGCCCCCGCAACCGGAACCCTCCGAGACCATCGAGCGCACCCGCGAAAAACTGCGCGAGCGTCTCCGCGAGGGCAAGCTCGACGAGCGCCTGGTCGAGATCGACGTCAAGGACCGCGGCCCTACGTTCGAAATCGCCACCAACGCCGGCATCGAGGAGATGGGCATCAACCTCAAGGACATGCTGCCCAACCTGTTCGGCCAGAAGACCCGCCGCCGCAAGATGCGCGTCGCCGAGGCCCTTGACTACCTCGTCCAGGAAGAGGAGCAGAAGCTCATCGACATGGAACAGGTGACGCGCGTGGCTCTGGAGCGAGTCGAATCCAGCGGCATCATCTTCCTCGACGAAATCGACAAGATCGCCGGCCGCGAATCCGGCCATGGCCCCGATGTCAGCCGCGAAGGCGTGCAGCGCGACATCCTGCCCATCGTCGAGGGCACCACCGTCAATACCCGCTACGGTTTCGTGCGCACCGATCACATTCTGTTCATCGCCGCCGGCGCATTCCACGTATCCAAGCCCAGCGACCTGATCCCCGAGCTGCAGGGCCGCTTTCCCATCCGCGTCGAGTTGAAGTCCCTGACGGTGGAGGATTTCATCCGCATCCTCAAGGAACCCAAGAACGCCCTGGCCAAGCAATACACCGCGCTCCTCGAAACCGAGGGCATCAAGCTGCTGCTGACCGACGATGCCCTGGAAGAAGTGGCCCGCTTCGCCGCCCAGGTCAACGAGAGCAGCGAGAACATCGGCGCGCGCCGTCTCCACACGATCATGGAAAAACTGCTGGAGGACGTCTCCTTCGAAGGCCCCGACCTGAAAAAGAAGACCGTCAAAGTGGACGCCGCCTACGTCCGCAAGCAGCTCGCCGACATCGTCAAGGATCAGGACTTGAGCCGGTATATTTTATAGCGAAGCGAGTCCGAATTACCCGATCGAAAAACGGAGCTTCGATTCCTCAATACGCCGTCGAATTGCGGCCAAACGCTCCACCATTTCTGCGCGCTCAGACTGCTCCGCATCGGTAGCGGAAATAAGCTGATCGAGCAGTTGCGTGACACCGGTTAGATACGGCAAGTCTCTACGAGCTTGGGATCGTAGACGCCGCCACCGTTGTAGTTCGTTGCGATCGAGGCGGATGTGGCGATTAGAATAGATTCCGCAGGAAGTCAGCCCGTCAAGCATCCCGTCTTCACGCTCGCGGAGATGATGTACGTACGGATCTTTTTCGCATGGGTCCGCGAAACACGCGCCGCGAGAGGCTTGATCGTCGGACGGCCAAGTCTCCCACTTGTGTCCATTACACTTTCGGCACACGTAATATAGGTTGCTGTAAACGCAGATCAAATCCGGGAACTTGCTCCTCGGTCTGAAATGGTCGACTTCAAACGCCTCCTCGCCACCCATATACTCTTCCGTACGCTCACAGTACGCACATCGCGCCAGGAAATCTCTGCGCAGAAATATCCTATATCCTTGATAATTAGAACAATACGGAGGAGATTCGCGGCGGCAGAAGAATGCCATTCTACACTATTGCACCGGTCGTCGGGTTACCTTCTGAGCCTGCCGAGTAAGCCTTCGATTGAATCCAAAAGCTCAGTCCGCTCAAGCTCCCACTTGCGGTCCATCCCTTCGATCTCGGAATCTTTGTCCTCGGCGTCGAGACGGACCTCAATACGCTCCAACTCGAAGCGCTCCAGCGCCGTCAGCTCGCCTCCGAGGCTCTTATCGACGAGGTCATGGTACCTCTGTCGAACCTCGCCATCAGCCATCGAGGCCAGCCTGGAGGCCACTGCCAATACTTGGCTTGTGTTCGCCTCAAAAGCGGTGGCCGGCGCCTTTCTTCGCCGCGCGGGCGTGTGTTTGCCAGGGCCCGCCAAGGCACTGGCTCGGGGTGAGCACTGCCGTTCCGCACCCACCATGTACTTGTCACTACGATAGAAGCCCTTGCCCCTCAGCATATCATTTAGCCCCTTTACGCTCTCCAGCTTCCGGGATAGTCGTTGTTGTACATCTCTTAAACGTCTGTAGCTGGTCGTAGGCGCGTGTCATACTCCTTAGCAAACCATCGAACATATCCTCGTCCATCTGGATGGCGATGCGCTGCTTCGTCCCATTGGTGTCCGATGCTTGGATCTCCATTGTAGCTAGGTAAACGATCCCGAGAAACCTGTCATAGGATCCCTCGTTGCTGTCGCCATCGTAATAATAGGAGGCGTCGCCTCCGAAGACCGGCCTAGCGTTCCAAACGATATTGACATCATCTATGGTCGGCAGCCCTGCAACCCGTTCGAGTCCTTTTCGGCCATCCACCCAAGCTCGTTCTTTGACGGATGAGATCTGGCCCAGGGCACCCAGAAGAATCGTTATCTGTTGTGCGTCGAATCCCAGCAGCAACAGGTCCCTTTCGATATCGGAGAGTTCGAGTTCACGACGTTGCCAATCGGAGAGCAGATTTCTGATTACACCCGCAGTTTGCCTGAATTGCTCTGGCAACAGCGTGCTCGCCGCGATGACGGGCGGCAAATGCGGCTCATACAGATCGTAGCTGCGGGCAGAGAGAAACCATTCGGCGATTGCGTTTCGTTGCTCGTCGCTCAGGCCGCAAAACGCCGCCAAATCCTCTTTGAAATCGTCGGGTGGCTGCCGTCCAGCCCCGAAAATCTTGTATTCCACAGGTCCTCCTATCCCCCAGCCCCTTCCATCATAAGCCTTTCACCCCACACTCGCGGCCACGCGACCTGCTCCGGCCGAGCCGCGGGGGCCCCTTGGCACGCGCCGGCAGCGCGGCCCATGCCTCGGCCGAAGAATTCTTAGAACACTCCCGCCGGCGCCCCAACGGTGAAGTTGTTAGTATTCAACGTGTACGTGGTGTGGCCCCCTTCTCCCCCGCCCCAGGCGTAGTAGAACTTCAGGATCGGGCTGTTTCCCAACTGCACCACCAGGCCCGCCCCGAAACTGTGATGCATCTGCGAAATCCCGATGTCGGAACGCTGCTCGGCCACTCGACCCGTGTCGTAGAAGCCCAAAAACGCCAGCGGCCCCCAGATCGTGTGCGTGTACTCCGCTTGAAACACGAGCAGGTTCGGCGCGCGAAACCGGTAATCCCGGTAGCTGCGCAGCATGTCCACATTGTTGATGTCGGTGCCACCGATCGTGGGCTGCAGGTAAAACGGCATGCTGTTGTCCCCCGTCGTATAGGACTCCACGAACCGGACCGTTCCCGAGACCGTGCCCAAATCCACCTGGGTGGGCGGCTGGCAGCGGTTAATCCAGATGGCGTCCAGGCGGCGGAAGGAATAGGGAGCGCCGGTGGTATCGTCGAAAAACCGGAAGCCCGTCGAAAGTGCCGATGAGAAACCATTCAAGTGCGGCGCCACCGGATAGATCCAGTCGATGCCTCCGCCCGCCACCACATAGCTTGTGCTGATGGCCAAGCCGGGCGCATCCGCCGCGGTGAATTTCTGCTCGATCGAAGGCAGCGAGGCGCCGGGCACACCCGAAGGCGCATTCCACAAATCGGCCAGGCCTCCGACCAACACGAACCCTCCTGGCAACGGCACATCGACGTGTCCGCCCACCGTGGTCTGCGCCAAACCGAACAGCGACTCATTCGCCAGCGAACTCGTGTTGCCTTCTCCGAAATAGGTAAGCTGCGGCAGGTTGTAATGCTCCGCGTCGATCGTGGCATGAACATGCCGGCTCTGTGGGCTGTTGGCGGCGCCCCAAATATCCAGCTTGCCACCCGCCGTCCAGAAGCTGTTGTACGAGCCGCGCGCCTCCACGCTGCCGCTGTAGCGAATCGCCGGCTGCGCCGTGGCGCGCTCCAGGTTGTACGCCAGCCCGCCCGCAAACCCACTCCCCGGTACGATTCCCCCCACTGTGGGATGCAGCCCGTCGCTGGTGAAGAGCACCCGGCCGAAGTCGATCCCCTTCCCGACTTTGTCGATTCCCACGGTTTCGAAGATGTGGCACCACTTCCGCGCCAGATCCACGTCCTCGGTATGCTGCACATTGGCCAACCAGGAATGAGGCCCGCTCTTGGCCCACTCCTCATTCTTCCTGGCGGCGCGCGAGTCGCAGGTCTCGGCTCCGCAAGCGGAGCCGGCGAAGATCGCGGCGGCCGCGGCCACCACCAGCGCGCGCTTCATTGACCACCTCCGCCTCCCGCCGTCTGCGGCGCCGCCTCGCCTTGAAGGGCGGCCATCGCCGTCGCTACAAACTGCGAGGCGTCGGCTTCCGTCCGCACCGCAGCGGGATCCACGAAGACCGCGGCTGCCGGCCACCACGAGCGCGCGCTTCATTGACCACCCCCGCCTCCCGCCGTCTGCGGCGCCGCCTCGCCTTGAAGGGCGGCCATCGCCGTCGCTACGAACTGCGAGGCGTCCCCTTCCGTCCGCACCGCAGCGGGATCCATTTGTGCGGCCACCTCCGGCCGGCTTTGTGCCAGCGCCGCGTGGACCTCCTTCACTTGATCGAGGTGCCGTTTCGCGGCCTGCGCGGTCGCCCGCGAGACGGCATCCGGCGAGAGGTTCACCGGTTGCGCCGCCCAATTCGGCAGGTCGTCGCGTGGGACACCCAATTCCAAGAGCGCTAGCAAGTCGTTGGCCCATTGCTCGCGGGCGTAGGGCGCGTTCGTCTTCGGGCCGCCGATGAACTGCGCGGTCGCCGTGGCGGGAATGGACGCGTGCTCGTACAGCGTGTGGTCCACTTTGCCTTTCTGGATGTACGGCGATATGACGATCGCCGGAACCCGCACCCCATCATGGTCGAAGTTAAAGACCGGCGCCGTCGACGTGAAACCGTCCGTGTGCTCCACCTTGGGCGGCGGCACATGGTCGAAGATACCCCCATGCTCGTCCCAGACCACCACCAGCAAGGTGGAATGCCAGGTATCGGCATTCGACCGGACGGCCTCATACACCTGTCGCACGAAGTTATCCCCGGCCTGGATGTTATGGTCGGGGTGCTGATCGGCGGCGATGACTGCGCCGTTATCGTAGTAGGGAGGCTCCACAAAGGAGTACTGCGGCAGTCCGTTTTTCTTGCAGTCGCTCAAGAAGTCTCCCCACAATCCGAAATACTGGCGCTGGCCGGTGAGCAGGAAGGTCAGCCCCATAGTGCCGCTCCATGGGGCGTAGTAATAGATCTTCGCCTGGCTGCCCGCGGCCTTCAGGCGCGAATAGATGTTGGGCTGGTTGGAGAAATATAGCGGCGACATGTCCAGACGCCCGAAGGATGTGCCGAAATGCGCAAACGCGCGGTTTGGCAGCGTCGGGCCGGGGACCGAAGAGAACCACTGGTCGCAGATCGCATAACTGCGGGCAAGCGCAGCCGTGTTGGGCACTTGTTCCGGCTTGAAGCACCGCATGATGTCCTGCGGGTCGCCGCCTTGCTGTTGGTAGTTCTGCGAAAAGCCGGACATGTCCGGCTCGCCCGCCGGGGTTCCAAAAGTGACTCCATACATCTGAAAGTAGACGTCATCGACATCGTGGCCCGGATCGATAATCAACTGACCCTGATACTCGGCTCCGGAGGTGGTGCGATGCGGCCCGCCCGCGATATCGGTGTTTGTGTAGAGGTTGTCGGTGATGCCGTCGATCTCGGGATCCTCCATCATGAAGTAACCTAACATATGATCGAACGAGCGGTTCTCCATCATTAAGAAGACAATGTGCTTGATGTTCGGATTTGGTCCCGTGGATCCCTCCTCCGGCAGTTAGTTGCCGCGGTAGCGGCTATGTCAGTTAGTATAACTTGGCTTGTTCAAGCCCAGATATCGCCCACGGTGAAGCCTTCCGGGAACGGGTCTTCGGGGTCCACCACATACTGCGCGAAGCCGGTGATCCAGGCCTGGCCGGAGAGCGAAGGCACCACCGCGGCGTACCGGCCAACCCGTGTCTCCTCCAACAGGCGGCCCGTGAAAGTGGTGCCCAGAATGCCCTCGTGGACGAAGTCCTGGCCGATGGGCAATGCCCCTTTGGCGTGCAGCACGGCCATTTTGGCGCAGGTGCCGGTGCCGCACGGGGAGCGATCGAGCGCGCCGGTCCAGGTGGCCGGCCGCGACCAATCCAGCTTGCCGGTGGAAACCACCACGGTATTGCGGCGATGCGCCTCCGTCCCTAACGGCGGGCCCGAGAGCTGGGCGATCGAGATTCCGGCGATGCCCGGATTTTCCGGGTGCGCGACCGGCAATTGCTCGCGGGCCGCGGCCTTGATCGTCTCGGCCACCCGCACGATGTCGCGGGCCTCGTCGGGAGTGAGCCGGAAACCCAGCGGTGCGGCTTCGGCGATCGCGTAGAACATGCCGCCGTAGGCCACGTCCACGGTCACCGTGCCCAGCCCCGGAACCTCCACCTTGGCGTCCAAATGCGTGGCGAAGGCCGGCACATTGCGGAAGGTGACCTTGCGCGCTTTGCCGTCGCGCACTTCGGCCTCCACGGCGATCAGGCCCGCGGGCGTTTCCAGTTTCAGCGCAGTGACCGGCTCGGTCACTCGCACCATTCCGGTTTCGATAAGCACCGTGACCACGCAAATGGTGTTGGTGCCGGACATGGGCGGATACTCGGTCTGCTCCATGATGACATAACCGGCATCGGCCTCCGGAAGCGTGGGTGGCAGCAGCAGGTTGCAATTGGCGGCTGGATAGCCGCGCGGCTCGCGCAACATGCGCAGGCGCAGTTGGTCGGCGTGCGTTCCGAGCCAGGTCTTCTTCTCGAACATGGAGCGCCCCGGAACATCCAGGACGCCTCCGGTGATCACGCGCCCCGGCTCGCCGCAGGCATGCGCATCGACGGCCGTAATCATGCTGGAAAATCGCATAAGAGTAAATCATTGGCCGCTGATGAACGCTGATAAGATTCTTCGTTTATC
>JBKQPR010000326.1:0-5191 GCA_052144935.1 Bryobacteraceae bacterium
CTCACCGCGTAGCCTCCCCGGACAGATCTTTAGCCCTGGATATGGGCCACTCGCAAAAGGCTCTAACGGCCCAATGGGTCATTCTTAGAAAGCACAGGCGGGTCACTTCTGGCGAGCGCCGAAGGCAAGGACGGCTCGATGGTATGGGCCTGCCGAACCGCCTCGCTGGTGCGCTCGCACACGGGCGAGCCGCTGCATATCATGGGCGTGGTGGAAGACATTACCGAGCGTGTGAAGGCGCGGGACGAGTTGGGCCAGAGCGAAGCGCGCTTCCGGCAGTTAGTGCAACACGCCCCCGAGGGCATCGCCGTGGTATGCGATCTGGCGTACCGTTACGTGAATCCGGCCCTCTGCCGGATTTTCGACGAAGGCTCGGCGGAGTTGCTGGACCGGCCGGTATTCGATCGCCTCGATCCCGGCGACCGGGCACTCGTCGACCGGCTCTGGCAGGGGTTGATGCGCGGCGAGGCCGCCCCGCCATGTGAATTGCGCGCCACCACGGTCGCCGGCCGGTCCCTGGTCGTCGAAGTGTCCGCGGCCCCTATCGAGTACGATGGGCAACCGGCCGCCCTGGCGTTCCTCCGCGACGTCAGCGAACGCAAACGCGCCGAAGAAGAGCGCTCGCGGCTGGAAATGCAATTGCAGCATGCGCAGAAAATGGACAGTATCGGACGCCTTGCCGGGGGCGTCTCTCACGATTTCAACAACCTGCTCACCATCATCAACGGATACTGCGAAATGCTGCTGGCCGAGCCGGGCCTGGCCGAGTCCGCACGCGAACCGCTGGAAGAGATCCGCGCGGCCGGAATGCGGGCCTCCTTGCTCACCCAGCAATTGCTGGCCTTCAGCCGTAAGCAGATCGCCGAGCCGCGGGCCCTCAACCTGAACGGCGTGGTCCACGAATCCGAACGCATGCTGCGGCGGCTGATTGGCGAGAAGGTAGAGATCGTCACCCAACTCGCTCCGGACCTCGCGGCGGTGATGGCGGATCGCGGCCAACTGCACCAGGTGCTCATGAACCTGGTGGTGAATGCCCGCGACGCCATGCCCGATGGCGGGCGGATCTCGATTCAAACTTCCGGCGCGGAGCTGGATGCCGGCGCCGCCGCCCGGCACCCGGAAGCCGTGCCCGGTTCTTTCGTGACTCTGTCTGTAAGCGACACCGGAATCGGCATGAGCGCGGACACGATGCGGCAGATTTTCGAGCCGTTCTTCACCACTAAATCGCGCAGCGCCGGCACCGGATTGGGGCTTTCCACGGTCTACGGGATTGTCAAGCATTCGGGCGGCTGGATCGAGGTGTCCAGCCAGATCGGCCGGGGATCGACTTTCCGCGTCTACCTGCCGCGCACCGCGGCGCCGGTGGAAAAGCCGGGTGGCGCCCCGGACGGCGGGCCGGGAGGGCAGCCCGCGGATCGGGAGCCCTCGGGAGTGCCCTCTGGGCGAAGCTCCGAGATTGTCCTGGTAGTCGAGGATCAATCCGAGGTGCGCCGCATGGTGCTGGCCATCCTGCGGCAAAACGGCTACCGTTTGCTGGAAGCCGCCGATGGAACCGAAGCGCTCTCGCTCTCGGAGAGCTACGACGAGCCCATCGACCTGCTGATTACCGATGTCGTCATGCCCGGAATGAACGGGCGGGAACTGGCCGATCGGATGCTCCGGCTGCGCCCGGCTCTCAAGGTCCTCTACATCTCCGGGTACAGCGCCGACGTATTGGCGCCGCAGGGAGTGCTGGGCCCGGGAGTGTCATACGTGGCCAAGCCGTTCAGCCCGCGGGAGCTCTCCCGCAAGATTCGCGAAGTCCTGGGGAAACGCGTAACGGCCCACATTCTGGTGATCGACGACGACCCGGCCGTGCGCACCCTGCTCGAGCGGTTGCTGACCGATTCGGGCTACGAAGTGTTCCTGGCGGCGAACGGCCACGCCGGGCTGAAGATTGCCGAGGAGCGGGCCATCGATGTCGTGATCACCGACCTGGTGATGCCGGAGGGGGAAGGGCTGGAAACCATTCCCATGCTGCGCGCCATCCGCCCCGAAGCGCGCGTCATGGCGATATCGGGCGCATTCGGCGGCCAATACCTGAAGGCGGCGCAGTTGCTGGGGGCCGATTGTGCGCTCCCCAAGCCGCTGGATCGCGAAGCATTGCTGGACGGCGTGCGCGAGCTGTTGGCGCGTCGGGATAAGGACCGGCAGCCGGTGGAGAGCCTGGGGTAGGATCCGGCTGATAGGCAATGAGACAGAAGTCAGAGGCCAGAAGCAAACCCGCGCCAGCGGAGAGAGAGTACGCAATTATTTCCGCCTCTGTGTCTAACTCGATCGCCGGACGGCTCCGAGAGTGCGCCGGAGCGGTGTGTGGCGGCTAATCCCGGACGCGCCGTGCCGGCTGGCATACTCTCAAGCTGCGCTCGGCTTCAGTTCCTCACGAATGATGCGCCGCAGCGTGTCCTCAAGCCTGGGCGCCTTTCCGTCGAGGTATTCCCGAAGCGCCGCGTTGATGAGGGTTTGATATCCGGTCGCGCCCCCGGATTGTTCCGCCATTTCAAAAAAACGGTCCACAATGTCCTGGTCGAGCCGGATCGTAATCCGGGTCTTACCTTCGGGCTCAGCGGACGGCGGAAGAACTCTGCCCCGTTTGCCCTTGCTGAAATCGTAGCGTTGCTTCATCCTTCTGCCTCGTACTCCTCGCGCTCATGGCGTTCGGCGGGACGCGCGGAAACGATCCGGATGTTTTCGCCACGCCAGGTGTAGGCGACCACAAGCCAACGGCAAGCCGCGCCTATGCCTAGCGTGACCAATCGCTGCTCATTCGGGTCGGATTCATGGATCCGTGATCGTGATGGCGTATGGATCGTCAAAAACCGGAATCGCTTCGGGCATCCGGACACCGTGCCTACGGAAGTCGATTCCGGCCTTGCTCTCTTCGTCCCACTCAAATCCCAGCATCTTCATTGTACGTACATTATGTGCATATGTCAAGGTCGGGTACTGCGCTGTTTTTGTGTTAATTGCAATCTGCAATATTTTGGAAGAAGTTCCGTTCAACCCGGACTTGGATTGCTTTATTCAGGCGTCGGCCGTCCTGGGTCTGGAACTGGATCTGACGGTTGGCCGGGCGCTCCACCAGTTGGATTCAGCAACGAACGCGCTATAGCCTCCGTCTGTGCAAAGTTTTCGAAGGCTGCCTGGAGTTTGTGTATTGCAGCGAAGAACTCCTTTGCGTGATGGTGGGACATGATGATGCCCATGCTAGGCTTGACATTACCATCTGGTGGGAGGCGGTCGCCAAACGCTATCCGAAGATCTCCTGCTGTGACCATGAACTGAGAATATGCCACGTAGATGTATTCCACCTTATCTAAAATCATGGGCATTTCAGCAGATACCGCCACTATCTTAGATCCACCACCCAAATCTTTTTCTTGTCTCATGATCTACATTCCCTCAGCTTTAGAATAGGAGCCAGCCGCAAACTCGGCGAACCGGTAAACAGCGTCTCGGTCCTTCTCCGCTATGCTAATAACGCCAGCCCGTTTCTCTCTATCCATAACGGCGCTACGCTCGGTAAATTCTATACTCAGTTGTATTCCGTTAGAGTCTATTGCACCGGCTGTGAGCAATTCCTGTGTCGGTGGCTTGCCGACAGTGAATCCAGTATCGTCCGCAAAACACGGAACCTCAAGACAGTTTTCGTTGTCCAGTAAGACGTACCATCTTGCCAGTTCACTGAACGGAACAAAGCGCCCAACGAACGCACAGTCGAATCCCCCTGCAACCCGGATGAGCGTATTCACCGTCAAATTTCCGTAATCGGAATCCTCAGCACGGGATATTACTCCTTGGGTCAAGTTGGAAGCCTTGGCTAGAGTAGCCTGTGTCATATCACGTTGCTTGCGGATTCTTCGGATTTGCGCTGGAATCATGCGCTTTGCGACCGAAGCGACGAAGGACTCTCTGTAGCGTTTATTCGCCAACTTTTCATGTAGTTTAGATAATAGTTCGTTCACGTAAAAATGCCTCCTTGCGTTCAACCTTCCCTCGGCGCTTCAGTGCTAGATCGAAGGCGTCGGGTGGAGTATAAATGTTGCCCTTTTTGGAGCATCCAACGTAAATTGAGAATGTTCGTTCGCCAGGACCAAAAAACCCGACAGGCCGATATTGGATTTTCCCCGACTTGCCAGCTTTGAAACGGATTGTGCACAATCCTTCGCGCCCTAGACTCTCGAATTCCGATAGGCCCCGCCAGTCATCAGTGACAGAGAGCATTTTTAGCACAACGTCGAATTCAGCTTGCGCGGTGGCGTCGAGGACCTTCTGATACCACTCCTCGATCAGATTGTTTCCCGCCGCTGAGCAGTAGTCTAGGAATCTCCACATCGATATCTTAACTGATTCAGCCCTACAAGTCAATGCAATTTTGCATTTGCTGCTTGACTTTTGTCTATGCAAAATTGCATAATGGTTCTGTAAGCCCCTTACGTACATCAATATGTACAACAAAACAAAAGGCCAACAGCCCCGAGTCGCCAAACTGGAACTATTGACCCTTTGTGTTTTCTGTGGTGGGGTGGCTGAGAGGCTGAAGGCAGCCGGTTTACACCCGGTAGATGTCGATTGCCCCGGCATCCGGGGGTCCAAATCCCTTCCCCACCGCCAGATCGAGTACGCCCCGGCAGAGGTTGCACCCTCCACCGGGGCTAGAACCGCACAGCCGAAGCCATACGAGTCCCTCAACTCCAGTATCCGGCTTTTGGCTGTGGAACTCAATAGGAGATTTCACAGTGACCTGCCACAATTGCCGGATCGAAGCCAAACGCTACGGTAAAGATCGGAAAGGAAACCAGCGGTACCGCTGCGCTCAGTGTTCTAAGACGTTCCTAGAGCCACGGGAAAAGCACCTGGACGGGATGTACCTGCCCGTCGAGAAGGCTGAACAGGTTCTTAAGCTCCTGGTCGAGGGAGCGAGCATTTCCACAATCGAGCGGGGTGCGGCTACTTTGGAACGACGGTCCAGTCGGCCGGATATAACCGCTGTTGATCCTGCTCGATGTGGAATTCCCAGTAACATAACAGTCAAAGTCTCCGGAGAGGTAGATGGCTCTGAGTTTGACGATTGCCTCAGCCATCGGCTCGGTCCAGCGCATCCCGGAGCGCTCCATGCGGTCTTTGATGAGGTTCTTGCAGGCGCCTTCGA
>JBKQPR010000327.1:0-11252 GCA_052144935.1 Bryobacteraceae bacterium
TGGCGGAAAAGAACTCTGGGGGCAGGAGGTGAAGCAGCGAAAACTAAACTGACTTACTCACACACGAGGGGCATCAGCCGAGCGGGGCCAGCGCTCGGAAGGGTGATCGTGTGCATAATCCAGGTTCAACAGGAGCCTTCAGGAGGAGGTAGTTCATCCTGATTCCATGGAATCGGGAGGTCAGGGACTTGTCTCCGCCGCGTGGCCGCTTATGCCGGCGCTGGTGCTCGTTTCTCAAAGCGGGACATCATTCCCGCGGAATCGAAGCCGGTTCCGCGGGCAGTCTTTCGCCGATGGCTGGACCGTGCTAGTTACTCACCGCAATCGTCACCTGATTGGTGGTGGTCATTCCGTTCATCTGAATTTGCAAGGGAACCGCATTACCGGTCGGAGTTCCCGATGCAATCACTATGTTGATCTGGTACACACCTACAAACTGCGGCTGAAGTCCGGCGAAGAGGACCTGCGCGGCAACTCCGCCTACCAGGACAGTGGGCGGGGTGACGCAGTTATGCACCAGTCCGTCCGTCACGTTGCTGCCGGTGGGGACGGGCGGATTCACGGGGCCCAGGCCAGTGGCCAGAATCACCAGCGAGAGGGGATCGCCGATCTTGGCGGGAACCGTGGCCAGCCCGGGAATCGCGCCGGCCGCGGCGGCGATCAAGCCATTGCTATTGCTGTAGGCGATCGCCTGGCCCACTCCGCCCTGGGTCGAAAAAATGCCGGGCGCGACAGCCACTTGAACGCTCTGCGGCGCCGATGATGTGCCGGACGCGTTTGTCACCACCACCTGGGCTGGGCCGTTTGGAACCTCCCACGGCACTTGCGCGTTGATCTGATCGAAAGTGGGCGAGTGGAATACGCCGCTCAGGGGCGCGGGGATTCCGTTGAAAGAGACGCTCACGCCGGCGAGCGAGGTCGACAGCGGGATAGAATCGCCAAGCGTGTTGGTGGCAGCCAGGCCGGTCCCGAAGATCGAGACCAGGGATCCCGGCGTCACCGGTTGCCCCGCTGCAAAACTCGCGCCGTTCAGCACGCCACCGGGACTCAACACCGGCGTCTGCGCGAAAGCCGGCGCGGAAACCGCGGCCAATAGGATGAATGCGGAATAGATTAGTTTCATGACTCCTCAATTCAATTGTATGAGTGCGATGGCCCGCCAGCCACAGTTTGGCAGTGAATTTACGGGTGAAACTGAATTTACTATCACGTTGCGGTGGCTTCAGTGTTCCTGGCGCCGTTCAGATCCACCGCCAAGGCGGCCTCTCGCTGAGCTTCTTCGGTGCGTCCCGCCAGGGATAGCACCTGCACCCGCATCCAATGCGGCTTGAACCAGCGTAGGTGAGCGAGAATGGCCGGCCGCGGACTCGCTTCGGTGTGCGCCGAATCGTTTTGCGCCGCACCAGAACGAGGCCACGTTGCACCGGGTGTTGGTCGGGTCTTCGTCGAGCGTGGTGGCGTTCGGAGCCGCGCCACAGGATCCGCCGCGATGGCTAGCAGCACAATAACGTCGCCGCGCTTAGTTACTCACCGCAATCGTCACCTGGTTAGTGGTCATCGTTCCGTCCGCGTTCTGAATCTGCAACGGAACCGCATTACCCGCCGGCGTTCCCGACGCGATCACTACGTTGATCTGGTATACACCCACAAGCTGCGGGCTAAGTCCCGCAAAGACCACCTGGGCGGCTACCCCGCCTACCAGGACCGTCGGCGTGGTGACGCACGGATGCATCAGCCCATCCGTCACGTTGCTGCCGGTGGGGACGGGCGGATTGACGGGACCGAGGCCGGTGGCCATGATCGACAAACCGGCAGGGTCGCCGATCTTGGCGGGGTGCGTCAGCCCGGGAATCGCGCCGGGGGAGGCGGCCAGCGCGTTATCGGCGCTGTTGTAGGCGATCGCCTGGTACACCGTGCCGAGCTGGACGAAAGCAATGGCGGCCGCGGCCCCCGCCTGCACGGTTTGCGGAACGGAAGATGCGCCGCCTGCGTTCGTCACCACTACCTGGGTTGCACCGTTCGGCACCTCCCACGGCACTTGCGCGTTGATCTGGTCGCCCAGCACCGGGTCGTGATAGACGCCGCCCAGTGGCGCGGAGATTCCGTTGAAAGCGACGCTTACGCCCGCGAGCGAAGTCGATAGCGGAGCGGATTCGGTCAGCGCATTAGCGGAGGCAAAGCCGGTCCCGAAGATCGTGACGAGAGATCCCGGCGTCACTCCTTGCCCCTGTGGAAAGGTGGCGCTGTTCTGCACGCCGGTCACCACCGGCGTCTGGGCGAAAGCCGCCCCCGAACCCGCGGCCCATACGAGGAATGCGGAATAAAGTAGTCTCAAGACTGCACCTAACTCGATTCTACGAGAGCCGTTGCCTGCTACCAACTCGTGGGCCGAGAATTTACGGGTGCAACTGAATCTGCCGCAGAGTGGCGGTGACTTCCGGGTTCTTAGCGCCGTTCAGATTCACCGCCAAGGCGGCCTCTCGCCGAGCTTCTTCCGTACGCCCCGCCAGGGAGAGCACCTGCGCCAGCATCCAGTGCGGCTTGAACCAGCGCGGGTGAGCGAGAATGGCCGCCCGCAGACTGGCTTCGGTGTGCGCCGAATCGTTTTGCGCCGCGTAGAGCGAGGCCACGTTGTACCAGGCGTTGAACGGATCCTCCGCGAGCGTGGTGGCCCGCAAAGACGCGGCGCCGGCGTTGGCCAGCGCCTGCACTCCGGCCACCGGATTGGCCGCCGTCCGCGCATAGTTGGCGAGCGCTCGCGAGTACCACAGGTCGGCCGTCGTGCCGGGCAGACGCCAGCGCTCGTAGGTCGAGTAAGAGGCTGCCGCTGCGGCCGGATCGCCACGCTCCAGCTCCCGGCGGGCCAACCCCAGCGCGCGGTCGGAAACGGCGAAGCGCGCGGCGGCGTATATCAGCGCCAGCGCGGCCAGGGCGGCGCATGAGCGCAGCGTGATGGGAAACGCTCGCTCCCCGGCCGGCTGGGATACCGGCGCGACCGCCAACGCTACGGTCACGAAACACAGCAGGCCGGTGGGCAGCGTAAAGGCGGTGAACTGCTGGCTCACGATTCCGGCCGCCAGCGCTGCGGCTAGCGGCACGCCAGCCGGGCGGCGCGGGGCTCCCCGCAAAGCAGGCCACAAACCGGCCCATAGCCCCAGGCCGCACAAAGCCAGCAGGATAACGCATCCGGGAATGCCCTGCGCCACCAGCGCGTCCAGGAACATATTGTGCGGCGATTCATGCGCGAAATCGGGATAGGCACGGGCCAGTTGCTTCGACTCGAACGGCGGAAACGCTCTGGTGAACACATCGGGCCCATAACCCGCCGCCGGCCGCCCGCCGGCCATCCGCAAACTATCGCGCCACAAGAGCGCGCGGGAGCCGCCCCTGGGATCTTCGGCGAACCAGCGCACCCGGCTGCGCAGATTCCAGCCGGCGGGTGAGAAATAGAACGCCACGCTCGCCACCACGGCCGCCAGGCCTAGGAGCCATCGAAAAATTGGGCGAAGCGCCGGCCTGGCAGACGGACTGACAGACGGATTGACAGACGGGCCCAAAGGGCACCCCGTCTGTCCCACCTCGCTGGCCTGTGGGGCAGGCGCTTCCGCCTGCCAGCCGCGGCCGTACAGCCACACGGCGACTCCCGCCACCAGGCCCAGCATCGCCGCGCGGGTGCCCGTCAGCAACATCGCCCCGATGGCGAGCGGAGCGGCGCCCATAGCCGTATACCTCCAGACGCCGCGCTCTTCCAGGCCGGCCAGCGCCAGGCACAGAAATGCCCCCATCAGCAGCCAGGTGGCGAAGTAACTCACGTATCCCATGGTTCCCGGCGGCCGTACGATGGTCCAGATACCCTCGCCGATGTGATACGCCGCCGCGGGCAGAAATGGGTCGTGGCCAAAGTACTGGAAGATGCCGTAGATGGCGCCGGCCACGGTGGCGATGGCGGCGCCGCGAAGGATGGTGCGGATACGATCCGGCCGGCCCGCGGCGCACCGGGCCGTCAGCCAGGCGAAGGCGAATACGGCGATTTGCGCGAGGGCGCCGTACCGCCGCCAACTGGAGCCAAACCAGGAGAGCGCCGGCCATTGCGAACCGGCCGCGGCAAGGGCCAGCGACACGGCATTCGCCAGCAGCAGGATGCCAAAGGACGTGTAGGCGCGCGATCGGACGATGGGCCCCGAACCGCGTTCCGGCGCCACCGCCATCCAGACCAGCCCGGCGGCGGTTCCCACCAGCAGCACAATCAGCTTGGGTGTAATATCGAAGTAAAATAAGTAACCTGGCGTGATAATTAACGCTGTTAGCGCGACTGCCACGGCCAGTAGAGCCGCCATATCCGCTACACTAACTCAGGAAGGTCACGTGGCTGGCGTGTTAGACCCGTTTCTTTACATTAGTTACCTTGGGCGGCGCTGGAAATTCGTGCTGTTGAGCGCGGCCGTAGCGGTCGCGCTGGCAACATGTGTAACACTGACCTTGCCGCGTGAATATACCGCCACCGCGCGCCTGGTAGTGGAACCTCCGGCGGGCGCCGACCCTCGTTCCGCCATGTCGGTGAGTCCCATTTACTTCGAATCGCTGAAAACTTACGAACAGTTCGCCGCCAGCGACAGCCTCTTCCGGAAAGCCCTCGACCGCTTCCACCTGCGGGCCGATCTCGGCGCCAGGCCGATCGAATCGCTGAAGAAGCAAGTGCTCAAGGTGGGGATGATCCGCAACACGCGCATCCTGGAGATTTCGGCCACTCTGCCGGATGCCCGCAAGGCCCACGAATTGGCGCAGTTCGTCGCCGAATCCACGGTAAATCTGAACCGGGGAGTGGTGGCGGAGGGTGGCGAAGACCTGCTGCGCGGCTTCACCGCCGAGGCGGCCGAGGCCCGCGCCCGCCTGGACGAAGCCGACGCCGCCTGGGCGCGCCAACTGGCCGTGGAGCCGATTCAGGATCTCCAGGCGGCCATCGAAAGTGCCGCGGACATGCGGGCCAAGATTGAGGAGGAAGCCATCCACGCCGAGGTGGATCTGGCGGACGCCGCCCAGCGCGAAAAGCAGGCGCCCGAAACGGAGGCCGCACTGGTGCGCGGCGAAACCGCCAATGCCCGGGCGCGCCTGGAGGAGATGCGGAAGCAACTGGCGGCGCTCGACCGTCAGACCGCCGCGCGTGAGAAGCTGCTGGCGGAGCGTATGGCGCACCGCGACCGCATCGAGGCGGAGCGCAAAGCTGCGCAGTCGGCCCTGACCTCCGTGGAAAACCGCTTGCGCGAGGCGCGCGGCGATGCCGGCTATCGCGGCGAGCGGCTCAAAATCGTCGATCCGGGCATCGTGCCGGAGCGGCCTTCCTCGCCCAATCTGCCGCTCAATGTGGCCGTGGCGCTTCTGCTGGGGCTGATATTTCCGGTGGTGTACCTGACCTTGCAGTGGAACCTGCGGGAACTGCGCGTCAGCCAGCCCCGCGGCATATTCCACGCTCTGGCGAAGGCCCGGGATGACTGACGCGGGGACGTCTTTCCAGCAGCCAGCCCTGCGGCCCCGCCAGTGGGCTGCCGCCGCGCTGTTGGGCTGCTGGGCGGCGGCCGTCGCGCTGGCGCATGGACTGGCCGCAAAGGCAGCCCTGGTGGCTCCCGCGCTGGCCTTGCCGGCCATCTGGTGGACGCTGCGGAAGCCCGCGCGCTGGATCGCTCTGTTCTTTGTCACCGCACTGCTGCTGCCCCCGCTGCCCATTCCCATCGGAGATTCGGGGCCGCATCCCAGCCTGGCGGTGGCGGCGCTGGGCCTGTTCGCCGGAATCCTTTGGCTCGGCGACTGGCGCATGAGGCCCAGCGGATTGAACGCCGCGTTTGCGCTGTTGTTCGGAGCGCTCGCGGCTAGCGTGGCGCCGGCCGCGTTCCACTCCGGCGCGCTGGTGGCGGCCGCCAGTCTGGCACGCGTGGCGCTGTTCGGCATTTCGCTGTACGTGTTCTTCTACACCGCGTGCGGGCCGGCGCGCGATACCGATCCCTACCCGCAGGTGCGCCTGCTCTATTGGGTGGCGGTGGCCGCGGCGCTTTTTGCGTGCATCGATTTCTACTTCCAGTTTCCCGCCCCGGCCGGGTACGGTCCGCAATTCGTGTGGCTCGATTCCGGCGTCTATCGCCGCGCCCAGGGCCTTTTCTACGAGGCCAGTACGCTGGGAAATTTCTGCGCCTTCTTCCTGGTAATGATCGCGGTGTCGCTCTCCCGCCCGGCCGGCGAGTCGCCCGTCTCGCGCAAGGCCCTGTGGGCCGGAGGCGCCGTGTTCTTCGCGGCGCTGGCGATGTCGTATTCGCGGGCCTCTCTCGTCACCGTGCTGGTGGCTTGCGCGGTTCTGCTGTGGACCAACCGCAAGCGCGTGAGGCTGGTCCGTGCCGCCGCACTCCTGACGCTCGGCGCATTGGGCGGCGCCTTGGTGGTGTGGAAGCTCTTTCCCGGATTTGCCGAAATGTACTGGCTGCGTCTCTCTCGGTCCGCGGAATACCTCTTCACGTCCACCAATGGCGTGCTTTCGGGGCGCCTGGAAAGCTGGCGCGCGCTGACGGCCTGGATGGAAGCGCACCCCTGGACGGCTCTGGTGGGCATCGGCTATAAGACCTTGCCGTATACCGACGCCGCCGGCAGCGCCGTGATCGCCGACAACATGTACCTCAGCCTGCTCGCGGAAACGGGCGTGGTGGGCCTCGCGGCGCTGGTCTGGGTGAACTGGGCCATCCTGCGCGCGGCGGCCAGGGCTTCGCGCGCGGCCGGGCGCGCCTCCGGGCGCCCGTCCGAACATGCGTCCGAAACCAGGCGGGCCTTCTTCGGCACGTGGATGCTGTGCTTCTGGACGGGCCAGACCATCCAGATGCTGTCCGGCGATCTGTTGACCTACTGGCGGGTGCTCCCGGTGTACTTCTGGGTGCTGGCCCTGGCGGTGCGCGCATGAGACTTCTGCTGCTGGATCAGTTCAGCGACCCCGGTGGCGCGCAGTTGTCCGGCGATCTGTTGACCTACTGGCGGGTGCTCCCGGTGTACTTCTGGGTGCTGGCCTTGGCGGTGCGCGCATGAGACTTCTGCTGCTGGATCAGTTCAGCGACCCCGGTGGCGCGCAACACGGCCTGCTCGACCTGCTGGCGGCCTGCCGCGAGCGCGGCTGGAGCGCTGTCGCGGGGCTGCCCGGAGACGGTCCCCTCTTCGAACGCGTGCGGGGCTTCGGATTTCCCGCCGAGCGCATCGATTGCGGCCCGTATGCCTCGGGCAAGAAAACCTCCGCCGACGCCGGCCGCTTCCTCACCGGCACGCCGCGGCTGGCGCGCCAGATCCGCCAGCTTGCCGATTCGATCGATGCCGGTCTGGTGTATCTCAATGGACCGCGCCTGCTCCCCGCCGCCGCTCTGGCGGGCCTGCGCCGCCCGGTGGTTTTCCACGCCCACAGCTATCTGTGTCCCGGAGCGTTGCGTTCGCTGGCCGGCGCCGCGCTCCGGCATTTGGACGCCTGGGTGCTTGGATCGTGCGGATTCGTGGCCGAGCCGTGGCGGCGGTTCGTCCGCCCCGAGCGAGTCTCGGTGATTTACAACGGCGTGGCCGGACCCCCTTCGGGCTGGCGCAGGCGAAACGGCGGCGCGCCCCGGGTCGGCTGCATTGGGCGAATCGCTCCGGAGAAAGGGCAGCGCGAGTTTCTGGCCGCGGCGCAGTTGATCCATCGCCGGAATCCCGAGTGTACGTTCGTTATCCATGGCGCGGCCCTATTCGCCGAAACCGGCGTCTTGCGCTACGAGCGTGAAGTGCGCGCCGCGGCCGAAGGGTTGCCGGTCGAATTCACCGGCTGGGTATCCAACGTGTACTCGGCGCTCGCGGATCTCGACCTGCTGCTGGCGCCCTCGGCGGCGCACGAGGCCACCACGCGCGTGATCCTGGAAGCCTTCGCGGCGGGCGTGCCGGCGATTGCGTTCCGGTCGGGCGGCATCCCAGAGGTGGTTGAGGACGGCGTGAACGGCTACCTGGTGGATTCCGTGGAGGCGATGGCGCGGCGGGCAGCCCTCACGTTGCGCATGCGGCCGGCCGAGTGCGAGCGCGTGCCCCAAGCGGCGCACGGCACGTGGGAGCGCCGGTTCACGCTGGAGCGTTACCAACGGGAAATCGCCGATTTTCTGTGGCGCCGCCAGAGCGCCGGCGTGGAGCCGACCCCGGCCGCCTGAGGAAGGCGGGCCGGCAGGTCGGCTTCCGGCCGGTGGCGATTAAGGGCCGTTGTCGCGAGGAATCGGTCCCGCCATGGCGGAATCGCGCCTTCAAAATCGCAGAGACGGCACAGCAACAGGCCCGGTCGTGGAAGAAAAGTGCAACGCCCATCGTGCAACAGTCGATCTGAAAGTGACGTTGCGCCGAATATTTCGGCGTATGCACGTCCGTATTCCTCGGCAATATCGTGTTCGACGTGAAGCCGCCACCTGTACAGATGGTCGCATGCCCGAGAGATCTCAAGAAGCCGAGCCAGAAAACGCCAATTCTGACTTGATGCTGCTACGGTTCCGGCCATTGCAAGATTGGACGTCACTGCGTCGCCGGCTTGGGGCTTGGGCGTGAGCCGCGGCAAGAGCTACGAAATCACTCGTAACTCTACCTGGGATCTCCGATTCTCTTCCCGCTCTCTTGAGCGTAGTAAACAGCGATCGGAATGCCGGCACATCGGAAAAGAACCCGCGGGCCTCAAGCCAACTGCCGGTGACGCGCAGAGAGTGCCCCCGTCGCTTCCAACCCGGGGTTCCAGCCTGCTTCCCGCCTTCGATGCCGCATTACACCGTTGCCGTGCTTTGCCGACGATCGGATGACCGCGCCTGCGGCGCGGATGATGATGCCCGCGTCCGGCTAGAGTTTAAAGAAGAAGATTTCAGACGATCGCCGACACGAATCGGCTCTACCGCGAGAGCCGGAGGATTTCCGCCTCAATCTGCTGGAACGCGGCCCCGATGGCACCCGCGTCCGAGGCCAAAAATGCCTGGCCGTTGATCCGGTTTGAGAAGGGAACCGGACTGCTGGGATCGTTAGCGATCATCTGCAGCAGCACCATGTCTGGCGACTCGATGTTCGAAGTAGGGTGATTGAAGCCGACGGTGAAAATGACGGGTTGGCTTAAATTCGGCCCAGGATCGGGGATGTTTGTCTGAGTGGCCTTGTTCCAGACGATCTGATTCCAGATCTTCCAGGCCTGGTGTGCGGCGGCTTGCCACGATGCGAGACCGATCTGGCAACTGTTCTGGGTTAGTGTCGCATTGTAGGTCGAGCTCTGGCACTGATTGGCATAAAGGCTGCCAAGCTTGTAGAGCGGTTCGCCACTCGGCCCGGCCGGAAAACTAAGTCCATTGGCTGCCGGTATTTGAGTGAGATCGGTGTAGTTACCGTAGATGTCATGAAGGGGGAATTGGGCCATCGTGCCTTGCATGGGGTTGCCGCAATTGGAGCCGGTCATCTGGGGCATCACGGGCTCGGTGCCGGTGTCTTGCAACCATGCGTTGATATCGTCGCCCTGGCCGGTGTACGAACTGCTGTTTGCATATGCATTCATCGGGTCGTGGAGGCCCCAGGCGCCGCCGCTGTCGACCGCGAAACCACCGTGTTGGGCGAACCAACCGATCATATTGGTGTTGCTTTTGCTCACCAGCGGCGATGCCGAACTCGAACCTCTACCGAGGTCCGTACACCCGCTTCCGGACGTCATCATGTAGTTCGTGCTCTGGGTCGGATCGTTGGCGAAGGCGGTGACGCCATTGGGTAGACCGTCGGTGAAGAGCACGATCACATTCAGTTGGCCGGACAGGTCCGAATTCGTGGCGGCATCCGCCCGTAGGGTCATGTAGGAGAGGTACAGCGCCTCCGCCGTTCCGGTATTGGATGCATCCACGATCTCCGCGATATACCCCGGAATGTTTCCATTCGCATTTACCTTGAAATTGTTATCTGGCGGCGTAAACGTCGTGTAGCTGGTGTAGTCGGTATTGATATTGCGAGCGGGATAAGCCACGATGGCGCTGCCGCCGAAGACCACCAGGCCGACCTGGTCTCTTCCGCCGAAATCGGTCGAGCCGGAAAAGCTGTTCACAAACTGCCGCGCCATATCCTGGATACTGGGCGGCGTCTGGTTGATACCGGTGAAGTATCCAGCCATCGACGACGACCGGTCGATGGCCAGCACCACGCGCACATCGCGGCGCTGAGCCAAGCCGGAGGAAGCGACACTCACCGTGGGCATGCCGAGAATTCCCATGAAAAAGGTTTGCATCTGCGCCGTGGCGCTCACCGATACCGTTTTCACTTTGTACGTGGTGACCGTCCCCGAAGTGGGGATATTACAGGGGTTGCTGCTGTCGTTTCCGGGATCTATGCAGACATTCGGAGAACCGGCTATGCTCGCTCCGAAGAAGTTCGACGGAAAGTTGGCGGACACAAATTGTGCGGCTGTGGCTTGGGCATTGGCGAGCTGAAGCGCCGCTGTGGAACCGCTGTTCAACGTGAGACCTGCCGCTATCGCGCCCGCATCTACAGCGGAAGAGAGCTTGAGCCTGACCAGGTACGCGCGGCCGCCGTCGATCGCCAACCCGACGACAGGGACAAGGACCGTGGCGACCATCATAGTGAACAACACGATCGCCTGGCCCTTTTGCGACTTCTTCGAAGTACTCCCGACACGCATATGTTCCTCTCCCGAGCGCACGGTTAGAAAAGCGAGAATGCGTAATTGACCACGCCGCCGTTCCAAGGACCGGCGGTGGCGGCCACCTCGATCAGATACGCTGGTTGCCCCGGCTGGAAACCCGCGGTTTGGGTACTCGGCGTTCCCAGGTAATTGAAATTCGAGACCACCGCCTGGGAATTGTTCAAGGTGGCGCTGGAAAGAAGGGCGCCGTTGTTCTGAGTGGTGTCCAAGCATGCAGGCAAGCACGCCGGCGGCGCGCCGAAGTTGCTGCTGTGCAAAGTGGTGTTGCCGAAAGCGATGCTGTTAAGGAAGACCCAGTGGCCGGCATTCGAGCACCCACCCGATGCCCCGTTGCAGGTGCTACTGAGATACTCGATGGTGGAAACGTACACCACGCCTGGACTGGTCGATGTCAGGCCGGTCCCGGGCCAGTTCAGGTCCACTCCTAGCGGGAGTTTACAAGATATGAGCGCGTTTCTGTGGTGCCGCCTCGCCTCTCTCACCCCGGGATCGGCGCTATTCTTCTGAAAATAAGTCACTTAAGGCGACGCACCAGGCCGGGAATTGGCGA
>JBKQPR010000328.1:0-17187 GCA_052144935.1 Bryobacteraceae bacterium
TTGGAAGAGCTTGACACGTCCTAATTGTCGCTTTAAAATTATCGGTAAAACCAGGTGGCGGTAGCTTGCCTATAGGCCATGTCTCAATAAGTTGATCTCCACCCGTTTCGCGACAGAAACTAGCTAGGACTAGGAGAAGGATTCCGAGTAGCAATGAGATCGCAAGGCTTAGCTTCACTGCCAATGGAGTTTCCTAACCGAGCGCTTCGTCAGTGTAGGCATTCTGGTTGACTTTAGCACATCCGCAAAGTGAGCTTGCCGGTCTCGCGGCGAACTACTCCGCCGTCCTCAGGCGCGGATGGAGCGATTAGTTAGCGATCGTGCATCTCCCAAGACCCGGCATTCATTGACACCAGCATTTGTTGGACCGCATACGCCCTGGGGATCACCGGCGGTCGGCGATGGAAGAATGCGCCGCCCCTGAGCGACACCCTCGATTTGTGGCAGCGGCGTATCCGCGCCGCCGCCCAACCTCAAGCCGATTCCAGCGCCAGCGCCCCTTCGCCGTGGCCGTTGCCGTTCGCTTCCATCTGATCCAACATGTGCGAGCCGTACTCGTAGCCCTTATCGAAGGCTCGGAGATTCAGACTCTGCAACGCCGGGGGCACCGAATCCGCCACCGCTTTGCGTAGCGCTTGGGGATCCAACAACCCCGTCACGGCCCCGAAGAAGCCGGTCATCACGATGTTCAGGACGACCTTGCGGCCCAGTTCTTCGGCCAGCCGGGTGGCGGGCACGCCATACACGCGGACCCCCGCCGGGTAACGATCCACGCGCACCAGTTCCTGCTCGGTGATGAGGATTCCGCCCGGCTTCAACTGGGGCGTGAAGCGCGTGGCGGCTTCCTGGCTCATGACGATCAGGATGTCGGGATGGTCCACATAGGGGTACAGAATCGGCTCGTTGGAAAGGATTACCTGGGCGCTGGAAGAGCCGCCGCGCGCTTCCGGGCCGAAGCTCTGCGTCATGGTGGCGTATTCGCCCTGAAAGATGGCGGCGGCCTTGCCGATCACCGCCGCCGCCAGAATCACCCCCTGGCCGCCAAAGCCCGCAATCCGAATTTCGGTCAGCACTCGCTGCATACAACCTCCGGTTCTGCGTAACGCTCGCCCAGCGATTCCGTCATCTGCGCATTCAATAGCTCGAAGTAGCCGGGCCGGTCGCGATCCACGAACTTACCTACCACGATCTCGCCGGACTTACTCAGTGCGCATTCGCTGGTGGGCGCGCCGTGGCGCACCTTACTCACCTGCTTATAAAACTTCATGGTGTCCAGCCCATCCCCCATCTTGTTGCGGCGCTGGTACAGCGTGGGACAGGGAGAGAGCACCTCGATGAAACAGAAGCCCTTCTTCTTGAGCACCTCTTCCATAGAACGGGCCAGTTGCTTGACATGATAAGTGGTCCAGCGGGCCACATAACTGGCCCCCGCGGCTTCGGCCAGAGCCACCAGGTTGAAGGCCGGCTCGAACACGCCGTAGGGCGAGGTCGCGCTGATCACGTGGGAAGGGGTCGTGGGCGCGGTCTGCCCCCCGGTCATGGCGTAGGTGAGATTATTGACGCAGATCACCTTGAGGTCCATGTTGCGGCGCGCCGCGTGGATGAAGTGGTTTCCGCCGATGGCGAACAGGTCGCCATCGCCCGAGTAGACCACAACCTGCAGCTCGGGGTTGGCCAGTTTCAGCCCGGTGGCGAAGGGGATGGCCCGCCCGTGCGTGGTATGGAAGGAATCGAGCCTGGCGTAGCCGGCCACCCGCCCGGTGCAGCCGATCCCGGAGACTACCGCCACCTTGTCCAGGTCGGCCTTCGAATCGAGCAGCGCGCGGGTGAAGCAGTTGACGGTGGTGCCGATTCCGCAGCCGGGGCACCAGATATGCGGCATCCGGTCCATTCGCAGGAACGGCTCCACGGGGTTGTGGGCGTCCACGGGTATTTCGTGAGGGACTTCCAAAGCCGTCTGGTTCATCGCACCGCCTCCACAATGGCATTCAGAATGGTTTCCGGGGCATGTACGCTGCCGCCGGCATGGGTGACGGGAACCACCTTGGCCTTTCCCGCCGCCGCGCGGGCCACTTCGTACACCATCTGGCCGAGATTCAGTTCGGGAACCACGAACGCCTTGACGCGTCCGGCCAATTCGGCGATCCGCTGTTCGGGGAAGGGCCACGCCGAAACGATGCGGAACTTGCCGGCGCGAATGTCCTGCTGGCGGGCAAGCTGCAGCGCGCGCTGCGCCACGCGCGAGGTGATGCCGTAAGAGACTACGGCCACTTCGGCATCCTCGAGGTCTTCGGTTTCGCAGAGCGCGCGCCCGTTGGCGAGCGGTTTGAGTTTGTCCTGCAGGCGGCGCACCTGGCGATCCTGCGTTTCCACGTTCATGCTGGGATAACCGCGCTCGTCGTGAGTGAGCCCGGTCACATGGAAGCGGTAGCCCTCGCCGGCCCGCGCCATGTCGGGCACCTGGTCCCCCTGCGGTTCGTAAAGGCGGAATTCCTGGGGAGGCAGTTTGGTGTAGCGCCGCGGCGTCACCTGGATGCGCTCGGGCTCGGGAATGACCACCTTTTCAGTCATGTGCCCCACGCATTCGTCGAGCATCATCATGACCGGCACGCGGAATTCCTCGGCCAGGTTGAAGGCCGTGATGGTGAGGTCGAAGCATTCCTGCGGCGAGTTGGGGCACAGGGCGATAATGCCGTAATCGCCGTGCGAACCCCAGCGGGCCTGCATCATGTCGGCTTGCGCGGGCAGGGTTGGCAGGCCGGTGGAGGGCCCGCCGCGCTGCACATTCACGAAAACGCAGGGGGTCTCAGTCATGGCCGCGTATCCGATATGCTCCATCATCAGCGAGAAACCGGGTCCCGAGGTGACTGTGAAGGCTTTGGCACCGCCCCAGACGGCTCCCTGGATGGCGATGGAAGCGGCCAACTCATCCTCCATCTGGATGAAGATGCCGCCAACTGTTGGAATTCTCGACGCAAACCGTTCGACCACCTCGGTGGAAGGAGTGATCGGGTAACCTGCGCTAAATCGCGCACCGGCTGCGAGCGCTCCCTCACAGCACGCATGGTCACCGTCGAGAAAGTGAACACCGGTGAGAACGCCTTTGGGGTCAGCGTGCATGGCGCGCCCCAAAGATGGCGAAGTCCGGGCAGTACATTCCGCACAAGTCGCAGCCACTGCATTTTTCGGCTGACACGACATGGGGTGCGTGATAACCCTTGGAATTATAAGCAGATGAAAGCGCGAGAACATGGGTGGGACAGAATTCGACACAGAAGCCGCAGCCCTTGCAGCGTTCCACAGTAATCGATACGAAACCCTTGGCCATGTGCGACCCTCCTCTCATGAGTCAGGGACATTCATGCACGCCAGGGGCCAAAATCGGAGCCATACGTATGAAATCGTTTACGGCATTGCCAAACGCAGATGGGGCCTGCGACGCCTTTGCAACCCGCCGCAAGCCCCACGAATGCTACCTACGGTATCTATGCGCGCGCCCTCTGTCACCGGCTGGCGGATGGAGTGGATTGGCCCTGGCCAGGCAGGCTTCCGGTAGCCGCCAGCCCGCCAAGGGTGGCCGCCGCCGCCACTCCGCCAATGATCGCGATGGTGCCCAGCCCGATTCCCGCGCCCGCCGCTCCGGCTGCCGCCCCGCCCGCGCCGGCTCCCGCCGCGGCGCCCGCACCCGCTCCGGAGGTGGCCCCGGCCGCAGCCGCGGCCGTGGTACCCGCCGCGACCGAGGCGCCGATCTTCTTAGCGACTGCCGTGCAGCCTCCCTTGCCGATCTCCTTCAAGCCCGCCACCTTGATCGCTTGAGTCGCTCCGGTGCCCGCGGTTGCGCTTCCCGCGGCCATCCCCACGATCTCGACCCGGTTGCCCATTTCCTTGTCTAAATCGGCGCCCGTCAACTCCAGGACGACATTGGCCGTCTGGTCCACCAGAATCGGTTTGCCGGCCTTCTCCAAAAGACAGCCCGACACCCGCGTGGGCGCCGCGGCCCCATCCGTTTGCGGCTCGAAATCCAGACTCCGGCCGGTTTCCACGCGCGCCACCAGCAGACCGCCGCCATTCCTCACCTCAACCGGACCGCCCAGAGCGGCCACGGTGACCTTTCGCGCGCCATCCAGTTTGATCCGCGCCACCGTTTCGCGCGTTCCCGTGGCAATCGTCAGCGACCGGGCTTCGACGGCATAGCCGGTCGCCGCCTGGATCTGCGTGAAGCCCTGTTCGAGAACCATCTTCTGCCGAAAGACCTTGACCCGGGAATCGGCCGCCAGACGCACATCCACGCCGCCGTTCACCTGAATTTGAGAGGCAGTCAGAGTCGTCTCGACGGTGCTTCCTTCGAATAGGGACGAACTGCCCCAAACCTGCGCGCGATCCACCTGGAAGCTTCCATCAGCCACAGCCAGCCCGATCGCGGTGCCGGCGGCCAGGATCGCGCTGACCCCGAGGGTCAATAAAATAGATGCCGCTCCTGCGAGCGGCAGAATGGAGTTGTGATTCGTTTTCATAACTACCTTCTATATCGGTTGCGGAAGCCGGTTTCCTTATAGCGGACGCGAAAAAAAATTCTGTTATTCTGGAGTTCCTTGCAGAGGGCATCCTCCCTCCGATCTGACCGACGGCATCCGGCTGTTTCTCCAGCCCGAGCGCTGCTCAGTTGCGGAGCGCTTTTCGTGCTGGCCCTGGCTGCGTATTGGGCGGCGCGCCTGGCGTGGGCGGATCGCCTTTCCCGCAGCCCTGGCCTGGAGGACCGCCGCCACGCCGTGCTCCTGGCGCCCCTGGATGCAACCTTATATAGCCGCCTGGCGGAAAAACTGGAAGAGACGGGCGGCGATTCCCTGGCCAGCCTCGAAGCCGCGGCCGCGCTCGACCCGGACAATCCGGAATGGCGCTTGCGCGTGGGCCAGCGGGCCGAGTTGGCGGGCGACCTGGCGCTGGCCGAGCGCAGTCTCGTGGCCGCCGCCCGGCTGAGCCGTCTGTACCAACCGAAATATTTGCTGGCGGGCTATTATTTTCGGCGCGGGAATGCCGATCTTTGTATACGATGGTCGCAAGCGGCTTTGGAAATCGCTCCGGGCGACGTGACGCCCGTCCTGAACCTCCTGGGACACCTGTTGGACCCTCAGGCCATGGCTACCGAAGGTCTGCGCCAGCCACCCGCGGTGGCGCGCCAATTCCTGGCTTTTCTGGCCGTCCGGGACGAGACGGCCGCCGCGGGAAGGCTGGCGCGGCGTCTGGCCCAAGCCGGCACGGACGAGGACCTCCCGGCTCTGCTCACCTACTCGAACCAGTTGCTGGAGGAGGGTCGTGGACTGGACGCAGTGGAGTTGTGGAACGCTCTTTGCGAGCGCCGCCTGTTGCCCTACCAGAGGCTGGATGTAGCCGGCGGGCGGTCGCTGACCAACGCGGACTTCCGACGTTCCCCGATCGGAAGCGGCTTCGATTGGCACGCCGAGGGCGCCCGCGGGCTTCGCCAGGTGGGCTTTGATGGGGCCCTGCAAGCTACCTTCTCCGGCGACCAGGCGGACGACTGCGTGGTGATCTGGGAGTACGTTCCGCTAGAGCCGGGCGCGCGCTACCGGCTGCGCCAGGACGTCCACGCGGAGGATTCCGCCTCCGCCGCGGGTTTGGTCTGGCGTCTCTTCTATCCCAAGAGCGGTCCCGTCTGGGCGCCGCTGGAGACCGATCTCTCGCAGGGATTCCGCGCTCCCGCCGAGGTGGCGCGGCTGGCCCTGCTGTATCGGCGCACTCCTGGCACGACGCGCCTCACCGGCGACGTTTCAGTGACGGGGCTGCGGCTGGACCGGGAGCCATGACCGCGGCGGGCCGCCTGCCGGGCGCGCTGCCGGGCGTGCTGCTGGGCGTGCTGCTGGGCGTGCTTCTAAGCTGGGGCGTGCTCTCGCTCTGGATCGAGGAGCGTTGGGCTTGGGCGCTGTTTCAGGTTGGCGTCTTTGCCATCGCCGCGTGGCGAGTGCTCGGGAGACGTCCGTTCGCGCTCCGTTTCGCGACCGTCCCGCTGGCTGGGGCGGCTCTGTGGCCGCTTCTGCAACTGGCTTTGGGAACCACGCTTTATCCGGCGGCAACCTGGATGGCCGCGCTGGATTGGGGCACGTTTTTCCTGGTCTTCGTGCTGGCCGAAGACCTGTTTCGAGATCCGCCCGCACGCCAATGGTTCCTCCGCGCCGCCACCCTCTTCGGCATGGCCGTGGCCGCCATCGCGACGATCGGAAAGTATGCCTGTCCGGGTAAGATTGGGTGCCTGTTTGAAAGTGGTTTCAGCGCGGACGTGCTGGGTCCCTTCGTCAACCGCAACCAGTACTGCGCGTGGATCGAACTGCTGTTGCCGGCATCGCTATACCTGGCGGCGGTGAACCCCCGGCTGCGGGCCCTGTTTGCCACCGCGGCGGCGGTGATGACCGGCTCGGTGGTGGCCAGCGCCTCGCGGGCGGGAACCGTGCTGATAATGGCGGAGATCGTGGTGGTGACTCTGGCCCTCGCCGCGCGGCATGGCGACATGCGCCGCAGGCTGGCCGTGGGCGCGGCGCAATTTGCGGTGCTGGCGGCCATCGCGGTTTCGGTAGTTGGCTGGCAGGACGTGGTGGGCCGTTGGCGGAACAGCGGCCCGGAAGCGCTGCGCAAGGATGCGCTGCGGGCCTCTCTCCAGATGGTTCAGGCCCGGCCGTGGACCGGCAGCGGACTGGGAACGTGGTCCAGGGTTTATCCGCGCTATGCCGTCATCGATGGCGGAGTCTTTATGAATCAGGCGCATAACGATTGGGTGCAATGGGCGGCCGAAGGCGGTCTGCCCTTTTTTTTGTTCCTCTTTTTTTTCGCGGCGCTCTTATGGAAACCGGCTCTTCAGTCGATATACGGGATAGGTATGGTTGTGTTTCTGCTGCATGCGCTGGTCGATTATCCGATGCAACAGCGGCCCGCCCTGGCCGCCTGGTTCTTCTGCATGGCCGGAGTGGCCGGCGCATGGCGCCCTGGCCGGGACCTCAAGCCATGATGGACCACTACGAAGAATTGGGCCTCGAACGCACGGCCTCGGTGGTGGAAATCCGCCTGGCCTACCGGCGGCTGATGCAGCTCTTGCACCCGGACCATTGCGGCGACGCGGCCGGCCGCCGGCTGGCGGAATTGCAGACCAGGCGTCTGAATGCCGTGCTGGCCGTGCTCACCCATCCCGTGGAGCGGGAGCGGTATGACCGCGAATTGTCCCTGGATCGAGCGGCGCCGGATTTACCCCCTCCACCCCGACTGCAGCTTGCTCATGCGCCGGGGTGGTTATGGCCTGCGGCGGGCGCGGCGGTGGCGCTGGCACTGATTTCTCTGATGGCCAGTCCAAAACCGGGCGTTCCGGCGATCGAATCTCCACCAGCGGGCCCAAGAGGCATTTCAAAGGGCGCCCCGGCGCCGGGCCCAAATGGCAACCCAGGGGGCACCCCAAAGGGCCCTCCGAAGGGCACCCCGGTGTCGCAAAAGCCGGCCGGTTCGGCGACTCCGTCTCAGGCGCGCGCCCTAATCCGCCCGTTGGCAATTCCGCAGACTGCCGAAGCCGCGGACCGGGAAACCGCCGATATTCCAACCATCGCCCTACCGCCCGCTGCACCGGAAAACCCGACGGAATCGGAAGCGCCCAGCCGCGACAGTACCCGCACTTGGGATCCTCCCGCGCTCGCGGAGCCGGCGTTCGGCGACCCACCCCGCCCGCCCCCGCAGTCCACTCTGGCGGGCGAGTGGCTCTTCCTCCCGCAACCAAATGCCCGCAGCGACGGCCTTTACCCTCCGGAGTACATCGAATTGCGGGTGACTGAGGGATCGGGATCGGTGCGCGGCAAATACCGGGCGCGATACCGCATTACAGACCGGGCCATCTCGCCAACGGTGGCGTTCGAATTCCAGGGCCGGGCCGGCGAAAAGGACGCCCGCCTGCCGTGGATCGGCCCCGGGGGGGCGCGCGGAGAAGTCACCCTGCACCTCCTCACCACCGGAGCGCTCGAAGTCACCTGGGTGGTCAGCCGGATGGGCAGCGAACTGGGGTTGATCTCGGGGACTGCCACGCTGGTCCGCAGAATGGATTGAAAGCCGGATTGGCTTGCTTTACCAGAAGGCGAACCGGGACTTCCCGCGGTTGGCGGGGATCGCCGCGTCGATCGGTTCTCCCTCCAGCACAGCTTGCGGGTTCTCCACCAGCAGGCGCTGAGCGGTGGGCCGCCCGAAGGAGTGTTCCAGGGCCTGCCAGGCCGTATCGAGAACCGGTGGGCGATGCTTCGTGTCGTGTCCGTCGCTGGCCAGCAAGTGCACCAGACCGCGCCTCATCAGTTCCTCGGAGTTGGCTTTGGCCGCGCGGCCGAAGCTTCCCGCGAGCGATTGGGCAGTCACCTGCACCAGGCAGCCCCGCTCCACCCAGGAGGCCAGATCGCCTAAGCGCCCCCGCAGGATCGGATTCCGCTCCGGGTGGGCCAGAATGGGCCGCATTCCGGACTCTATGAGCCGCTCAAGAATCTCGCCGGTGGTTTTAGGGATCAGAAAGTCCGAAAACTCGACCAGCAGGTAGCCGCGGCGCGCGATCGAGTATCTAGCCGGGAAGTGCAGGGCGCCGGCGATGTTTTCGGGGGTGAGGTGGAGTTCGCATCCGTAGTGGATGCGCGGGATCCCGCCCGAGGCACGCTGCAACTCCGCGATGCGCTGCTCCGCTACCAACGGGTCGAATCGGAATTCCTCGTTGGCGTGCGGCGTTGCCACGATGTCGGTGGTTCCCGCGGAGGCCGCCATGCGCAGCATGCTCAGAGCTTCCTCCTGGTGGCGCGCTCCATCATCCAGCCCGGGCAGGATGTGGCTGTGAATGTCGATCATCCCTGGGTACTGATCGGCAGGTTGGCGGGCAAACATTAGCGGAGGCGCCCGAAAAAGAGCGAAAACGCTGCCGTCGCGCCAGTTTGCCCCGGCCTATTTCTTGATGAACAGGGAAAGCGCCATGCCGAAGCCGATGGCGATCACGATTCGCCGGACGGTCTTTCCTCCCAGGCGGCGCGCCACACCCGCCCCTCCGTACCCACCGGCAATCGCGCCCACCGCCATCAGGAGCACGTACGGCCAGTAGACCATCCGGGCCCAAACAAAATAAAGCGCCGCAATGCCGTTCACGCTCCCGCCGAAGACCACCTTCAGGCTGTTCATTTCATGGATGTCTTTGAGACCCAGGATGCTCAGCGCGGCCAGCATCAGAATGCCGATGCCGGCCCCGAAATATCCGCCGTAGACTCCCACGCCGAGTTGGAACAACATGCCTCCGATCAGCCACCGGGCGGTTACGCGCGCGCCCGCGCCCCCGGTCTTGAGGCGCCGCTGCACGGGGTCCTGGGCCATCAGCAGGATGGTGGCGAAGAGGATCAGGAAGGGCACCAGACGGTCGAAAATCGCCGGCGGAGTGAGGCGCAACAGCAGCGCTCCCGCCAGACCTCCCACCACGCTGGGCACGATCAGGGCCAGAAAACGCGGTTCGGCTTGGCCCAGCTCGCGCCGGTAACCCCATGCACTACCGACGGTTCCGGGCCAGATCGCCACCGTGCTGGTGGCATTCGCGGCCACCGAATTCAACCCCAGCCAGATCAGCGTGGGAAAGGAGACCAGGGTGCCTCCGCCGGCCACCGAATTGATCGCTCCGGCGAGGAACGCGGAGCCGAAGGCTACCGCAGCGTGGAAAAGGTCTAGTCCAACCAATTCTTCAGCTTACACTGCCGCCGGGAATTCTACGGAACGAGAACATGCGGCTCGTGCGGAACATGCGGCTCCTCGCCTCGACGCCACCACACCGGAAATTCGATGGCCCCGTAGCGGGTCTGGTACCCTCCGGCGGCCGGAGTCACGATGCGCGCCAGCATGTGGACCACATGTCCGGGCTCGCAATTCTCACGGATCGACGCCACCGAGTAGGGCATGGAGGCCAACTGATGATCGTAATAATCCCACGAATCGGAGCCGCGCAGCCCGGTATCGACGCACGCATCGCCCGAGAACACCTCGGCCGGCCGCAAAGCCTCGCCATCCGGCAGCAGGATGACGAAGGTCTCTCCGGGAGCCGCCTGGCCATCCCGGTTCCCTTCCCCGAAAACGGTTTCCGCGCGCTCGGTGGCGTGCCGCCAGGCGGTCACCGTGCGCCCGTCGGCGATCTGGAAATCGGTGGACGGAGCGGCCGGCGGAAACAGCGGCACATCGAAAGCGATCCGATCGCCTGCCGTGGCGGCCACAATCCGCATCACCGCGCGCGCGGGGTCGGCAACCGTAACGGTTACGGCGAGCGGCGCGGCCTCCCCCGGCGCCAGGCCGAACAAGCGGCTGGAGGCCGGTGCGAATTTCACGCCTGGATTGGCGCTTTCCCATTGCACCAATCCGGTGGCCGAACGCGCTGCGCCGGCATTCAGAAATCGCAGTTGCAGCTTGACCGGCTGCCCGGCGGTGGCCCACGCCGCGCCCTCCACCTGCGCTTCGGAAATGGTAACCGCGGCTTGCTCCGCGATCCCCACTTCGTATGCGTCGCCATTCAGCTCGAAATTCAAGCGGCCCTGCGCATCCGCCCGCAGCACGGCGTGGCGCGTCTGGCCGTCGCGCAGACGGATATAGGTCACCTGGTGGGAACTCTCCGGCGGGTAGAGCCGCGCGGAAGCCAGGGTCAGCTTCACTTGCGGGATGGTGGCGCCAGCCGGCGCCCATTCCCGCACGGCGCAACGGAAGCCCTTCGCGGAAACGTGGTCCAGCACGGTGAAGCCGGGCTGCCGGCGGTTGGACGCCGCCTCCCACCCCCACACCGTGAAATTCGGGTAGGCATCGGAATGGCTGAAAACCGCGGGCCTAGCCAGCGGCGAGGCAAAGGCGCGCATGTGGAAATCGAAGGTCTCGGGGATCGCGGCGGTGGCGCGCTGGCGATCGAAATCCACGGTCTCGTGGTTCGAGCGGGCGTAAAGCCAGATGCCATTCAGGCGCCGATGGTAAAAGCGGGCCGGCTCGCGCGGGTCCGCCACCAGCCGCGTCCGCACGCCATCGTAATTGGCGTATAGCTCGTGCAGCCGGTAATCGACTTCGAAACCCTGCGGCCCCACGGGCGACTCCGTCATTCCCAGAAAGCTGGAGGCGCTGCCCACCAGGTCGGGACACTTGCCGGCCGTGTACAGAGCCAGAAAACCGCCCAGCGAGTATCCGGTGACGGCGCGATGATCGCGGTCCGCCACAGTGCGTAGCGTGTGGTCGATGTGATCCACCAGCTCCGGGAAATACAGCGGATAGTTGCCGAAGGTTTCCACCGGTCCCACGTAGATTACGATCGCGTCGTGGGTGGCCACGTAACCCGAGATCTCTTTCTCGCGCTCCTGGTTGGGCTGCTCGTAGCCGTACAGCCAATAAATGACCGGATAGCGCTTCTGTGAGCGGGCGTACGCCGGCGGCAGGAAAACCCGGTAGGAGCGCTGGCCGCCGAGTACCTGGCTCGGGTGCGTCCGCTCTTCGATGGTAGCGGCCGGAGATGCCGCCTGAGATGCCGCTGGAGATGCCGGCGCCGCTTGAAACCCCCACCCCGCGGCCGCCAGCCAGAGAAAGCCCACCAAGTAGCGCACTCTTGACTACGTACCACTTCCGTCCGCCGCCCCGCAACCCGCCGGTGCTTACCCGAAGCGGGGATTTATGGTTTATGGGTGGCTGTTGGCGAGCGGGGCGCCCCGTGGGCCCGTCTGAGCCGCAAAAATGGCTTGCTTGCTGCATTGCTCTCCAGAGTCGGAGTACATTCCTCACGACAGACCACCGTGTCAGCGCTTCTCCAGATCGGCGAGCCCCAACCACGTGGTCAAACGCCTATTCCTTGGCAGCTTCAGCAACCGGCGTTCTACGAAAGGCATACCCCGAAGCCATACTAAGACGCAATCGGAAAGTTCCACTGGAGACGCCTTCCGGCCCACGTCGATTCAGTGCCAATTGGGTAGTTTTCTGAGTTGCCTTTTGTTACAGCCTGAACTACAGCGCCAAATCGCCCGGCACGACGGCGACGGAGACTGCGGCGAACCGGAAGCGTGGAGCCAACCCAACCCCACCACGGTTGACCAGTCTCCTGCGGTGTTGGGTTCCCATCTGCGCCCGCTATGAAATAGTCGGCGGGACTGTTGGCCGGATCGGGAAAATCAAGCCAGTGGAATTCCAGAAGAAGGTACTCCGTGCCAAGATTCCAGGACCGGACTCCACCAAATTTTCATGCGCCGGAAAATTCTGAAGTGGGACTCCGGGCCAGGGACTCCCGGCAAGTTTTCCGGCTGGACTCCCCGGCAGAACTTCCGCATGAGACTCCGGGGCCGGTGAATCTTCACCATCTAAACCGGGCAAAGGGATTTACTCCTGACCGGCAGAATGCGCTACCGTGAAAATGAAGGTTGACATGAAGGTTGACATGCCCAACCAGAAACTCACCATCGAAATCATCACCGCTGCCGTGGATTCCACGATGACAAGCGCACACGAAGACAAGCGAAGTCAAAGACGGCGGCGGTTCTAGCGGCCATGCCAATTCCCGACTACCAATTGCTCATGCTCCCGGTTCTGCGGCTATGCGCTGACCGAAAGCCACACTCGCTTGCGGAGATGCGAGATCGAATTGCGACCGAGCTGGAACTGTCCGAAGACGACTTGGCAGAACGACAGCCGAGTGGGGAGAAGGTTTTTGCAAACCGCATACGTTGGGCTGCACAATTTCTGAAACAGGCTGCGGTTCTCAATTCCGTGCGCCGTGGCGTGTATCGGATCGCCGACAGGGGCTTGGCGCTTCTGAAAGAGAAGCCGTCCGAGGTCACGAAGAAGATGCTTAGCCAGTATCCCGAGTTTATTGAATTCGACAAGAAGGCGCCAGCGCGATCGCCAGTGACCACCACGCCGGCAAGCGAGACAAAGGCGACCCCGGAGGAATCGCTGGAGCGGAGCTATCAAGTTCTGCGTGCCGCACTGGCAAGCGAGTTGTTGGAAACGGTCAAGGACCTTACGCCCGCTGCCTTCGAGAAGATCGTGGTGGACCTTCTCGTTGCGATGGGTTACGGCGGTTCCGTCGAAGACGCCGGGAAGGTGGTCGGCAAATCCGGCGACGGCGGAATCGACGGCATCATCAAGCAAGACAAGTTGGGCCTCGACTTCCTGTACGTTCAAGCGAAGAGGTGGAACGACGTGGTTGGTCGCCCGGAGGTCATGAAGTTCTCAGGGAGTCTGACGAAGAAGCACGCCATCCGAGGCGTCTTTATCACGACCTCGATGTTCACCAAAGATGCTCTCGAATACGTTGAGGAGATGCAGAGCGCATCATTCTGATCGACGGGCGGCGGCTTGCGTCCCTGATGATCGACCACAACGTCGGCGTGGCCCCCGTGGCCCCGGCGAAGACGTACACGCTGAAGCGGCTGGATCAGGATTATTTCGAGAACTTGTAAGGCACGGCAACACGCCTGGAAGGAGCAACCTTTGTTAGCCACGAAGGTTGTCCCGGCAAGATGTGATGCGGCACACCCGATGATACCCGCCCGAAACAAAGCTCCTTGCGAAATGTTATTATGCAGAACTGGTGAATGCTTTATGAATTTCTTCGAAAGCAACCGTAGCGATCCAAGCAACACAGGAGTCATGGCCTACTTGTGCATCACCTGCAAGTGGTGCAAAGCCGACGTGCCGTTGCATTGCAGGAACTTTCTCCCGAGTTTTGCCTTCAACGTCCGCTGCCCGAACGGTTCAAAGCGCACCACGCCGAATGCGAGCTGGAACTCATCCATTCCATTTCTGACTTGTATCGCACGGACCTGAAGCCAATCACGAGTTTTGTGCCTCACCCGGCGTTTCCGAGACTACACCGCCTCCAGCCCAGGAGCGGGTCGTCAGTTTGAGCACGATCACCGTTTTCGGTCATCGGTCATGAGAGCGTCTATCTCGGTAGCGGCGTCAGACCATCCAACCGTGGTCGTTCTGCCCTTTATGACGCCCGTTGGTGCCACACCTTTTAGACCCTTCTGCAAAGAAGCTAATTCTTCGCCGGTTTGCCCGTCGTACAAACGGCGTTCTAGGTAATCCACTTCATACGTTAACAAGAAGTGATCTTTGATCTTCAGTGCCGTTGCGTTTTTCACGGAAAGCATCGTCAGGACGCCAAGGTTAGGAGTGGCACGAAGTTCGACGTAGCAGCGATTCGTCTCCGGATCGTAGTGCGAGAAGTGTTCCTGCGTGAAAGGGTAAGGAAGATCATCGCTTGTTGCAAGTGAAATCCCTGTCAGGTCGTATTCGCCATTGATATTTTCCGCAAGTTCGGCGCACTCTGTTCTCAGATTGAAGACTTCGGTGGCAGTTGGTTTCTGGAATACTGGCGCATCCGCAACGGCTTGCGTGTGAGCGGCTTTTGACAGCCGGAACACACGATGAGCACGGACACAATCAACGCAGTGTTCATCAGTTTCAGGGTCATAATCACCTACGTGAGTGAGTGGTTTAGTGTATTGAGGTCAGATCGAATGACTGATGTTGCAAGCCCATATTGCGCCAATTCTCTACGGATGACGGGAACGATCCATGGTTCGGCCTCCGGTGAAACGTAGACCCGTCTTATGAGCTTTTCAAGATCCACACTTACAGAGATCCCCTCGGGTGAGGACTTGGTGTCCGGTTCGAGAATCACCAGCCGAAGCTCTTTCTCATGGTCGAAGCTCTTGCGCTTGTAGTAGACGGGGTAGGGCAGGATCGGAAGGTCAAATGCCTCGAAGTCGATATACTCAACTAACGCCATCTTGACCCCTTTGCCCATAAACACGTTCATGAGGGTGCTAACGTTAGATTGAATAGCAACGCCTGACTCTTGCGAATAGAGCTTCCACATCGCCGCTGATTCCTCTTCCTTCATGTGCCAGCAGTTGACACATGCAGACTTCGTGTGGTGGTCCAAGTCGGGCGTACTTGGTAGGCCGCTGGCAGGAACGTGCTCCATTTTGGCAAGTAATCTCTTCAGCGACTGCGGCATAACACCCTCGTAGGGATCATCGCTTCTCAGCTTTTGGAGTCGAACGAAAAAGAGACTCTTGGTTTGCAGAAGTTCCAGCAACTCGACGAGACGCATGTATCGCCAGACTGTGGACCTCCAGTTTGGCATCACCGATTCCAGGTTGGATGAATTTGTCATGTTATGATCTGTTTCCTGTGGGTGATGCGTCGCAATTTGGAATAGCCAAGTTTTGTGTACTCCCAAGTCAGATATAGACGGCCGTTCCGGCGAAGGCCGCCCGTTCGGCGGAGATTGGTCCCCTGACGGGGAATAGCCCGAACGCTACTGAACGCTACACTGAAATCAGAAATGACCATCGCCATGGTATCGGGCATGCTCGTCGGTGCAGGGCTTCTGATTTGTGGTCTGTACCAGCGGAGCAGACTGCGGGCTAGTCGGAGTTGGCTGCCGGTCATAGGCAACGACAACCAGAGCCGGTATTCAGGTGGAATCCAGCCCCGAGTCAAGCAGTTACTCGGTCTCCGTGCGGTATGACTATGTGGTCAACGGCGTCCGCCACAGCGCCTGCAGACGCGGTCCTCGTGCGAGAATCTCCGGACAGCACTCTGCTCATTGTGGGGTAGTCGCCTTACTGGGCATCGTAGTGGCGGGTGTGTGGTATGGTACGCCCTGCGATAGTTCGGGCCTGGTCCCTCAAGCGGGAGTTGGAGCGCGGGGCGGCCTGCCGCTCTCCTACTTCGCCGGCGGCAGCAGTTCCTTAGCTTTGGCCAGATCCGCGTCGGCGCCGGCCTTGTCTCCCAGGGCCCTCCTCGCGGCGGACCGGTTCTGATAGGCGTTGGCGTAGTATGGATTCAGTTTCAGCGCCTGATCGAGGTCGGCAAGGGCTTCGCTGTAGCGCTTCAGCCGGATGTTCGCATACCCGCGCGCGTTGAAGGCCAGGGTGAACTTGGGGTCCAGCAGCACAGCCTTGGTGAACTGCTCCACCGCCTCGGTGAACTGGGAATCCTGCGCCAATTTCCGGCCGCGCGAGTAGGCCAGCGCGGCGGCGGCGGCGGGAGTATCGGGAGTCGGCTTGACCGGCGGCGGTGGTGGTGGCGCGGGCGGCGCCGGCCGCGGTGCTGGCCGCGGCGCTGGTGCGCCGGGGGCCGTGGCTCCAGCCGGTTCCGGCTCGGGTTTCGGTGTGGGAGTCGCGGCGGGCGGCGCCGGCCGGGCGATGTCGGCAGGTTTCGGCGAAGGTGGCGGCGAGGGCTTCGGCAAGGGTAGCGGAGCGGGTTCCGCGGCCGGCGGAGTGGACGGCGGGGCAAGCGGGGCGGGCGGCGGCGGCGCGATCTCCGGCGCAGGAGACCCCGGCATAGCAACCACGCCGGTCTCGGGCGCCTTTTCCTTGGCCAACTGGCGCTTGACAATCTCGTCGACCTTCTCCTGCGCCTTGGCGATCAAGTCCTGGGTCTCCTGGCTGGAGGGGTCCAGCGTCTCGGCGTGCTTCAAGTCCGCCAGAGCTTCGTCGTAGCGGCCCAGCAGGAAATAGGCGTTGCCGCGCGCCAGCCAGGCCGAGGCATAGTTGGGATCGATGGTCAGCGCGATGGTGCGGTCCAGCAATCCCTTATCGTGCTCGCCCAGCAGGTGATAGGAACTGCCGCGCGCCACATAAGCCTCGGGGCTGTGCGGATCGAGCTTCACCGCCTGGTCGCGATCGTTGAAGGATTCCTGGTACTTCTTCATACGCGTGTACACCGATCCGCGCGCCAGGTACAGCCGCCCGTCCTTGGGATCCAGCTCGATGGCCCGGCTGTAATCCGCCAGTGCGTCTTCGTCGTCGCTCACGCGCTCGCGCACCGCGCCGCGCACCCGTAGCGCGCGCGTATCGTCCGGCCGCAACTGGAGCGCCGCAGTCAGATCCTCGATCGCCCGCGGATACTGCGTCAGCCCGACATAGGCCAGCGCGCGCTCGACCAGCACCGGCTCGCTATTTGGCTGGCGCGCCAGCGAGAGGTTGAAATCCTCCACCGCTTCGTAATACTGCCGCAGCGCGGCGCGGGCCATGCCCCGGCCTTTGTACGGCTCGGCGCTATCCAGCCGCAGCTTGATGGCGTGGGTGTACTCCTCCACCGCCTTGTCGTATTGGCCCAGCGCGTAGCAGGCCTTGCCCCGGCTGTTGTAGATTTCGGAGCGCT
>JBKQPR010000329.1:0-31000 GCA_052144935.1 Bryobacteraceae bacterium
GGCGCTTTGGCCAGCACTGGCGCTTTGGCCAGCACTGGCGCTTTGGCCAGCACTGGCGCTTTGGCCAGCACTGGCGCTTTGGCCAGCACTGGCGCTTTGGCCAGCACTGGCGCTTTGGCCAGCATTAGCGCTTTGGCCAGCATTAGCGCTTTGGCCAGCATTAGCTTGCCGTTCCCTCATTGATCGGCCGGGAGGCGCTCGACCTTGTCGACGGCCAGGATATCGGAGCCGCCGAACAGAGTCGTGTAGGCGCCCCCAGGGCGGGATCTCACGCTGCGCGAAAGCGCCGGCGCAGCACCACCGCCCCTATGAATACCGTCGCAACTAACAGCAGCGAGCCCGGTTCGGGCGCCTGGGTCACCTCCGTCACCACCGCGTCGCCGTTTACCGAGTTGTTGGTCACCGAAGGATTGCCCGTGGTCGCGTCGAGATCGATTTCAACCAGCGGGTCGCCCGTCAGCACCGGATTGAAATTGGTATCCCACACGCTCAGCGCAAAAGAGCTGCCGCTGGTGGCAGTTCCCGAAACCGTTGGGATGTCCAATGTCACGAAAACGTCGAAAAAACTCCCGTATATCACGCCTTCGGTATGTTCATTCAGCGCGTCGGTATTGTCGATCTCCACCGTTCCCGGCAACGTTCCCGTTACGGCGCCAAAATCCGGCAGGAGCGGCCCCGTAAGAGTCGCGTCGGTGGTGAAGTCCGTTAGTGTCGCGCTGGCCGGGTCGGTGGGTGGATTTCCAGGGTTGAACTGAAAGTCCAGATACCCCGATGTGCTTTGCACGCTGCCCGTATCCACGCTGATTTGATACGTAATGGTATCCGCCTGCGCTCCTCCCTCCAGCAGAAGGATGGCCGCCAAACCCAGTGTTGCGGAAAGCCATTTTGCTCGATTTGTCATAAGGCATTCACTCCCTTAAAATCCCCCCGAAAGAGTTTTGGACACATACGAAATCGGCGCCGTCCCCGTGTAGGTGAATTTCACGGAAATGCTAACCGAGGCGCCGGGCGCTAACGGAGAACTTCCCGCAACGGTGATATAGGGCGCTCCGGCATACGGTCCGCTCGGTACCTTGCCTGTCGCGTTGGTCAGGGTAGCGCCGGAGATCAGATTGGTAAACACCGACTGGATCGGAGCCGCAATGGGCGTCGAACTGATATTGGCGATGGTTACCGTGCCGCTGTAGGTGTTGGTCGCGCGGCTGAAAACTAAGCCCGTCCCGGTGACTTTCACCTGACTGGAGACATCCACCGGCTGAGCAGACGACGACGTGAAGTTCGCTACGACGGTCTGCGGCTGGCCCATCGTGATCGTCGTCGCCGCGCTGCTGTTGCTCGCGACATTGCCGGTCCAGCTACCGAAGCTGAAACCGGTGTTGGGGGTCGCGTTTAGATTGACCACGGCGCTGGAGTTATAGTATGTGCCGGTGGCCGGGGATACCGTGCCGCCGTTGGTTGGGCTGGCCGCGGTGGTCAATTGGTATTGCGTTTGGAAGGTCGCGGTGTAAGTGGCGGCACTCGTCCCGACCGTGATCGTGAGAGTCGCGTTGGTCGAATTATCCTGCCAGTGCTGGAACACATCTTGCGTCCCTGCGCCGGTCGATTGGGTCGCGGACACCGTAATCGTGTGCGTGCCTGGCGACAGGTTCAAGACCTGCGGCGCGGTCTGCAGAGCGCCGTTATCCACGCTGAGCTGGAGACCGGCCGGCGACGTGTTGATCGTGACGGCACAGGATGGCGCGCTTGCGCCGACGTTTGTGCTTGTGTCTGCAATCGATTTTGTCTCAAAGTTGCCCGCCGCATCCTGCGCCACGCTATAGAATGCGTAGCTATGCCCCGCTGTGCCTGTGTAGGTCGACGAAGTGAGCGTAGTATCGACGAGCCAGACAGCGAACGCGCCGCCGTTATCCGAAACGAATATCGTGTAGTTCAAAATGCCTGAACCCACGTCCGTCCCCGACCAGGAAACGGTGAAGCAGGCCGAGTTCTCGGCCGGGGGCAATGCCGCGACGGCGCTTACAGGCGGATTCGCATCGATCGTGTTGACCCACGCCGGAGTGACGATCGGCGCGAGCGCATTGAAGATTACGCCGGCGGTGTTCGAGATCGCCGTTCCGGTCGTAAGGCCCGGCTTCTGTTGCGCCGAGAAGTACACGTAGCCTTGACCGGCGGGCGGACTGGTATTGGGAGGCAAAAATCCGACCGTAGGGTCGTTGGGCGATTGCCCGGTGGCCGGGTCAATCGAGTGAAACTTCCAGGTGATGGTGTTCGTCGCCGGGTCGAAGTGCGCCGTGAGTTGCACCAGCAGGGACTGGCCGGGGCGCAGATCCACAGTGGTGGTGAAGTCGCTCGATCCGCCGGGTAGGGTGATCACTTGGTTGCCCCAACCCATGTTGCCGAAGCTGAGCGTCGTGACGTCGACGAGGCTTGGGTCGATCTGGTCGGTGACGGTGACGTCCTGCGCGGGCGCGGATGCGTTCGCAGTGTTTTCGTATTCGACAAAGTAGCTGAGCGCGGTCTGGGGCGTGATGTAATCCGCGGCTCCGCCGCCGGCCGGACCCGTCTTGAGATTTGGATCGTTAGGCGTGCGCGGATCGGTGGTGCCGTTGTCGTCGTCTCCGCCAGGCGGGTCGTTGTCGTCCTTAGGGGGCGGGCCCGGATCCAGGACGCATGCGGAGTCGAGACCGCCGCCCGGAGCGTTGCAGAAGTTAGGATTGGGCGTCAGCACCGGATCGCTCAGCATTGACATGTGGAAGAAATACCGGAAACTCTGGTGCGGCACGACGGTTGTCGGTGTGAACACCACGAAGACTACGGTGACACACTGGCTGGCGGGGATGACCCCGACCCCGAAGTATGTGACGGTGTACCCGTTGTTGACAATGGTGTTATAGGGGTATCCTTGCGGAACAATTACCTCATAACTGGGAAACTCGACATACAACCGCCGCGGGCTGGAATCGACGTTGCCGGAGTTACAAAGGTTCGCCGCGAACGTCTGATACTTGCCGATGCCGAAAATCGCCGTGCCCACCGGCGTCATAGTGACGCTGGCGGGGAGAGGCGCCGCGATGGTGAAAGCGGCCGGCGCGGTCTGGAACGTGCCATCCGGGTTGTTGATCAGAATAGCGTACGCCCCGGATGGCGGATTCGAGAACTGAAATGTTCCGGTGACGGACAGGCCATCGGGCCGCACCGTGGTAGGTATACCGGCCGTGAGCACGGTTGTGTTCTGCACAAGCTGGACCAGCGCGTTCTGCTCGAAGATCCCCCCTCGAACGGTGACGGTTACGGCTCCGCTTGAACCGGCTTGCGCAGGCACAATCGTGATCACCGAGGACTGTAGACTGAACGCCAGCGTGAGAATGCCCGAGGTGGTATCCGGATTGGTGACGCTGGCGTCATAAGTGCCCAGCGGGTTGAAGCGCAGGTCGAATACCGCGGTCAGCGATCCTCCACCCGGAGCGATCTGCACGCTCGTTCCGGTGATCGTCGTTCCGCCCATAGTCAGGCTGGGAGTGGCGCCGGGGAGGAAGTTCGCGCCGTTGAAGGTGACCAGGATTTTGTCTCCCTGCCCGCCGAGATTCGGAGTGACTCCCGTGACCGCCGGAGCCGATGGGCCCGTACCGGTGAAGACCAGCTTGGACAGGAACGCGTCGGACAAGAGACTCGTAGAGGCGGCAAACTGCGTTTGGTACGCCCCCAGCGTGACCGGGAACGGATCCAAACCGCCCTGAAAGGCTTGGCCGGCCAGGTAGACGTTGCCGTTTAAGTCGGTGGCGGCCGCTTCGGTCGAGCCCGAATCGGTGAAGTACGAAGAGTAAACCAGGTTCGAGCCGGCTGCGTTGAGCTTGGTGACGAAAGTGAAAGTGGAAGGCTGAGAAGCGGGGAAGGGAAGACCGTTCACCTGCGGGAAGTTCGAAGAGCTGGTCGATCCGGTGAGGACGGCATTCCCGGAAGGATCCACCGCGAATGCGGTCATCGTGTCGGCTCCGCTGCCGCCGACGTATGTCACGTACGAAGCTGCCGTCCCGGTAGAGTTGAGCTTGGCCACGAACAGGTCCAGCTCAGGCCCTTGCGGAAGCGGCGGGAACTGCTGATAGGCTCCTAGCGTGGTGGGTAGATTGTTGGAGGAGGTGGAGCCGCCGATGTACACATTGCCATTCGAATCGGTGGCAACACCTGTCAGAACGTCGGCTCCGCTGCCGCCGAAGTAGGTTGCGTAAATCAGGCTCGCCGTTCCGGATTGCGTCGGATCGAACTTGGCGAGGAATGCGTCCCCGCCGCCCCCTGGAACGGCGTACAGCGGATTCTTGGTTTGAATGAAACCTTCGCCGGAGCCCCCAATCACCGGCAGGTTGCCGGCGAGGTATACGCCGCCGGTGTTGTCGACGGCGACCGCGGTTCCGAACGTGTTTCTGCCAAAGAAAGTCGCATATTGGAGCGAGTTGGCGCCAGCCAGATTCGTGTTGATCTTGGCGAGGAATGCCTCGTAGAAATCGGTGGGCGTGAACGCGCCGGTCAACGCATTCGGCGTGCCGGGGAAGCCGAAGCCGCTAGCCGAGACCGAGCCGGCCAGGTACGCATTTCCATTGTTGTCGACGGCCACGGCGTTGGACTGCGCGAAGATCCCGCCGAAATAGGTCGAATACAGCAAACCTCCGGAGGGGCTCAGTTTGGAGAGCACCGATGACCCGTTTTGGCCCTGGGGCAGAGTGGGCTGATAGGCATTGGCCGCGGTGACGGGATAGTCGGTGATGGAGGCGGTCAGGCCGGTGATGTATGCATTGCCAGCGAGATCGATGGCCAGCATCGAGGCACTTCCGGTACCAGTCACTCCGGCGCTCACGGTTTCATTGCCCGATCCGCCCAGGTAGGTCGAGTACAACAGGGCCGTCCCCGCGGGGTTGAATTTCGCTACGAAGAAATCGGTCGGTGCAAAGGACGTTCCCCCGTGGAACGAGCCTTGATAGGCGTTGACAGTGGGAAAGTTGGTGGAACTGGTGACGCCTGCGATGTACGCATTGCCGTTCGAGTCGACCGCGACTCCCCAGGCGGTCTCGTCTCCGTTACCGCCCAAGAGCGTGGAGTAAGAGAGCGAGAGGACGGGGTCGATGACCAGCGCCAGCTCAGGATCGTATTCGCCGATCTGGAACCGCACCTCGTTGCGGTTCAGTTGATAGCGGGCGGCCACCGTGCGGCGGCCCTGCGCGGTTTGCTGATAAACCAAGGGCCGGCGCATGATCAGACCGCCGGGGAGTTGCAGGTTACCCTCGGCATCGAGCGCCACCTTGTCCCGGCCTTCTATCATCAACCGAATCCGCGTGGGGTCCGCTCCGGCCGCCACGATGAAATCGTATTCGAGGTTGCGGCCGTCTCCATAGATCGCCGCGTCGATGCCGGGATACAGCGCGGAATAACGAACGCGGCCGAAGTTGGGCACGTTCGTTTGCCAGCGTTCAGGATCGTTCCCGATGAAATAGTTGCTACGGGTGACCAATAGTTCGGCGGCAGTGATCGACTGGGCCTTCCCGCCCTTGAAGGCGATCCGGACCGCGCCGTCACTTTGGAGAGTGATGCCCGAATCCGAGAGCAGCGCGCTATACCCGGCGGATCGAGCCACGAAGCGAACGCTCGGGTCGGCCTGTCCGCGGTTCTCTTCGAATCGAAGCGGCAGAGCCGCGAACTTTCCAGTAAGAGAACTGGCGTATGCGCAAGAAGCCGCGCAGATCAGTACTCCCAGGACCCATGTCCTCTGAGGAATATAGAAAGAAGCAAGATGAGTCATAACGGAAACCTCCACAGCACTAACTCACTCTCCCCAATGCGTCAAAGTGCATTCCGAATGTCTGCCATATTCATCTGAAATGTCCCCGGTTCTCTTCGAACATCGGAGGGAGAGCCGGCCCCTGGCGCGAGCGCAAAGGAGCCCCGAAACAGAACGTGGAAAGCCACAGACCGCCAATAATCAACCGTTGAAAACGCATACCCGATTCCCCTCCAGGGATTGTTGACCGGATGCAATCCATCGATCAAGAAGGCAACCGTAGGCTACCTCTGTTAACGTACTAGAACTGCGTGGTTTCTGGATTCAAAGCAGAAATGCTCGCGATGGTGGATAATTGAGAGACTGCTAGAGGTTAACGTGCAGAATAGACCCGTTGTGTCCACCCCAACCTCCCCCGATCCCACCGCCGTGGCCCACGAAGTGGAGCGAATCGCCCTGTCCAACAGTTTCCGCAAAGCCGAACGCTGCCTTCGCCTGTTGCGGCACCTCACCAGTCTCGCTCTCGCCGGGCGTAGCGGGGAACTGAGAGAATACTCGCTCGGCATCACGGTGTTCGAGCGTCCGGCATCCTACGATCCCGGCGCCGACCCGGTGGTGCGGCTGGAAGCTCGACGGCTGCGCCTGAAGCTCGCCGAGTACTATCAGCAGGAGGGTATCGACGATCCCGTGATCATCGATGTCCCCAAGGGTGCTTACGTTCCGGAGTTCCGGTTCCGTCGCGCGCCTGAGGTTGAGGTGGAACCACCACCGGCTCAATCTCCCCGCAGCCACCGTAGTCCCCCAATCTGGCTGGCCGCCGCACTGCTCCTGATCCCGGTTTCGGTTGCCGGCTGGGCTATCTTACGCAAGCAGGCTCCCGTACTACAGGTACGGGCATCCATCGCCGTGCTGGGTTTCCGGAATCTTTCCTCGCAAAACGAAAGTTCGTGGATCTCGGCGGCCGTGTCCGAATTGATGAACATCGGCCTCGGTGCGGATCAACGCTTGCGGACCACGCCGCTCGAGAATGTGGCCCGTATGCGCACCGAGCTATCCCTAACTCCGCAATCCGCGTATTCCGCCCAATTGCTGCAACGCATCCGCGTGAATCTGGGAAGCGATTACGTGGTGGCCGGATCGTACCTCCTGCGGGAAAATCGTGTCCATCTCGACGTGATGTTATTCGATGCGCGCTCCGGGCGGCAATTGGCCGCCATAAGCGAGGAAGGCGCCGAAGACAATTTGCCGGAACTAACCCGGGAGTGCGTGCGGCGGGTCCAGGCGCAGCTTGGCGTGCGCCTTCCCGGCAACGGATATTCGTCTTTCGAAGCCGACGCCATGGAACCCTACGCGCGAGGCATGGAGCGTCTCAGGCAAGGAGACGCATTGAGTGCGCGCGCATACCTCGAAACGGCCGCCGCGGCAGAGCCGTCGAATCCTCTGATTCATTCCGGGTTAGCGGCAGCCTGGTCCGGGCTCGGTCTGGATATTCGGGCTGCGCAGGAAGCCAAACTGGCGTTCGATGCCTCGGGCTGGCTCGGTCGTGTGGAGCAGCTCGAAATTGAGGGGCGCTACCGGACCATGGCGCATGACTGGCCTCGGGCCATTCAGGTGTACCAGGCGCTGTTCACACTCTTACCCGACGATTTGGAATACGGCCTTCTCCTCGCGTCAGCCGAAACCCGCGGCGGCAAGGCGCAGGACGCCTTGGGTACCGTGAAAGTGCTCCGCCGTCTGCCATCGCCGCCTGGCGACGATCCGCGAATTGACCTCGCCGAGGCACAGGCCGCCGGTGCACTGAGCGACTTCGCGCGCACCCGGCAGGCGGCCGGTTCCGCCGCCAAAAAAGCCCAGGCGCATGGAGCCCGGTTGCAATATGCCAAGGCACGCCTCCTCGAATCGGGAGCCATGCAGACGCTGGCCCTGGCCGGCTTTCCCCAGGTACGCGCGGAAGCTCGCCAGATTTGCGCGGAACTGGGTGATCGCGCTTGTGTGGCCGCCGCCTACCGCATCGAAGCCAACCAGATGATTGCTCTTGTAAACCTGGGGGCTGCGCGAAGGCTATACGGCGAGGCGCTCGAAATCGCCAATCAGATCGGAAATGACAACGAGAAGCTGAACGCCCTCACCGGCCTTGCTTACGCCGCGAAGCTGCGGGGCGACCTGCCCGCGGCAGAGGGCGATTATCGGAAAGCGCTGGCCGTGGGCTCGGAGATGGGTCCACAGAAAAGCTATCCCGTAAGTCTGGATCTCGCCGACGTGTTGGCGGACGAGGGCCGCCTCGCGGAGGCCCGAACCTTGATCGGGCAGGCCCTCCAGGTTTCCCAACAGGTCGGTGACCGTCAAGGTGTCGGCCTGAGCCACGCGGCCCTGGCGCATATCCTGGGTTGGGAGGGTAAGGCATCGGAAGCGCTCGGCGAGTACAACGAAGCGGTCGGCATTCTGCGGGAGGTAAATGGTCCCTACGAACTCCTCGAGACGCTGTTGGAAGTCGGAAAAACTCAATTGGAACAAGGCGATTTTGTGGGAGCTCGCAAAAGTTTCGACGAAACCCGCTCGCTCACCCACAAAGTCCCGGGGTGGTTCCAAACACCGGAAATCGAGATGGCCTTGGCCCGCCTCGGTTTTTCGGAGGGCCGTTTCGCCGACGCCGCGCAGCACGCGCGCTTGGCGCTCAGCGGGTTTACCGCGGCCGGATGGGAGGGTGATCGGTTCGCGGCAGCGGCCGTTCTGACGCGCGCCTTGATCGCTCAAGGCCGTATTGCGGAGGCCTCCGAAGTGCTGGCGCAGGTTCCATCGCCGGACATAAAGAAACTTCCGGCGGAAAGTGTGCTCCAGTTTGAGATTGCGCGGTGCTTCGTCATGGCAAACACGGGACGGCGCGAGGAGGCTGATCGGGCTATGGATGTCCTCAGCGCGAACGCCTCTCGTTCGGGCCTCCCCAAGCTTGCAAGCGAGGCGCTTCAGGCAAAGAAGGCGCTGGCAACCCCGGCGCTGGCAAAGACGGCCATGTGAGCCGGGCTTCAACCTGTCCCAGAGGATTGGCCCTTTCCACCGCGGGGTAGACCATTTGAGAACGGCGATGTGAAGTGTCCCACGAGTTTGAAATGAATGCTCCGGGCTCCGTAGCGGCGCTCGACTGTTTTCTGGTGGCGGACGACCTGACCGGCGCCTGCGATGCCGCCGTTCATTTCGCGATGCGGGGGTACCGGACTTCGGTGCCAATTGCCCCGGGCGCTGAACTGACCAACGCGAGCGTGATCGCGATCAGCACCGACAGCCGCGACATCGAACCCGCGGCCATCCCGGGTGTGATCTCGGCAGCCGCCGCGAGCCTGACTCGTTCGTCGAGGATTCTCTTCAAGAAGATCGATTCCACGTTGCGCGGGCATGCCGGCGTGGAAATCGCTGCGACGATCGATGCCTTCGGGTGCGATGCCGCCGTGGTCTGCCCAGCGTTTCCCCGGATGAACCGCATCGTGAACGCGGGATACCTGCGCGTCGTCGGAGCTGCGGATTTCGAGCCGATCGATGTCGCCGCTTACCTTCGTGCGCAGGTAGTGGATCGATGCGCCCACATCCGGCCGGATGCCATCCTGGAGGCAATCTCATCCGGCGCCCGGATTGTGGTGCTCGATTCCGTTTGCGATAACGACTTGGACCGGATTGCCGCGGCAGTTCCGTCGTTCGATCTGCGCATATTGTGGGCGGGCTCGGCAGGACTCGCATCTGCGCTCGCGCGCGCGTTGCCCGCCGGGCCGCAGCCTGGTCCTCGTTCGGCGCCGGAAGGTCCCGTACTTTTTGCGATCGGATCGGATCACCGCGTGACCGTCGCGCAGCAGGCGGCTCTCGTGAATCGACGGCGAGCGCTTTTGCTTCACTCGCAACAGACGAAGGCGGAGTGGATCCATGCCGCGCTCGGCCGCGGTCGACACGTGGTGTTGCGCATTCCGCGCGGCCGGATCTCCGTGGAATGCTTGGAGGAACTGGTCACCGGCGCTCCCGCCTCCGCGGTGGTGCTTTCTGGCGGCCATACGGCTTCGCTGTTTTGCCGGGCCGCCCGAGTGCAGCATGTGGATCTTTTCGAAGAGATCGTCCCCGGCATTCCTTGTGGGGTGATTCGCGGCGGTGCGTTCGACGGAATTTCCGTCGTCACCAAATCCGGCGGGTTCGGCGATCCCGATGCTCTAATTCAAGTAGCGGATTATTTCACATGTCCGAATCTATAGAGAACGTACCGGCTATTGCGCTAACCATGGGCGATCCGGCTGGAATCGGCCCCGAAATCGTTGTCAAGGCTTTGGCCGACCCGCAACTCGCGCCGCTGGCCCGCTGGATTGTGGTGGGCGATGCCCGCATCCTGGAAAGGGCGGAGCAGGTCGCTGGAGTGAAGCTGCAATCGGCGGAGGTGCGCGATGTCCGAGCGCTCACCGGCATCGAAGAGTTCACCTTCGGCCGGTTGGACGCCCGCTGCGGCGTGGCCGCCGTGGAGTACGTCCGCATTGCCACGGAAATGTGCCTGCGCGGAGAGGCCGACGCCATGGTAACGCCACCTCTCAACAAGGAAGCCGTAACGCTCTCCGGCCGCCGGTTTTCGGGCCATACCGAGTACATTGCGGAACTGTGTGGCGCCACCGAGTCTCGCATGTTGCTATCGAGCGAACGGCTCTCGACCGTCCACGTGACTACGCACGTGCCGCTGCGGAACGCGTGCGACCTGAGCACACCTCGCATCCTCCGTACCATCGAGTTGGGGAATGAAGCCATGAAGCTGCTCGGATTCGAGCGGCCGCGCATTGCGGTGTGCGGCTTGAACCCCCATGCCGGCGAACACGGGCTGTTCGGCAACGAAGATGAGCGCTTCATCGCGCCGGCCATAGAGGAGGCGTGCCGCCGGGGCGTTTTGTGCAGCGGTCCACATGCGGGTGACACGATATTCCTCCAGGCATCCCGAGGCGCCTACGATTTGGTGGTCGCCATGTACCACGATCAGGGCCACATACCCATGAAGCTGATCGACTTCGAAGGGACGGTTAATATTTCTCTGGGCATTCCCGTGATTCGGACATCGGTGGATCACGGGACGGCATTCGATATTGCCGGCAAAAACCTGGCCGACCCACGCAGCCTGAAGCGTGCGATGCGCGTAGCGGCGCGCATGGCTTCGACGAGGCACGCCGGAGCCCGAAAGGCGAGCCCGTGATCTGGGCGCGCGGCTGGGGGCGGCCTCGGATTCGGCGATGATCTCGCACCGTGAACAAGCTGCCCGGATCGGGATCGGGCGCAGCACGTATTTCGAGGTGAAGGCGGGGCGCGGGGGCAAAGCGCCCAGCGACGGACCGGCGCTGCCGCTCGGGATGGCCGCTCTCGGCCCGCGCGGTCGCCTGGCCGCCGCCCACTGCGCCGCGGACAGGACGCCGGGCTGAACCGGCGAGCCTGGTTCGGCCTGGCGGCCGGCAGTGGCCCGGGCAGCCATCGGGGAAGCCGGCGCTGCCGGCCGAGACCAGCCGATCGGTATCCACCGGGATGATGGTCTGATTTCCGGGAGTTTTGCCGCGATACCGCGATAGTCCTTCACCAGCCGCCCGGTGGCGCCGCCGAGGTGGTCGGAGTACCTCAACCCAGTAGATCGTATACCGGCGGCTTGGGGGCCCAGCGCACGAAGGCCTCGGCGTACTGCCGGCCGCACTCAATGCCGCGCCACCGATTGCAAGCCGTGTAGTCGGGGACCAGCCGCGGCTGGGCGGCCAGAGTCTTCAGCGCCTGCACCTTCTGTTCGAATACGTCGGTAATGTCTACGTAGTGATCCGGCACGAACCCCACCCGTGATGCGGTTCCGATGTTCGGCTCGAAGAAGTGGATGTCCCAGGAGACCCCCGCCATCTGAGCGGCTTCCACCACGCTGCGAGACGTCCGCCAGTGTGTCGGATACGTCAGTTCGTCCTTCCAGTGAGTCAGGATCACGTCGGGTTTGAAATCCGCCATCTCACGCGCGAGCATCTCCATGCGCTCCTGCGTCATGCGCAATGGGCCGTCGCCGAAGCCGAACATCTTCCCCTCGATGCCGATTACTGCGGCGCACGCGAAAGCCTCTTTCTCGCGAATGCGGCGGACTTCTTCGACAGAAATGCCCGGGCGTTGCTGGATGAGAAACGCGCTCTCGTCCGACTCGCCCTGGGTGAGCCAGATCACCTTCGCCTTGGAACCGGCGCGAATGTGCTTGATCAGGGTTCCGCCTGCACGGGAGCAGAAATCTGCCGGGTGTGCGCTGACTACCAGAATCCTCGGCGGTGCGGAGGGTCTAGACTGCATGCCCGCCTCCCTGGCGCTCCGGGCCACGGCCGCTGGCACGCCCGCGCCCAACGATGCCGCGGCAACGAATTCGCGACGTTTCATCCAGTGTACCTCCAGCGGAATATTCCGCGAAATTCACCAATTTATTATCCGCCTATAAGCAGTACCCCGGTCATTGCAACTCTGGGACCTCGAGACATGTTTTCACAACGCGCGGGAGGTCGCCGGCGTTCGTGCAAATTCCCCGCCGGGCGGGCGATCGGCATGGCGCCGCCCCGGGCGCATCCCCGCCGCCTTCGGTGCCGCTGGGAAAACGCGGGAGGGCGCGTCGCACTTGCCGGCGAAGGCCATGAGGCGGACCCCTCGCACACGAAGCTTTTGGCCATCCGCGCGTCACGGTAGCTGGTCAAGTTCGTTACATTCGGCTTTCCATCCCCCAAACCCCGCACATGCTACTACACTCTTCTTAGGGAGCACCATTCGCGCAGCCGGCTGTGGGCCGGTTCGCCGGTGTCGCCCACATCTGAGGAAGGTGATTCTTTCGTGAAACTATTTTCTGTGATTCTTAAAGTATCAGGGACCATTCTGGCGTTGTGCGCATGCGCGCCGGCCCAGGAGGCCCTCGACGTCCAGCAGCCCACCGGGGGACTGGGCTTCCTGGTAAACCCCTACCGTATCGGAACCGTGCCCGCCGTGCGCCTGGAGAATTCCGGCCGCTTCGTTTCGTTGAAACGGGCGGGCAATCTTTACCTGTCGGCCCGCGATGTGGTGGCTTTAGCGATCGAGAACAACATCGATGTGGAGATTCAGCGGTATGGTCCGCTGCTGGCCCGGCAAGTGCTGCTCCGTGCCCGGGGCGGGGGCGCGCTGCGCAGTGTCGGTCAGGGCGTGGCCGCCGGCCCACAGAGCGTGAGCTTGCAAGGAGTCGCGGTCAACGCCTCCGGCACAGGCATCAGCGCGGGTAGTGGCGTCACGTCGGGCGGGGGCATCGTCACGCAATTGGGTCCCGGAATCCCTTCCCTCGATCCGACCATCCTCGTTTACGCAAGCTTCGCACACACCACCGCGGTGCAGAGCAATACCTTCCTTACGGGAACCACGGCGCTGGTTTCCAGCACCAGGACATATGAAGGCGAGCTTGTACAGAATTTTGATTTCGGACTAACCGCCCAATTAACTTATGCCAGCACGCGGATTGGCCTGAACAGCCAGTCGTTCAACCTCAATCCATACACTCAAGGGTTTCTGGACTTGCAGGTCACCCAGAGTCTATTACAGAACTTCGGGCGGGCAGTTATCGGGCGTAACATCCGGGTACAAAAGAATAACGTGAAGGTGAGCATGCTTCAGTTCCAGCAGCAGTTGATTGAAACGGTCTCCGCCGCGCTCAACCTCTACTGGGACCTGGTCAGCTTCCGTGCCGACGTGAATTCGCGCACGCGGGAAGTCGCCACGGCGCAGCAGCTTCTCGACGACAACCGAAAGCAAGTAGAGCTTGGATCCCTCGCGCCCATCGAAATCACTCGCGCGGAGTCCCAGTTGTACACCAGTCAGCAGGACTTGGTCACCGCCCAGACCAACCTTCTGCAACAGGAGACGATCCTGAAAAACTATCTGAGCCGCAATGGCATTGCGGAAGCCGGTTTGACCAGCTTACACATCGTTCCCCTCGACAATTTCGTAATCCCCGATAAGGAGGAAGTCCGCCCCATCGACGACTGGATCGGCGAGGCGATGGAGAATCGTCTCGAGATTCAGCAGGCCCGCGTGAACCTGGATAGCAACCGGATAAACCTGGTCGGGATCAAGAGTTCGCTGAAACCCACTTTGCAGGCCTTTGGCGAGCTCACCAATAACGGTTTATCGGGAAATGTCACCGCGCTCGGGCTGCTGCAGACCGGCATTGGCCAGCTTGTCGGTGGATATGGCAATCTTCTCTCGCAGATCGCGGGCCGGGACTATCCGAACTACTCGGCCGGTATCAGCCTCAACATACCCCTGCGCAACCGGGCCGCGCAGGCGGACTACGCCACCAGTCTCCTCGAAATCCGTCAGAACGAATTGAACCTGCGAAAGAATCTAAACCAGATTCGCGTAGACGTGCAAAACGCTTTGGTGGGACTCCAGCAGGCGCGAGCCCGTTACGATGCCTCCGTGAAAGCCCGGGTCCTTCAGGAGCAGACCCTGGCCGGCGACCGGCGCAGGTACCAGTTGGGCGCCGCCGTGGTGTTCCAGGTGGTGACGGACCAGCGCGATCTGGCTTCCGCCGAAAGCGCGGAGGTGCAGAGCATGGCGAACTACACGCATGCCCGCATCGCCCTCGACCAGGCGCTGGGCGCCACCCTCGCGGTAAACCATATTTCGGTCTCGGAAGCTCTGCAGGGGCTGATTTCCCAACCATCCGTATTGCCCGCGGAATTGCCCAAGGAGGAACGTCGATGAAAGCGCTGCGCGAATCCATGGCGGTTTTGCTCTCCCTGGTCTGCCCGGCGTCGGCCGGGTGGGCACAACAGGCTTCCATAGCCCCGGCGCCTGCGTCCGCGCCTTCTCTGCTTCGACCCTATCTCGCTCCCGAGGTTCCGCCCGCGCGGCTCGGCAACAGTCCTCGCCTGGCGGGCCTGGTCCGCGCCGGAACGCTGTATCTGAGCGCCCAGGACGCGGTCGCGCTGGCCCTCGAGAACAACATCGATATAGAGATCGTCCGCTACAATTTCCCGATTCTGGATTGGAACCTTACCCGCGCCGAGGCCGGCGGCCTGTTGCCGGGCGTGCCGAGCAACGCCTCGCAGGCCGGAACGGTGGCGTCCGGCCAGGGCGTGTTGGGCAGCCAGCAGGCCGCCGGGGTGAGCATCCCGGGGTCGACTTCCGGCCGTACCCTGTCGACCAACGCCAGCATCTCGCAAGTTGGGACGGTCACGCAGACTCTCGACCCCATCGTGCAGGAGTCCAGCACTTTCAGCCACACCACTACCGTCGAGCCGGATTCGCAGCAGAGCATCACGCCCGTATTGGTTTCGGCCACACGGGCGTACACGGCCAGCCTTCAGCAAGGGCTGCTCACGGGCGGCAGCTTCACGCTCAGCTACAGCGATCACTATCTAAATGAGAACTCCCCAACCGATCAGCTCAACCCGTCCTCCGCTCCGTCCCTTTCGCTCTCGGTGCAACATAATTTGCTGCAAGGCTTCGGCCTCGCGGTCAACGGGCGCACGATCACGGTGGCCAGAATGAACCGCGACACCGCGGACCTTGGCTTCCAGACGACTGTGACCGGCGTGATCTCCCAGGTATTGAATGTTTACTATTCGCTGGCCGCCGCCTACGAGGATCTGAGCGCCAAGGCCAGCGCGGCGGCCACCGCAGCTGCATTTCTTGGCGACGTGAAGGAACGGGTGCGCATCGGAACCTCCGCAGGTTCCGAGATCGTTGCCGCGGAGAGCCAGGCGGTCAGCACGGAGCAGGCCAGAGTGGACTCCGAGACGACTATCCAACAGCAGGAGATCCAATTGAAGAGCTTGCTGAGCCGCACCGGCACGGCGGACCCGGTCCTCCGCAGCGTCCGCATTCTGCCCGTCGATCCGATCCGGATCCCCGATCGCGACGACATCCCTCCGCTCGAGGAGCTGGTCAGGCAGGCGATTGCTAACCGTACAGACCTGGCATCCGAAAGAGAAAGCGAGGCCACCAGCAAAATCGGCAACCTCGGAACTAAGAGCGCCGTGTTGCCCACAGGAGTCGTGTTTGCCAGTACAAGCCAGACCGGCTTGGCCGGAACGGGAAGGCCGGTGGTTGGCGCCGGCCCAGCCGGGACGCCCCCGTCCTCCCTGGTGGGCGGGATCGGCACGGCCCTCGGCCAGGTGTTTCGGCGCGACTACCCATCCGAAAGCCTGGGAGCCGCTTATTTCACACCCTTGAGGAACCGGCAAGCGCTCGCCGACCATGCTATCGACGAGCTAACCCTCCGCCAGGCGCAATTGAGCGACCGCAGGGACCTCAATCAGGTCCAGGTGGATATCGGCAATTACGTGATCGCCTTACGTCAGGCGCGCGCCCGCTACGAGGCCACGGTGCGAAACCGCATCCTCCAGGAAGAGTTGTATCAGGGCGAGCGGAGGCGTTTCGAACTGGGCGCGTCGATTGCTTACAACGTGAACCAGCAGCAGCGCGACCTGGTGGCGGCCCAGTCCTCTGAAGTAGCCGCGCGGGTTGCCTACATCACCGCGCGCGTCGCGCTGGAGCGGACGACGGGCGAGCTTCTGTCGGCCAATCACGTGTCGCTCGCTGAGGCGCGCCAGGGGAAAGTGACCCGGCAATCGGCGATCGGCGAACCGCCCAACCTGAAGTGACCACGTGGTCGGGGTATGGCCATCGGCAGCCGGTGGGAAGAAATGAAGCCCCCAAGTTGGAAACAGCCAATTCAACACTGCTGACTCCTTTGCGCCCACAGTGCCACAAATGCGCTGTGAAGTCATCCACGGTCGCCTGGCCGCCGCCCACCGCGCCACGGCGGGACCTCGGGCTGAAACGGCACGACTGGTTCGGCCTGGCGGCGGGCAATGGCGCCGGGTAGCGAATCGCTGTGCGCCCCCGCGCCGGCATCCGTCATGCGCGCCGCCTGACCCCGTCGGGATCGGCCCGCCAGCAGCCGCAGGAGACTGAGGAGCCGTCCACCAGTTTGCTGCCGCACCAGCGCTCCGGACGCCGCCGCCGCGCGGATGGACCCTCTCGGCCCGCGATTCGCATGGCCGCCGCCCACCGCGCAGCGGGAGGACGTCGGGCGGAAACGGCCAGTCTGGTCCGGCCTGGCGGCCGGCGGCAGTGGCGGCAGTGGCGGCGGCAGCGATCCGGAGAAAGCCGGCGCAGCCTGGCGCTGCTGTCGCCGGCAGTCGAACTCGGCGCTGGGAACGCGTCCGATGCCGTGGGTAGGCGTGCTGCGGGAAAGTCAGGGTCGGAGTGGTAAAATCGCAATGACCGACTGGGTTCACTGTCCTAATTGGGGGACGACGTCTTCATGAACTACACCCACGCCGTGCATCGCTATTTGAAGGCTCTGCTCGCGGTAGCGACTTTTGTTCCGTCCGCCGTTGCGGCTGTTTCCTGCGCGAGCCTCGGTTCGTTGTCGCTGCCTGAAGCCAGGATCACCTCCGCCCAATCCGTTGCGGCGGGCGATTTCACCCCTCCGCCGGGAGCCGGACCCACGCAACCCATCCACAACCTGCCCGCTTTCTGCCGCGTCGCTGTAACCCTCGCTCCCAGCAATGATTCCGACATCAAGATTGAAGTCTGGATGCCCGCATCCGGCTGGAATGGGAAGTTTCAGGCGGTGGGCAACGGCGGCTGGAGTGGCGCCATTGGCTACAGCGCTTTAGCGAGTGCCATTACTCGCGGTTACGCGTCCGCCTCCACTGACACGGGCCACACCGGTGGCAGCGCTGAATTTGCCCTCGGCCATCCCGAAAAGCTGATCGACTTCGCTTACCGCTCCGAGCATGAGATGACGGTCAAAGCCAAGGCCCTCGTCGCCGCCTTCTACGGGAGCGGTCCCAAGCTCTCCTACTGGAACGGTTGTTCCTCCGGCGGCAAACAAGGCCTCAAGGAGGCGCAGAAATATCCCGAGGATTATAACGGGGTCATTGCTGGAGCTCCAGCCAATAACTGGGTCGCTCTGCTCTCCTCCGACATGATGAGCAGCGTGGCCCTGCTCAAAGATCCCGCCAGCCGTATTCCGCCGCCCAAACTCCAGCTCCTGCACAAAGCGGCGGTCGAGGCGTGCGATGCTCTGGACGGCATCAAAGACGGTCTCATCGACGATCCCACCAAATGCCATTTCGATCCCGCGGTCCTGTTGTGCAAGGGACCGGAAACGGAAAGCTGTCTCACAGCGGCGCAAGTGGAAGCGGCGAAGAAACTCTATGGTCCCTTCGCCAATCCACGCACCCATAAGGAGATCTATCCTGGTCTGGAGCCGGGCAGCGAACTCGGTTGGATGGCCTTTGCAGGCCCCCAACCCTTTCCTATCGCCAACGATTATTTTAGGTACGTGATCCACAAGAATCCCGATTGGGATTTCCGCACCTTCGACGCCGGCCGGGACGTCGCGCTTGCCGGGAAGCTCGACCATGGTAACGTCCTCAAAGCGGTCGATCCCGATCTCAAGAAATTCGTCTCCCATGGCGGCAAGCTGATCCTCTACCACGGCTGGAGCGACAACCTGATCGCTCCGCTGAATAGCGTCAACTACTTCAACAGCGTCGTATCGAAGCTGGGTGGTCTGGAGAAGACCGAGGAATCCGTTCGCCTCTTCATGGCCCCGGGAATGGGCCATTGCAGCGGCGGCGAGGGGCCAAGCACCTTCGACATGGTCACCCCCCTGGAGCAGTGGGTGGAGCAAGGCAAGGCGCCGGAGCGTGTGGTTGCCTCTCACAAAACCGGCAGTCAGGTGGACCGCACGCGTCCCTGGTGCCCTTATCCCCAAGTGGCCAAATATAAAGGCGCTGGAAGCACTGACGATGCAGCGAACTTCGTCTGCGCACAACCGTAGCGGGCATCCCGAACGCTCCGCTTGACGCGGGCGCGGATGCTCCCCTCCGCCAAGCCTGCCGGTCGTTAGTCGTCAGCGGTGCCGATCGGCCCCGCGGCGCCGCGCCAAGCCGCCCAAGCACGTGATTACCCCAATCGCGCGTAGACGGTTTTGAGGCCGTGCTCGAGTTCCTCGCGGTCGTACTGGGCAGCGATTTTGCGGCCGCGCACGTAGGATTGCATTTTCCGGATGCTCACGCTGGCCTCGCGTGCGGCTCGCGCCATACTGAGTTTCGCTTGCCCGTACTCGGTCGCGTAATGGTCGAGCTTCCACTGGGCAATGGCACGGCTGGTTTCATCGTTTCGCACGCCGCCCTGAGCCGAGAGCAGCTCCAGATCCACCATGCGGAAGAGGAACTCGCGGTACAGCACGCGGAATTGCAGTGTGGTCAGGCGGGGTGCTCATTCGCGGCCAACGGCGTGGCAAGCTGCGGCTCCGGGGGACGGCCGCCGTCGCGGGTCAATCCCAAAACCAGGATGGCCGAGGATGGCTCTTCCTCGAACAGCAGCTCGGTGTCCGATTCTACGCGCTGCGCGTTCCGCCATCTGAGGAAGACCACGGCCGCCGCCAAGCCCACCAGCAGGGCCGCGCAACCGGCGGGATTTTCCAGCGCGTACCGTTCGGCCTCCGCTCCCGTATCGACCAGCTTGATCATCAGCCCGATGCAGAACCAGAAGGTGAGATGAAAATTCGATTTTCCCGGCAGGTAGGAACAGGCGAAGGGAATCTTCTGAAACCCCATCAGGCTGATTTCCCCGAGCAGCAATCCCAGCAGACCGAGAACCGCCACGTGGCCTACAGCCGCCGGCCATGGCCAGATGGAGGGGAACAGCGCCGCGGCAGCCAGCGTGACCGGCGCCACGGAGAGCAGCGACAACGAACGCCGCCGCGCCGCCAGAAGCCGCAGGCCGCCCTGAATCGGCGCCACCTGGAAAATCCAATTGGCCGCGAGATCGAGGGGCAGGGCAAACACTACGCGCGTTCCCGCCACCAACGCGCCCAGGATTAAGATGCTGGCGGCCAGGAGGCGCGGGTTGACCGGGTCGTTAAGAGGGGCGTCCGCAGCCTCCCGCTGGACTCTCAGGAGAAAGATCGTCGCGGCGAACCCGATCCCTAAATAGAACGCCAGAATGATACGGTGCTGGCGGCTGCGCAACAGGGAGCGGGCGCTGAATTGCATGACCACGCGCGAGAGCGAATCGCCGAAAGCCGGCCACCAGCCCGCGCGGCGCGATCCCTGCAGGATATCCGGTTCCTCCACGATCTGCCGCAGCGTGCGGAGATAGGAGAGCAGGTAGGCCACTGCGGTGACGGCCCCTGCGGCCGCCATGCCGATCCACGCGCGGCGGGCCAACACCGGCAAGAATGGCGATCCGTTCAATTGCTGGAACAGCCCCAGGAACCAGAACCCGGGCGACCACCCCAGCGGGCCGCCGGCCAGCCCGGCCAGCAGTTCGAAGGAGCCGGCCTCCAGCAGTTGCAGAATGTAGACGCACACGAACAGGCACAGCGCGCCCATTTGGAGAAATGGCGAGAGGCGCAAAAAGAGCTGCCTGGGCAGCAGTTGCGCGGTCAGCCCCTGCAGGCCCAGCACGCAACAGAAAATGAACCCGCCGGAGGCCAGCATCACGAACCAGTACGTGGCGAACATACGGAGGAAGCTCAGCAGGCCGCCGGTGGCCGGAACCGCTACGAAAGTCAGCCCCTGAGCGCGCTGGCCCGCCAGGCGCTGGCGGATGTGGATGCCCAACAGGTCGGCGTAACCGGCGGTGTTATTGGTAAGGACGATCACGGCGGAATCGTCCCTGGGATGGAAGTAGGCGTGGGTGGTGAATCCGGCGGTGGCGCCGCCATGTTCGTAAGTCTCGTCCGCCACATCGTACATCCAGGAGAGGCCGATGCGCGTGCCGCTGCCGGCGTCGGCCCTCAGCACATGAGAAAGCGCCAGGGCCTCGCCCAGCGTTCCGGCGCCGCGCCATCGCTCGGGATGCAGGTGGGCTTCCAGGTACGAGAGCATATCGCCGGCCGTCGAGCGGATAGCCCCGGCGCCGGCCAGACCATCCAGGTCCCAATGATGAACCGGATGGCGCGCGCCGTCATATCCCTGAATAAAGCGGCGCTGCTGGTCGGGCGAAAGCGCAATCACCGTATCGTGCAGGCCGAGCGGTCCGGTGACTTGCTGCTCGAGCAGCGCGGGATACTCCATGCCGGCGCGAACGGCCAACGCCTGCCCGAGCAGGCCGAACCCCAGATTGCTGTATGCAAAGCGAGTCGGCAGCGGATTGCGGACGCCCCAGGGGTAAATCCGCAGGAAGTCGTAAAGATCATCCGCATGGTAATCGGCATAGGGATTCTTCGGATCGGCCGGGTGAAAGTTGCTGGGCATGCGCGGCAGGCCGGAGTGGTGCGTAGCCAGATCGAGCAGCGAGATTTCGCGGCCGGCCGGCTTCGACACGATGCCCGGCGGCAGCAGCTCGCGCACCGGATCGTCCAGCCGTGCCTTTCCCTGCTCGATCATCTGCGCCAGGATCAGGCCGGTGAAGGTCTTGGTGATCGAGCCGATCTCGAAGAGCGAATCCGTTTGCGCGGCGCCATAAGAGAAGACCCGGCGGACGCCCTGCTGGTAAACGCCGATGGACACCCCGGCACCGGTTCCGGGCGCGAGCAGGCCGGTGTGAAGGGCCTGCGCCAGGTCGCGATCGAGCACCGATTGGAGATCGGCCGCCTTCACGGGCGCAATGGCCGGATCGAAGTGGAAGTCGAGCAGATCCCGCGCGGGCGCCGTCCGATTGAGGGCCAGGGGACAGAACAGCCCCGCGAGCGAGTGCAGCATGAGCACCGTCAGGCTCAGCGCGGTCGCGACCGCTGCGATTTTAGCCAGAAAAATCGTTCGCCCGCGTACCGGCAAGGGCCCCAGCACCAGCACGTCGCGGCGGTTGGGGAAGGTGGAATCCCAACTGAGCACGGCGAACAGCCCGACCACCAGCATGGTGGTGGTGATGAGGAGAAACTCCATGGGATACGCAAAGTTCGCGCCCATCTGGCCGGAGACCAGCGCGAGCACGCACAGCATGATGCTGACCATCACCAGCAGCGAGGCGAACTGGCCGAAGAGCGTGTTCATGTCGCCCTGGGCATGCGCCGACAGCACTTCCAGGTCGACCATGCGGAAGAGGAACTCGCGGTACAGCACGCGGAATTGCTGTTTGTTCATGGGCGCGGCGCCTCAGCCGGGACCCGTGCCGTGGCCGGCGGCGACGGGCGGATCGACCGGCGTGGAGGCCTCGAAGCTCAAGCCGAGGGTTTGTATCATCGGAGGCATGGCCTCCTCGAACACCACGGCGGCTTCATCCGATTTCGCCAGCCGCGCCGCGTTCCAGTGCGCGACCGCGGCGGCGGCCACCAGAACCGCGACGATCTTGGCGTAGTCGGCCGGATGGTTCAAGGCGTGCCATTCGTATGCCACGCCCATGGCCGACCACGCGATCAAAGGCCAGACGCCTAACGCCGCCATGTGGACCCGCGATTTGCCCGGCAGAAACGAACACGCAAACGGAATCTTCCGGAAGTTCTGCAGGCAGGCCTCCGAGAGAACCACGCCCAGCAGGCCCAGGACAAGCATATGGGCCAGCACGGGCCGCCAGGGCCAGAGCCACAGGTATACCGCCGCCGCAAGCACCCACAGCGGCGCCACGGAGAGCGTCAGCAGGGCGCGCCGGCCGGCCCTCAGACACGCCGGAGGTCCGCCCAGCGGAATGACGCGGAAGATCCAGTTGGCCCGCATCTCCAGCGGCACGGAGAACGCCACGCGCGTCCCTAACACCCAGAACGCCAGCATCAGCACGCTGGCCAGCATCCGCGGCACGGTCACCTGGGGGACCGGCACTACGGGGAGTGAACGGCCGGCGGGACCTCCTCCCACGTGGACCAGCAGGATCAGGAGGGCGAATCCGATTCCCAGGTAGAACGCCAGAATGATGCGGTGCTGGCGGCTGCGCAGCAGCGTGCGGATACTGAACTGCACCAGGGCCGTATCGGGCGGTTTGCCGAAGCGCGGCAACCAGACGGGCCCAGAGGGCGCCCCCCCAGCGACGATGTCCGGCTCTTCCACGATCTTCCGCAAGGTGCGGAAATAAGCCAGCAGATAGGCCGTGCCGGCAAGCAATCCGGCCGCCATCAAGCCCAGGACCGCGCGCCACGCCGCGGCCGGCACGCCGGGAGTCGCGCTTCCATTGAGCGCCTGGAACAGCCCCAGAAACCAGTACGACGGCAGCCACGCCAGCAGATGCTGATTCTGCGGCGCGGCGAAGGCCTGCGGAGTAGATAGCGACGGCTCCAGACAGTACGTGCCCAGGATCAGGCAGAAAGTTGCGATTTGCAGGACCGCCGACACCCGCAAATACCACCGGCGCGGAAACTGCCCAGCCATTCCTTGCACGGCCAGCACGGAACAAAAGATGAAGGCCGCGCCGGCCAGCGCCGAAATCCAATAAGCGGCCAGCGCGCGGAACGGCCCCAGCAGGCCTGCGTGCGGCGGCGGGAAGATCAGCAGCCCCCAGGTGATGCCGGGAAGCGCATTCAGCGCGGCGGCGGTGAGCGCCAGTGCCGCGCCGAGCGCCGCCGCCTTGGCCAGAAAGACCGTGCGCGGGCGGACCGGCAGCGGCGCCAGCACCAGCACGTCGCGGCGGTCGGGGAAGGTCGAATCCCAGCTCAGCACGGCGAACAGGCCCATCACCAGCATGGTGGTGGAGATCAGGAAATGCTCGATATTCCAGATGGCCGCCACTGCCGCTGCGGGCCTCATGTGGCGGGTATCGAAAAACATCACCCCCAGCGCGACGAGCGAGCTGAAAAACACCAGAATGCCGCCGAACTGGCCCAGCAGATCCTTGATATCGCCCTGGGAGGACAGCACCTCCAGATCCACCATGCGGAAGAGGAACTCGCGGTAGAGCACGCGGAATTGCTGCTGGTTCATGGGAAGCCGCCTCCGCCCGGCCTCAGGCCAGGATCAGATCCGCAATCTGCCGCGAGACCGCTGCGGTATCCTGCTCCACGGCGAGCTGCGAGAAGATCTCCTCGAGCGTGGGCAGGGACATCAGGGTGCGCAGGCTCTGGATGGAGTCGTCGGCCACCACCTTGCCGCGGTGCAGGATCACCACGTGGGAGCAGACGCGCTCCACAGTCTCGAGCTCATGCGAGCTGAAGAGCACCACTTTCCCGCGCGCGGCCAACTCCTGGATCAGGCTGCGCAGCACCAGGCCGGTGGCCACGTCGAGGCCGGAGAAGGGCTCGTCGAGCAGGATCAGGTCGGGATTGTGCAGCAACGCGGCCGACAGCAGCACCTTCTGGCGCATGCCTTTCGAGTAGGAGGAGATGGGCACGTGGCGGTCGCCGTGCAGCGACAGGAGGCGCAGCAGGCCGTCGATGCGCTCGGCGGTGGCCTTCTCCGGCAGGTTGCGCAACTGGCCGACCATGATGAGGTATTCGAGGCCGCTCAGGTGCGGATAAAGATGCGGCTCTTCGGGCACGTAGCCCATGCGCTGCTTGTAGGCGATCAGGTCGCGGCGGATGGGCGCGCCGTCGAACAGGATCTCGCCCGCGGTCATCTCGATGAGCCCGGTGATCATCTTCATGGTGGTGGATTTGCCGGAGCCGTTGGGACCCAGGTAGCCGGTCACTTCGCCGGCGCGCGCCGTGAAGCTGACGTTATCCACCGCCGCGATGCCGGAAAATCGCTTGGAGACATTGCGCAGTTCGAGCATGAGGATAAGACTCCGGTTCAGGGTGTTCGGTTCCCGGGGGAGTTGGGGGCGAACACGTTCGCAGGGGGCGCCCTCTGGGCCACGTTTCAGAACAAGAACGGGACAAATCGTCGCGTGCGTCTCATGTAAACGGCATAGGCCGCACCGAAGCTCATGCGGTTCTCCCTTTCCTCGACGATGGCGGTGGCGACCAGAAAGCCGCTCGCACCCAGCGCCAGCGCAATGCCACCGATTGCTAACGGATTCTTTAGATAAGCGCACCACACCAGCGCCAGCAACGACGCGTACAGAGGGTGCCGGATGAGGCGATACGCGCCAACCGTGACCAGCGTAGTGGTGTTCTCAAAAGAAAGGTTGGTGCGGCGTGCGGCCGTGGGCGTTGGCATGCCAACCAGGCGAAGGAGCCGGAATCCCTCAATCGCCAGCCCCATCGAGGCGACTCCGAGGAACCATGACACGAGCTGGCGAGCCGAGAGCGGGTCGCGAAACCACATCGGGGCGTTCAACAGGATCAGGGCCGACAGCAGCTCAAACGCGAAAAAGCGATAGAAGCCGTGAGAGCGCAAATCCCTTAGCGACCGCCACGACAACTGAATGATCGCGGCGGATGCAGCGAAAAACATAACAACTCGCATCATTGCGTTCGCCGGCCTTATGGATATGGATAGAGTCCAACCCGTGCGCCACATCAATATGGCACCTTGCACCGCTCGGGTCAACCCCGAGCATCAAGCCGGCCCCGCGCCTCATTTCAAGCCCAGCTTCTCCCCCGCCGCCAGCGCCGCGCGCGCCGTAAAGCTGACGTTATCGACCGCCGCGATGCCGGAAAATCGCTTGGAGACATTGCGCAGTTCGAGCACGACTGATAAGACTCCGGTCCAGCGCGTTCGGTTCCCGGGTGGCCCCAGCTTCTCCCCCGCCGCCAGCGCCGGCGCGCGCCGTAAAGCTGACGTTATCGACCGCCGCGATGCCGGAAAATCGCTTGAACACATTGACAACATAGTCAGTCGGACACTGATCCTTCCATCTGCCGCTTCGAAGAATCTTGGCGAATCGTCCCAATTTCCAATCAGGCATGGGCCGACACCCGTGCGGGGCCGGAAGTCCGGGTCGGGGTCTTGATACTATTACGGCACGGAGTCCACCATGAATTATGTTCTGTCGATTCGAGGCGGGGGGATTCGCGGAATCATCCCGTGCTGTTGTCTGATCAAGCTGGAGGAGCAGTTGGGCGGCCTCACGCGCGACCATATTCAATACTGCGCCGGAACGTCGACGGGCGCGCTGCTCACCGCGGCGGTCGCGGCGGGCGTGCCGGCGACGGAGTTGCTCACGGTCTACACCCAACGTTCCAAGGCGATCTTCACCCCCACCGGGGTGATCGCCGACGCCAAACTCGTGGCCGAAGGCTTCAGGTACGATCCGAAACATCTCCAGGATGTGCTGGTATCGGTGCTCGGTCCGGCCGCCCAATGGACCGTCAACGACGCCCCCATTCGGGTGATGATCTCGGCCACGGCGATGGACGGGCACAACTGGTTCTTCGTGCGGGACCAACCCGGCAACGCCGGCACGACCGGCACGGTGAAGCTGGTGGATGCGGCGGTGGCGTCATCGTGCGCGCCCACGTATTTCAACCACTGGACTATCGAAGCCGTCCACGGCAAAACGCGGAGCTTCTTCGATGGCGGGGCGGGAGGCACGGCCAACCCGGCTTACCAGGCCTGCGTCGAAGCCTTCGTGTACGATACCTTCCAGCCCGCCGAAACCAAGGTCATTTCGCTGGGCACCGGCTATTACCCGGCGTCGCAAGATCCGCCCAAGGGTCTGCTGGCCACCGTCGAGTGGACCACCAACACCCTGGTGGACACTTCCGAAGATTGGGTGGACCAGGCCGTGAACCTTCAGTGGCCGAACGTGCTGCGGACTTTCAATCCGCTTTTGCCGAGCGACATCGACGAGGCGGATCTGTCGGCGATCCCGGCGCTGGTGGAAGTGGGCCAGCAGCTTGCGGCCAGCATGGATTGGCGGCAGATCCTGGGCGCGGCTTGACTGCCCCCATCTGGGAGCGGTCAAGCCCTCGCGTTCAGGCGACGGCTTCAGTTAGGAGTCGCCGCAGATTACGACGCGGCGCGCACACGGTGTACGAGATCCATCTGCACGTCGTGTGGACCACAAAGTATGGCACGATGGGCTGCAGCACCGGCAACGTGACCGACAGCTCTCGCCTTCCAGGCGGTGGGGCATTGACTGATGGCTTCGTCCGGCGGCCTCGTCCGGCGCGGATTAGGAATCCGGTCCCCTCTTCTTTCTGGGGCAAGTATGGGCACGTATAGCATTCGATGGTGAGGAATCGGAGTGGAGATAGAATAGAAGCTACGGGGCGGCGACACACCCAATGACGAAAGCCGAGCGCGCCCGGCGCACAGCCGTCTATGAAGAGGCTCTGGCTTCCGTACGCCTTGAAGGGTTCGATCTCGATGAGCAAGCCAAAGCGCTGTACCGGCGATACATCGATGGAGAGTTGACGCTAGCCGAAGTGGGGAGCGCGATCGATGAGCTCGATGACCGGGAATTCGGACCCGTATCTCTACCCCGGCACAAACGTCCTAAAGAACCTGCGCGGTCTCACTGACCCGGAACTGCTGGAACGCTTCGAAGCACGCCGAACGCACCGGCGCATTGCGGAGTCGATCGATACTCCCGTTCCGGGGCGATTCGATGTCGCGCACCTCAAGGCCATTCATCGGTACATCTTCCAGGATGTCTATGAATGGGCGGGGCAGTTTCGGACCGTGAACATATCCAAGGGCGGCCACCTCTTCGGACTCGCTCCCTTCCTCGAACCGGCGCTGCTGCAGACCCTGGAAAAGCTCGCGACCGAGAACTACCTCGCCAACCTCGATGCGACGAGGTTTGCCGGCCGCGCTGCCTGGTTTCTTGGCGAGATGAATGCCGCTCATCCGTTTCGAGAAGGCAATGGCAGGACGCAACGCGAGTTCCTTCGCCAGGCCGGGCTGAAGGCCGGCCACCACATCGACTGGAGGGCCACGACTCCCGAGGAGATGACCGAGGCATCGCGGTTGAGCCATGTGAGCGGCGATCCATCGCTGCTCGCAAGGTTGCTGCGCGTATGCCTGCGCGACGGCGGCTGAGCGATGGCGCCGGCCCGTCCCCCGCGCGCTTACACGGATTGGGGATAATGCCGCGAAAGCCGTTGGCAGGCGGGCCCAGAGGGCGCCCCGCCTGTTAACGGACGGCGCCGGCCCGTCCCCCAAATAAGCCAAGCCTTCCCTCGCCTGTAAGTTAAAATAGGCTGGACGGGATTCCAGTGAGATCCGCCGATGTCTTCTATTTTGCGCCTGCTGCACTCGGTGCCGGACCCAGGCATCACCGGGATTATCGACATCCTGGTGGTGGCGTTCCTGGTGTATCAGGCCCTCATGGTGGTGCGCGGCACGCGCGCCGGCCCTATCCTGGTCGGCATTCTCATCATGGTTTCGCTTTACGCCCTGGCGAACGCTCTGAGGCTTGAGGCGCTGCGTTCGCTGCTCTCCTTCATCGTCCCGTACCTGGGGCTGGCCGTCATCGTGCTATTTCAGTCGGAGATCCGCCGCACGCTGGCGCGGCTGGGGCGCAAGCGCTTTTTTGGCGGCGGCGACTTTCACTCTCCGGAGGTGGTCGGCGAGATTCTGCTGGCGTTAGAAGAGTTGGCCGGGCACAAGACCGGCGCGCTGATCGTGCTGGAGCGCGATATCGGCCTGCGCACGTTCATCGAAAGCGGCGTGCGCCTGGATGCGCAGATTTCCCGCGATCTGCTGATTTCGATCTTCCAGCCCGGCCTGCCACTGCACGATGGCGCGGTGATCGTGCAGCACGAGCGCCTGGCCGCGGCGGCCTGCTTCCTGCCGCTCACCACCAACCCGGCGCTCTCCAGCCAGCTCGGCACGCGCCACCGGGCGGCCATCGGGATCACCGAGGAAACCGATTGCCTGTCGCTGGTGGTGTCCGAAGAGACCGGGCGCATCTCGGTAGCCTCCTTCGGAGAGTTGCACGTGGGCCTCACGCTGCAGGAGGTGCTGACAAAGATCAACGTGCATTTCGAGTCTCCTCAGCCCGGCGGGGCGATTTCCGACGAGTCCACGGCGGACATTCCGCTCCAGGATGTGAGGCCCAGCGTACGGCCGGGTGAGAGGGCGCGCCCGTGAACAAGCTGCGCGCGCTGCTGTTCGAGAACTTCGGCTGGAAAGCGCTCTCGCTGGCCGCCGCGATCGGGCTGTGGTGGCTGGTGGCCAGCGAGCCTGAGCTGGCTGGCTTTGCCACCGTGCGCCTGGAGTATAAGAATCTGCCCGCCGATCTGGAGATCAGCTCGGAGCCGGTCGGGTCGGTTACCCTGGAACTGCGCGGGCCTTCCGGGGAGCTGCGCGGCGTGGGGGATGGCGGGCTGCATCCGGCGGTGGTGTTGGAGATGTCCGCCGTCCAGCCGGGCGAGCGCACGTTCGCCATCTCGGGCGCCAACGTGCAACTGTCGCGAGGCGTCCGGCTGGTGCACGCGATTCCCTCCGAAGTGCGCTTCACTTTCGAGCGCCGCATGGTGCGCGACGTTCCCGTGACGGCGCGGCTCACCGGCGGCGGGCAGAATGGCTATGTGGTGGCGAAGTACGAGGTGACCCCCGCGAAATTGCGCCTCGTGGGACCGGCCAGCCGGGTGGCGCGCATCCGGTCGGTGGTCACCGATCCGGTGGACGTTTCGCCGGTGGTGGGTTCGCAGGAGTTTCGCGTCAACGCTTTCGTTGACGATCCTTACGTGCGTTTTGAGGCTTCTCCGCAAGTGACGGTCACCGTGAACATGCGAAAAGAATAGCGAACGCCTCCGGAGATGTCCTCAGGGCAGCCGGCGGACTAAAAGGAGAACAATTGGGTAAAGAGCTTTTCGGCACCGATGGCATTCGAGGCGTGGCGGGGGAGTATCCGCTGGATCGGGCGACGGTGTTTGCCTTTGGAGTGGCGCTGGGCGAGGACGTCCTCGGATCGCGCCGCGGGGCGGAAGTGCTGATTGGCGCGGACACGCGCGAGTCGGGGGCGTGGATCTCCGAAATGGTGGCCGGAGGATTGGAGAGCTGCGGCATCGGAGTGCGGTATGCGGGCGTGATCACCACGCCGGGTGTGGCTTACCTGACGCGAAGCGGTCCGTTCGCGGCGGGGGTGATGATTTCGGCTTCCCACAATCCATACCGCGACAATGGCCTCAAGGTGTTCGGCCACAGCGGCTTCAAACTGCCGGATGCGGAGGAGCATTCCATCGAGCAGGAGATTTTCCGGTTGCGGGAACGGGGTCTCTCGCCGGCCGCGGCGCGCCTGGCGGTGGACCGCGGGCTGGCGGGCCAATACCTGGAATACCTGGTTTCCACTTGCACGGTGCGGTTCGAGGGAATTCGCCTGGTGGTGGATTGCGGCAACGGCGCCGCTTACCAGCTTGCGCCCGAGTTGTTCCAGCGGCTGGGAGCGGTAGTGCGGACGCTGTGCACCGAGCCCGACGGCCGCAACATCAACCTGAACTGCGGCGCCCTGCACATAGAAGCCCTGCGGCAGGCGGTGCTGGCGGCGCAGGCGGATCTGGGAGTGGCGTTCGATGGAGACGCCGACCGCGCCATCTTCGTTTCCGGCAGCGGCAGAGAGGTGAACGGCGATGGCGTGCTGTTGGCTTCGGCCCGCGCGCTGAAGGCCGCCGGGCGCCTGGCCGGCGACACGGTGGTCTCCACGGTGATGGCGAATCTGGGCCTGGAAAGGGCTCTGGATCGGGAAGGGATTCGCATGGTCCGCACCCCGGTGGGCGACAAATACGTGCTGGAAGAGATGGTGCGGTTGGGCGCGGTGCTGGGCGGTGAGCAATCGGGACACATCATCTTCCGCGACTACGCCACCACGGGCGACGGCTTGCTGACCGCCCTACGCGTGCTGGAGACGGCGCGCCGCGCGGGAGCCAGCCTGGACGAGCTGGTGGGTGGCCTGAAGGTTTACCCGCAGAGGCTGGTGAATGTGCGGGTGCGGGAGAAGAAGGGACTCACGGAGCTGCCCACGGTGGCCGACGAGATTCGCCGCGTGGAAGAGGCGTTTGGCGGCGCGGGACGCGTGCTGGTGCGATTCTCCGGCACCGAGCCGCTGGCCCGCGTGATGGTGGAAGGGCCGGACCTGGAGCGCGTGGAAGGCTTCAGCCAAAGCATTGCGGAGGCCATCCGGAAGGAGATGGGGGAGTAGGGGCGGCCGGGTGGGGCAGGCGGGATCGTTTGCTCGGGCGCGCTCTGGCGCTATCTGGTTTTGGTCCAGCCACGCCCGCCGTGCGGGCCGAAGCTACTGAAAATTCCTCCCTATCGGACCTGCCGCCTTTCGATTTCTCTTAGATCTCTATGCGCTAGCCGGGCGCTGGCGACGCCCCGACATTTGGAACCGGTTCCGTACTCCCCGTAAAGGGGAGCGCTCCCCGCAGGGAGCGTGCCATCAGGCCAGGTTTTACGCCCCTGGGGGCGGGGCTTAGGAAGCGTTGCAATGTCTGTGCTCCGGATTTAAGGCCCCCATGGTTGGGCTCCGGCAGAC
>JBKQPR010000330.1:0-2979 GCA_052144935.1 Bryobacteraceae bacterium
CCAACGTCAAGGAGTTTCCCAAGCTCAACATGATGACCGGCACGGAGAACAACCTGCCCGCGGCGCTGGCGGCGGGGATGGGGGCCATTCTGGTGAGCGCCAACATCTTCACCCGTCAGGTGGCGGCCGTATTTGCGGCCCACCGGGCGGGCAAGGACACCGCCGACGCCTTCGCCAAGCTGCGCGAAGCCAACCAACTGATGCGCGTGCCGGGAGGCGGCGGAGCGGCGGGCATCAAGTTCGCCTTCAGCGGCCTGGGCATTCGCGAGAGCTACGTGCGCCCGCCCCAGTTGGACCTCACGGACCAGCAGAAGGCGCAGTTGCGGGAGCGCTTCGCGCAGCTCAAGCAGATCGCGTAGAGGTTCGGCAGCCGGTCCTGGTGCATACTGAGTCCACGAGCACCAAAGCGACCACAGCCCTGGCCGTAGCGGCCGGATTCCTTGGCGGAATCGTTTTCTCAGCGCCTCGCGCCCGCACCGGTTTACGCACAAGCGCCGCCGCCGATCCCCAAAGAGATACGCGCGGAAAGCTTCGCGCTTGGGGGTGAAAACGGGACGCCTCGGGGGCCTTCGGAATCGATAGGAAGGACGGTGGAGTCACCTCCGTGTCACCTGCCTGCAAGCCGACTCCTCAGTGTCAGTGAATCCCCGCGGCGGCGAGAATGTGGCCGGGAGTGCGCAGGCGCGTTGCCGTCTCCGGCCGCACGGCGTTCAGGATCTGATTGGCCAGAGTGGTGATGTATTGCTGGCGCTGGTTGATGAGCGCTGTCAGCGCAGCCGCGTCCGCGGCCGAGAGATTCTGTTTGCCCGATACGATAGCTTGAGATTGCGTCCGGAGCTGATTTAAAAGCGCATTCAAGGCCGGACCCTGCGCGTTGATAAAGGCCGACTCCTGGGCGTTTAAGTTGAACTGCTTGATCAGTAAATCCTCATATGCGGCCACCGCCTTCTGGTCGTGGTCGATGCTGCCCACGTTCATCAGCATGAAGCTGAGAAACTGCATCTCGTCGGCTGTGGCGGGCGGTTGCGAGGTTTGCGCGTAGCAGGCGCAGGACAGAAGCATGAGCATGCACAACTTGACCCGTAGTTTCATTTGGCGATCCTCGATTTCTAATTGGTTACTGTACTGCGATCGTTACGCCGCTCGGCGACTGCGAGCCGCCCGCCGCGATGACGGCGGGTACGGCCAGCCCGGGCGAGATGCCTGGCGGCACGACTGCGTTGATCTGACAAAGCCCGGCTATCTCGCCCGGCGCCGAACCGCTGTACGCGACAGGCGCATTGACTGCGCCGATTGTCACCGTCGCCGGGAGAACGCTCTGGGCCGGAGAATCCGGCGCAACAGTGCCCGTATCACTGGCTGGCATGGTTTGGCCGCAACCGGTGGTGAAGAGCGTGACCACGCTTCCAAGCGCGGCCGGGTTGGAAGGCCCGTTCACCGAGCCATCCTGATTGAGCGCGGCCGCCTGCCCGATTCCGCCGCCAGTGGTGAAAACGCCAGGCGCCGTGGGCGCTACCGGCATGCCCCAGGTAGCCGATCCCAAACCGTTGGCGACTACCTGAATTGAGGCGGCTCCGCTGTCGCCAACCTCATAGGGGACGATGGCGTTAATCTGGTTGGCTGAGGTGTACAGCAGCGGCGCGGGTTTGCCGTTGATCAGAACCTGGGTTCCGTTAAGGGTTGTAGGAAGGTTGCCCTTTGCATCCAGCGTGAAGACGGAGGGTGCCGCGCCCACACCCGTTCCAAAGATGCTGATGATCTCTCCCGGAGAGAAAGAGGCAAGACCCTGGGAGGCGCCATTGACCACGTTGGCCATTAGCGGGGGCGGTGTATAGGTTGTAGGATTGGTTGCCGCAGGCATGGCGCCGCCGCCGGTAGTGGTCCCCGGCGCGCTAACGTTGAGAAGCACTTGGAAGGTAGCGATCAGCGGCGGATTCAGGCTCGCAAATACGTTCGGGGTCAAGGTTACAGTTGCGGTATAGGTGCCGGGGCTCAGTGACGACACGTTCGGAGTAAGTGTGAGCGTAGTGGGCGAGGTGCCCGTGGTGGGCGTTACCGAGAGCCACTGCTGCGCTCCGGCGGAAACGGACACCGTGAAGTCCACCATGCTGTAACTGCTTATGGGCACGCTCTGGGGTTGGGGCGCCGGTGAACCGACCTGCCAGTTCCAGGCCTCTGGAGCGGTGGCCGAGAGCACCAGCGCCGGCAGTGCCGTGAGATCCCCTTGCGGGTACGCCGACACCATGTCGGGATACTGGGCCCCGCGGAAAATGACTGTAGATTCCATCATCCGGATGGGAGCCGACGCGATGACGCAGGTGTCGCCGTACGGCTGCTGGATGGCGCTTATGTCGACTGCGTAGAGGGATCCGGCGGGGATTACCAGGGTGGTCGTGACCAAGGGCTGGTGTGCAGGCTCCGCAATCAAGGTAACGGTAACCGGGGCTTGGGTTTGGTTTTGCAGCGCGAGAATAGACTCGCTGATCCCGTAGGAGTACCCTAGGTCGGCGGCTTGGGAAGTGGCCATCGGCACGAGGAAGAACTGTGGGTTGCTGTCTCCGCCGATTGGATCCACCTGGGCGGCAAAAGCCGGCAGGGACGGGAAATAGTCGAATTGCTCGCCCGCCGAGTCCGTCAGGTGGATCCGCTTGCCGGTCAGTTCCGTGGCGGCGTCCAGGATGATGCCGATCTGCTGGGAACTGAGGAACTGAGTGGACGAGATGCTTACGCCGCCCATTTGCACGAGCGTGGAGGCATCGAACCCCATGCCGTTGATCTCGACAGTACTGCCCGCCGGCAGGAGACCGCCCGCGGGGCTAACGCTTTGGATGGACATGCCCCCGCCGACGTTAAATGCTTTAGGTTTGCTCGGTTCCGCGGCGCGCGGAAGCCGGTCAGCAGATACGGCCTGTTCGCCGCGGAATCGAGTAAACCGCGCGTTGAACTAAACCGCAGGCTGAGGCCGGCTCTTTAATGGGT
>JBKQPR010000331.1:0-39084 GCA_052144935.1 Bryobacteraceae bacterium
CCGTTACCCATCTCGCCCCCACGGTGGGAGTGCGGGCCGCCTGCGATTTCCTTGGGGTGGCCCGCGCTTCCTTCTATCGCCAGCGCCCGGTCTTTGGTCCGTCGGCATCGCCTGCAGCCGAGCCGGCTTTGGCCGAGCGACCGGCCCCAGCCCGGACCCTCACCCCGGCCGAACGCACCAGGGTGCTGTCTGTCTTACATGAAGAGCGATTCCAGAATTGCTCTCCCGCAGCCGTGCAGGCAACCTTGCTGGACGAAGGCCAGTACTTCTGTTCGACTCGCACCATGTACCGCATCCTCGATCAGCAGGGAGAGTCCAGCGAGCGCCGCGATCAACTCGTTCATCCGCCGTACCAAAAACCCGAGTTGCTGGCTACCGCGCCCAACCAACTGTGGAGTTGGGACATCACCAAGCTGCTGGGTCCGGCCAAGTGGACCTACTTCTATCTCTACGTGATCCTCGACGTTTTCAGCCGGTATGTCCCCGGCTGGATGGTGGCGCCTCGGGAATGCGCCGAACTCGCCCAGCGATTCATCAAGGAGACCATCGGCAAACAGGAGATTCCCCCCGGCCAGCTCCAAATCCACGCCGACCGCGGCAAGGTCATGACTTCCAAGCCGGTGGCCTTATGATGGCCGACCTGGGCGTCACCAAGACCCATAGCCGGCCCTACGTTTCCAACGACAACCCGTATTCGGAAAGCCATTTCCGCACCTTGAAGTACCGCCCGGAGTTCCCGGGTCGCTTCGGCTGCATCCAGGACAGCCGCGCCTTCTGTCAGGACTTCTTCCAGTGGTACAACCAAGAGCACCGTCATTCGGGCATCGGCTTGCTTACCCCCGCCATGGTTCATTGCGGCGAGGCCCAAACCGTCCTGGCCCACCGCCAGGGGGTGCTCGACGCGGCTTACCAGGCGCACCCCGACCGCTTCGTTCGGCGTCGCCCCAAACCGCTCCCATTGCCCTCCGAGGTTTGGATCAACAGGCCGGTTCCAATCGGCCAAAAGACAGAGCAAGAAAGTCACTAAATTCCCATGCCAGGTGTCTCAAAGTGCTTGACACGCACCGCACGACCAGCGCGAGTCCACGAAACATGCCTCAGCCTATCACGAGCGCCAGCGCCCGCCCGTCTTACTGCCGCGCGGCTCATGTTTCAGGCGCACCCCGAAACCTCGAGAGCATCACAAGGCCGGAGATCGGGTCGTCTTCTGGCGGGTACGCGGCCCCGGTCCATAGGTCTCCCGGCTGGTCGCGCGGCGTGATGCCTTTCCCAACCCAGGGCAAGCTAAGGCCGGCCAAAGCGCCAGGGGCTGGCCAAAGCGCCAGTGCAGGCCAAAGCGCCAGAGCATGCCCCACAGCCCATGCTATCCTGCAAATTATCCCCTCAGGGGCACATCCGATGCGCGACACAAGCTATACGACTCCCCACGGGATCAGGGTCAGGCGCAGCGCTTCCAAGGCCGGTTTCCGCCGGGGCCTGAAACATCTGCTGCACGATCTGGACCGCCACCGTGGTATCTATCTCTCCTCGGGATACGAGTATCCCGGGAGGTATTCGCGCTGGGACATCGCGTCCACCTGCCCGCCCATCGAGATCGTAGCGTATGATCGCCGCGTGGAGTTTCGCCCGCTGAACCAGCGCGGCCGCATCCTCGTCGAACTGCTGGCGCCGGTATTGGCGGAGAATCCGCACTGGGAAGAGTTCGGCGTGGCCGATGGCGGCATTCAGGGCCGTCTGAAGCCTCTGCCCAGGTTGTTCCCGGAAGAGGAGCGCAGCAAGCAGCCTTCCGCGTTTTCCATCTTGCGCACCCTGATCGAGGAGTTTCGCGGAGAAGAGGACGCGCGCCTGGGCCTGGTGGGCGCCTTCGGCTACGACCTGCTGTTCCAGTTCGAGCCGATCGAAAAGAAGCTGCCCCGCAGCGGGCACAAGGACCTGCACCTGTTCTTCTGCGACGACATCTGGTTCATGGACCGCAAGAAGGAGCAGGTGGAGCGCTACCGCTTCGACTTCTCGCGCGGGGGCGTTTCCACCGCCGGCCTGCCGCGCGATGGCGCCGCGGTGCCGCCGCCCACCCCTCGCGAACCGGGCCCCATCGTTTCCGACCACACGCCCGAAGAGTACATGGCCAACGTGGAGAAGGTGCGCGAGGGCATGCGCCGCGGCGATTACTACGAAGTGGTGCTGCGGCAGACCTTCCGCACGCCGTATTCGGGCAAAACCTCGGAGCTGTTCGAGCGGGTGCAGCGCGCCAGCCCCAGTCCGTATGAGTTCCTCCTGCAATTCGGCGAAGAGCAGCTTGTGGGGGCATCGCCCGAGATGTTCGTGCGGGTGGAAGGGCACCGCGTGGAGACCTGTCCGATTTCGGGCACCGCCAAAAGAACCGGCGATCCGCTGCGCGACGCCGAGAATATCCGCGAGCTGCTGAAATCCACCAAGGAAGAATCCGAGCTGACCATGTGTACGGACGTGGACCGCAACGACAAATCGCGCGTCTCCGAGCCGGGCAGCGTGCGGGTGATCGGGCGGCGGCTGATCGAATCCTACGCCGGGGTGTTCCACACGGTGGATCACGTGGAAGGCTTCCTCAAGGAAGGCTTCGATTCGCTGGATGCCTTCCTCAGCCACATGTGGGCAGTGACCGTGATCGGCGCGCCCAAGAAGGCCGCCGCCGAGACTGTGGAATCGCTGGAGCGCGATGCGCGCGGCTGGTACGGAGGCGCGGTGGGGATGATCTCGCTCAACGGCGATATCAACACCGGCATCCTGATCCGCACCACCTATCTGCGCGACGGCATGGCGCGGTATCCCGTGGGCGCGACCCTGCTGTACGATTCCGTGCCCGCGCTGGAGGAGCAGGAGACCAGGCTCAAGGCCACCGGCTTCTTCCGCACGCTGGGCGCGGGCCAAGCAGCTCCTGTCGAAGCTCTTGGGGAGCGCGAAGCGGTGGGCGCCGGCGCCAGGCTCCTGCTGGTGGACAACGACGACTGCTTCATCCACACGCTGGCCAACTACGCGCGGCAGACCGGCGCCGAGGTGGTGACCTATCGCGCTGGCTTTCCGCCCGAATTGATTGGCGAGGTGGCCCCCACGCTGATTCTGATCTCTCCCGGTCCGGGGCGTCCGGCGGATTTCGGCGTGCCCGAATTAGTGCGCACCGCGGTGCGTCTGGGCGTGCCGGTGTTCGGCGTATGCCTGGGGTTGCAGGGGATTGTGGAGGCGTTCGGCGGCGAGTTGGGCGTGCTGGACTATCCCATGCACGGCAAGCCTTCCACCGTGCGGCATGGCGGCCTGGGCATCTTCGAAGGACTGCCCGAGGAGTTTCAGGTGGGCCGCTACCACTCGCTCTACGCGCGGCGCGAGACCTTTCCCGCCTGCCTGGAGGTGACCGCCGAATCCACCGACGGTGTGATTATGGGGATCCGTCACCGCGAGCTGCCGATTGAAGCCGTGCAGTTCCATCCCGAGTCGATTCTCACCGCCGAAGGAGACCACGGGTTGAAACTGATGGCCAACGCCGTGCGGCTGGGCAAGGCCGTGCGCAGCGGGAAGTAGCGATCGGGGGAGCACGATCTCCTTCGGGCTGACCGGTGGCAGCGGCTCCGGGGAGGCTCCGCGCAATCCTCCAGTTCGGGAACGATTCGCAGACGCATGCCGCTGACGCTGGCCATCCCGCTCGATCGGGCGCCATTCACAAACTCCCGAATGGGAGCGGCCTGGCTTTCCAATTCCGAACGTACTTCGGCGGTCATGCTCGGCGCATCGCGCCACAAGATCGAAGAGGCACGTTCGAAAATCGGCTCCAGTTGCGGGATGGAGCCGCCCAGTAGTCCGGCAAGATACTCGATCCGGTACGGTTGCCAGTCTCTATCACCCGTAGAGTTCCAGGGGACCTGCTTGTCAGTTCGAACTATCGTCCTGCGGTAATACGCGTTATGCGGACCCGGAAAGGCAAGCACGCTGCCCTCCTGTACAGAGGTAGTGAGCTGATAGATCCCGATGGGCGGAAACCCTCTGGGCATGGGATGGAGGCCGCAGCCCCAACTGCCGCCGCCGCTCCCTCCACCGAAACCTGCTTCACTGTCGCGAACCTCGAACCGGTAAGCGATGCGCAGTTCCTCCAGAGTCTTGGCGAAGAATCGCGCGGACTCCATGTGGAAGAACAGATTGTTTGCCAGCAAGCCACTTGCCATCGTGGAGCGGCTGGCTCCGCAGGTCGAGCAGCGCGTCTTCGTTCTGGCCGTCCGCGCGCGCCAGCAGAATCAGCACCTCCGTGCGGCAGCAATCTGCAAAGGCGAGGATTGCGTCGCCGGACACCTTGGTTCCCGATACGATCAGCGAATCGAAAAGCGCCTCCACATAGCCGCGCGGTTCCGAGTTCCACTCGGAATCGCGGAGGGCCACGGCCTGGCGAAGTTGCTCGATCAGCATCGCGCGCAGGCTGTCGTCTTCGAGGCGCCCGGCGAGCCATGCGCCCCACGCCTTGTCGATGAGGCGCGGCGACTCCATGAGCCCCTTAGCGCGGGCGGACTCCAGCGCCACCGGGGAGGCCGGTTGGGCGAAGGCCGCCGAGAGGCTCAGGGCACCCACTACCAATGCACTCATCCTTCGCAATGCAATCGCCTCGATCTGGCGCGGGCACTCTGCTGGGCCGGCTTGGGAAGGCTGAAAGCCGGCTGCAGCCAGGATTGGCGGCCAGGATTGGCTGCCCCACGGCCACGAACAGGTCCCTACTCCAGCACGATCTCGCGAGGTTCCACGGCCGGCATGCTGTCGTGGGTCAGCCGGCGAATGTCGCGCACGACGGGCTGGATCTTCAATCGGATGCCGGCGACGCGGCCCATCCCCGCGCTCTCGGCGCCGGCTACGAAATCGCGAAAGGCGATGGCCTGTTCGTCCATTTGCCGCGCCATCTCCCGAGCCACCTGTTCCGCGCTTTCCCAGTAAATGTGGACAAAGGGATGGAGGAGTTGCGTCATCTGCTCCTGGGTGAGAAATCCCAGTGCGGCCAGATATCGCTCGCGGTAGACGCCCGGGATCTTGTCGAGGCCCAATTCCCCCCATTCCGCCGGCTTGCCGGTCTCCATCGCGACACGCCGCACATATACATTCGTGGGGCCTTCGATGGCGACGGAAGCACTCTGCACCGGAGCGATGAATTCCACCTCGAGCTGATACAGAGCGATGGGCGGGAAGCCCTCCGGCAGCTTGCGTTCGCGCACGCTGGTGCCGAATCCGCCACCGCAGTACCCCACGGCCTCGTCCGTGTCGCGCACCTCGAAGATCGGGCCGATCTCGATCTCCTGCAAGGTCTTCGTGAAGAATCCAGGGACTTCATGCGGAAGAGCAGATTGTTCACCGCTACCCATTGGGCCAGGCTTTGCTTCTGTCCGCGCAGTTCGAGCAGCGCTTCTTCGCTCGCCCCGCCGCGCGCCAGGAGCAGCAGCACGTCGTCGCGCCAATCTTCGGCGAAAGGGACAATGGCCTCGGCGGGCACGGGGTCGCCCGACTGAATCAGCGCATCGAACAACGCCTGTACGGCAAGATAGGTCTCGCTATCGAGTGGAGTATCGCGCAACGGCTCGGCCTCGTGGAGCGCGGCCAGCAGCGCTTCGCGCAGGCTCGGGGCGTGCGAGCGGCCGGCCACGTATGCGCCCCAGGCGCGATCGGCGGGCCGGTCGGAGGTCAGCAATTGCTCGGGCGATTGCGCAAGGGCGCCGAACGCCATCGCCGCTGCCAGAAGCCATCGTGCCGTTGCGCTCACAAGCCATGCGCGCACAACCATAGGACTGCCGGACGGGCGCAGAGGTTACCCGCCGCCCGGCGCGCCTACCAGACGAACGGAATCAGGCCTTTCACTTCGCGGCGGTATTCGATGTACTCCCGGCCGAACTGCTCGATCATGAATCGCTCTTCCAATAGCGATTTGCGTTTCCATTCGAAGAAGGCGAGCGCGGCGCCCAACAGGCAGCGCACCTCGCCATAAACCACCGCGGTGCCCAGCAGGGCGAGCGAAAGCCCGGAGTAAATGGGATGCCGCGCCAGCGCGTAAGGCCCGCGGCGCACCAGCGTATGGTCCTCTTTTACCTGCACCGTGCCGCTCCAGTTGCGGCCTAAGCAGAGGCGCGCCCAAACGGTGAAAGCGAAGCCGGCCATGCCCGCGGCGCAACCCGCCCAGGCGACCCACTGGTCCGCGGGCACAAAACGGTCGCGCAGGAAGCCGACTCGGAAGTAACTGGAGAAGATCAGGTCGAACGCCAGCCCCAGCGCCAGAACATGCGCGATCAGCGCGCCCCGCGGCATGCGGCGCGCGGTGCGCTTGGTGGTGAAGGCCGTGGCCAGCCAGATGAGGCCGATGCCCACCCAGGCATATCGCATGACTTGGCGCGGATCGAGAAGCATTGCCAACGTCTACTATAGATTAATTCCCGGTCGGCACTTTATCCGCGTGGTCGACGATCGCCGCTTCCAGCGGAATCAGGTACTCCAGCGTGAGGCCGAGTTGCACCTGGACCCCTGATTCGATGGGATCGTCTGTCCCTCCCGGTGCGCTGATGTTTTCATTCGTCGTCCAATCGAGGGCAATTTCAAACAATCCACTCAGCTCGGTATGGTCCATCACGGGTTCGCCACGGGTTCGCGGAGCAGGCCCGCCGGCATTTCGGTAAACGCCTTCATCGTCGCATTGGTTTCACGTGGCGGACAGCACCGTCCATGTTCATTTTGATAACCGGTGGTGCGCGGTTCCCCGTGGGCATCTTCGGCCCGCCGGCGCCTTGACCCCGCTGGTGTCGCGCCTTTGGACCCGCTTTCTGGAGTCGGAAAATCCCACTGTCCTGGTTCTAAGCAACCCCGACGTGAGCGAATGCGCGGACACCCAGCCTGCCGGCTCAAAAAGCCCGCCCGAGGGAGCGGTCAAGGAGACGCCCTGTCCGGACGAGTACACCGGTGGGCGAGGCGTTCGCCATCAACCTGTTCTCGAATTTCTTCCAGGCCGGGAGGAAAACCCTCATCGTGAAGCAGAATCGAATGGTGAATGAGGAGACTCACTCCCGACCCCGAGGATGTTTCGCCGGTGCTGCCCGTCGCGGCGTCAACCCTGAAGTTCGAAACGGCTTTCGACACCAAAACCGGCCAACTGATCCGCGATCGCGGGTTGATCGCCCTGCGGCGCCATCCCACCACCGGGCATTGGTTGTTGTTCCTATACGGGAGACACACTCAAGGCACCCACGCGGCTGCCGAAGGCACCACCCAGGAACGCTTTCTCGCCCAGTTGCCGTGGCTGAAATCGGTAACCGCCCTGCCGGACAGTTTCCCTGTGCTGGCCGGCGTCACGGTGAGCAACGGTATCCCGGGAGGCCCCGTTCCGATCGCGTTGCGCGTGCCTTGACCGCGGTCTAATCCGCGGAGGGGGAGACCCGTTTCCAGATCGCATACGCCGCCACGCCCATGGCCAACGTCAGCAGGCCGAATCCGATGAATCCCCAGCCCGAAGTCAGGAAAATGTAAGCCCAGCCGGCAAAGGCGATTACGCTCGGAACGGGATACAGCCACATGCGGAAAGGCCGGGCAATCTCAGGGCGGTGTCTTCGCAGTCGATCGAGAGCGAAGATCTGGGCGATAAACTGAACCAGGATTCGCGACGTGAGCAGTGCGGAAATCACCGCGTCGAGGCTCCCGAACGAAGCGCCAATCGCCAGCATTCCCATCGCCAGCAACGACACGTGAGGGAACTTCCCGCTCGGATGGAGCCGCGCGAACACACGGAAGAAATGCCCGTCGGCGGCCGCCGCATAAGGGATGCGGCTGTAGCCCAGCAAGAGAGCGAACACGGACGCAAAGGCTGTCCAAAGAACCAGCACGGTGGCCACCACGGCCGCCCGCGGCCCATAAAGCCGTTCGATGAACTGCGCGGCAACGAACTTCGATTGCATGGCCTCGCGCCACGGCACCACGCCGATGATACTCAGGTTCATCAGCGAGTAGAGCGCGGCCACCCCCAGCACGGAGTAGATGATGGAACGCGGAATCGTGCGTGCCGGGTCGCGGACTTCGCCGCCCGTGTAGCAGATGTCGTAATAGCCCATGAAATCGTACATGGCGATGAGCATGGCGGATCCCAGTCCGGCGGCGAAGCCTCTCGAAAACGTGAATGCGCCGGGCGGAAAATCGAACGCCACACGGGCGTGAAAATTTGCGATCCCGCCGGCGATGATCCACAGCATCGTGGCCAGCACTCCAAGCCAAAGCGCCACGGTGATGCGGCCGATGGCGGTAATCCCGCGGTAGAGCAGCACGATTACCAGCGTTCCTACCGCCACGTTCACCATGCGTGCCTCAACGGGACTCATGCCGTGCCAGAGATAGCCCACGTATTGCGAAAAGCCGATATACCCGGACGCGATCTCCAGCGGACCGCTGAAGATGAACTGCCAGATGAACAGGAACGGCAGGATGCCACCCAGCCTGGTTTTGCGAAACGTTTCGCGCAGGTAGAGGTAAGTGCCGCCGGTACCCGGCATGGCCGCGGCCAGCTCACTCCAGACCAGGCCGTCGGCGAGCGCCAGGACCGCGCCCAAAAGCCAGCCCAGCATGCACTGCGGGCCGCCCATGGACGCGATGATCAGCGGAATCGTAATGAACGGGCCGACCCCGACCATGTTGCTCATATTGAGCGCCACGGCCTCGAGGGGACCGAATTCGCGGACCAGCCCTTCCGTCGGATTAGTCAAAACGGGAACCGCCGCTTACCCGCAATAACATTGACGCACCCCGATCCTTCCTCCGCACGTACCGCAGGATACACCAAATTCCGCTGTATCTTCCACAAATGCCGGCGGGTATCGCTTCGTTGTACAGCCATTACCGCGAGATTACGCTTTCGTCATCTCGCGCACTACCTCGGGCTGCCCCCGCGGTAAAATGGTGGGCCGGATCGAGATTTACGCTGCGGGAGACCCATGGCAACGAATCGAATCTATGTCCTGTTGATCTGCGGATCGTGCTGCGCCGCTCAAGGCGTTTCCCATCGGGACGCAGAGGCTCGTTTGGACCTCGGAGCGGGATGGCTGATTCAATCCTCGGCCAAAGTCGCGGATCGCGGCGATGCGATCTCCACTAATGGGTACCAGGCCCGCGGCTGGTATCCCACGTCCGTCCCCGCCACCGTTCTGACGGCCCTGGTGAACAACAAAATCTACCCCGATCCCGATTACGGCATGAACCTCCGATCGATTCCGGGCACGACATACGGGATCGGCCAGAACTTTTCCAACAGCGCCATGCCCGCCGACAGTCCGTTCGCACGCTCCTGGTGGTATCGCACCGAATTCAAGCTTCCGGCGGCGGCCAAAGGCAAGAACTTCTGGCTGAATTTCGACGCCATAAACTATCGCGCCAACATCTGGCTGAATGGCCGTCAAATCGCTACCTCCGAACAAGCCGCCGGCATGTATCGCATGTTCGAATTCAACATCACCGAAGCGGCCCGGCCCGGCGCCGTCAATACGTTGGCCGTCGAGGTGTTCGCGCCCACTCAGAACGACCTGACGATTACATTCGTCGACTGGAATCCCATGCCGCCCGATAAGGACATGGGTCTCGTACGGGATGTCTACATACTGGAAAGCGGGCCGGTCGCGATTCGCCATCCGCAGGCGGCCGCGCGGCTCGACCAGCCGGGCGACGCGGCGCATCTCACGCTTGCCGCCGAGTTGCACAACGCCACGGACCAGCCGCTCGACGGCGTTCTGAAAGCGCAAATCGGCAACCTCGGCGTTTCAAAAAAGGTCCGGCTCGCCGCGAACGAATCCAGCCGCGTGGAACTCGCAGCCGCCGATTACCCGCAGCTCAACATTTCCCATCCGAAGCTCTGGTGGCCTTATCTCGCGGGGCCGCAGAACCTCTACCACGCCCATATGGAGTTCGAATCCGGCGGCCATGTCTCCGACCAGCGCGATTTCGATTTCGGCATCCGGGAGATTACGTCGGAAGTCGATCCCCAAGGCCATCGGCTGTTCAAGATCAACGGCCGGAACATTCTGATCCGAGGCGGCGGATGGTCGTCCGACATGCTCTTGCGCTTTAATCCGGAGCGCGAGGAGGACGAGATCCGCTATGTTCGCGACATGCACCTGAACACCATCCGCCTCGAAGGCAAAATGATGAACGATCATTTCTTCGAGACCTGCGATCGTTATGGCGTCCTGGTGATGGCGGGCTGGTGCTGCTGCTCCTATTGGGAGCGCTGGCGGAACTGGAAGCCGGAAGATTACACCATCGCCGGCGAATCGCTGCGCGATCAAGTCCGCCGCATCCGGAATCATCCCAGCATTCTGGCCTTTCTGTACGGGAGCGATAATTCACCTACGACGCAAGCCGAAGCCGTCTACCTCAAGGTATTTCAGGAGGAGCGCTGGCCCAATCCGTATGTCTCCTCCGCGGCTAAAGCGACTACCGGGGGCGCGGGCCCGACCGGCGTCAAGATGACCGGCCCGTATGAATATGTGGCTCCCGACTACTGGCTGCTCGATCGCGAGCGCGGCGGGGCTTTCGGATTCAACACCGAAACCAGCCCCGGACCGGCCATTCCGGAAGTGGCCAGCCTCGCGGAAATGATACCCAAGGAACACCTCTGGCCCATCGATGAGTTCTGGAACTTTCACGCCGGCGGCGGGGGTTACCGCAACGTCAACGTGTTTACGGCGGCTCTCGAAGGGCGCTATGGGAAGGCTGGAAGCCTGGAAGACTACGTGAAGAAAAGCCAGGTAATGACTTACGAAGGCGAGCGGGCCATGTTCGAGGCGTACGGCCGCAATAAGTACCAGGCCACGGGCGTCATCCAGTGGATGTTAAATAATGCCTGGCCGTCCATCATCTGGCACCTCTATGACTTCTACTTACGGCCGGGCGGCGGCTACTTCGGATCGAAGAAAGCGTGCGAGCCTTTGCATGTGCAGTACTCCTACGATGACCGGTCCGTTGTGGTGGTGAACTCGAATTACCAAGCCTTCTCAGGATACAAAGTCGCCGCGAAAGTGCTCAACAGCGATCTCTCGGAGAAGTTTTCGAAGGCTCAGTCTGTGGATATCGGCTCCGACGCCGCCGTGCGCGTCTTTACTCTTCCAGAGATAGGCGATCTATCCACCCTCTACTTTGTGCGCCTCACTCTCAACGACCCCGCCGGTAAGCTGGTAAGTTCGAACTTTTATTGGCTTTCGACGCATCCCGACGTTTCCGACTGGGCCAGGTCCAACGGCCGCTACACTCCCATCCAGTCCTACGCCGATCTGACCGGCCTGGAGAAACTGCCCGAGGTCAAGCTAAAGGTAGTCACGCGCACCGAAGGGCGAGGCGCGGAAGAAGCCGCTCACGTCACCATCGAGAATCCTGCGTCGCAGCTTGCATTTTTTGTCCGCCTGCGCGTCTTGAAGGGAAATGGCGGGGAAGAGATCGCCCCGGTCTTATGGGAGGACAACTATTTCGAGCTGATGCCCGGCGAGAAGCGCGAGATCTCGGCCAGTTACCGGAAGAAGCTGCTCGGCGGCGCCAGTCCTCTGATTAAGGCCGATGGCTGGAACGCCGTTTCACAATAGCGAAGCACTGCATGGGGCCATCCCAGGGCTGCCTAACCGGCGTTTTTCACGGCTGTTCGGCTGCGATGACGTGGCGCAGGCACTCTTGCCTGCCGCGTCGGCACTCATGCCGACGCCTGCCTTCGTCACTGTGTCACAATCACGAACCGGTGTCGAGACCGGTTCCGGCACCGGTTCCGGCACGACTCTCGACACGGCAGGCATGAGTGCCTGCCCCACGCCGGACAGAAGAGCGCGAGAAATGCGGGCTAAACGGCTCGCTTTTGGGAAATGGCGCAGTTCGAGCCGTTTTTCCACCACTCCCGCCGATGCGCCTCGCTCACTCGTGCCGCAGGTTAGCTCCTGCGCTACGTCGGCCAGCGGAGTTATGACAGGTGCGGGCTAATCCGTGAGCTTGCCGCGAAGCACGATGATGGATGCCTTGGGAAGCTGGTAGAGCGTATCCGGGCCGCCTGCCGTGACTGTCGACTTGGATGGCGGGCCGTCCGGGTCCGCGTGGCCGCTGCCGCCCCGGCCGCGCCCGCCGCCTCGTCCTCCTCTACCGGCGGGGGGAGCCGCGCCGGCGGGAACCGGATCGGGGCGCCACTGATATTCGGCCGCGCCGAAGACCACCCGGTCCACCGCGCCGGCGAAGAACCGATTATGTCCGCCGGGCGGATCGGCAAAAGCCACCTTCACTGAGCGATCGTTGTCCTGATCTTTGTTCACTAACATGACGGACCATTGCCCGTCGGGCCGCTCCACCGCGTAGGCGGTAACCAGAACATTCCCGTCCGCGTCCTTGACGTCGCTGGCGACTTTGAAAAGCTTGTGGATGGCATCGACGGGCTCGACCCATTCCTTGGTAATCACTTGTGCCGCCAGATACTGAGGGGGATAGTTACGGACGCGGTTATCTTCGTCTATCGGCAGAAAGCCGCCTCCACCGCCGCCGCCACCGCCTCCTCTGCCTGGCGATGCGATGTAGTGGAAATAGTAAGTGCCGCCCGCGCCGGCGGTCAGGATGGAACCGATGTAATCGGCCTGCCACAGGGCGCTCTTGACAGTTCCGGCTCCGCCCTCGCCCAAGTCGTTGCCCTCGGTCATAAAAAAAGGCACATTCGGCGGCAGCCCGTTGTCTTTCCAAGCCTGAATCAAGTGGTTCACATACGCCGGCTCCCAGTACAGGGAACTCCATTCGCCGCACAGCCGGGTGCCCATGCAGGGATAGTGCTCGAAAGAGAAGAACGTGAAATCCTGTAGGTGATCGTGCGCCTTGAGGTAGTCCACGAACCGGCCGAGGAAAGAGACCCGTCCGTTGGCATCCGCCCAGGAATCGACGTCGCCGGGCGTTCCCTCGAACGCCGGGCCGCCCAGAGGGGCCTTAGGCGTCAGTTTGTGGATGGCTTTGGCGAACTGAATGTATAGCGTGGCATAGTCCTCCGGGAGCACGCGCTGGCCGTCCGCCTCCTCGCCCATCTCGATCCATGAGATCGGATACTTCCGTTTGTAGAGGTACGCGATCTCATTGGCCGCGTCCTCCGGTGTCGCGTAGAGGATCGCGATCGGGATCATCGCGGGAAGGCCTCGCGTCACTCCGCAGGTGAAGAAGAAATCGAATCCGATCTGGTCCCCTCTGCCGTAATCGAGGTCGGAAGCCGCATGCCATGGATCGACCGAGGAGGGCCAGGTGATGGTCTGCTGGCGGCTCGGCAGGTGCTTGACGATGTCGGTGAACTGGCCTTCGGCAGACAGCGTCCCGATATAGAGCTCGTTAATCGCGTATCCCACGCAGTTGCGCTTATCCTCGGCGCCGTGGGTGTCGCATGTGTTGGACGATTGCGTCATCCAGATACGCAGATACCGCACCGGGATCTTCCAGTTCATCAGCTTCAGCGTGGGAGTCCCGCCCTTGCCGTCGGTGACCGTGCCCATCGGAAAGGTCTGCCAGGCGCCCTTATTGATCCCTTCGTAGAACGGCTCCTTTTCGCCCGTCCAGAACTGTACGTAATAGCGTCTGGCATAGGGGTCGGCCCAAGCGATCTTGATGGCATTGACATCCACCTTGGCGCCCAAATCGATCATCACCCATTGCGGGTGCAGCGAGTCGTCCTCACCGGTGTAGGCTTTAGTGAGGTAGGGGTTGCTCTTCCAATAGGACTTCAGGTCTCCGTCGGTCAAACGGGACCAGCCGTTGCCGTCCCCCTGCGTGGCGCCGCGATGGGGGAGCGGGTAGGCCCAGGAGTGGAGGATCTTCTCGTTGGTAGGCTCCGCGCTGCCCGTGAAATAGCCCTCCTGTTTGGCCGCATTGCTCCAGGCGCCGCGTGGATTCCAGTGCCACGCCTCGATCATCAATTCCGTGTTCTGGCGATACGTCACGGTTTGCCAACCCGCTCCCAGCAGCTCCTTGAGGACCGGGTCGGTTAGCAGCCGCTCGGTATGCTTTTCGTTCTCCCCCTTGGTGTTTCCGCCGCGCAACCGGTCGATCGCCCCGCCGAGCGCCCGGAAGGGGCTGAACGAATTCACGGCGTGGGACGGCGCGGCGTCCACCACGATATTCTGCGCGCGGGCCGGGCCGGCCAGCGGAAGACATATGCCGATGCCAAGCCAGATTCCAGGAACGCGCCATTTCATCGCCTTTGCCATACTGCCTCCTTCAGACGCCGGCATCGATTTTGCTTAGCCGGCTGGTGCGCCTTGATGTAATCGTCCATCTCCTTGCGCAACGCCGGATCGCGCGGCGTTCCATCGGCAACGCAGGCCCCAGCGCCGCACCGCCTGCTCGCGCCCACCCCAAGGTGTGGCGCGTGGCGGTCCACCAGCCGTTCAGATGTTCGCCCATATTCAGCGCACGCAGCCACCACCGCCGCCGCCGGCATTGAGGCGCCTCCAAACCAAGCTGTTACCGGCTGGCCTGATAATACCGCAGATAATACCGCAGGTTGGATGCCAGGGATTACGTACAGGCTCGAGTCGCCCTCACCGCCCACTCCTGCCCGCCGATGTATACTCCCAACTATGACCATCTCACGACGCGATCTCGCTCTCCTGCTTCCGGCACTGGCGGCCGCTGGCGCCCAGGCGCAAACTGCTGCTGCCGCCAAACTACCCTCCAAAGCCTTCCGCTTCGAGGATCTGCCCGTCAAGCAGAACGGGAAGAACGCGTCGCGGGCCCTCATGAACGGGCTGACCCATTCGGGGTTCGCGATCGAGGTCCACGAGACCGACCTCGCGCCCGGAGAGGCGCCCCATGCGCCGCACCACCACGTCCACGAGGAAATGGTCATCGTCGTGGAAGGGACCATCGAATTCACCGTCAACGGCACTCCCGCGCGCCTCGGTCCCGGGTCGGTGGCTTATGCCGCATCCAACGACGAGCACGGACAGCGCAATGTGGGCGACGGGATCGCGCGCTACGTGGTAGTCGCGTTCGGCCGCGATGCCTGAGGTGCGATAGATTATAGGTTACAGATTGCGCATCCGAGCCACCGGAGGGCCCACTATGCACGTCGATTGGAGAGGCGTCTTTCCCGCCATCGCCACGCAGTTTCACGACGATCAGTCTTTAAACCTGGATGCCACCGCGCACCATTTGGACACCATGATCCAGGCCGGCATTCACGGGGTGGTCCTTTTGGGCACGGTAGGCGAGAACACAACCCTGGAGTACCAGGAGAAACTGACGGTGCTGCGCGAAATGAAGCAGGCCGCGGCCGGCCGCATTCCCGTCCTCACCGGCGTGGCCGAATACACCACCGCGCTGGGTTGCCGCTATGCCCGCGACGCCGAAAAGATCGGCCTGGATGGCCTCATGGTGCTTCCGGGGATGGTCTACAAATCGGACGAGCGGGAGAGCCTGCAGCATTTCCGCACTATCGCGCATTCCACCGGGCTGCCCATCATGATCTATAACAACCCGGTGTCCTACGGCGTGGATGTTCCGCCGGAAGCCTTCACCCGGCTTGCGGACGTGGAGAACATCGTCGCCATCAAGGAATCCTCCGAGAACGTGCGCCGCATTACCGACCTCGTGAACATCGTGGGCAGCCGCTTCATTCTGTTCGCCGGCGTGGACGATCTGGTGCTCGAGAGCATCCTGCTGGGCGTGCAGGGCTGGATTTCCGGCCTGGTGAACGCCTTCCCGCACGAAAACCGCGAGCTGTGGGACCTGGCCACTGCCGGCCGTTGGGAGCAGGCGCGCGAGTTGTATCGCTGGTACACCCCCCTGCTGCACCTGGATACCAAGGTGAAGCTGGTGCAATACATCAAGCTGGCCATGGCCGAAGCCGGGCTGGGATCGGAAATCGTGCGCGCGCCGCGGCTGCCGCTGATAGGCGCCGAGCGCGAGGAAATCCTGGCCATCATCCGGCACGCCATCGACACCCGTCCGGCGCTGGCCGCTGCCCGATGACTCCCGCCTCCGGCTGCGCCGTCAAGCTGGAAGCGTTGCAGCGCAGCCTTGGCCGCCGCGCGCCGCTGCTGGCTTTTCTGTTCATCCGCAACCTGCACGCCCACCGCCCCGTCGAGATGCGCGGTTCGGCCGCGGCGCACGCCGAAGTGGCGGGCGCCATCCTGACGCGCGACCTGCGGGAGGCCCGGCGCGTGGTGCACTACGGGAGGTCCCTGTGAGCGCACGCAAAATTCGCATCGTCGATTCCCATACCGGTGGCGAGCCGACCCGCGTGGTGGTCGAGGGTGGCCCCGATTTGGGCGGTGGCTCGATGGCCGAGCGACTGGAACGGTTTCGCCGCGACTTCGACCCGATCCGCTCGGCGGTGGTGAACGAGCCGCGCGGCAACGACGCCATCGTCGGCGCGCTGCTGTCGGAACCCTCCGACCCCACTTGCGATGCCGGCGTGATCTTCTTCAACAACGTCGGCTACCTGAATATGTGCGGCCACGGCGCCATCGGCTTGGTGGTGACGCTGGCGCACCTGGGGCGCATCGGCAAGGGGGTGCCCGCAGGGGTGCCCTCTGGGGTGCCCTCTGGGGTGCCCTCTGGGGTGCCCTCTGGGCCCTGCCGGCTGGACACGGTCTGCGGCGTGGTGGAAGCGCGCCTCGTGGGACCCAACCGCGTCACCATCCGCAACGTGCCCAGCTTCCGCAGCGCGGCGCAGGTGCCCGTGGAAGCGCCGGGCATCGGCACAGTTTACGGCGATATCGCCTGGGGCGGAAACTGGTTCTTCCTGGTCGCCAACCACGGGCAGGCGCTGCGGCTGGACCGCCTGGAAGAACTGACCGATTTCGCCTGGCGCATCCGGCGCGGCCTGGAAGCGCACGGCATCGCCGGCGGGGATGGCCGGCAGATCGACCACATCGAGCTGTTCGGGCCGCCCACGGTGGCGGGCGCCGACAGCAAGAACTTCGTGCTGTGCCCCGGCAAGGCCTACGACCGTTCGCCTTGCGGCACCGGTACCAGCGCCAAGCTGGCCTGTCTGTATGCCGATGGGAAGCTGCGCGAGGGCCAGATCTGGCGGCAGGAAAGCATCGTGGGCAGCGTCTTCGAGGGCGCCGTGGCGGTGGTGGATGGCCGGATCTATCCCGAGATCACCGGGTCGGCTTATGTGAATGCCGAGGCCAGTCTCCTCCTCGACGAGAGCGACCCTTTCTGTTACGGGATCCGCGGTGCATGCCAGGAAGCTTCGATATGGCCAGCTTCGACGTAGCCGGCTTTGACGTGGCCATTGCCGGTGGCGGCATCGTGGGCGCGGCCTGCGCGGCCGAGTGCGCCGCCGCGGGCTTGAAAGTGGTGGTGGTGGAACCCGGTCCCGTGGGCGGCGGCGCCACCGCGGCGGGCATGGGCCACGTCGTCGTTATGGACGATTCGCCGGCGCAGATCGCGCTCACGCTGCTCTCGCGAAGCATGTGGATCGCCATGCGCCCGGAGTTGCCTTCGGACGTGGAATATCTTCCCTGTGGCACCATCTGGGTGGCCGCCGATGAAGAGGAAATGGCCGAGGTGCGGCGCAAGCAGCGCGTGTACCAGGGCGTCGGCGTGCGCGCCGAGGTGCTCTCCGCCGGCGATCTCGCCAAGGCCGAGCCGCACTTGCGCAGCGGCCTCGCGGGCGGCCTGCTAATCCCCGACGATTCGGTGGTTTACCCGCCTTGCGCGGCGCGCTATTTTCTCGAGAAATCGGCCGCTACGCTGGTGCGCCAGCCGGCCGTCGAACTGAGCGGGCGCGGCATCAAGCTGCGCGATGGCACGTTTCTCCCGGCCGGCGTCACCGTGAACGCCACGGGGGCTTGGGCGCCGGCGCTCACCCCGGGCATCCAAATCCGCAAGCGCAAGGGGCACCTGCTGATTACCGACCGCTATCCCGGCTTCGTCCGCGCGGTGCTGGTGGAACTCGGGTACCTGAAGAGTGCCCACTCGACCACCGCCGATTCGGTGGCCTTCAACGCCCAGCCGCGCCGGACCGGACAGGTGCTGCTGGGTTCGTCGCGCCAGTTCGGCTCCGAGGATCGCGCCATCGAACCCCACATGTTGCGGCGCATGTTGCAGCGCGCCCAGGAGTACATGCCCGAGATCGGGCAGTTGTCGGCCATCCGCACCTGGACCGGCTTCCGCGCGGCGACCCCCGATAAGCTGCCTCTCATCGGCCCTTGCCCCTCCGACCCGCGGCTGTTTCTGGCCACTGGCCACGAGGGTCTGGGCATCACCACCTCGCTGGCCACGGGCAGGTTGATCGCGGACCAGATCGCCGGTCGCACGCCGCCGATTCCGGTTGAGCCGTACCTGCCGGCCCGAGCCCCAGGGGCACTCCCAGCCGCACCCCAGGAGGCGCATTGAAACGTGGCGCTCGGTGTGGCAGCGCTGGAGCGGCTGGGGCACTCCAAGCCGCACCCCAGGAGGCGCATTGAAACTGCTGGTGAACGGGAAGGCGGTAGAAGCGCCTGAGGGGTCGATGGTATCGGCGGCGGTGGCGCTGGCCGGCGCGTGGGTGTACCGGCGGTCGGCCGGCGGAGAGCCGCGCGGCCCTCTGTGCGGGATGGGGATCTGCTTCGAGTGCCGCGTGACCATCGGCGGTCGGCCCCATCAGCGGAGCTGCCAGATCCCTTGCGCGGAGGGGATGGAGGTGCGGACGGATGAGTAAGGCCAGCCCGAGCAGTCCTTGGCAGACCACTCCCGGGCGGACCCCGTTCAACTAAAGTTCCGGGCGTACCGCCCCCATCCGGCAACTCCCCAATTCCGGTTAATCCTCCTGGGGGGCTTGACAAGCGGATGGGCCCGGATAGAATATGTCTCATCAAAGCGTTGGTTATGCAGACCGCTTGTGACCACAACCGCACAGAGATTATCGCCCGGAGAGACGGTATCGACTACCTGGAATGCCTCGATTGCCGGCAGATCTTCGAGGCCGAAGACCTTGAACCCGTTCCAGTTGAGGAAGACGACGAATAGCCCTCCACGCCTGCGTTAGCATGGAGGGGAATGCACGATCTCCATCACTTCCGACACCATTTCGACGCCATCGCCGCGCGCCTCGCTACGCGAAGCAACCCGCCCAACCTGGACCAGTTTCGCGAGCTGGACCGCGAGCGGCGGGCGGCCATCACCGAAGCTGAACAGTTGAAGGCCGCCAAAAACGTGGAGACGAAGGAGATCGCCAGGCTGAAGCGCGAGGGCGCCGACACCGGCGAGCGGCAGCGGCAGGTGCGCGCCATCAACGACCGGATCGCCGCGCTCGACCAGCAGGTGGAGGCCGTGGACGCGCGCTTCCGCGAGCTGCTGGAGGGCGTTCCGAACACCCCCCACGAGTCGGTTCCGGTGGGCCGGGATGCCGAAGACAATGTCGAGGTGCGGCGCGTGGGCACGCCGCCCGAGTTCGATTTCGAACCCCAGGCGCACTGGGACCTGGGCCCCCGGCTGGGCATTCTGGATTTCGACCGGGCCGCCAAAATCACCGGCGCGCGATTCGCTCTCTACTGGGGCCTGGGCGCCCAACTGGAGCGGGCCCTGATCAACTTCATGCTCGACGTGCATACCCGCGAGCACGGCTATACCGAGGTGCTGCCGCCTTTCCTGGTGAACTCCAAGAGCCTCTTCGGCACCGGGCAACTGCCCAAATTCAAGGAAGACCTGTTCCAGTGCGCGGGCACCGATTTTTGGCTGATTCCCACCGCCGAAGTGCCGGTCACCAACATCTACCGCGACGAAATCCTGGACGCCGAAGCGCTGCCGATCCGCCTGTGCGCCTATACGCCGTGCTTCCGCAGCGAGGCGGGTTCGTACGGCCGCGACGTGCGCGGCATCATCCGCCAGCACCAGTTCCAGAAGGTGGAGCTGGTGAAATTCACGCGGCCCGAGCAGAGCTACGACGAGCTGGAAAAACTGACCGCCGATGCGGAGGACATCCTGCGGCGTCTGGGGCTGCCGTTCCGCACCGTGGTGCTCTCGACCGGCGATATGGGATTTTCGTCGGCCAAGACCTACGACATCGAAGTATGGCTGCCCGGGCAAAGCGCCTATAAGGAGATTTCTTCCTGCTCGAATTTCGAGGCGTTTCAGGCCCGCCGGGCGAACATCCGCTTCCGCGGCGCCAAGAAGACCGAGTTCGCCCACACCCTGAACGGCAGCGGGCTGGCGGTGGGACGCACCTGGGTCGCCATCGTGGAAAACTACCAGCAGAAGGACGGCAGCGTGGTGGTGCCGGAGGCCTTGCGGCCGTACCTGAATGTGGAAGTGATCCGAGGACGGGGTGAGTAAAGCTCGCCGGCCGGGCCCCAGACCGGCCCCGGCCCCCGGCGCGCCACGCCCCGGAGCGCCCGCGTGGCGGAAGAAGGCGGCCGCGCTGGCAGCCAGCCCGCTGGCGTATCCGCTGGTCTCCCTCCCGCTGTTGCTGCCCTGCTTCTGGCACTCGCGCATCCAGGCGGGCGACCTCTCGAGCCACGTGTACAACGTCTGGCTGGCCCAACTGGTGGCCCGCGGGCAGGCGCCCGGCCTGGCCGTCGTGCCGCAGACCACCAACATTCTCTTCGACCTCATGCTCAGCGGACTCAACGGCCTTTTCGGCATGGCCGCGGCCCAGCGCATCGCGGTTTCCCTCTCCGTACTCGCGTTCGCCTGGGGAGCCTTCGCGTTTGCCTCCGCGGTGGCGGGCCGCCGCGCGTGGAGCATTTTTCCCGCCATCGCCATGCTGGCCTATGGTTGGGTGTTCCACATGGGCTTTTTCAATTTCTATCTGAGCCTGGGGCTGTGCCTGTGGGCTATGGCCCTGGTGTGGGCAGGGAATTGGGGCTGGAACCCGCGGCGCGCTTGGGTGGCCCTGCCGGTCATGGCGCTGGCGTTTGTGGCGCATGCTCTGCCGGTGGCCTGGGCGGTGGCGTTGATGGCCTATCGATGCGTCGCGGGCCGCGTCTCGCCCCAACGCCGGCTGCCTCTAGCCGGAGCGGCGATGGCCGCCATGTTGGTTGCGCGCGTGGCGATGGGGCGGATCATCGAGACGCGCGGCGGCCCCGCGCAGCTTGCCCGGGCCACCGGCGCAGACCAGCTTTTCGTCTTCGACGGGAAATACCTGTGGGTGTCCGCGGCCCTGCTGGCGCTCTGGGGAGTGCTGCTGGCGGGCCTGCTCCGGGGCGGCGCGCGCGATCTGCTGGCCGGGGCGCCCTTTCACTTCTGCCTGCTTACCGCGGCCGGCATCGTAATCTTTCCTACCTGGGTGGCGATTCCCGGTTACAAACACGCGCTGGCATTTATCGCCGAGCGCATGTCGCTGCCGCTGGCCGTGTGCGTTTGCGCGCTGGTGGCGGGCCCAGGGGGCACCCCAGAGGGCCCCCCAGAGGGCCCCCCGCGGCCGCGCACCTGGCAGATTGGCGCGCTGGCCGCGGCGGCGCTGGCCTTCTTCGGCATGCTCTACCGCGATGAGGGCGTGCTGAACGGCTTCGAAGACCGCCTGGAGCTGGTGGTGGCGCAACTGCCCGCCGGCCGGCGCGTGATCGACGCGGTGAACGATCCTGGGCTGCGCGCCAATGCGGTGACCCACATGATCGACCGCGTCTGCGTGGGCCGCTGTTACAGCTACGCCAATTACGAGCCTTCCACGGCGCAGTTTCGCGTGCGCGTCACCGGCGCCAACCCGATAGTAGCCGTCACCTATGCGGATGCCTATACTATGGAGGCCGGCACTTACGTGGTGAAGGAGCGCGACCTGCCGCTCTACGAGGTGGATCTGAACGCCGCAGGCCACCTGGCCATCCGCGGTTTGCGCGCGGGGGAGCGGTGTGGTTCGACGGCGGTGGACCTGCTGTAAGCGGGCATGTGCACCGACTGTAAAGCAGCACTGGCAGGCCAATGCTGTCCGGAGTCGTGTCGCCGTACTCGGCCTCGCGGTGCTACCGTATGAACAGGAGCACGAGATGGCACTAGTCGATCTTCTCAACGGGAGGATGACTCCCGGACAGGCAAATGAAATCATTGCGGCCTTGAAGGCTCGTGGTGTGACGCTTCCGTGCCCTCGGTGTGGCAACGCTCAGTTTACTCTGCTAGATGGCTTTTTCAACCAGCCCCTCTCTGGCGATCTGACTGCGGCTTCGGGGACGTTGGCTTTCTCTTCCGGCCCTACTGTCCCCTCTGTGGTGACGGCATGCAGCAAGTGTGGCTTTCTTTCGCAGCACGCCTTAGGGGTTCTTGGGTTGTCCCCCAGAACTGCCCCGCCGCCTGCCCCACCGCCCGGGTTTAACCCGAGGTTCGGCAGGCAGGATCCGTGACCCCCGGCGACACACCCTCAGGCCCGCGCCCGGACCACATCACGTTCAATCTGGATCTTAACCAGATGATCGAGAGGGTGGACACAAATATTAGGCAGGAAATCATGGTCATCACTGCCGACAAGGTGCGACTGTGCCTCCTGGACGCGCTTGAGCGCATGGAGCGACGGAAGGCATGGATGACGCCAGCGGGAATTCTGGCCACCCTTATCGTTATTTTTCCAACCACCACATTTCAGGATTTCTTAGGCTTCTCCAAGGATTACTGGAGGGCCATATTCTCCTTTGGCACAGCTTTCTCTTTAGTTTGGCTAGTGATCTGCCTAATTCGGATCCGGACATCTTTGACGATAGAGCAGATTGTGGAGCGCCTGCGCACTGACTCTTTGGCTGCGCCCTTGCAACCGAGCATGCACCAGACCAGGGGTGACCTCGCTATCATCAAAGCGCTCTACGGTGCTGGAGCGAGCCGGCTTGACGTCACCGACCAGCTCAACAAGAAAATCACCGGCAGCGAACTCCACGTGTACGTCGGAAACCAGTTGGCGGGCGACCCATGCCCCAACACTCCCAAGGACCTTGTTGTGAAGTATCGATACAAGAATCAAGAGCATGAGAAAACGGCCCCTGAAGGAGCGGATCTGGACCTGCCTTAGCGCACACTACGGTGCGTGGCTCGCCCCAAGACCGCGGGCTGGCGTTTGCGAAGCTCCAGAACGCCCGCAGCCGTACACGAGTTGCGCGCGGCCCGCGACACACCGGAGCGCTCACTCCTGCCGCAGCGACAGCATCGGATCCACCCTCGCCGCACGCCGCGCCGGGATGTAGCAGGCCACCAGCGAAACGGCCGCCAGCGTGGCGACCGCGGTGGCGTAAGTTATCGGATCGCCCGGCGAGATGCCGTACAGCAGGCTGCCGAAGGCTTTGCCGGCCGCGGCGGTCAGGGCCAGCCCGATGGTCAGGCCCGCGGCGGTGAGCAGCAGGCCATCGCGCAGCACGGCGCTCAGAACCTGGCGCGGGGAGGCTCCCAGCGCTACCCGGATTCCCAGCTCGCGGCGGCGGCGGGCGCTGTAGAACGCTACCACGGCGTAGAGGCCCAGGGAGGCCAGCAGTAAGGCGCCCGCGGCGAACAGTCCGACCACGTTGGCGAACATGTGGACGGGCAGAGTGAAGTCTTCGAACTCGGCTTCCATGGTGCGCACGGAGAAGACCGGGACGCTTCGATCGATCTCAGCGAGAGCGGCGCGAAGGGCGGGGACCAGCGCGGCCGTGTCTCCGGCGTAGCGCACATGGAACGTGTAACTGCCGGGGTCGCCCTGGAGCGCCTCCGGAAGGAACACGAAATTGCGGCGGTCTTCCGGGGCGAGCCCGGAGAATTGGCCGTCGTTTCCCACGCCGTTGAAGGCGGCGTCGGGCACAATGCCGACCACTTCCAAGGGAATTTCCGCAGTCCCGACGGTGAGGATACGGCCCACGGCGGATTGGCCCGGCCACAGCGCGTGGGCGAGCTTGCGGTTGATAATGGCGACCGCCCCGCGGCCGGTCACATCGGCGCGGGAGAAGTCGCGGCCCGCCAGGATCGGCACACGCAGCGTGTGCAGATAATCGGGGCCGGCGTAGGTGCCATCGCTGGGGACGGACTCGGCGGAGCCGGCCGGTTGCACCGGCACGCCCATCCAGCCGTGGGGGTGCGGGGGAGCGGCCACGGCCCAGGAGGCCGACACCACTCCGGGCACCGCCAGCAGACGCTCGCGCATGCGCTCCATCAGGACCAGATTCTCCGCACGGCTGCCTGCCGCGATCCTGGTATCGACGCCGGCCAGCAGCACGTGGTCGCGCGTGAACCCCAGGTCGGTGGATTCCATCATCTTGGTGGAGCGCCAGGCCAGGCTGCCGCTGATCAGCAGCAGAACGCAGAGGGCCATCTGGGCCACCACCAGAAAGTTGGCCGTGCGGGAACGTCCGCGCGCCACGCTCTGCTCGCCCGCGCGCAGCCAGGGCAGCAGATCCTGGCCCCAGGCGCGCACCGCCGGCGCTAGGGTGAAGACCAGGGTGCTGGCCACCGCCAGGCACGCGGCGTAGAGCGCCACGCGCCAATCGGGCTCGAAATCGGGCACGAAGCGGGCGCCCGATTCGAGCGGCGGCGCGAGTTTGGCGATCGCCCCGCACGCCCACCAGGCGAAGATCCAGCCCACGCCTGCCGCCAGGAACGAGAGGATCAGCCCTTCGGCCAACAGAATTCGCAGGATGCGCAGGCGCGATGCGCCGATGGATTGCCGCACGGCCATCTCGCGCTGCCGCACCAGGGCGCGCGACAGCATCAGGTTGGCGACATTGGCGCACACGATCACCAGGGCCAGCAGCGCCACGCCCGTGAGAATGGCCATGAAGAGGCGGTTTTGCGGGCCGGAAACCGGTCCGAAGCGCGTGGCGGAGTAGGGTTCCAGCAGCAGGCTGCGGCCGCGGTTCGGCTCGGGATAAGCTTCCGCAAGGCGCGCGGCGATGGCGGCGAATTCGGCGCGCGCTTCGGCGAGCGAAGATCCCGGCGCCAGCCGTCCGACGATGCCCACGCGGGCCAGGAGCGGTCGGCGTACTGCTCTTCCATGCCGGCCAGGCGCGCGTAAGCGTCCAGCGGCACGCAGATTTCGAAATGCGGCGCGAACCAGATGCCCGTGAAGTGCGGCGGTCCGACGCCCACGATGGTGGCGGTGTGGCCGTTGAGCGTGACCGGCTGGCCGAGGGCGTCCGCGGCGCCGTGAAACTGGTTCTGCCATATGTCCCAGGCGATGATGGCGGCCAGCGGCGCGGCGCCCCGCGCTTCCTCGGCGGTGAACTCGCGGCCGCGCGCCAGGCGCACTCCGAGCGTCTGGAAAAAGTTCGGAGTCACCAGCATGCCGCGCAGCTCGTAAGTGCCATCCTTCATCCCGGCGGTGAAACGGCCCCCCGCGCCCGGGCTGGCGAACGCCATGAGCGAACTCATGGTGCGGGTAGAGGCGGCATAATCCAGGTAGTTGGGATAGCTGTTCTCTCCCGGGTCAATGGGGCGGCGATCGAGAGCGGGCGCGAAGGACACCAGGCCGCTGGCATGAACGCCGGGCGCGGGCTTGCTCAGGATGCTGTGGACCAGCGAGTAGACGGCCGTGTTTCCGCCGATGCCGGCGGCGATCAGGGCGATGGCTGCGGCGCTGAAGGCCGGCGACTTGGTGAGAATGCGCGCCCCATAGCGGAGGTCGCCGAAGAGTTGCTCGATGAGGGTGGGCCAGTGGATCGGCTCCGCGGGCGGAGGCACGTAAACCGGATCCAGGATGGAGAGCGGCCGGGCGGCGGGGAGCATCGAACCGCGGGCGGCCACTCCCCGCAACGCCGCCGAATCGACATACCGATCGTCCGGTGTATATACGGCGTCGGGGTGCAGGTCCAGCGCGTGGATCTCGGCCACCGGGAGATCCTCGAATTGAAGCTGGTTGGCGGGCGACACCGCGAACTCATTGGCGCGGCGGCGCGCCCACCGGGCGGCGGCCAGCAGGAGAGCGATGAGCACGGCAAAGCGCGGGAAGCTCTGCATGGCCCAGAATTCAAGATGCACGCCTTGGGCGGCCACGAACAGAAAGCCGATTCCCCATGTGCCCAGCCGGACATTCAGGTGAGCTTTTCCGGGCAGGTAGGAGCAGGCGAAGGGAATCTTGCGAAAGCGGTAGAGCGACATTTCCACAAGCAGAATGCCCAGCACCACCAGCAGCGCGACGTGCTCCGCGGCGCCGCGGGCGGGCCAGATGGCGAAGAGCACCAGGGCAGCGGCCATCCACACCGGGAGAGCGGCCACCGTGTAGAGCGACTTGCGCACCGCGCGGAAGTAAGCGGCGGGGCTGTGGACGGCGGTGAGGCGGAAGATCCAGTTGGCGCGCAGGGCGATGGGCATGGCGAACACCGCGCGGACGCCGACGACGGCGAAGAACAGCGCGATCATGCTGGCGGCTAGAAACGATCCGTTGGGCCGGTTCCACGGGGCGGCCACTTGCATGGCTTCGAAGGATGACGGCCCGTAGATCAAATCGCGCGTATAAACCAGGCCGATTCCCAGGGCGATTCCGGCATAGGCCGCCAGAATGAGGCGGTGCTGCCGGCTGCGCGCGATGGTGCGCGCGGTGAACATCAGGACGGCGCGTTCGATCGGGGCGGGCAGGCATCGCGCGGCCATCCAGGCGCCCATTCGTGCGGCGAGGCTCGCGGCGGGGCGCGAGCGATCGGCAGGCAGGCAGGGGTCGGTCCGCCAGGCACCGAGGTGTGCGGCGAGGCGCGTGGCGGGGCGCGAGCGGTCGGCAGGCAGGCAGCGGTCGGCCCGCCAGGCCCCGAGGCGCGTGGCGAGGCGCGCGGCGGGGCGTGGGCGGTCGGCGGGTAGGCAGCGGTCGGCCCGCCACGCACCGAGGCGCGTGGCGATGCGCGCGGCGGGGCGCGAGCGGTCGGCAGGCAGGCAGCGGTCGGCCATCCAGGCACCGAGGCGCGTGGCGAGGCGCGCGGCGGGGAGCGAGCGGTCGGCGGGCAGGCAGCGGTCGGCCATCCAGGCGCCCATTCGTGCGGCGATGCGCGCGGCGGGGCGCGAGCGATCGGCGGGGGCGATATCGGGCTGCTCCACAATGCGGCGCAGATTGCGGCGATAGGCCAGGCCGAAGGCTGCGGCGGCGACGGCCGAGACCACCGGCAGACTCCACAGCGCCCGCGCGGCCAGAGGCGCGAACTGGGGCCCCGAGCCGCCGTTCAGTTGCTGGTAGAGGCCGAAGAACCAGAAGGAGGGCATCCACTGCAGCCAGGGATGAGCGTGCAGCGCGTAGAAGGGCGGCTTGAGAAACCAGACTCCCAGGATGGCGAAGAAGCAGGCCAGTTGCACGAAGCTGGAGAATCGCAGAAACAGCCGGTAGCTGAGCACCAGCGCCGCCACGCTTTGCATCGCCAGCAGCGCGCCACAGACGAACAGCCCGGCCAGCAACTGGGTGAGCCAATACGCGCCCAGGGAGTCGAGGCCGCCCAACCATCCGGCGCCGGGCGCGGTCCACAGAAACGGGAAGGAGAAGCCGGTGAAGCTGTTGAGGGCCGCCACGCCGATGCCGAGCGCGGTGGCGAGGGCGGCCACCTTGGCCAGGAAAATGGTGCGGACCCGCACGGGCAGGACGCCGAGGATGAGGCAATCGCGGCGATCCGGCAGCACCGTATTCCAAGCCAGCACGGAGAAGAGGCCGGCGATGGCCATGGTGCTGGCAATCAGAAATTCCTGCTCGCTCCACGCCGCCACCAGGAGCTGGCTCTGCGGCAGGCGGGACTGCACGTAGCGAGGCACGCTGGCCACCGCATAGGTGAAGCTGGCGGCGGCCAGCATGGCGGCGAACTGCACCAGCAGCTTCTGTACATCGGCGCCGGCGGACAGGATCTCCAGGTCCACCAGGCGGGTCAGAAAGTCGCGATAAAGGACGCGAAACGGGCTCACCGCTTGCACGGTTCCCTCCTTGACAACTTGGACTGCGGCGCGGGGCTGGAAGTTCCCGGCCTCGCGTTAGACCTGCCGGAAGACGGGCCGGGTGCGCCAGGCGCCGTGCCAAAAATGCCTTGCAAGCCCCTGAAGACCTTCGAGGATAAGGCAATCGCGGCGGTCCGGCAGCACGGTATTTTAGGCCAGCACGGAGAAGAGGCCCGCGATGGGCCCGTACCGGCAATCGGAAATTCCCGCTCGCGCCATGCCGCCACCAGGAGTTGGCACTGCGGCGGCGCGACTGCACGTAGCAGGGCACGCTGGCCACCGCATAGAGGCGAAAAGATGCGTGTGAGTATTGCCGAAGGAACATATCAGGAGCGCGCGTAATCCCGGCGCGGAGCCGCGGAGAGAAGCATTTCGGTTCTTCTCCGGCCTTTCTCCGCGCCTCCGCGTCAAGATTGCGCTAGATCATCAACGCGGTGATCGCGATCGCACTTCCCGATATGCCGGCGATCACCCCCATCGCCGGGAACATCTTCCTCCTGGCAATGAAATACAGTGAGGTGAGCACGAGGCCGATTTCCAGCAGGCCCTCACCCACGTCGTAGCGCACGGCGCGGGCCTCGGCGATCTCGGCCAGAGCGTCCTGCTTCCGCGCGTCGCTCTGAACCTGCTCGGCCTCCGCCTGGAACAATTTCTTCTGCTTTTCGTAGTCGGCCCTCATGCCATCGGCCGCAGCGCCCTGGGCGCTCCCCACCGCCAGCAGGTTGCCGCCCACGTCCAGTACGTAGAACTTGATGCGCGCGGCCTGGTAGTAGGACCACGCATCGTTGGCGGTGGTCCGGTGCATGATCGCGGCGGTGTGGGTGCGGTGGGAAGCGATGGTCACAATGGCCAGCACGACTGCCAGCACGGCAGCCAACACGCCCACGCGCTGCCCCATTACATCGTCGCGCCCACTTTCGTATTCGTGATGAATCTCCAGTTTGCCCATAGCCGATCCTCGTATTATAGTGCGTGATTCCCGGCAAACGCTTCATGCACATGCACACGCAGCCAATCCGGCCCTGCGGCTGGCGCGGCAGGGAGCGGCGGCGGAGGGGAAGTGCCCGCCGATGGGGCCAAAACGGCCGCTACATCGTCGACCACAATCACGCTGCCGGCTATGTCGACGATCAATCCCAGTACCGGGAACAGGGTTTTCTTGGAAATGAAAAACAGCGAGCTGACGCACCAGCCCGATTTTAAGCAGGCCCTCGCCTACGTCGTAAACGCAGAGCGCGATTCTCGGCGGCATCGGCCAATAGGTCCTTGCTTCTTGCGCGTCGTCCTGAATCTGCGTGGCCTGGGCATCGTACTTTTTCTTCTGCGCATCGTAATCGTTCCGCATGGCGAGCGAAGCTGGCGGCGGCCAGCATGGCGGCGAACTGCACCAGCAGCTTTTGTACGTCGGCGCCGGCGGACAGGATCTCCAGGTCCACCAGGCGGGTCAGAAAGTCGCGATACAGGACGCGAAACGGGCTGGCCGCTTGCACGGTTCCCTCCTTGGGAACTTGGACTGCGCGGCGGAGCTGGAAGTTCCCGGCCTCGTGTTAGACTGCGGGGAGACGGACCCGGTGTGCCTGCAAAGATGCCTTCCAAGACCCTGAAGACCTTTGACGCGCGGGACTGCGAACAATGGCGGGAGTGGCTCGCCAGGCACCACGACTCGGAATCGGAGGTGTGGCTGGTATTCTACAAGCGCCACACGGGACGCCCAACCATCGCCTACGGTGATGCGGTCGATGAGGCGCTGTGTTTCGGCTGGATCGATAGCCTGATCAGGCACCTCGATGACGAGCGGTATGCCAGAAAGTTCACGCCGCGGAAGCCCGGCAGCCGATGGTCGACCGCCAATCGCAAACGCTTTGCGCAGCTTCAGGCAAGCGGGCGCCTGATGCCGCCTGGATTGGAGCGTCCGCCAACCGAGCGGAGCGGCGATGCGCCGAGACCCTCTGCGTCGAAGGTCCCGGAGTACATTCAGCAGGCGCTCAAGAGCCAGCCGGCGGCGTTGGAGTTCTTCGAGAGCCTGGCGCCATCCTACCGGCGCATGTACATCGGTTGGATCGATTCCGCCAAGCAACCGGAAACGAAGGCGAGAAGGCTGCGGGAGGCTGTCGGTAAGCTGGCGGCGGGGGAGAAACTGGGGCTGAAGTGAGGCGCGGGGCCGGCGGCAAGCTGCTGGGGCGTGGCCGGGGCGAGAAGCTGGGCTTGAATTGAAGTGAGGCGGGGACCGCGCGGCAAGCTGCTGGGGCGTGGCCGGGGCGAGAAGCTGGGCTTGATGTGAGGCGCGGGGCCGGCGGCAAGCTGCTGGGGCGTGGCCGGGTCCGCTCACGGCTAACTGGGCCTGCCGCGGTTTCAAAATAAGCTCGCTTTGACGGAGCACTCTCCGGGCGTACCAGCTTTCCCGTCTTGTAAACTTAGGTGGATCGCTCCTATGTCTCTCTCCGCAGGCGACCGCCTGGGCCCTTACGAGATCGTGTCCGCGATTGGCGCGGGCGGCATGGGGGAAGTTTACCGGGCGCGGGACTCCCGGTTGAGCCGCGAGGTTGCCGTCAAAGTCCTGCCCGAGCGCCTGGCCAACAATTCGCAAGCCCTGGCTCGCTTCGAGGGCGAGGACAAAGCGGTAGCGGCGCTGTCGCATCCCAATATCCTCGTGCTGTTCGACGCCGGCGCGCACTAAGGGATTCATTACGCCGTCACCGAGCTGCTGGAAGGAGAAACGCTGCGCGATCGTCTCAGCTTTGCGGCGCTCTCCTGGCGCAAGACTATCGACCTGGGAGTGGTGCTGGCCGAGGGTCTGGCGGCCGCTCACGGCAAGGAAATCATCCATCGAGACATCAAGCCGGGCAACATTTTCCTCACCGACGGCGGCCAGGTCAAGATTCTCGATTTCGGCCTCGCCCAGTGGCAGCCGAAGAGGTCTCCCGAAGACGAAACCGTCACCCTGGACGAAACCGCGGCGGGAACCGTGATGGGCACCGCCGGCTACATGTCACCCGAACAGGTGCGCGGCGAGAAGGCCGGCGCGCCGGGCGACATTTTCTCACTGGGCGCGGTGCTCTATGAGGCGGTCACCGGGCGGCGGGCGTTTTCCGGAAAGTCGGCCGGGGACACCATGGCCGCCATTCTCAAGGAAGATCCTCCTCCGATCGCCGGCACCTGTAAACAGGCGCCCGCGGAGCTGGAGCGAGTGATCGAGCGGTGCCTGGCCAAGGATCCCGCGCAGCGGTTTCACTCCGCCCACGATCTGGCATTTGCCCTGGGGAGCCTGCTCAGCATGGCGGGCGCCAGGCCCGCAGCGGCGGGGCCATGTCGCGTGCGCCTTCGCGCATCCCTGGCGATTGCCGCTACGGTGGCGATTCTGATGGCGGCGGGCCTGTTTTACCGGCGCAGCCACACCGGACAGCGCATCGACACCCTGGACGTATTGCCTTTCGCCAACGTGAGCGGCAACCCCGACACCGAGTACCTGAGCGATGGAATCACAGAGAGCCTGATGGAGAGCCTTTCCGAACTGCCCAACCTGAAAGTGATGTCGGACAGCGCGGTGTTCCGCTACAAAGGCAAACAGCCGGACGCCCGATCGGCCGGACAGGAACCCGGTGTGCGCGCCGTACTTACCAGCCGGATTACCCACCGCGGCGATAACCTTGTGGTAAGTGCGGAATTGGTGGACGTCGCGGACAACAGCCGCTTATGGGGCGAGCACCGGGCGATCCCAGTTACTCCTTGACGTACCAAACCAGGATTGAGCTGCCGATACGCTGGGGCGGCGGCGCGGTGTCGGCCCATTTGGGGTAACCGAAGACCTTCCAGATCGTAATGCTCACGGCGTTCCAGCCGGGGGATGGATGGTCCGTATCGCCGGGCTGGAGCGGCGGGAGGGCATGGCCGGCCCAAAGATAGGTCCGGTTGAACGGGGCGAAAGTCAGTTGAGTGACTCCGCGGCGCGCGAGAAAGTCGCCCAGCCGCTTCATGTCCTGTCCCCAATCGAGATCGGAATCGGAAATCCATTGCTCCGGATGGCTGCCGGCAAGCTCGTTGGTGTAAGGCAGATAGTCGGGATGCCGGAGGGCGCCGGAAACTATCTGCCAGGCGAGTAGCGCGGCCACGGCGGCGGTGGCCAGGGCGCCGCGGAGAGTGGCGGCCAGGCAGCCGGCGGCTACAGCGAGGCCGGCGTAGACGGGGAGGAGATAGCGGACGCCTATGTCGATGTGGCCGGTCATGGCCACTACCAGGACGCCGGCCGCGAAGGCTAGCGGGAGGGCGACGCCGGTTCGCTCAGTGCCACTTACGCTGCCCAGTTGTGGGGCGGGCAATTCCAGGGCGCCCCCAGGCGGCTCCTGCCGGCTGTCCGCGGGTCTGCCCCCCGGGAAGCGCCGGCTGAAAGCCGGCTGCGGCGTCGAAAGCCCATCGCAAGTCATTGGAAATACGTTCCTCGAAACCGCTGGTCTTTCATTGGAGTTTGGTGGGCCGGAGGCCCATGGGGACAGCCAGGATTGGCCGCCCCACCAGCGCCGGTGCTTCGCACCGGTGGCAGGCGGCACAAAACGGGGGTGCCCTCTGGGCCCTGCCCCACGGAAGAGCGTCGCGGCGGCGGCTGCTACCAGCAGCAGCAAGGCGAGCGGGGTCTTGAGGGCCAGCACCACCGGGAAGTAATACCAGAAGCCATTTGGGCTGCGGCGGCCCAGGAGATACGACGGATGGCCGGATTGGTTGTGTATGTACACGGAGTGAATGCCCGAGAAGAAGCGCGGGGCCGGCAAACGCAGGTGGAGGAACTCTACGCGGGCGAAGGAAAACCCGTACACGGTCCACACCACCAGCGCGGCGGCGGCCACCACCAGCGCCAGGGCTTTCCAGTGGGAACGGGTCGCGGGGGTGCGATGGCAGAGCCACATGGCCAGGCATCCGGCCGGCAGGAACAGGATGGCTGAGAACTTCGAGACGCAGGCCAGCGCCAGAAGCGCGCCGAATGCCAGACTGCGCCGGCGGTCGGGGCGCTCGGCCCAACAGACGGCGGCCAGGGCGGCGGCGGGGGTCATCACGCCCAGCGCCATATCGGTGGTGGCCAGGCCGGCATGCGCCAGGACCGGCGGGATGGTGGTGTAGACCAGCACGGCCACCAGCGCCGCGGACGCGCCACGGGGCGCCCCCCGGGCCCGCGCCGCCCACAGGTACACCACCAGGCTGCCGATCCAGAAAAACGGGAGGTTGCCCAGGCGAGCCAGCGCCAGCACGCGGTCATAATGCGCATCGTGCCCGAGGATGCGGTAGCCCTCGAAGTAGGAGTTCGGCCCGGGATGAAAGCGCTCGCCGGCGAGATAGGGTCCGATGGCGGCGAAGACCCGGCCTAGCGGCGGATGAGTATCTTCATAGAGGTACTTGCCGGTGGTGAGATACTCCATGCCGGCCGCCAGGGTATCCGGCTCGTCGATGGTGTGATTGAAAACCGGGTAAGTGGAAACGATGCGCGCCGACCCGATGGCGACTAACAGCACAGCCGCCATGGGCGCCCACTTCCGCCGCAGGGCATCCGGCAGCATTTAGCGCAGCGAAGCCGTGGGGGTTCCCGGTTCCAGGGGGTTCGCCAAATGCTGCTGGGCGTAATAGCCCGGATGCACGCGCTCCACAATCTGCGCCACGGAACGATCCAGCACCTTGAAATACGGCTGCGGATTCAGGCCGATCCAGAAGGCCCATACCACCAGCGGGGCGAAGACTGCGATTTCGCGCCACGAGAGGTCCGCGAGGCCGCGGTTCTTTTCCTTCACCTCGCCCAGCATGGTGCGTTGGAATAGCCACAGCAGATAGGCCGCGCCCAGCGCGATGCCCACCACCACCCAGAAGGCCCAGTTGAAGGACACCTGATAAGCGCCGCCCAGAATGGTGATTTCGCCGATGAACCCGTTTAACGGCGGCATCCCCATGCTGCTGAGCATCGCCAGGCCGAAGACCACCGTGAAGATGGGCATCACTTTCATCAGGCCGCCGTACTCGGCGATCTCGCGCGTGTGGCGCCGCTCGTAGACCACCCCGACGACCAGGAAGAGCATGCCGGTGGAGATGCCATGGTTGATCTGCTGGATGATCGACCCCGAGATGCCCGCCGGATTGAGCGCAAAAATTCCCAGCGTGCAGAAGCCCAGGTGGCTCACCGAGGAGTAGGCCACCAGCTTCTTCCAATCCTTCTGCATCATGCAAGCCAGCGCGCCGTAGACGATCCCGATCATGGAGAGAATCGCCATGGCCCAGACGATGGTGGGGTTCTTGGCGGAGTCCGGCAGCAGGGGCAGGGAGAAACGCAGGAAACCGTAAGTCCCCATCTTCAACAGCACGCTGGCCAGAACCACGGAGCCGGCGGTGGGCGCCTCGGTATGCGCGTCGGGCAGCCAGGTGTGGAAGGGGAACATCGGCACCTTCACGGCGAAGCCCACAAAGAAGGCCCAGAAGACCCACCATTGCATGGCAGGCGAGAGCGTAGTGCGCATTAAGTCGGAGATATCGAAGCTGTAAGTCTGAAACTGTGTGTAGTGCTGGAAATACAAAGCCAGGATGCCGAGCAGCATCAACACCGAGCCGATCAGGGTGAAAATCATGAACTTGATGGCGGCATAGATGCGTCGCTGGCCGCCCCAGATGGCGATGATGAAGTACATCGGCACCAGCACGGTTTCCCAGAAGACGAAGAAGAGCAGGAAATCGAGGGCCATGAAGACGCCCAACATGGCGGTCTGCAGAAGGAGGAAGAAGGCGTAGTATTCCTTGAGGCGGTCGTGGACGGCGTTCCAGCTCGAGAGGATGGCGAGGAAGCCGATCACGGTGGTGAGCATGACGAGGAGCAGGCCGAGACCGTCGATGCCGAGGTGGTAAGTGGCGCCGAGGGTGGGAATCCAGGGGGCCGTTTCCTGGAATTGAAAGTCCTTGCCGGAATCGAATTGGAAGACCAGGGGCAGCGATACCAGGAAGCCCAGGAAGGCGGCCACGTTGGCGAAGATCTTGATGGCGCGGGCATTCGACGAGGGAATAAAGAGCAGCACCAGCAGGCCGGCGAGCGGCGTAAACAGGACGATCGACAGGATGTGGTCCATAGTGGGCTTCGGGATTAGCCCCTCATGATATCACCACTGCGGGGCGGGCGCAGACGCACATTACGTGCGGTACTTTTTCGGGAAAGGGCAGGGGCCAGGCGGCGGGACGGCATACTAAAATGGGTGTGTGAGACAGATTTCGCGCGTGGTTGCAATCGCCTTGCTGGCAGTGGCCGGATTGTATGCCGGGGACTACCTCTCGATGCGCTTTCACATTCCCGGCCGGCCGATGTTCGATAGCGTGCAGGTGCAGACGCTGTACGCGGTGCGGCAGAAGGGCAACCGCATCGAATACTCGCTGGGCGATACCGTGAGCGAGACCTGCGTGCGTTCGCTGTTCCCGCACCTGGGGTACACGCCCTGCTGGTACCTGAGCGGGCATGCGACGAAGCGCATCGAGGTCGGCCGGGCGGCTCCTGGCGAGCCGAAGTCCGTTCGGAATTCCGCTTCCCTCGCCGGAACCGCAGCGGCGAAGGCGCTCTGTTTCCGAACATCGATGTTCGGAAAATCGTAGGCCCTTTGCTGAAACCAAAAGAGTTAACTGCTTCATGACCGAACATCGATGTTCGGAATTCCGCTTCCCCTCGCCGGAACGCTGCGGCGAACGTTGCTGTTTCCGGACATGTATGTCCGGGAAAATGGGGACGCTTTGTTGAAAACAAATCAGTTATTGGTTGCGGACCGGACATACATGTCCGGGAGCCGCTTCCTTCGGGCCGGAATCGCTCTCGCGAACCCTTCCCAAGCCACATTGTATGACGCGATCAGGCGGAGGCCGGCGGGAAGGAAAGGGGGAAAGCCGGTAAGTGATTGAATTGGATGGAGCTAGAAGCGCCGAAGAAATCGCCGAAGTTTGTGAACGGCCTACCGGCTCCGAACGATAACGGTCCATATCTCGCCAGCGGCGTCGAGCATTTCCCGCCAGCCGGCCAGGCCACGGCAACGGCTTCGGTGAAGGTCAAACCACGGTACAGGTCCCGACCGAGGTGCCGCCGGGCAGAGCAGGTGCTTCCCTCACGCCGGCCACCTGGGTGAAAATGCTCGCGGTATCGCTCGCCCGGAGCGGCGCCGGGAAGGCCCGGATCGAAGCAGATATGGGCTGCCCCACGGCCCATTGACACGCCGCTCCCAAAAGCGATATATAGGAATCCTATGCCTGAGATTCCCATGCCTAAGGGCGCCCTTGCCATGCTGGTTCTGCGCGTCCTCCAGAGCGGTCCCCTGCACGGCTACGCGATCGCCCAGCGCATCCGCCAGTTGTCCGGAGAGGTTTTGGAGGCGGAAGAGGGATCCCTCTATCCGGCCTTGCAGCGCATCCTGGTGGAAGGATGGGTGGCCGCCGATTGGGGCAAGTCCGAAACCGGACGCAGGGTGCGCTTTTACCGGCTGACGCCCGAAGGCCTGAAGCGGCTCAAACGGGAACGCAACGAGTATGAGCGGGCCACCGCGGCCATTCAGGCGATTCTCCGCCTGGCTTGAGCGGGACCATGGTGAGGGGCACTATGCGAAAGCTGTTTACGCGGATCTATTTTCTGTTGCACCGGCGGCGTTTGGAGCGTGAGCTGACGGAAGAGATGGAGGCCCACCGCGAAATGATGCCGGCCGACCGCCGCCCGCACTTCGGAAACGCCGCCCGGCTGCGCGAGGATGCGCGCGAGGTGTGGTCGTGGCCGTGGCTCGACCAGTTGTGGCAGGATCTGTGCTACGGTGCGCGAGTGCTGGGCCGCGCGCCGGGATTCACGCTCGGCGCAGTCACCGTGCTGGCGCTCGGGGTGGGCGTGAACCTGGCGGAGTTTCAGATTTTCGATGCCCTCCTTCACCAACGCACCTTCCGGGACGCGGATGCGGTGCTGCAGTTTGCGCGCGATTCCCGGCAGGGGCGCCGTCTGGGCTTCCCTCACGCCGCGGTGGAGTTCTATCAGGCGCAAAGCCGCTCCTTTGCCTGGCTGATTGCGGAGGACGCCAGCTTCCAGGCGGTGGTGGAAGGCGATGCGGACCCGCGCATCAACTTCGTCTCCCCCAATTATTTTGCGAGCCTGGGAATCCTTCCCGCGTGGGGCCGCCTGTTAGACGCTCAAGATGCGCAACCCGGGGCGGCGCCGGTGGCCGCCTTGGGGTATGAATACTGGCGCACGCATTTTGGCGCCGATCCCAACGCGATTGGCCGCATCGTCCACATCAACAGTCAGCCGGTGCAGATTGTCGGAGTGCTGCCATACACCTATGGCCCGGGCTTAACCGTCGGCAGGACCGGGGTGTGGTTGCCGGTTTCGATGCGCCCGCTGCTGATGGCCGGCAGTGCGCCGATCCAAGAGGACTTTTCACGGCCCAGCGAGGCGTTGCTCGGCAAGCTGAAGCCGGGAGTCTCCCAGGCGGCCGGCGAGGAGGAACTGACTTCCCTCACCCGCGAGCTGGCCCGCCGGCAGCCGCGTTACTTCCGCGATGACGAACGGCTGGAAGGTGACGCGCGTTTTTACGCGGTCGCCGGCGGCCGCGGCGTTCATCACGATGGTCCTGCTGGTCCTGCTTTCCGCCTGCGCCAACCTGGGGAACATGCTGCTGGCGCGCGGGTTGATGCGGCAGCGCGAGATGGATATCCGCATGGCGATTGGCGCCAGCCGCGGCCGCGTGCTGCGCCAACTGATGACCGAGAACTTCCTGCTGGCCCTGCTCGGGGCGGTGGCCGGCCTGGGATTCGGCGCCGTGGCCGCGCGCCTGCTCCTGCTCCTGCTGGCGGCCCCGGTAGTCCTCCATCTGAGGATAGGTTGGCCGATTCTCATCGCCGCATTCGTGCTGACCATGATGTCGGCGATCGCCTTCGGTCTGCCTTCGGCTTTGCAAACGGTTCGCGTCAATCGGCGCAAGGTGCACTTGCGGCAAGGCCTGATCGGGGTTCAGGTGGCGGTGAGTTGCCTGCTGCTGATCGCCTCGGGCGTGCTGGCGCGGAACGGCATCTTGTACGCCTCCGTGAACCTGGCATTCGATTACCGCAATATGGTGGTGATCTATCCGCAATTCTACGGGCGGAATCTGACCGCGCCGGTGGTGCAGCAGAAGATGGACGCGCTCTCCGCGCGGTTCGGCGCTTTGCCGGGCGTGGAGGGAATCACGGCAGCGGTGGTCCCACCGCTCGGCGGGCGCCTGTTCGTCGAGAGCCCGCCGGGACTGCCGCATGTTTATCGCAACGCCGTGGCGCCTTCCTATTTCCAGGTGATGCAGTTGCCGGTGGTGCGCGGCCGGACGTTCCTGCCCGGAGAGCAGGGCGCCGCGATCGTGAGCGAATCGGCCGCACGCGCCGTATGGCCCAATCAGGATCCTGTGGGCAAGCTATGGAGGCTGGCCGGCGCCGAGCGCACGGTGGTGGGGGTGGTCAAGGATAGCGGCGCGAATCTCCTGGCCGACGCCGACTCCATCGAGGCTTATATCCCTATTGAGGGATCCGACGCGGCACGGAGCGCCATGATCCTGCACACGCCAGGCGACCCAGCGCCGCTGCTGCGCATGATTCCGGGCTCGGCCGCGGCGGCCAATGAGACGGTCGCGGTCACGCTCATGCGGACCTCGCGCGAGAATGCCCTCCGATCGCAGGCGGCCATGATCAAGCTGATCGGTTCGATTGGGATGGTCGCCACCACCCTGGCCGCGGCCGGCATGTTCGCGCTGGTGGCGTTTACGGTGGCCCAGAGAACGCGCGAGCTGGGCATCCGCATAGCCCTGGGCGCCGGTCCGCGCCATATTCTGGATGTGCTCCTGCGCCAAAATGCCAGGCCGACGGCGATCGGGGCGGTCGCGGGGGTGATTCTGGCGGTGATTCTTTCGCGCGTGGTCCGCAGCGAAATCGTCCTGCAGAGGAAGGAGAGTGTGGATGTCCTGGGCTTCGCCGGCGGACTGGCCGGTTTCGCGCTGGTGGCGGTGCTGGCGACGCTGTCGCCGGCCCTGCGCGCCTTGCGCATCGATCCTTCCACGACGCTGCGTGACGAGTAGCGTGGCGCTGGTACACGCAACGTGACCATCTCATACGGCCGCACGGGCAGCGATTTTGCGGCGCTGCCGGCATCCTGTTGCCGCATGTGAATTTGGCAGTAACAATCCTCCGGCAGAGCCGGAGGCTTTTGCGGTTGCTGGCCCCTCAAAGGGGCCTGATCGCAACCGCTCAAAAACCGGTCCCGCGCGCCGCACGCTGCTGATCGGGCCGGTTGCGCCCGAC
>JBKQPR010000332.1:0-6541 GCA_052144935.1 Bryobacteraceae bacterium
TCGGGCGTTTCGCAGAATCCGAAATAGCTGCGCCAGCCCCGCATATACGGGGCCCGTTCCTCCATCGTCGTCTCCATGCTGACGCCTTTGGCCCGTCGCGTGATCTCCCGGATTCGTTGCTGGAACCGATCCACGGCCTTCGGCGCAATCACGCGCTTGACTTCCGGACCAGCCGTAAAGCTGAATCCCAGAAACTTCCGCTCCTGCGGTCGTGCCACCGCACTCTTGGCCTCATTCACCTTGAGCTTGAGCTTTTGCGTGATGAATTGCGTGATGCTCTCCATCACCCGTTGCCCCGCCCGCTCGCTGCGAACGTAGACATTGCAGTCGTCCGCGTACCGAACGAAGCGGTGGCCCCGGCGCTCCAGGGGCGCCCCCTGGGCCCGGTCGAGTTCGTCGAGCACGAGGTTACTGAGCAGTGGCGAAAGGGGTCCCCCTTGCGGAGTCCCTTCCACGCTCGGGCTGACCAACCCGTTCTCCATCACCCCGGCATTCAGGAATGCCCGGATGAGCTTCAGCAGCCGCTTGTCCTCGACCCGTTTGGCAATCTGACCCATCAGTTTGTCGTGATTGGTGAGTTTCGGTGTTGGCATGTGACTCGATTTGCCTCGATTCTTCCATCGTTAGGATCGTTAGGAGTAATGCTGTGATCCATACTACACCCGTCTCACAAATCGTGTCCTGGAAGAGTTCTTTTTCTGATCCAATCCGTCCGAGTTATATCCAACGAGCAAGAGCAAAAGAGATCGCCGTGACTCGTCATCGCATTGTCCGGGGCTTCCGATCAGCAGGCCCTCCGAACTGCCTGATATCACGCAATATCGTTAGCTATCGGACCAGTCCGGCGCCGCCGCGGCTTTGCACCGGGAAGCCTTCAACCCACCGGTCCAGTTGCTCATCGGTGAGCGTTCCGCGTCCCTCGCCGCTCCTGTCCATTTCCGGCGCCGGGTGAACCCCGCAGCATTACTGGCCGGCCCTCCCGCGTTTCAAACTCAAATGAGGCGGTTGGGGTTACAATCGAAGACGGCCAAAGAGCCAAAATGAAAATTCCGGGTAAGACTGCCGGGAAGGAGCAATCATGACGCGACGACGATTCATCGCGCGCGCGACGATGCCCTTGCTTTCTGCGTCAGCGCGCGGCATCTCACGTCTCTCGATGGAAGGCTATATCTGGAGCCAGTATTTAACGCGCCAGAAGAAGACACTGGCCGAGGGAATCGATGAAATCATCCCCATGGCGCGAGCCGCTGGGTTTACTAACATCGAACTGAACCAGTCGTTTTTCGACCCGCAACTGCGGCCCCGCCTTCGCGATTTGCTCGGCGCCGGGAAGCTCTCCATGCCGACGGTATACGTGGGCGGCGCGATGCATGAGCGCGAAGCTGCGGAGCGAACCATCAGCCGCGCCCTCGATATCGGGGGGTTTTGCAAATCCTTCGGTTGTCGAGCGGTGGTGAACAATCCAGATCCGAAGAGGCCGGCCGCGCCGAAATCCGACAGCGAACTCGAGCTGCAGGCCAGCCTGCTGAATCGGATGGGGCGGGATCTCAAGTCAGCCGGATTACAGCTTTTCGTCCACCATCACAGTCCGGAGATGGCCGATAACGCGCGCGAGTGGCGTCACATTCTGAGAAACACAGATTCAAAACTTGTTGCACTATGCATCGATCTCGACTGGGTTCATCAAGGCGGCCAGGATCCGCTGGTACTCCTGCAAGAAGCCGGTAGCCGTGCGGCCGAGCTACATTTGAGAAACTCGCGTGACAAGTTGTGGCTCGAAGCGTTTGGCGACGGGGACATCGACTATCGGAAGATTTCGGCCTATCTGAACGATCAAAAGCTGAAGCCACTACTGGTAATCGAACTTGCCTACCAGCCCGACACCGTTGTGACGCGGCCTCTGGTAGACGACCTGCGCCTGAGCCGCCAGTACGCGGCGCGAATCTTCGCTCTTTGACCCTCTGGAAGCGATGACGGAACAAGCCAACGCGCTCGATGGGGTTCAGTTCGGGACTGTAGGGTGGCAGAAAGTCCAACGCAAATTCCGCAGCTTGTTGTTCCCGCCCGGCCCGGTGGGCGAGACGGCCTTATGGTCCCGGGCGTTATCGCTGATGACCACCACCCGCCGCTGCGGATGGCTACCGGGCGGCATTCGCTGTGAAAACCGCGTACACTTTCTGGCGCTCTGTTCGCAAATCATCCGGCCAATTCTGGTGGACCATGCGCGCAGCCGGGGATAGGCCAAGCGCGGCGGCAATGTGGTGCGCGTGCCGCCCGGATGCCGTGCTGTTGGCGGGGCGGGTCCGCGGGATTGAAGTACTGGCCCTGGACGAGGCACTCGAGTCGCTGTCCAGGATGGATGCCCGCAAAGGCCCCGTGGTGGAGTTGCGTTACTTCGGCGGATTGAGTGCCGAGGAGGCCGCGGAGGTCATGGGAATCTCGCCGGAAACGGTCAAGGGCGATTGGAAAATGGCCAAGGCGTGGCTGTTTGGCGCGCTGACTGGGGAGCAAGATCACATCGGTTCGTAACGGGCGCCAGCCAGCGGTGAAGAACCGCACGACCCTTCGGGCCATCTCGAATCGCCGGTCCCTTCGCTTTGGTAGCCTGAAATCAAATGCCGTCCGTGAACCGCCAGATCACGCTGGCCCATCGCCCCGTGGGGATGCCCAAGGAGTCCGATTTCCGCCTGGTGGAATCGCCCATTCCCCGTCCTGGAGCCGGCGAGGCACTCGTCCGTGCGCTGTATCTTTCGCTGGACCCCTACATGCGGGGGCGCATGAATGACGCCGCCTCCTACGCCCGCCCCGTCGAGCTTGGTGAGGTGATGGTGGGCGGGGTAGTGGGCCGGGTGATCGAATCCAACGATCCGCGCATCGAGCGGGACGACATCGTGGAGGGCATGCTGGGATGGCAGGACTACGCCATAGCCCCGGCCAAGTCGCTGCGCAAGATCGACCCGCGGGCCTTCCCCATCACCACGGCGCTCTACGTGCTGGGGATGCCCGGCCTGACGGCGTATTTCGGGCTGCTGGACATTTGCCGTCCGGCGCCGGGAGAAACCGTGGTGATTTCGGGAGCGGCCGGTGCGGTCGGCTCGCTGGTGGGGCAGATCGCCAGGATCAAGCGCTGCCGCGCGGTGGGCATCGCCGGCAGCGACGAAAAGATCCGCTTTCTCACCACCGGGCTGGGCTTCGACGCGGGAGTCAACTACAAGGAAAGTCCGGACCTCTACAGCCGCCTGAAGGAGGTGTGCCCCAACGGGATCGACGTGTATTTCGATAATGTGGGCGGCGCCATCGCCGACACCGCGATCCGTTTGATCAACACGCACGCGCGCATCGCCGTGTGCGGGCAGAGTTCCCAGTACAACGCCGAGCAGCCCGAAATGGGGCCGCGCTGGCTGGGCCGATTGATCGTACGGCAAGCCAAGGTGGAAGGTTTCCTGGTGTCCCAGTTTTCCGGCCGCTGGGAGGAGGGCCTGCGCCAACTGGCTGCCTGGCTGCGTGAAAACCGCCTCAAGTACCGGGAGGAGATTGTGGAGGGACTGTCCCGCACGCCCGAAGCCTTTCTTGCCATGTTACAGGGACGCCACACCGGCAAACTCCTGGTCAAGGTGGACGAGTAAGCCGTCGCTCAAGCGCGGTGCCCTCCGGGCTGCTCCTCCGCCACGTTGCCCTGGTCGTCCACTGTGCCCAGGGGATCGGGCGACCTCGTGAGGCTTGTCGTTAAGCGGAGGGAAAATGCCTTCGATGGGGTCCGAAGGAACCAGCCACATGGCCGAGGAAACCCCACCGCCCTGCTGTCGCGACATTGTAAACGGGCGCTGTATGCATTTGGCCGTAGCGGTGAATCCGGCCAATCCGCTCGAGATCCCTCGGGGCTCCAGGGCAGGTCGAAGTTGAACACGATGCGCGCAAAGCGGAGGTTGATCCTCCCGTCCTGCGGCCGTGCAAACCAGCACGCGAGGGCCATCCTTCAACTTGAAGCCGCGTCCGGCGCCGAGTTTCGCGCCGGGGTCGCCACCGCGTAGCGCCACCACGCCTTGGCTCGGATATCTCTCTTCAATGGCGTTGCCAAAGAGGTCAACGGTGGTTGTGAAACACCATGGCGTCGTTCACGCCCTTCACCGCCGCTCGCAACATACCATCGCCCTGGGAGAGCAGCAGGCCTTCCAGGGTGGTCCCGTCGGCGTATCGGATCATCATGTAGATCGGCCCTTTATCCACATAGTGCCGCAATTCGTGGATTTGTACCAGGAGATCTGTACCATCTCTGCATCCGCTAACCGGTACCACTGAAGTTAGCTTTCCGTGGCGCTTGCGGCTCGGCCCGCCACGCGCGTAACATCGGATGCGTGACCGACAACCCCGCTTTGCGCGATCTTCCAGCCGTACACGAAGTGCTCGGCCGCCTCTCCGGCGCCCTTCTGGCGCGCTTTCCGCGGCGTCTGGTGGTGGCGGAGATCCGCCGCGCCGTGGAAGCGAAGCGGGCGGCCATTCGGGCGGGCGGGCCCCCCGAAGCTCCGCTGGAAGCTCGCGTGGAAGAGGCTCTCGCCCGGTTGGAACGCCCCTCGCTGCGGCCCGTAATCAACGCCACGGGCGTGGTGCTGCACACGAATCTGGGGCGGGCTCCGCTCGGCCCGGCTGGGGGGCCCGGCGCCCCCATCGCAGGCTACTCCAACCTGGAGTACGATCTGGCCGCTGGCCGCCGCGGCAAACGCGACGTGCATGCCGCGGCCCTGCTCGAACGGCTTCTGGGCGCCCCCGCCATCGCCGTCAATAACAACGCCGCGGCGGTCTTCCTGGCGCTTCACGAACTGGCCGCCGGCGCGGAAGTGGTGGTCTCGCGCGGCGAGCTGATCGAGATCGGCGACGGCTTCCGCATACCCGACATCATGGCCCACTCCGGCGCGATCCTGCGCGAGGTGGGCACCACCAACCGCACCCGCATCGAGGATTACCGCGACGCGATTACGGACCGCACGCGCCTGCTGCTGCGCGTCCACCCCAGCAATTTCCGTATCCAGGGCTTCACCGCGCGGCCCACGCTGGGTGAACTGGCGGCTCTCGGCCGCGAGCGCCATGTTCCCGTGTATGAGGACCTGGGCAGCGGCTGCGTGGCCGATCTGCGGGCGTTCGGCATTCAGGAACCGCTGGTTCCGGAGAGCCTGGCCGCCGGCGCGGACCTGGTCTCCTTCAGCGGCGATAAGTTGCTCGGGGGCCCCCAAGCCGGCATACTCGCGGGCCGCGCGGACTTAGTCGCGCGCCTGCGCCGCAATCCCCTGTTCCGCGCGCTGCGGGTGGATAAGACGATCTACCAGGCGCTCGAAAGCACCTTGCGCCGCCTGCTGCTCGAGCGTTGGGACGAGATTCCCGCGCTGGCCATGATCCGCCAGCCCGCCGAAACCGTGCGCGCGCGCGCCCAAGCCCTGCTGGCTGGGATTCCCGGCGTGCGCGCCGAAGTGATCGCCGGCCAGTCGGTGATTGGGGGCGGCGCCACGCCGGAGCAGTCCATCCCGACGTGGCTGATGGCCGTCGAATGCGCCAGCGCCGGGGACGCCGAGCGCCGCTTGCGCCTGGGCGATCCGCCGGTGGTAGCGAGGATTGAGAACGAGCGGCTGCTCCTCGATCTGCGCACGGTGTTCCCGGAGGAAGAACCGGCCTTGGCGGCGGCGCTGGCGCGAGAATGCGTGGCGTGACAGCGAGGCATTGCCTCAAGCGCGCGGGGACCCTTCACCGCGGAGAGACGCGGAGGGGCACCCTCTGGGCCAGGAGGAAGAGCGCGGAGAAAGACGAGGAGACTAGGCCCGCTCCTGGTAGGTCCCTTCGGCGGTATTCACGCGGATCTTTTCGCCCTCGGTGATGAACGCCGGCACTTGCACCACCAGCCCGGTTTCCAGCTTGGCCGGCTTGGTCACGTTGGAGACCGTGGCGCCCTTCAGACCGGGCTCCGTTTCGACCACCGTCATATCCACCGTGGCGGGCAGCTCCACGCTCATCGGCTTGCCTTCGTAGAACTCCACCTTGACGTGCAACTGCGGAATCAGGTACTGCGTGGCGTCGCCCAGCAGGTCCTTCATCAGATGCATCTGCTCGTAGGTCTCGGTGTTCATGAAGTAGAAGTACTCGCCATCGTCGTACAGATACTCCATCTCCTGCTCATCGAGATTGGCCCTCTCCACGCGATCTTCCGACGAGAAGCGATGCTCAATCATCGTTCCGCTGCGCAGGTTGCGCATTCTGACTTGCACAAAGCCGCGTAGATTGCCCGGCGTCCGGTGAGTCATGCTGAAAACCGAATACAGATCGTTATTGAACTTGACCACCATGCCCGGGCGCAACTGTGTTGCTGAAATCATGAAACTCCTCTATTCGTTTGAGTGTGAACTAACAGTATAGCGCGGGGGCAGGAGAGGGTGTGCGACATAAAAGTGAGGATCGGCGGGATTCCTATTTTTGTGGCGTTAATCCTTGCGTATATACTACGCTAGGGCAGGAGGCCACCTTCATGATGATGCCGAAATCCCTGGAATCCCTCGCC
>JBKQPR010000333.1:0-29590 GCA_052144935.1 Bryobacteraceae bacterium
TCGTGAGTCTGCGACGAAACCAGTCGGAAAGCCGGATGCCGGAAATCGGCACGTCCGGTTTGATGAGCGGGGTTGGGAAACAGGGCGGCGCTCGGCGTCAGTACCTGCGCCCAACCTCGACTCTACCTCTCAACCGATCTCTTTACAGCTTCCATCACACCACAATTGGCAGGCGGATGAAGAAGGTTGCGCCTTGGCCGGGCTCGCTTGAGAAATCGATGGCGCCGTCGTGCAGTTGCACGATGCGGAAAGTCATGGCCAGGCCGATTCCGGAGCCTTCCTTGCGAGTGGTGAAGTAGAGGCGGAAGATCTTCTCGCGCAGCTCGGGGGGAATGCCTGGGCCGGTGTCGGAGATGCGGATCTCGGCGGTGTGCCCGGAAGCCAGGGTTTCGAAGCGCAAGTCGCCGCCTTGGGGCATGGCCTCGATGGCGTTTACCACCAGGTTGAGCATGGCCTGTTTGAGCAGGTCGCGGTCGACGCGGACTTCGACGCCCTCGGCGGAGTCCTGGTCGACGTGGATGCGAATCCCGGCGGCATCGGCCTGGGGGCGGGCCAGCTCGACCAGCTCGCGGACGAGATCGCAGACGGGTGTGTTGACGAGCTTCAACTCGACGGGCCTGGTGAAATCCAGGAAGGTCTTGACCACGCGATCGAGGCGGAGAATTTCGCGCCCGATGATTTCCATCTGGGGGGCGACCTCGGTATCGCCGCGGGCGAGTTTGGCCTTGGCGACCTCGACGTGGAGCAGGATGGCGTTGAGGGGATTCTTGACCTCGTGGGCCACGCCGCCGGTGACGCGGCTGATGGCGGCCAGGCGGTCGGCGGTTTGGAGCTCGCGGCCGAGCTGGCGCTGGGCTTCGGGGTCGCGCAGACGCACCAGCACGCCGGAGCTTTGCGCACGGCCGGGGAGGGCTTCCAGGATATCGACGGAGAACAGCACGACGGCCGGGGTGGAGACCGCGCCATCGGGCGACTCCAACGGTACGCGGCGGTTGCGGATGGGGCGGCCGGTCTGCGCGGCTTGGGCGACGAGCAGGCCCAAAGTGGTGGACGGGGGAAAGACGGCGGCGATGGGCTCGCCGGGCAGATCGGAACGGCGTTTGCCGAGAAATTTTTCGACCGAGCCGGAGGCGAACACCAGGCAGCCCTCGCGGTTGAAGACGAAGACGGCGTCTTCGAGATCCTGCAGAAGCCGGTCGATGTTGCCGCGGAGATCGGAAACTTCGAATTGCGCGCCGCGCAGGCGCTGGCCGAGGAGGCTGACTTTGGAAGCCATGACGGAGACCTCGTCCGAGGCGGGCTTGGCGGCGGTGAGCTTATCGGACTCGTACTCGCCGCGGGCCACCAGGTCGAGCTGGCGGGCGAGGCGGCCCAACGGGCGGAAGGCAAGCGTGGAAAACAGAAAGGTGATGGCGAAGGCGCCCACGACGGAAACGATGGCGACCTTGGCGTTTTCGAGCAGCGCGGGAGTGATATCGTTGCGAATGAAGGCCGGGGCCACCACGACGCGCAGGGCGATGACCGGCGGGCCGAGCAGCTCTTCGAGTTGATAATTGTCGTTGCCGAAGAGGGCCTTGAATTTTGCGTACCAACCGGTCTTCCGGACCAGGGCGCGGAAGTCGGGGTAGGTCTCGGACGGTTCGCCGACGCTTCTGGGCTGGCTATCGGCGAGCACGTCCTTGGTTACGGGATCGACCACGGCGATGTAGAGGATGGCGCGGGCGTTGGCCATCAGGTCGACCAGGTTATCGGTGAGGGCCTGGTCGCGCAGGGCTTCGCCGAGGGGCTTGGCGCGCTGGGAGTTGAGGGTGCCGGTGACGTCCTTGCCGGCCCACTTCTCGAGCATCTCGGCGCGCTCCAGGGTGGCGTCGAACTGCTGTTCCATGTTGATCACCAGGTCCATCGCCGAGATGAGGCCGACCATGACGGTGGCCAGCAGAACGAATCCCAGCGTCAGCTTGGCCTGGAGTTTCATGCGGGTTAGGAGACGGTAAGGACGATCTTGCCGGCGGTGTGGCGGCCTTCCAGGGCGCGGTGGGCGGCGGCGGCTTCGGCGAGCGGATAAGTGCGGTCGATGCGCAGCTTGAGCTTGCCCGAGGCAAGCCAGGAGAGCACATCGCCGGCGCGCCATTCCAGCTCCTCGCGGGTGACCGCGTAATGAGCCAGGGTGGGGCGCGTGAGGAAGAGCGACCCCTTGGCGTTGAGGATGCTGGGGTCCAATGGGGAGACGGGGCCGCTGGATTGGCCGAAGAGGACCAGCATGCCGCGCGGGCGCAGGCAATTGAGACTTTTGTCAAAGGTGGTTTTGCCGACCGAATCGTAGACTACGTCGACGCCGCGGCCGCCGGTGAGGCGCTTGACTTCGGCCTCGAAATCCTGCTCGGTGTAAATGATGGCCTCGTCGACGCCGTGTTCGCGGGCGATGCGGGCCTTGTCTTCGGTGGAGACGGTTCCGAAGACGCGCGCGCCCAGCATCTTGGCCATCTGGACGGTGAGGCCGCCGGCGCCTCCGGCCGCGGCATGCACCAGGCAGGAGTCGCCGGGTTTGAGCGGCCAGGTGGAGTGGGTGAGATAGTGCGCGGTCATACCCTGGAGCATGGCCGCGGCGGCGGAGGCGAAGTCCAGGGAATCGGGGATTTTGACCAGCCTGGCGGCGGGCACTACGGCATATTCGGCATAGGAGCCGCGGACCATGGCATAGGCGACGCGATCGCCGGGAGCCACGGCGGCGACACCGGAGCCGGAACCGGAGCCGGGACCGGAGCCGGAACCGGGGCCGGAGCCGGAACCGGGGCCGACGGCTTCCACGGTCCCGGCGGCTTCGCTGCCGAGACTGACCGGAAGATCGGCCTTATAAAGACCGGTGCGAAAGTAAACGTCGATGAAATTGACGCCGATGGCGGCGATGCGCACGAGGGCCTCGCCGGGCCCTGGAACGGGAGTGGGCACGTCCACAAGCTGCATTTTTTCGGGGCCACCGAGTTCGCGGACTTGGATGGATTTCATAAGTCAACCTCTGCGAAGGGATCTGCGGGCATGGACGACCGTTGCATAGAGTAACAGATAAGCCAAAGTAAACGGAAAGGATAGAAGGCGCGCCAGGGTACGAACGGCCCCCGCGCCGGCCAGACCTGAGCGATACAGCACAAATTCGCGAAGAGGGCCGAGGTGGCCGCGATCGAGCCAGAAGTAATCGCCGTTCTCATTGATGACGAAAACCTTGGCGGGAAGGCGCAGAGCCAGGGACCACTTCCACTTGGTCATGAGCGGCTCGTCGGAGCAGACGATGCCGAGCAAGGCATAGCGATTGGCGGCGAGCAGGCGATAGAGCTTGGCCCGGCCCTGGCGGCCGCGGTACTGGGTGACGCAGTAGAGGCGCGTGTTTTCGGGTTGGAAAGCGTGGGGCAGGGTGGGATAGCAAGTCACCAAGTCGATGGGGATATCGTCGCCCCAGGTTTCGCGCAGGCTGGGGATGAGATGCTCCAGCAGGGCGCGGGATCCGCTTTCCACCAGCAGGATGGCAGTGGCCTCGGGGAGGCGGCGGGTGAGAAAGTAACGCACTGATTTGAATATAGCGCGGGGGGATCGAGGAAAACGCTTGACGCGGAGACGCTGAGGAAAACGCGGAGAACGCAAAACGGAGAGGGAAGAATCTCTCGCCAAGACGCCAAGGCGCAAAGTAACGCAAAGGGAAATAACACAAAGACGCAAGTCGACGCGGATCGAGGAGACAGTAGAGTAGGAGAGAGGGCGACACGAATGTGCGACGCACTCTCCCCTCATCGAACCGGAGCAGCAGGTTTCCCGACATCCGGCTCTCCGGAAAGCATGTCGCCGCAGGCTTGCGCAGGCAGTTGCACGGCTGCCACCTCTACAGGTACACCAGCCCAAAATGCTCGAGCTGCTTGTAGTAGCTGACCCCCTCCGGCGGTCGGAAGGGCCGTTGGCTGCGCCGTCTCAGATGCTGCGCGAGACGACCTCGAACATACGTGTTAATCTGCCGGAAAGCCTGCCGTGGATACCCAAAGTCGAAGTAGTTCTGCCAGCCCTTCAGGTGCCGGTTGATGCGCTCAATCAGTTGCGGAAGGGGTTGAAAGCACTGACGATGGTGAACTCCTTTCAGTTCACAAGATCAGCCAGGGCTTAGCCTGGTGTACCGGAGACGCGGAGGAAAACGCGGAGTGAGGCAAATTACAGGCTAGTTCTCGTCCGGCTTCTCGATGTGGCCGATGACGAGGATGTCGATGGTTGCCTTCTGCGATTCCAATTTCAGCCCGTACCTCATGATGGCCCGGATTCCCGGTTGCATGAAGGGTTGCCGGCCCTACAGCACATCCTCCACCTGCTCCGGCAGCGGCCCCGTCATGTCGCGCAGCTTCTCGAAGAGGTCGTCGTACAGGGCGGCGCAGGCCTCCAGCCCGGGATCCGTCTTGCGCGCCTGCGCGAAGGTGCGGCGCATCTGGCGCACCGCGACCAGCAGAAGCTTTAATTCGTCGTCGTTGAAACCGAGCGCTTTCGCCATAGCAGTATCGATAAGAGGCCGAGAGCCATGGCGGCGCGGCTCACCCATCGGGCCAGCCGCGTTTCGGCGCCGCCATCCCAGACCAGCTCCACCGTACACGGCCCCGCGCAGCGCGGCTCTACCACCAGTTGGCCCAGTGTATCGCTCCAAATGCGGCGCGGCGAGCCATTGACGCGCGCGTTCCAGCCCCCATCGAAGGTCACCTGCACGGAGAGCAGGTGTTCGGGCCGCAGATCGCCCGTGATGGTGGCGGCGCTCTGCCCGCGCCAGCGGAAAGTGGCCGCGGGCAGCGAGGGATCTTCGAGCGCCGCCAGATAGGGCTTCAAAGGTTGCGTGTAGTAGGACGGCGGGCGCATGGTGGGCAGATCGCCCGCGCGAACCGCATGCGCCAGGCTGCCGCCGCGGCGCGGCACGGCGTAAATTACGTCGCCGCCTTCGCGCCACAGCTCGGTCAGGCCCGCGAACTTTTCGGGATGCGCGTAGGGATGGTAGAACTCGCGGCTCTCGGCGCCTCCCCCGATCACCGCATCGCAGCCGAAGGCCCGCAGCCAGTCCAGCGCGATCTCCTGTTTGTCGCCGGCATAGATCTGGTAGTTCACGTCCTGCAGGAAGGTGTTGCGCATGCCGTTGTCGAAGCCGCCGGTCAACATGGGGGTGTCGCTGAACGCGTTCATCCAGAAGCCGATCGTGCCGGGGGCGAACACCCGGCGGCCGGTCAGGTGGCCGCCCAGCCAGTGCGAGATCTCGTATTCCACCGTGGACTCGATGGCGATGGGCTTCTCCATGTCGCGCGCCATCCGGTCCTGGTGCAGCAGAATGGGCAGGCAGGCCAGCAGGATTAGGGCGAACGCGGCCCGTTGGCGGGCAATCCCCTGGCGCGCAATCCGCGGGAGGACCGCGGGAACTCCCGCCGCCGCCAGCCAGAAGGCCATGTCCATCTCCAGGTGGTAGCGTTCCGGTTGCGGCAGCAGCGCGGCGTGGAAGTAGTAAGCTCCCAGGGTGATGAAGCCGGTTCCATAGAAGAACAGCAGGCCGAAGCGCAGCCGCGGCGCCAGGCGCAAGCGCGCGAATCCCCAGGCCAGCAGCAGCAGACCCGCGGCGAAGGCCGCCTCCACTCTCGGGCTGGGCACGAAGCGGCCGCCCACCAGGGGCGCATTGGCGCGAATGGTGGCAATCGTGGAGGGCGTCATCCAGGGCATGGCCAAGGCGTAGGCATACGCGCCGATGGCCGCGGCGCGCAGCCAGTAGGAGTGGGTCCAGTTGGTCCAACGCCGAAAGGCCTGGCCCGCTAAAAGCCGGCTGGGCCCAGAGGGCACCCCGGAGGGCACCCCGGAGGGCGCCCCAGGATTGCCCGCCCCACAAGACCCGGCCAGCAGATAGGCGGAGAGCGCCAGCGCCAGGGCGAAGGCGCCGATCCAGTTGCTCAGCACCACGGCCGCCACCGCCAGGGCCGCCCCCACATAGTAAATGGGCCGGCGCTTTTGGAGCGCCACGTGCACCATCCCCACCGCCAAGGGAAGAAACAGCAGCGACGTCAAGTGAGGCCCCTCGCCATAATGCACCAGCGTGCCTAGCCGGCGCGGGCCGAACCAGCCGCCGGCATCCGCGCGGATGGCGCGCACCAGCCAGCAGGAAGGCGAAAGCAGGGAATAGCCCAGGCCCGCCAGCCAGGCGGCGGTTCGCCCGGCGCCCAATCGCCAGGCGGCCCAAAAGAGCGTCACGGGACCCAGTGCGTAGACCGACGCCGTCACCGCGTGGTAGGCCAGGCCGGGCGAAATGCGCCCGCATGCCGCCACCGCCGCCACCGTGAAGTGCAGCAGGGGCGGATAGGTGTCCGGATACGGAATCCCGCCATACCATAGCGGAAACCAGTTCAAATCGTGGAAGTGACGGCCGATGTAGCGGGCCAGGCCAATGTAGACAGCCTCGATCGACCCCATCTCACGGGTGTAGTCGATGAAGAACAGCGGGAGCGTCAGAAACGCGTTGATGGCGAACAGGGCCAGCGCAGCGGCGGCGGTGCGGGCGCTTTCGGCGGCCTTCATGCGTCGATCCCGTAGAAGCGCGCGGCGGTCGCGCCTAGTAGTTGCTCGCGCACCTCGATCGAGCGCGCGCCGATGGACTGCGTGAACAAGGCCAAGGTTTCCTTCCAGGTGTGCTCGGGCAGGCAGGCGGGCCACCCGCTGCCGAACATCAGGCGGCCGGGCCCGAACACCGCCAGCGCGTGTTGGACGTACGGGCGAAGGTCTTCCGCGCGGAAGGGCGAAGGCGAAAGGCCGATCAGGCCGCTCAATTTACAGCAGACTTGCGGACTCCGCGCGGCGGCCTCCAGGGCGGCTGCCCAGCGGTCCCAATCGCCACTACTACCCACCGCCGGGCTGCCGAGGTGGACGATGGCCAAGCGCAACGCCGGGAAGCGCTCGGCGATGGTGGGGACCAAGGTCAATCCGTCCGGAATGTCCAATGTGAGGTTGCGCCGCTCCAGCTCGCCCAGATTTTCCGGCAGGCCGAACGCGCAGTCGCAGCAGAGGCCGCGGAATCGCGGGTCGCGCTGATATTGGTCCAGGAGGTGGGGATCGATGCGGTCCGACTCAACCACGATGGCGCGGACGAATGTGGCGCAGGCACTCCTGCCTGCCGCGTCGAGACTCGTCTCGACGCTTGCCTGCGATTGCGGCGCAGTGTCCCGGGCAAGCGTCGAGACGAATCTCGACGGGCCCAAGGGGCACCCCGGCAAGAGTGCCTGCGCCACAACCAGGATGGAGCCATCAAACCGGTTGCGCTTCAGGATGGAAGCCAAAGTGGCGAGAGGATAGCTTTGGGAGAAGGAATGGTGGGCGTCCAGGCGCAAATCAGAAGATGAAGGCGACGCCGCCGCGGAAGCTGCGGGGGGTCTCCACCAGAAGCACCTGCTGTCCGCCGGAGGAGCCGATGGGAAGATAACCTTCCGCCAGCAGGTTGCGGAGATCGGCGGTGGCCTCCATGCGCCAGGGCAGCATCGCAGGACCGGGGATGGGCTGCCGGATGTACACGTTCAAGCCCGGCTGGGGCCGCACATCCTGGGTGCTGTAGACGTTCCCCGGCATGGCGAAGCGGCGGTCGGCGGTCCACTGGTAGCTGGCGATCATGTGGGTGCCGGTCTTGGGCACCGTGCCGCTGACGCGCGCCGTGGCTGTGTGGCGGCGCCCGGAATGGAGCCTCGACCGCAACTCGTCGGCACTGTTGCTCGTGAGCTCGCCCTCACTCGCCGTGAGCCCGCCGGTAGACCCGTAGATCACCGTGGCGCTGAGGCGATCGCCCACATTCTGGGTCGCAGCCGCACTGTAGCCGGCGCTCTCAAAATTGCCCGCGTTGAAAGTAGAGGTGTTGGAGAACAGATCGGGCAGAACGTCTCCGCTCGCGAACATGCCGGCCGGCGCAACCATGGTAAGAGCTGCGTTGGTCACCACCTCGCGATAGGCCGACACGCGGAAAGTGCGCGACCCGGCTTTGCGCGAATAGCCGGCTTCGTACTCCTGGCCGCGCTGCACCGTGGAGCGTCCGTCCCGCAGGGCCACGCGCGGGAATAACCCCAGAGAGTTCAGGCCGCCCTGCAGATCGGCATCTTGCGAACCGGCCGCCGCCAGATCCGGCCGTGCGTTCCCGGAAGTGTAGGCGAAATCGATTTCCCCATTGGGGCCCGTCGAGTAGGTCATGCGGACGTAGGGACTCAGGTAATTGAGGCGCTCCAAAAACGCCACACTGTCCAGGGTGAAGCCGTACTGCACGGTGAGATCGTCGGAAAGCTGAGTGCGGTCGGCGAATCCCACCGACATCGTGCGCATCATCGGCAGCGCCGATTCGTTGCCGGCAAGGGCCGCGCCGAGGCGTAAGGGAAGCATCAACTGCTGCATGGTCAGCGAGACTTCGGGATTGCCGCCAGCCATGTTGCGGCTGTAGCTGGTGCGAAACGCGGCGGCCGGCGCGCCGGTCTGCGATCCGTACCCCATGTTGCCGCTCACCTGAATGGAGCCGTTTCCAGCCAGCGATGTGGCCATGGCGAAGGCCGTGCCCAGATCGGCTTCGGTTCCCACCGCGCTCGTCAGAGTGCCTTCGGCGGCCGAAACCCGCAAAATGCCGCGGGTTTCGGAAAAGACCGCCGATTGCACGGAGTTGTCCGGGACGGAGCCGGAGCCGGAACCGGACGTTCCCGCCGGATCGACGAAACGCAGCACCGGCCGGGTCACCGAGGCGCTGCGCAGCATCCACTTCCAATCGTCCGTCATTACGGTGGGATTTTCGAGCGTCGGAAGAGTGAGCTGGATGGTGCTGAACAGGCTGCTCAGGCTGACGTGGAGCATGCTCCGCATGCCGGGCTCGACCAGAATGTTGCGCCGCAGCGCCGGAACGAAGGTGGTTAGCATGACCCGCACGGAGTAGGAATCCGGGGTCAGGCCGGCGAACTGGAACCCTCCGTGCTGGTCCGTGACGGCCTTGCCGAAGAGGCGGTCCAGACGGGTGTAGAGGAGCACGGTGGCGCCCATTTGCGGCACGCCCAAGTTGCTGCTGACCGTGCCCGCGATGGCGCCGGACGGCTTCAGGTCGTTGGCCGCCCGAGCCTCGGGCACCAGCAGAAACACCGACCCTAACACCAGAGCGGCTACCGTCTTGTGCGTCGTGAGCTTCAACATCCGGACGCTTCTTCAACGAGCGGATCAGTTCCGCTGTCCATTAGGTTACCGTAAATTGCGCCGACGGGGTGAGCGTCTGTTTCCTCGCTTTGTCGGTGATTTTCAGGTGTAAAGTGTACTTGCCCGGCTCTAAGTCCTTCAGCGGATAGATCTTTTCGATAGTCACCTGGGCCGCCGAAGCGTCCGGGAGCTGAGAAACATCTTCTGTAAAATCGAAAATTCGCTCGTTGCTGCCGTCCCGCGTCAGCTCGTATTCCACCTGCCCGGAGGGTTTCCGGCTGGTCTCGTCGCCGCCGAAGTTGTACACCTTCATATAGATACCGAGCTTTTCTTCGCGCTTGAAGATGTCGTCCACGCGCGGCCGCACCTTGGACGACCCAATCACGAACATGCCGGCGCCGATGCTGCGGTCGGGCACTTTTTCGATCACGTCCGCCAGAATCAAGGTGCTCGAAGACAACTTTTCGGAGTCCAAGGCCGGAACCGTGAGGGCCACTTCGTAGTTGTTCATGTTGCCGCCCACCAGGTCCTTGGCCACCACGTTCAGCCGGTAAATCCCGGGCTTCAGCGGCAACTGCTTCTGATAGATGGACTTCTGCTTGGCATAATCCTGCAGCATGGTGACCGGGCTGTTCACCTCGACGGTGTCCTCGAAGGGACTCACCGCCATGCGGCGGGTCATCGTGGTGATGCGGCCGTAGATGTTGACCACGGCTTTCTGCACGCCTTCCTTGGACTGAAACTGCAGATCCCTATTATTGAACTGCACCGTGATAAAGGTAAGCACCGAAGCATCCGTCACCGGGAAGTAGTCCACCCGCACGGTCATGGGCAAAATGTTGTAGCTGATGCGGGAGGTGACCGCCGCTTCCAGGTCGGTGAACTTGATCTTGGGGGCCATCTGCAGCTTGGCGAACTGCTCGATGCGGTTGAACTCGTTCATGCTCTCGGGCAGGCCGCCGAAGGGCTGCCCGAGGTGCGTGCCATCGGTGTTGTTGAAGCGCTGGGTCTTATCGGACATGCCCATCTGCTCCATCAAGGTGAGGCCGGCGCCCGGCACGTACAGCAGCGCGTCCTTTTCGGAGGGGTCGCTGGTCATGCGGTATTCGCCCGACATGGTGGTGTCGACGAACTCGATGATGATGTTATTGCCAATGTCTTCGATATAGCGGTAGCGCCACTGCTCGAAGGGGAAGGTAGAGGTTTCGCCGCCGCCCTCTTCGGGAGGCCGCTCGTAGGTGCCGCCGGAGGGGTGCGAATCGATTTCGTCGGGCGGGCCAAAAGTGATATAGATGCGCCCGCGATCGCTCTTCCAGCCGGGAATGCCGGAGGCAAAATGCTCGTTGGCGTAGGCGATGCGGCGGTAGTGCTCTTCCTTGAACTCGTTCTCGACGGTATCCGGGGTGGGGTCGCGGCGCAGCCAGAAATTCTCGATGAACTGCTCGCGCTCATCGTCGGTCTGGAGGCGCTTGAAGGCCGCCCGCTCCTCATCCGTGATGATGTAGGTGACGTCTTCGTTGAGCCACTTGCGGTAGGGCGTTTCCAGTTCCTTCTTGAGCTTGGCTTCCTGCTTCTTCTTCTGCTGTTCGGTGAGCGGTTTGGCGACGGTCTCTTTGGGTTTCTTGACTTCGATCTTCTTATTCTGATCGGGATTGGTCTGGTCCTGGGCCGCGGCAAAAAAACAAACCGCAGCGGCCAGGCAAACGCAGGAAATCGAGACGCGTCTAGCTTTCATACGGCTACCGCTTCCTTCTGACAGTGCTGGTTCGGCTGAGATCTATTTTAGATCGAACAATTTGGGCGGTCAATCCCGTGAACGGAAGGCACAGGTGTGCGGGCCTTGGGCAGGGCCCCCAGAAAAAGGCTAAAGTTTTCCGGGTTTCGGCCGATAACTTGAAGTAGTGATGCGACTTTTGCCGTCTCGGGCCTTCTCGGGGGTGGCCTTGGCTGCCGCCTTTGCCGCCGTTTTTGCCGCCGGCCCGGCCGCCCAAGTGCGGACCGTGGGTCCCTTGCGGACTGCAGAGCCGTTGCGGTCAGTGGAGAGCGTACTGCCGGCGCTGGCGTACGGGCCGGCATGCGCTTCAGAGATCGAGTTGCACAACCTCAGCGACCGCGTGGTGATGGTGGAAATGGAAGGCCACCGGGCCAGCGGCGCGCTAGTCGGGTTGGCCGGCTTGCCGGGCACCACTCTGCGCCTGGCGCCGCACCAGCGGGGGAGCTACAAGCTGGAGATACCCGAAGAGACCACGGGTGCGTGGGTAACGGTGCGGGAACGGGATCCGCCGGGCCTCGCGCCAGCCGTGGCCGTCAGCGCCGCGAGCGAGTGCGTCGCCGGCGATCAGTTGCGCAGCGTGCGCCGCGACGTGGCCTTTCCCCAGCGCAATCCCTGGTTCGATTCGGACGTCTCCGCTGTCCCAGGCGGCCTGGTGTCGCTCATCAACACCTCTCCGCTCGGCGCCATGGCGCGCCTCTGCTACTCGTCGGGAAATCTGTATTCGGTGCCCGGCCACAGCCAGCGCGCGGGCGAGCTTGCGCCCATCTGCAGCCTGGCGTTCGATCTGCTGATTCCCCCGTTTGGCGCTCGCGAATTCCCGGTGGAGCGCGACGGCAATTCGCACTTCTCTCTCCGAACCCTTGGCTCCGCGATTGTTCTGGAGATGCTTCGCCCGTTGGATGCCAACATCAAAATCTACCGGGTGGATTCGAGTATCCGGTTCGACGCAGATCCCTCCGACGCCGCCAAGCGCTAAGGAATCGACGCTTGTCAACCGGGTGGACATGAGCGCCCTCCTGCTGTCCACAAACTTTACTTTAGACTCTCCGTTTGTCCCCTAAACCATTGATTCTACGCATATCGAGTTTGGCGCTGGAAGTGCCTTTCTTCGACCTGCAAATCAGCTTTGGGGGAAGGCGATGAACTACAACCACAACGGCTCCGCGGATCGCAGAAACAAGAGCCGCTTCGCGTTGCGCCGCGAAATGCGCTACAAGCTGCTGGATGGGGCCAACGTGATCGGCTCCGGGTCCGGCTCCACGCTGGACATCAGCAGTAAGGGCGCCGCTTTTACCGCCGAAGAGCACCTGAAGCCCGGCACGGCCATCGAGATCTCGGTGGCCTGGCCCGCACTGTTGGACGGCAACTGTGCGATCCGCCTGGTCGCCTACGGCCACGTGGTGCGCAGCACGGCCCGCACGGCCGCATGCAGCATTCGCAAATTCGAATTTCGCACGCAGGCCCCAGCCGGAGCGTCGCTACAGAGGGCCGGCATGAGTTACAACTGGCCGCGCGGAAGCAAGCTGCCCGCCATGGCGTAAGCACACAACCTCGCTACGCCCCCGAGGTTTCCTGGGCGGGCCGGGCAGCGTCGCGATCCAAGCCGCTTACTGCGCGGGGGGAGGAGCGGTTTCGGGTTCGGTCTTTCCGCGATGGCAGGTATAGCAGGTCACATGCATCTTCTCCGCGCCATCCGGGAATTTGGCGTTGACGTCGTGCGCCATGTTGATCATCATGCGGGCGATGTTCTTCTTGGGGTTTTCATCGCTGGCGAAATCGCCCTGCACGTGACAGAAGGTGCACTGCACACCCAACGCTTGGGTGAACGAACGCATCGTAGCCCGGACTTCTTCCGGCTTCAGGATCTTCAGGTTTTTCGGAGGCTCAGGCGCTCTGCCGCCTCCCTTCTTCTGGCCCTCCTGGGGCGGTTGGGCGCAAAGCGGCAGCAGCATCACGAGTGAAATCAAAAAGCGCATGAATGTAATGATACACGTCGGCCCCCCCGCCGGGTCAACCCAAAATGGAAATTTCCGTTTTCGCCGCCGTTGCCTGCCGTTGCCTGCCGTTGCCGCCCGCGGTTGTGTTCCATACGCCGCGCGGTGTATGCTGTGGCAGTTCATCATTAGGAGGGTCAATGTCCGATTCGCCGAAGGCGCGTTCCGGGGGAATCAGCCGGCGCGGCATGTTTGGAGCTGTCGCCCTGGCGCCGCTCGCCGCCACCGTGGCGGGGAGCCCCCTGGGCCCGGCGGCGGCCGAAGCCGCCGAAATCGAGCCGCTGCCGAACTTCAAATTCGACATCGAAAAGGAAACCGGCTGGGTGGGTGAAGGCGGCTCCGCCAAAGAGGCCACCGCGGCGGAGTTTCCGGTCTCGCAGAGCATTGCCGGCGTTTCCATGCGTCTCAAGCCGGGCGCTATTCGCGAGTTGCACTGGCACGCGCTGGCCGCCGAGTGGGCCTATGTGATCGAGGGCCGCTGCCGCGCCACCGTGGTGGCGCCCAACGGGCAGGCGGCCATCGACGATTTCGGGCCGGGCGACACCTGGTATTTTCCGCGCGGCCACGGCCACGCCCTGCAAGGCCTGGGACCGGGAGAATGTCACTTCCTGCTGGGCTTCGACAACGGCCATTTTTCGGAGTACGGAACCTTCAGCATCACCGATTGGATCGCCCACACGCCGCCGGAAATCCTCAGCCGCAACCTCGGGCTGCCGGCTGCGGTCTTCTCGCGCTTCCCCTCCAAAGAGGTGTATATCGGCACGGGCAAGGTCCCCGAAACGCCGCTCGAAAGCCTGCGCAACGGCACCCTGCAGACGTCGCAGATGGCGCACAAATACCGCCTGGATATGCAGCCGCCCAAGGTCTTCCAGGGCGGGCGGGAGTTCGTCGTTTCCGCCAAGGAGTTTCCCATACAGACCACTCTGACGGCGGTGAAAATGGAACTCGATCGGGGGGCGTTGCGCGAGATGCACTGGCACCCGCACGCCGACGAGTGGCAATATTACGTGCGGGGACGCGCGCGGGTGGGGGTGTTCGGCTCCCACGGGCGCACCAAAACCGAGGAGTTCGGGCCGGGGCAGGTGGCATTCATCCAGCAGGGGCACGGACACTATGTGGAACAGATTGGCGACGATCCCACCGAGCTGCTGATCCTGTTCAACCATCCGGAGTTCCAGGAGATCTCGCTGGCCGGCTGGCTGGGCGCCAACCCCGCCTCGCTGCTGGAGGATAATTTCGGCGTGCCGCGCAGCGTGGTGGACCAGCTCACCAAACGCGAAGCCGGCATCCTGGGGCGCAAAGCGTAGGACCTCCCCCAGGATCCCGTGCGAACCAGTCTTTTCGACCTTTTCAAGATCGGAATCGGACGCTCCGGCTCCCACACCATGGGACCCATTAGCCATCCGGAAGCGACCCGATATTTGGAGCGCCGCGGATTGTACCATCCCGCCATCATCGAAGAACTCGGCATCAGTTATGCACCGGCGGGAACCTGCGGCGCCACCTCGCTGGCTGGAGCCTATCAATTCGACCTACTACTCGACACCGGGCTGATTAAGCGCCAAGGCCGCGATGCCTTCTGCCAACGGGTCATCTCGACGTGGCCCGCGCGGTGTTGTTCTTTGCCGGTGAAGGCGCTTTATTCGTCACGTGCCGGACGCTGTGGGTGGATGGCGGGCTGTTCACTCATCCGATTTGGCCTTATCCCGCGGGCTCGTGACTTTAGCCCGAGCCACCTCCGGATGCACCTCTTCGCTCTCCATCTCCTCGCCGGCTTCGGGGCTCGACGGTTCCTCCCCCGCCCGCGCGGCCACTCGCGAGGCGTTGGGGTCCAGTGGACGCCGGTCGAAAAACTGCACCCGGCAGTAGCAGCAGTGGTACAGGTTTCCGCCCGCCAGTTGCTCCAACAGATTCGTGAGGCCTCCCTGCATGGGATCGATTTTGTCCGGCACTTTCAGCTTCACCACCCGGAAGGTGCCGCACTTCGGGCACCGGCAGGCGCTGCCGAAATGATACGTATAATGCCTGGGAATCAGAACTTCGCGCTCGCATTGCCGGCAGTCGTAGATCGCCAGATACTTAAACCGTTCCCAGAAGGTCCGGTGGACGCGCCGCAACTTCCCGCCGCATTGTCCGCATTTCCTCACTGCTCGCATTGTATCTCGCAATTGCATTGAGGGCTCAAGCCGCGTCACAATGAAAGATCGCCCGTTGCCCTTCGTAGCCCCCTTATGCTGGACCGGATCACGGTGCATGGCGCGCGCCAGCACAATCTGAAAAATATCGACGTGGAAATCCCCCGCAATACCTTCACCGTCATCACCGGTCTGAGCGGTTCGGGGAAATCCTCGCTGGCCTTCGACACCATCTACGCCGAGGGACAGCGGCGCTACGTCGAGACCCTCTCCACCTACGCGCGCCAGTTTCTGGACCAGATGGAGCGGCCCGACGTGGATTCCATCGACGGTCTCAGCCCCGCCATTTCCATCGAACAGAAGACCACCAGCCGCAGCCCCCGCTCCACCGTGGGAACCGTCACCGAGATCTACGATTACCTGCGGCTGCTCTACAGTTCCATCGGGATTCCGCATTGCCCGGTGTGCGGCAACCAGATCTCGCGGCAGACCACCGAGCAGATCCTTCAGCACGTGATGGCCCTCAAGCCCGACGATCGCATCATGGTGATGGCGCCCATCGTGCGCGGCCGCAAGGGCGAATACAAGAAGGATCTCGAAAAGCTGGCGCGCGTGGGCTTCGAGCGCGTGCGCGTGGATGGCGTGCTGCGCACGTTGGACGAAGACATCCCGCTCGACAAGCGCAAGAATCACTCCATCGAAGTGGTCGTGGACCGCCTGCTGGTGAAGCCCGGCATCGAGCAGCGTCTGCAGCGCTCCATCGAAACCGCCACCAAGCTGGCCAACGGCCTGTGCCTGATCGTGGTGGTGAACGGCGACGAGCGGCTGTACTCGCAGAAGCTGGCCTGCACGGAATGCGGCACCAGCATCCCGCAGCTCGAGCCGCGTTCCTTTTCTTTCAACAGCCCTTACGGCGCTTGCGAGGCGTGCCATGGATTGGGCAGCCAGTGGAGTTTCGACCCCGTCAAAGTGATCGCCGATCCCTCCAAGCCGCTGCTGGATGGCGGGCTGGGCCCGGCGGCCGGTTCCTGGTCCGTGCAGAACGCGCTGGAGACCTACGCCCGCCGCGCGCGCGTCAATCTGAAAACGCCCTTCGAGGAGCTGCCCAAGAAGACTCAGCAGCAGTTGCTCGAAGGAGCCGCGGGCTTCGATGGCATCCTGAGCATCCTGAAGCAGCTTTACGAGGAGGCCGGCGAAGGCTACCGCGAGTGGCTCACCGATTACATGTCGCCCGTGGAATGTCCGGCCTGCCACGGCGCCCGTCTGCGCCCCGCCAGCCTGTCGGTGCGGGTGAAGAACTTCTCCATCGCCGAATTCACCGCCTTGCCCATCGCGCGCGCGCTCGTAACGGTGCGCAACTGGGAACTCAACGGGCGGGAACAGCAGATTGCCGGCCGCGTCCTCGACGAGATCCGCCGCCGTCTGGAGTTTCTCTCCAACGTGGGTCTCGACTATCTCAGCCTGGATCGCTCGGCCGCCACGCTTTCCGGCGGTGAAGCGCAGCGCATCCGGCTGGCCACCCAGATCGGCTCCAAGCTGCGCGGCGTGCTCTATGTGCTCGACGAACCCTCCATCGGGCTGCATCCGCGCGACAATGGCCGTTTGCTGGAAACTTTGGCCCAGCTTCGCGACATGGGAAACACCGTGCTGGTGGTCGAGCACGACGCCGAAACCATCCAGCGCGCCGACTATGTCATCGACCTGGGACCCGGCGCCGGACGCCTGGGCGGTGGCCTGATCGCCGCGGGCATTCCCAGCGCCATCGCCGCCAATTCAGACTCCCTTACCGGCCGCTACCTCTCGGGCGCGCTCAAGATTGCGGTTCCCTCCGTCCGCCGTCCACCCGGCGACAAGAAGCTCGCCGTCCGCGGTGCGCGCCAGCATAACCTTAAGAATATCGACGTCGAGGTGCCGCTGGGGCTGTTCACCGTGGTCACCGGAGTCTCCGGAAGCGGCAAATCCACCCTGGTGAACGACATCCTCTACCGTGCGCTGGCCCGCGAGATATACGGCTCGCACGAAGAGCCGGGCGAGCACGATACCATCGAAGGCATCCCGCTTCTCGATAAGGTGATCCGCATCGACCAGGATGCCATCGGCCGCACGCCGCGCTCCAATCCCGCCACTTACACGGGCCTGTTCACGCCCATCCGCGATCTCTACGCCATGCTGCCGGAATCCCGCGAGCGCGGCTACAAGCCGGGCCGCTTCAGCTTCAACGTCAAGGGCGGCCGCTGCGAAGCCTGCCAGGGCGATGGACTCAAGCGCATCGAAATGAGCTTCCTGCCGGATGTCTATGTCACCTGCGACGTGTGCCGCGGGCGGCGCTACAATCGCGAAACCCTGCAGGTGAAATTCAAGGGCTACTCCATCGCCGATCTCCTGGACGCCACCGTGGAGGAGGCCCTGCCGCTCATGGAGAACCTGCCGCAGATCCGCGCCAAGCTGCAGACGCTCATGGATGTCGGGCTGGGTTACGTGCACCTGGGCCAATCCTCGACCACTCTTTCCGGCGGCGAAGCGCAGCGCATCAAGCTGGCGCGCGAGCTGAGCAAGCGCCAGACCGGCCGCACCTTCTATCTGCTCGACGAACCCACCACGGGATTGCACTTCGACGACGTCCGCAAGCTGCTCGACGTGCTGCAGCGGCTGGTGGAACTGGGCAACACGGTGGTGGTAATCGAGCACAACCTGGACGTCATCAAGACGGCCGACTGGTTGATCGACCTGGGTCCCGACGGCGGCGAATACGGCGGACGCCTGGTGGCCTGCGGGACTCCCGAGCAGGTCAGCCGCTCGAAAAAAAGCTACACCGCGGAAGCGCTGCGGAAGGCGCTATGAGCAGACATCGATTCACCGCGGAGACGCGGAGAAAACGGAGAAAGCGCGGAGAAGACAATTCTCTTTTTGGTTTTTCTCCGCGCTTCCTCCGTTTTCTCCGCGTCTCCGCGGTGAGAACTGGTGCCTCCCTATGAGCCGCTATCCCCAATCCCCGCTCGACTTCACCAACCTGCGCACCATCCCTCTCTCCGAGCGCGGCGGCAAGGTGAAGGCCGCCGATTTCGCCGCCCCCTACCGCGCCGGCTCGGGCATCGCCGGATGGCTCGATTCGCTCCCCCACATCCTGGCGGGCGACTCCTTCCGCGCGGTCGTCGGGGCGCTCTCCACAGCCCGCGCCAGACAGCGCGCCATCCTGTGGGGCTTGGGCGGCCATGTCATCAAGTGCGGCCTCGCCCCTGTGCTGATCGACCTGATGCGCCGCGGATACGCCACCGCCTTCGCGCTCAACGGAGCGGCCGCCATCCACGATTTCGAAATCGCGCTGGCCGGACACACCAGCGAGGATGTCGAAGCGGTCCTGCCCGATGGCCGCTTCGGAGCCGCCGAAGAGACCGGCCGCGACATGAACCGCGCCATCGCCGAAGGGGATCGCGCCGGCGTGGGAATCGGCGAAGCCCTCGGCCAATGGCTGGACGGTGGGGCAGGCGATTCGCCTGCCAGCCTCTTGCTCCAGTCCTGGCGCCACCGCACTCCCGTCACCGTCCACGTAGCCATCGGAACCGATACCCCGCACACCCACCCGGCCGCCGACCCGGCCGCCATCGGCAGCGCCTCGCACCGCGATTTCCGCCTTTTTGCCGCCTGCGTAACCGATCTCCACGATGGTGGCGTGTACCTCAATGTCGGCTCCGCGGTGCTGCTGCCCGAAGTCTTCCTGAAGGCTGTCTCGGCCGTGCGCAACCTGGGACATCCGCTCGCCGGCTTCACCACCGCCAATTTCGATTTCATCCAGCATTACCGCCCGCGCGTCAACGTGCTGGAGCGCCCCCATGCCGGATCCCAAGCGGGACACGGCTACGCCATCACCGGCCATCACGAGCTGATGATTCCGCTCGTGGCCGCCGCGCTCATCGAGAGGGATCGATGAACCCCGAGCCGCCCGCCCCGCCGCTCCCGCCCGCCCTCCCGCCCACGCCCGGCGAAACCGCCTCGCCAGCCCCTCCGCCTCCGCCCGATATGGCGCAGGGGGTGCCCCCTGGGCCCGTGCCTGCCGCGTCGGCACTCATGCCGACGCCTGCGGCGCCGGACCCGCGAGCAGGTGTCGAGACGAATCTCGACACTGCAGGCACGAGTGCCTGCGCCACGTTGCCGCCCGAGCGCGATCCCTTCTGGGGCTACTCCGACGTGTTCCTCTTCGCCGGCCTGGCGATTCCCTGCATGCTCCTCGGCTGGGCAGGGGTCCAGGGCATCCTGCGCCTGTTCCACATCCATCTCGCGGTTCGCGCCGCCGAGCTGCTGGCCGAGCAGTTAGCCGGCTACCTGCTGCTATTCTCCGCGCTGCGCATGATCTTCCGCGTGGAATACCACCGGCCGTTCTGGCGCTCGCTCGGCTGGACCGAACTGCGCGTGCCCTTCCTGTGGCTGGTGATTGCCGGGGCCGCCACGGCCGTCTCGGTGGCCCTGGCCACCTACTTCATCCGCGTGCCCACCACCAGCAACCCCATGACCGAACTGCTCCGCGACCGCGCCTCTATCCTGCTGCTGGCTACCTTCGGAGTCACCCTCGGCCCGCTCTGCGAGGAACTGGTTTTTCGCGGATTTCTGCAGCCCCTCCTGGTGCGCAGCCTCGGGCCCATTCCCGGCATTCTGGCCGCGGCCATCCCTTTCGGCCTGTTGCATATTCCCGAGTACGGCAATTCCTGGCGCCACGGCGTGGTGATTGCCCTGGCCGGTGCGGCCTTCGGCTGGGTGCGCTACTCGACCGGCTCCACCAAAGCTTCCACCGTCATGCACGCGTCTTATAATGCTCTTTTCTTTTTCGTACTGCTCTCGCAAGGGAAGGACCTGCCGCATACATGATCGAGACCATCCAGTGGACGGACGGAGCCGTAGTCATGATCGATCAGACCCGCCTGCCGCTCGAAGAAAAGTTCGTCACCTGCCGCACGTATGAGGAAGTCGCCGCGGCCATCCGCGACATGGTCATCCGCGGCGCTCCCGCCATCGGTGTGGCCGCCGCCATGGGCGTGGCCTTGGGCGTGGCCGGCGCCGCCGAGGCCGGCCTGCACGGGGAAATGGACGCGCAAATGGACGCGCAAATGGAAACCATCTGCGCCACCCTGGCCCGTACCCGCCCCACCGCCGTGAATCTCTTCTGGGCCATCGATCGCATGAAGCGTCTGTACGCCGCCCTGCGCGGCCGCCCCATCCAGGAGATCCGTCGCCGCATGGTCGAAGAAGCCCTGCTCGTCCGCGAGGAGGATATCGCCATCAACCGCGCCATCGGCCGCCACGGCGCACCCTTGGTGCCCGACGGCAGGACCGTCCTCACCCACTGCAATGCCGGCGCCCTGGCCACCGCCGGATATGGCACCGCGCTGGGGGTCATCCGCGCCGCCATCGAAAGTGGCAAGCATGTGGATGTCTTCGCCGATGAGACTCGCCCCTTCCTGCAAGGCGCGCGGCTGACGGTTTGGGAATTGCAGCGGGATGGCATCCCCACCACCCTCATCACCGACAACATGGCCGGCCACTTCATGAAGGCCGGCCGCATCGGCTGCGTGGTGGTCGGGGCCGACCGGATTGCCGCCAACGGCGATGTGGCCAACAAAGTGGGGACCTATTCGGTGGCCGTGCTGGCAAAAGAAAACCAGGTGCCGTTCTTCGTGGCCGCGCCCATTTCCACGCTCGACCTGACCCTGGCTTCAGGCGACCTCATCCCCATCGAGCAGCGCCCCGCCGCCGAAGTCACCCACGTCTTCGGACACGCCGTGGCCCCGCCCGGCACGGCGGTCGAAAATCCCGCCTTCGATGTGACGCCCGCGCGTTACGTCACGGCCATCGTCACCGAGCGCGGCGTGGCCCGCCCGCCTTACGAAACCTCGCTCCAACAACTGGCGAGAGGGGAACAAGGGGAACTCCCATGCGAAAACTTCCGACCGTGATCGTCCTGCTGTCGGCCGCGGCGCTGGTCCCGGCACGGCTTCCGGCTCAACTGGCGCGCCGCGCGCCGGGCTTCAGCCTGCCCGATTCCAAAATGGAACTCTACGACCTGGCCGACTACCGCGGCAAGCCCGTGATCCTCGAATTCATGAAGACCGAGTGCCCCCACTGCGAGGTCCTGGCGGAAATCCTGGAAAAGCTGCGCCAGAAGTATGGCGACAAGGTGGCCATTCTGGCGGTGTGCAATCCTCCCGCCGACAACCAGACCACGGTGAGCCGGTTCGTCGCCGCCCACAAGATCGGTTATCCGATTCTCTTCGATAGCGGCCAGATGGCGTACTCGTATGTGCGCTCGACAAGATTCACTCAGCCGCAGATCTTCCTGATCGACCAGCAGGGCATGATCCGCAACCAGTTCAGCTACGGCCCGAACACTCTCGAGATCTTCGAGGGCGACGGCCTGGCCGCCGAAGTGGACCGCCTGCTGCCGCCCGCGGCCGCCCCGAAAAAATGAGTGGGGCAGGCGGGCCCACCTCCAGTGGAAGGCCGGGCGGCGAGGTGGCGCTATACTAAATGCAGCGGGAGGGAACCATGAACGCAAGTGTTCGTGCGTGCATCGCATACGCTGTGGGCCGGGGAGTCTCAGGTAAGGAGTTTTCGGGTGTCTGCGACTATTCCCAATCCAAACAGCTTGCGCTGACTGGTTCGGTCACGGCTGACCACACCGACGTCGAATCCGTCACCCTGGAAATAAGGAATGACTCCTTCCGGGGCTGCGACCACAGAAGCTCATTCCACTTCACCGGCAAAGTGCAACCGGAGTCGGTGAATCTCTATGATTGCGAGAACGGCTTGTCGTTTCGGTTTGGCATTTGAACGGTTCCCGCGATGCCGGAAGCTGCCGTGACAGAGCCGTTCCCCACAGATTGGAAGGCGGTACAACCCATCCTGCAAGCCGCCAGCTTCGCCGCACGGAAGCACGCCTCTCAGAAGCGCAAAGGAGCCGCCGCCGAGCCGTACATCAACCATTTGCTGGAAGTCGCCGAAATGGTTGCCGGTGCGCTGCGGGAACCGGACACCAATCTCGTGATTGCGGCCCTGCTTCACGACACAGTTGAAGATACCGGCGTCACGGTGGACGAGCTTAGAGAACGGTTCGGAGCCGATGCCGCCAGCCTGGTTGCCGAAGTCACCGACGACAAATCGCTGCCGAAGGCCGAACGAAAACGGCTCCAGGTCGTGAACGCGCCGAAGAAGTCGGTGCGGGCACAACTCATCAAACTGGCCGACAAGATCTCCAACTTGCGTGGGATCCTGAACAGCCCGCCAGCCGATTGGAGCGTACAACGGAAGCGGGAATACTTCGAGTGGGCGAAACAGGTGGTGGACGGCCTGGCCGCACCAAACCAGAAGTTGAAGGCGGAATTCGAGCGCTTGTACCGGAAGGCCGCGACCTTGAAGGACTAAAGACCGCTCCCATATTTTACCCGGTAAATATTGACGCCGCCAATATCATCCGGGTAAAATACAACCATGGACCAAGCCCTCACTTACACCGCGTTCCTGGACGAGACCCTCATCGCCTCAGGTCCCCTCGACACAACCCTCCCCATCGTGAAGGCGCGCTTCGATCACAATGCCAGCGCATTGGTCCTGATCTTCGAGGATCAAACCGGCCGCCAGGTCGACTTCGACCTTCGAGGCCCCCTCAACGAAGTCCTGGCGCGTGCTTTACCCGCGCGGGCCGCCGCTGCCCGATCCGGCCCTGGCCGTCCCAGGCTGGGCGTAGTCTCCCGCGAGGTCTCCCTGCTTCCTCGCCATTGGGACTGGCTCGAACAACAACCCAACGGGGCCTCCGCCGCGCTCCGCCGCCTGGTCGATGAGGCCAGAAACCGCAACCCCGCTGAGCAGCGCGCCCGCCTGGCAACCGAGGCAGTCGGCCGCTTCCTGTCCGCCATGGCCGGCAACCTCCCCGGTTATGAGGAGGCCAGCCGCGCCCTCTACGCCGGTAACCGCGCGCGCGTCGAGGATCTGATCCAGCACTGGCCTCCGGACATTCGCGCCTACCTGAAGAGCCGCCTCGACGACGCCCTCGGGCCGGCCGCCAAATGATGGAAAACGCCGCGAGTCTGCCTTAAGATTGCGGCTTCCGGATCGACGTCACCTGATCGTCCTGGACATCCAGGCGGAACGCCCCGCTCTTGCCCGAATAGGTGAGAGACCTTCCCATCTCCCCGCTGATCTCCAGCGACGGAGGTCCGAACCGGCGCACCAGTTCGTCGTAACTGATGCCCGTCTCGATCCCGCTGGGATCCTCCCATTTCGGCGCGGGCGGCGGGGGCGATGCAGCGGTATGCGCGGAAACTGACGCGGTTTTGGCCGCCGGTCCCGCCGTGGCCGCCGCGGCTGGATGCGCATCCGAACCTTGCTGTCCCGCCTTGAGTGCCTTCTCCAGGCTGCCCGCCAGTCCGCCGATGGCTTTGCCGACGCCGCTCGCGGGTGCAGTCGTTGTAGCCGCGCGCGCCGCGCCGAGGCCGGCCTCCACAGCCGCCTGCCCCGCGGCGGTGCCAGCCATCGTGAGCCACAGCGAAAATGAAATCGAGAGGCATGCCATCGATCGCGTCATATCACCTACCCGGCGCTAGTATGGCATGGCTGCGCGCCTGCGTCATCCTTGCCGAAAGTTAACTCCCGGCCCAGGCCCGCAACATCTCCGCACGTAACGAGCGATCTTCTGCGCCGCATGCTTGCCTCCCTGGGTTATCGCGGGAAAGTCTCGGCGGTCCGATCCTACAGCGCGGCGCAGGCACCCGCCTGGCGCCCTCGCCCCGGACTATTGCCCCAGCGAGTCCTTCCGGACGGAATCCCGCTTCCCAGTACCCATTTCCGTGGATTCAGAGGGATCTCCGGTGCCCTCGAGACCACGAACGTCAGCAGCTTCCGCTGCACCTCACCGAACCAGACAGAGGTCACGGTGAAGGGCCTGCACTTTTGCCCAGGAGGACCGGACACTGCTCAAGTCAATTCCTCGGCCCCGCGATAGGGTACCCCTGCCATACATATTCCAGAGCCTCGGGCAGGGTTTGTTGTTTCACGGTGCGGTCGGTGTGCCCGGCGTTACGCGCAAATACAAACTGATAATGATAGCCCTTGGCGGCCAGCGCTTTGGCCATGTTTTCATTGGCGACGACCCAGTCGTGCATGTTGTCGCCCATGACATTCGGATTGAAATTGTCCCTGTCGCCGACTTCCATCCAGATGCGCAGCGGCTTGGCCGGGGTGTTGGGGATGAGGTGTTCATGGAACTCCCATGCGCCGTGGGGAGTCTGGGAGTTCGACGGCCACTGCTGGTTCACGTAGGTGCCCGAGTAGGTGAGAAGAAGCTGGTGTCTCTGAAGGCACGCTGATGCGCGTGGCCGTAGTTGAAGGCGGCCAGTTTCTGCTCACGCCCCAACTGGCCATCGACCGCGCGGTCATCACCGGTCCGAAGAAGAACCGCAAACAGGTCCTGAAGGAATTGGCCGCTACCGTGGCCGAGTTGCGCCAGGAAGCCAAGGCCAAAGGCCTCGACACCATGGCCGCGCGCGAAATCAGCGCTGCTGGGGCCGCCGCCCGGCGGTCCCGCCATAAGACCAGCAAACGATCCGAATGATCCGGGTCGTACTCGACACCAACGTCCTGGTTTCAGCCGTCATCGGCACCCGCGGCCCCAACGCCGAAATCTTCGATCTGGCGCCAAGCGGAAACGGTGCGACTCGCCATCGCCCGCGGGCGTCGCTCGCGTGCCGTTCAGTGTTTTACGGAGAGGTTGCGGCGTGAAACCGAAGGGCCGTGATCGGCGCATGTGCGCCGGGGTGTACAGTTAACGTATGGACAAGAGACTCGCGAAGCGGCACAAGCGGCAGGTAGAACGCGCCCGGGCGAAGATCCGGATCTCGGAGCCGGATGTTCGCACGCCGGAGCAGATTGCGGCCGCGCGGGAATTGAGCCGCCCCGAATTCAACCCGAATGGCACGCCGAAGATACACGGACGATGACTCAGTGAATGACGCGGCGCCCTCACAACCTACGCCCCCCGCCCGCTCTGCTACACTATTACTGTTATGGCAATCCCGAACGTGAAGCGGTTCCGGCCCTTCTGCCCGACCTGCAACGACACCTTCACCCTCATGTCGGTCCTCCCCAAGGACGCCGACGTCGACAAGTACCTGGCGGATGCGGTCGCGCGCCACGATCATAAGGCGTTCCAGGAAGCCAAGGTGCTGCACTTCAAGGTGCGCGTCGGCCAGCAGAAACAGAAGAAGGCCAAGTAGGGGCGCGCGGCTCGTCCGCGCCGGCGGGACCCGCAGCGCCGGGTCTCAGAATCTCGCCTGCAAGGTCCGCACCGTCCGCAAGGCTTCTTGGGATACTTCGTTGTCGGGGTCGTTGGTCAGCTTCTGCGCCTCCGCGATACTCGACTTGTCTCCGCTGCGCGCCAGCACGCGCAAGAGGCCGAGCTTCTCGTCCTTGGTTCCCTTCTGCATGGGCGCATAGAGCGACTGTCGCACGTTGTCCTGGCGCGCCAGCTCCACCAGGAAGGGCAGGGCCACGCCTTTAAACGCGGCCGAATTCAGCGTATTCAGCAAGTACTGCAGGGGGCTGAACTCGCTCAGCTCGGTCTTGCCCAGCATCACCTGGGCGAAGGCCAGCGACAGCCGCGGCGAGGTCTTGCCTTCCGCCTGCCAGGCCTTTTCCAGGATCGGCAGATCGGCCGGATTGCGCAGCCGCGCGTAGCCCTCCGCGGCGGCGCCGCGCATCTTCTCGTCCTTGTCGTTCAAATATTGCGCGTACAGGCCGCGGCTCTCGTCCACGGGAAGCATGGCGATGGCGGTGAGCGCCGCGCGGCGCACGCGCGCGTCGCGGGTGCGGTTCAAAACTCCGGTAAGCTCCGGCACGGCCGACTTGTTCAACAGCAGCCCGGTGGTTTCGATGGCGGCCACCTGCACTTTGGGGTCGAGATCGTGCAGCAGGAAGGTGATCCGCGGGGCGGCCGATTCGTCGCGGATTTTCTCCAGCGCGGTGAGCGATTCGTAGATCAGCCCGGTGTTCTTGGAATGGGCCGCTTCGATGAGGTCCCCGACGGCCGCCTTGCCGCGCAGGATACCGAGCGCCCGCGCCGCGTTGGCCCGCGCATCCATGTTGCCGCCGCTGCGCGACGCCAGCTCGCCCAGCGCGCCAATCACCTCCGGCCGCACCACGACAAACGCATCGATCGCCTGGTCGTTGGTGTCGGTGAAGTGCCCCTTGATGCTGGTGCCCACGCGCTTCAAGCTCGCCCCAAAGCCGGTCTGTACATACCCCGGCAGGTAGAAGTTCACCAGGCCGTCGGTGGCGCGGATCTGCACTTCCGAGTCGTTGTCCCTGGTGGCCAGGATCAGCGGATCGAGGCTCCGCTGGGTGCCGATCTCGGTAATCTGTTTGACCACTTCGACGCGCACGTCGACGCTGGGGTTTTTCAGCAGATCCTGCAGTCTGGGAATCGCCGGCGGGCCGCCTTTGGCGATGTCGCGGACATCCTTGGGGCGGACATCCTGAGCCGGCGCCAACGCAACCAGGGCAAGAGATAGGAGAGCGGCAGAGAGGCGCATGTCTCTATGCTAGCGCGCCAGTCGTCCTCACCGCAGAGACGCGGAGAGAACGGAGGAAGCGCGGAGAAATCAGTCTCTCTTGCGTTTCTCCGCGCTTCCTCCGTTTTCTCTGCGTCTCCGCGGTGAGGAGGATGCCACTACCGCACGAACTCGACCTCGACGCGCTTGGAAATCAGGCCGGCCTCGAAGCCCAGGTCGAGCAGCTTCCGGACCGCCAGCGGGACGATCGTCCCGGCGTCCACCGTGTAATGGTTCACGTACATTCCCACGAACTTGTCGGCGAGCCGCGGCTCCAGGTCGCGCGCGAATTGCAGGGCGTATTCGAGCGCCTCGGCGTGATTGTCCAGCGCGTACTGGATGCTGTCGCGCATCATCCGGCAGCACTCGGACTGGATCTCCGTCCCCAGCGACCGCAGGAGCACGTTGCCGCCCAGCGGCAAGGGCAATTTATAAGTCGCCTTGAACCATCTCCCCAGGTCCACCACCCGGTGGAATCCCTCGCGTTCGAAAGTCAACTGACCCTCGTGGATCACCAGCCCGCCATCCACGCTGCGCTCGCGCACCGCATCGGTGATTTTATCGAAGGGCGTCACCACGGCTTCGAAATCCGGCTGGAAGAGCTTGCACGCCAGGTACGCGGTAGTCAGCGTGCCTGGGACCGCGATGCGCTTGCCCTTGATCTCGTCCGGCTCCATCGGCCGCGCGGAGATGATCATGGGTCCGTACCCGTCGCCGATCGACGATCCGCTGGCCATCAGAACGTACTTGTCCGCCACGTATGGATAGGCGTGATAGGAAATCGCGCTCAGGTCGTAGAGGCCTTCCATGGCCCTGCGATTGAGCGTCTCGATGTCCTGCAGCACGTGACGGAAAACAACTTTTGCGGAGCGGACTTTCTTGGTCGCCAACCCGTAGAACATGAAGGCGTCGTCGGAGTCCGGGCTGTGCGCGCTCGTGATCTCCCGCGGTTGGGCCGAGGTCATAGTGGAAAGAGAACTCCAGTGTACACTAATGCAGCCATTGGGCAAGACGCTGGCAACAAGTTGTCTGAAGCGCGGCGGGGCACGCGGACGCTATGGCCTTGCCAGTACCGCGACACCCATCGCTCCCTGACGGTCGCGGCTCTGACTCTAGCGCTGGATGCGCGCCGATCCACCCTTGGCAAACGCGCGCACCTGATCCAGCGTCGCCATGGTGGTGTCTCCGGGAAACGTGGTGAGCAGCGCGCCGTGCGCCCAGCCCAGCCGCACGGCCTCCTCGGGCGGCGCTCCCGTCAGCAGGCCGTAGAAGAAGCCCGAAGCGAAACCGTCGCCGCCGCCCACGCGGTCGTGCACATCCAGCTCGGCCGTGGGCGCCGAGTAAGTCTGGCCGTCGATCCACGCCACCGCGCTCCAACTGTGCCGGTTGGTGGAGTGCACCTCCCGCAGCGTGGTGGCCACCACCTTCACCTGGGGATGCTTCTTGACGACTTGGCCGATCATTCCGAAAAACGCGCTCGGGTCGAGCTTCGACTTGGCCGTCACATCCTGTCCGGGAATGCCCAGGCCCTTTTGCAAATCCTCTTCGTTGCCCACCAGTACGTCCACGTTGCGCACAATCCGGTCGAGCACCGCCACCGCGCGCTCCTCGCCGCCCGAGATGTTCCACAACTTGGCGCGATAGTTCAGATCGAAAGAGATTACCGCGCCCGCGGCTTTGGCGGCCTGCGTGGCCTCGACGATCACATCGGCGGTGGTCGGCGAGAGCGCCGCGAAGATCCCGCCCGAGTGGAACCAGCGCACGCCTCCGGCGAAGATCGCCTGCCAGTCGAAATCCCCCGTCTTCAGCTCGCCGGCAGCCTCATTCGAGCGGTTGTAGAACACCACCGGAGGGCGCACCCCCAGTCCGCGGTCGCTGTAGACCGTGGCCATGTTCGGCCCGCGAACGCCGTCGTGCTTGAAATGCTTGTAGAACGGCTTCACGCCCATGGCGCGCACCCGCTCGGCGATCAGGTCGCCGATGGGATAGTCCACCATGGCGCTCACAATCGCGGTCTGCAATCCGAAACAATCGGACAGGTTGGCGGCGCAGTTGAACTCTCCGCCGCTGACGTGAATCTGGCATTCGGTGGCCTTGCGGAACGGGATGATTCCCGAGTCCAGGCGGTGCACCAGCGCGCCCAGGGACAAAAAATCCAACCCGGCGCCTGGTGGATGGATATTCAATCCGTAACTCATGCCGATCTCCTCATAGGTCGACTTCTTCATAGAGCTATTTCATAGTGCCTCAGGATTTCGGACCAGCGGCCCTGCGCCTTCAGCACCAGTTCGATAACCTCTCTCACCGCGCCCTGCCCGCCCGGCGCGGAGGTGACAAAATGCGCCACCCGCTTCACCTCGGGCCGCGCGTTGGCGGTGGCCACCGCCAGCCCCACCCGCCGCATCACCACCACATCGGTGAAATCGTCGCCGATGTAGGCCACTTCGGCGGGGGCCACACCGGCGTCCGCCAGAATCTCCTGGAGGATCGGGATCTTCTCGGTATGGCCCTGGTAGACATATTTGAACTTGCACTGCCGCGCGCGCTCCACGGTGGCTGGCGACACGCGCCCGCTGATCAGCCCGGTGGCGATTCCCAGCCGCGCCAGCCATTGCAGGGCGATTCCATCCTGCGAATCGAAGCCCTTGGTCTCCACCATGGCGCCGTCCGGGGCGCCTGCTGGGTCGCCCACTGCGGTGCCCGCTGGGGTGCCCGCTGGGCCCGGCACGTTATAGAGCTTGCCGTCCGTGAGCACGCCGTCCACGTCCATCAGCAGCAAGCGGATTTTGGATGCCAGTTCGGTGATGTCGATCAAAACGAGATCCTAAGTTCAAAACCCCGACGCGGAGGCGCGGAGGCGCGGAGGCGCGGAGGAAAACGCGGAGAACACATTTTCTAGTTCTTCTC
>JBKQPR010000334.1:0-53054 GCA_052144935.1 Bryobacteraceae bacterium
CGCTTTGGAGAACCTTGAACACCCATCCGCCACCCGCCAACAGGCGTTCAGGAGCCGCTGCGGGCACTGCCGGGTCGGGCGCGTCGACGCCTCGGCTGGAGAGCTAAATTACTGTCTGAACCGCAGATCTAAGGGGAAATCTAGCTTTAATCTAGCTTTTTCGAATGCTCCAAAATGCTTACGTCTTCAATTATCAAAGCCTCCGGGCTGGGTCGCCAACTCCAAAAACTCGGTGGAGTTGATCGAGAAGCGTGGTTTCAATCCGGTCTTTCAAGGAGAGCCTTGCAGGCACATCGCGATCTCAATCGGCTGTAAGGCGCTACCTGCCTCCTCGCTCCGGTCGGGCCTTCACAGTCCGTGCCGCCACCAAGGAAGCATCGGACGCCACGTCATCGACGATCCGCGTGCGAATTACCGCCTGATTGTGGGTGTCACCGGCCCGCAAATGGTTCCCGCTTTTGCGGCGCCCGGCCCGGCAGCCAAAGCCCCTGTCCGAACGTCGTTCGTGTACGTGCCGAACGGCGTCGTAATGGATAACTGGACGCCCAAGACGGCGGGCAAGGCCTTCGACATCACGCGGACGCTCAAGCCGCTGGAACCGTTCCAAGATCGGATGCTGGTGATCTCGGGCCTCATGGACAACAACGCCAACGCGCTGGGCGATGGCGGCGGCGACCATGCCCGCGCGGCCGCCAGCTTCCTGACCGCTGCGCACCCCAAGAAGACTGGCGGCTCGGACATCCACGTCGGCATTTCCGCCGATCAGATGATCGTACAGGCCAAGGGCGCCGAGACGCGTCTGCCCTCGCTCGAATTGGGGCTGGACGATAGCCGCGTGGTGGGACACTCCGATTCGGGATATAGTTGCGCCTATACCAACAGTATTTCGTGGCGCACGCCGTCCACTCCCCTGGCGCCGGAAGCCAACCCTCGCGTGATCTTCGAACGGCTGTTCGGCGACGTGGACACCAGTCTCGACGCGGCCACGCGGGCCCGGCGGGAACGCTACCGCAAGAGCCTGCTCGATATGGCTCGCGACGAAGCCCAGAAGCTTTCGAATACTCTGGGCGCCTCCGACCGCCGCAAGGTGGACGAATACCTGGATTCGATCCGCGAAATCGAACGGCGCATCGAAAAAGCCGAAACTGACGGCCGTAACATCGCCCCCACGATCGACAAGCCGGCGGGGATTCCCGCGGTGTTCGCCGACCACGCGAAGCTGCTGTTCGATCTGCAGTTCGTGGCCTTCCAGACGGATCTGACCAGAGTCGTCACCATGGTGATCGGGAGGCAAGGCAGCGTCCGTACCTACGATGAAATCGGGGTCTCCGAGCCTCACCATCCCCTCTCGCATCACCGCAACGTGCCGGAGTCGCTCGAAAAACTGACGAAAATCAATACCTTTCACGTAGAGTTGTTCTCGCAGTTTATCGCCAGGCTCAAGGCGGCGCCGGACGGCGATGGCACGCTGCTGGACCATTCGATGGTTCTCTATGGCTGCGGGATCGCCGACAGCAACCGTCACACGCACGAGAAGCTGCCGATTCTGGTGATGGGCGGCGCGAATGGAACGATCGGCACTGGCAGGCACGAGGACCTCGGCAAAGACACTCCGGTGACGAACCTGTTCCTGGCGATGATGAATCGAACCGGCGTTCGGCGCGACTCGTTTGGTGACAGTACGGGCGCTTTAGAGATTTGAGGAGGTGCTGGTGCCAGTCATTCGAATCGTCCCGGCGGCGTGGGTTGCCGCTACGGTGCTCGGCGCACAGACGCCCGCTCCCGGCATTGCGCCGGAGCGGCAACCGGAGTATCAGGCGCTTGCTTCGGCGGTTCGCGCGTTGCGCCGTGCGGCGACCAACGAGGCGCTGACGGCGCAAGTGGACAAGTTGGTCGCCGAGAGCGGCGCCGGTATTGCCAGGGGTGAGGCTCGGCGGAAGCTGGCCAACGCGTGGGTTTTGCTGAAAGGCGGATCCTGGGACAAGCAACAGGAGTATCAGTGGTCCCTGGCGCTGCGGCCGGATGCGGTGGTCGCCGACTCGTCGCTGCCTTTCATGATCCGTCTTGCTCAGACATATCCCGCGTCCTACAAGGGGACGGAGGCTTTGAAAATAAGGCTGTCCTTGCGGCACGAAGATGAGAAGGTGGTGCGCCAGATCGGCGTCTTCGATCTTCCCGCCAACGACTTCATCGAGCAGCCTTTTGGCGTGTACGCCGACCTGGACGGTGTGGCCGATGGGACCTACCTCGTTCATGCGGAGGTGATGGATGGCGGAACCCCGGTGGCGGCGATCGTCTCTCCACTTGCGGTCGTCAAGGGCATCACGGGGGATCGCGCCGCCATGGAGCATCGCCTCTCCCCGATTCAGGGTCACGAGGGCGCCAAGGCGTCGATTCGCTATCCCTATGTACTGGCGGAAACAGTCAACGTGGGCCGCCGTCATTGGAACGAGGCCGATTTCGGTTTGCCCTACCAGCCGCAGCCGCCGTACGACTTCGCCGCGGGCGTTGTCAATTCGAACGTCCTGCTCAAGTCGATCGAGTCCGGAAAGGATCCGCTCTACCGCGCCAAGGGCGACCACGAACGGCATTACTGGTTCGAAGAAGCGGGCGAAATGATGGCCTACCACGTGTACGCGCCGTTGAAGTGGGATGGCAGGTCGAAACTGCCGATGGTTTTGGTGCTTCACGGCAATACGCGCGATCAGGATTATTATTTCGATCGCGACGGCCACATTCTCGCAAGACTCGCGGAACAGCACGGTTACCTGGTAGTGTGCCCCATGGGCTACCGCCCGAGCGCCGGGTGGGGGGCAAGTTCTCTGAATCGCCCGCCAGCTAACGCTGCCGCCGGGGCAGCGCCCGGGCGGGGAGGTTTTGCCGCCGACCCTTCACGGCTGCGACAGGGTGAATTGAGCGAAAAGGACGCGCTCAACATGCTTGACCTGGTGACCAGAGAATACCCCGTCGACCCCGGACCGGATTTACCTTTTCGGCCACTCCTCCGGTGGCGCGGGAACGTGGTATATCGGCGAGAAATACGCCGAAAAATGGGCGGCGATCGCGGCCAGTGCGGCGGCCACTCGCCCGGCCGGTTTCCCCTTCGAACGGCTGAAAGGGATGCCGATCCTGGTCTGCCACGGCGATCGGGACGATGAGGTCCCCGTTGCCAGCTCACGGAATATGGTGCAGGCCGCCAAAGAGAATGGACTCGATCCGCAGTATCTGGAAGTGCCCGGCGCGACGCACCTGACCATTGTGGCGCTCGTTGAACCGAAGGTTTTCGAATTCTTCGATCGGCATCCACACAAAAATTCGACTGCCGCGACCGGGATGAAACCGGCAGATGCGGGCGCCGCACGGCATTGAGATAGTAATCGAATGGCAGTATCCGAAAGATTCGCGCCGGTTCCGGCTTGGGCGGGTCACCGTGCCCGGCCGTCTTCTCCTTCTGTGCCCGAAGGCTGATAGCGAGTTTGACGCCGCTTGGCCGCCGAAGCGAGCGATAATCGCCTTGGGCGCGGTACCCGCCCGTTGGCGGCGCGCTTCCAAGCGCCGAAATGCGGCCCGGCTTACACCCTGACGATGGTCTTCTACTGCCGTCAGGTCGGCAGCCATTGCCGCGGCGTTCCACCAGGTCTTGGCGATAGGGCGCGGCAACTTGCCTACGGCTCTCTCACTCTCTGCTCCGACAGCAGTTGATCTCCGCCGGCAAGCCCAAGGTCCTCGTCTTCTCCACCCCGTCCCCCTGGATTGGGTCCCCACGCGAGAACCTCGGGGTCCTCCTTTTCTCCCTTCCACAAACAAACCGGATGATCCCGCCTGCCAGGGGTTCTCGTGCCAAAGTGCCCAAAAAGGGAGCGTCCAAAATGCGCTCCACCGCATTTTACGTACAAGTCGCCCTCGCACAGCGACTTAACCTGCCTCCGCGAACCACCTTGCGAAATCGCTCCCCTACCGCCTACCGCCTACCGCTGACAGTTTCGGAGAAGGGCGGCTGCTATGATAGAAAAATGACGTTTTTCCGTAGTCTATTGTGTCTCGGTCCGGCAGTTTGTCTGCTGGCGCAGACTCCCCCGCCCCAGTCGGCTCCTCCTTCGACTCCAGCTTCGCCTCCGGCTACCGTCCAGTCCCCCGGCGCACCTCCGGCTTCGCTTCCGGCTACCGTACGGCCCTCCACCCTGCCTCGGGTAATGCCTCCGCCGCCGCCCCCGCCGCCGACGGTCCCGCCGGATAGGGTGGTCATCACGGTCGGAGAGGTGAAGATCACGGCGGCTCAGTTCGACAGCATCATCAGTCTGCTGCCGCAGCAATCTCAGGCGTCCGCGCGCGGCGCCGGCCGCAAGCAGTTTGGCGATGCGGTGGTGCGAATCCTGGCGCTTTCGGACGAAGGCCGGCGACGCAAACTCGACCAGACGCCCGCCTTCCGGACGCAGTTCCAGTTTGCCCAGAACAACCTGCTGGCCGGCGCCACCGCGGAACAGGTGAACAAGGAAATGAAGGTGGACGAGACCGACCTGCGCAAGTATTACCAGGATCACATCACCGAGTTCGAGCAGGCGCACGCCCGCCACATTCTGATCCGCGTAAAGGGCTCGCCGTCGCCCCTCCCCCCCGGCCACAAGGAACACGACGACGCCGAGGCGCTCGCCAAGGCGCAGGCGATCAAGGCGCAGCTCGATGCGGGAGCGGACTTTGCCACGGTGGCCAAGGAGGAATCCGACGATACCGGTTCAGGCGCCAGTGGCGGCGATCTGGGAAACTTCCCCCACGGGCGGATGGCGGCCGCTTTCGACCAGGCCGCGTTTGCGCTGAAGCCGGGCGAGATCAGCCAGCCCGTCAAGACCCAGTTCGGCTACCACATCATCAAGCTGGAATCCAAGGAAGCCAAGAGCTTCGACGAAGTCAAGCCTGAACTGGAACGCCGTATGCGGCCGGAACTGACGCAGAAGGCCGTGGAAGAGCTGGTGAAAAAGGCCAACGCGGTAATGGACCCCGAATTCTTCATGACCGCCAAACAGTAGCCGTGCAGACCCGCAAGCTGACCATGGCGTGCCCCACCTGCGGCTCAGCCGAAGTGTTTTACAGTTGCACGCCCGGTTGCTGCTTCAATCACGTCTGCGCGGAGTGCGGGACCACCTTCGAACCGGTCACCGAAGCCACCGGCGGCACGCTCTCCGGAGTGGTGCCGCCCGACCCGCTGCCGGAGGCCGCCGATCCCACCGCGGCCTGCGCGCGGTGCGATTCGATCGCCGTTTACATGACCGCCGGCGGCTCGCTGGTGTGCGGAAAATGCGGCGCCCTGTTACGCCTGGAGCTGACCGAGATCGCTCCAGGTTAAGGCGGGTTGAGGCGCCGTCATGGGACCTTGTGGGCCAACCGGCTGCATGCGGTTTCGGCGCCCGTGGGGTCGAGCGCTATGCTGCCCTCCTCGATCTTGACGATCTTGCCCTCTTTATCGATCACGAAAGTGGACCGATTGGCCACTCCCGCCTCGGGGACCAGCACACCGTAAGCCGCCGCCACCTGCCGTTTCGCGAAATCGCTCAACAGCGGAAAGGAGGCGTTCACCTTGGCGGCGAATTCCTTTTGGGAGGGGGTGTTGTCGGTGCTGATTCCGAAGACCTTAGTTTCTGCCGCGTCGAATTTTGCAATACCAGCCTGGTATGCGAGCATTTCCTTCGTTCAACCGCCGGTGAAAGCGGCGGGGAAGAAAGCCAGCACCACGTTGGCCTTTCCCCGGAAATCGGAAAGCGTGACTTTGCCGCCCGCGGTGGATGGCAAGGTGAAATCCGGCGCCATATCGCCCTCTTTGAGTTGGGTGTGCGGCGGCTGGATGTTTTGAGCCAAAAGGTTGACGGACAACATTGCGCCGGCAACCGCTAATCGTCGGAATCGCATATTCCCTCCCGTGTGCTGAGCGTAGCAGAGACCGGGAGTGGTAGCAAGGAGAGGTGGCGGCGGGGGCGGCGGGGGCGCTGACCGCTCTGTCCTGGAAGCCCTGTGGCGGAACTTCGAAAACGACCCAAGTTGGGTCGTGTGCCCGTGTAAGTAACTGATTCAAAGGCTGCCGCTAGGTCGAAATGCTTTAGGTTTGCTCGGTTCCGCGGCGCGCGGAAGCCGGTCGGCAGATACGGCCTGTTCGCCGCGGAATCGGGTAAACCGCGCGTTGAACTAAACCGCAGGCTGAGGCGGCTCTAATTTGTTTGGCGGTCGCATTCGTTGTGGAGGCCGGATTGGAGATTTTGGGCTGGCCGTTGGTAGACGACGACGGTAGATCCTGCTGGTGCTGGCCGGCGTCGGCGCGCGGATCCCGCCGCGGCGTCGCAACCCTGGGGTCCGCCAGAGCCTTCCGGCCACGGCCAGGCGGACGGGGAGGGTGCCCTGCCAGGGTAGTCCAGCGTTCAGTATTGGCGCCCGGACGCGGTCCCCGCCACTGGCCATGAACGCTGGCTCGGCTGTGAGGAATGCACCCCGATTCGCACGGAGCAATGGGACCGGCTCATCTTAACGCCTATGCCAGCGCCCTCAGCGCCCCCCGGCCAGCCCCTCGCCCCTCACCCAACTGCTACCATATGAGTTCCACATGGGGAAGCAGCGCGTATCGTTGTTCGTCACCTGTATGGTCGACCAGCTTTTCCCGAGAGTTGGCATGGCCATGGCCGAGGTGTTGGAGTCGCTTGGCTACCAGGTGGATTTCCCCGAAGACCAGACCTGCTGCGGGCAACCCGCCTTTAACAGCGGCTATCGCGGCGAAGCCCGCACCGTGGCGCGCCATTTCCTCGACACCTTCGAAGACTCGGAGACCATCGTGGTCCCCTCCGGCTCCTGCACCGCCATGGTGGTTCACCACTTCGCCGAGCTCTTCACCAAGGAGCCGGAAACGCTGGCGCGCGTGCATGCTCTCGAAAAGCGAGTCTGGGAGTTCTCCACATTCCTTACCCAGGCGGCCGGCGTGGAGGACGTCGGCGCGCGCCTCGATGCCGTGGTTACTTTTCACGACGGCTGCCACGCTCTGCGGGAGTTGGGGGTGAAGGACGCCCCACGCCGCCTCCTGGCTCGCGTGCGGGGCCTGGAGTTGCGCGAAATGCTGCCCGCCGAGGAGTGCTGCGGCTTCGGCGGCACCTTTGCGGTGAAGTTCGCCGAGCTTTCGGGCGCCATGGCGCAAACCAAAATCGAGGCCATCCTGCGCACCGGCGCGCACACGGTGGTTTCGCTCGATCCCAGTTGCCTGATGCAGATTCAGGGCGTTCTGGCCCGCGCCGGATCGAACATTCGCACGATGCACCTGGCCGAGGTACTGGCCAGCCGCTAACCTCATGTCCGCCGAATTCGACCGCAAAATCCACTCCACGCTGGCCGATGCCAATCTCCAGCTTGCCATTTACACCTCCACCGCCAGGCTGAAGGACGGCCGCAGCAACGCGGTGGCCGCTCCCACGCTGCCCGATTACCAGGAGTTGCGCAGCCAGGCCAACGCCATCAAGAAACACTCGCTCGAAAACCTCGACTATTACCTGGAAGAGTTCGAGCGCAACGTGGCGGCCCATGGCGGCAAGGTGGTCTACTGCAAGGATGGGACGGAGGTCTCCGATTTCGTGCTCGCGCTCGCCAAAGAGCGCGGCGCGCGGCTGATCGTGAAATCCAAGTCCATGACCACTGAGGAAGTGGACCTCAACGAGCGGCTGGAGCATCACGGCCTGGAGTCCGTGGAGACCGATCTGGGCGAGTACATCCTGCAACTGGCGCACGAGAAGCCCTATCACATCGTGGCGCCGGCCCTCCACAAAACGCGCTACGACGTGGCCGAGATTTTCAGCCGGGAGCTCCATATCCCCCAGGAAACCGTGCCCGAGAAGCAGACCGCCATCGCGCGCGCGGTGCTGCGGGAAAAGTTTCTGGCGGCCGATATCGGCATCAGCGGCGCCAATTTTCTGATCGCCGATTCGGGCGCCGTGGCGATCGTCGAAAACGAGGGCAACGCGCGCCTCACCACCACGGCGCCGCGCACCCACATCGCCATAGCGGGCATCGAGAAGGTGATCCCCAGGGCGCAGGATCTGGCTACCTTCCTGAAACTGCTGGCGCGCAGCGCCACCGGCCAGTTGCTTTCGGTCTACACGTCGTTCCTGGCCGGCCCGCGGCGCGCCGGCGAGATCGACGGCCCCGAAGAGTTCTATGTGGTGCTGCTGGATAACGGCCGCACCAAGCTGCTGCCCGACCGCACCAAGCGCCAGTCGCTCTACTGCATCCGCTGCGGCGCCTGCCTGAATACGTGCCCGGTCTACCGCAAGATCGGCGGCCACAGTTTTCCGTGGGTCTATTCCGGTCCCATCGGCGCCATCATCACGCCGCAATTCATGGGCGTTTCGCACGAGCCGGGGCTGCCTTTCGCCTCCAGCCTTTGCGGAGCCTGCGGCGAAGTCTGCCCGGTGAAGATCGACATTCCCAAGATTCTGCTGGAGCTGCGCTCGGACGTGAAAAAAGCCGAAGCGCGCGAGAAGCAGAACCGCCTCGAGAAGCTGGCGTTCCGGATGTTTGCCTGGCTGATGACGCATCCGCGTTTGTACGAGATGGCCGGGCGCGTGGGCGCCTCGCTGGCCCCCTCCGCAGACGGAGGCTGGATCCGCTCGGTTCCCGCCATCATGAATTTCGGCCCGGTGAAGGCCTGGCTGAGCCAGCGCGATCTCCCGCCGCCACCCGCCAAAAGCTTCCGCGAAATGTGGAGACGGCGCTGATGTCGCGGGACAACATCCTGCACCGCATCCGCACCGCCGTGGGACGCAGCGCCGGCCAGCCGCCGGCCGAGCCGCCCCCGGTGCGCATCCGCGTTCCGGAAATGTCCTTGCAGGCCCGCATCGCCAGCACCATCGCGCGCGTGGAGGCTCTGGCGGGGAAGGCCGTCCATACCAGCGATCCGCGCGCTTATGTGGCCGAAGCCATCGCCGGCAAGACGGCGGTGGCTTCCAACGCGCCGTTTCTGGCGGAGTGCGGCATTACCAGCCTGCCCGGCGTGCGCTCCGGCATTACCGATCATGAGGAGCTGCGCGCGCTGTGCGCCACCGCCGATATCGGCATCACCAGCGCCGATTATGTTCTGGCCGATACCGGCACCCTGGTGCTGCTTGCGAGCCCGCGGGAGGCGCGTCTCATCTCGCTGCTGCCGCCCGCGCACCTGGCGGTGGTGCCGCGCGAGCGCATTCTGACGGGTCTCGATGAATTGCTGGCAGTTCTTCCCAATCCGGCCGTCGAGACCAGCTCCATGGTGCTGATCACCGGTCCAAGCCGCACCGCGGATATCGAGCAGATCCTGGTTCGCGGCGTGCATGGGCCGGGGCAGATCACCGTGGTGATCGCGGACTGAGGGGGCGCTTCTGGTCCCGGCCCCGCTTGCAAGGAATGCTCCAGGCAAGCCCGATTGGCGTCATACACCTCGGATTTGCGTGACTGCCGCTCTCGGCGGCGGAGAAACTGCCGCTGTTGGCTGTGGCTTCGCCGGACTTCGTGGAGATCTGGGCTGCCCTTTTCACCGGCCTCTCCCGGTCACCCTGAAAGCACAAGCGAATTCCAGACGTTGGACCACTGTCGCACCAGCGCGCCCCGACAGGGCGTACAGATGGGCCATGTAATCGCCCTCGGCTTCGTATCTCCGTTGCCCGGTCTACGGTGTCCTCCATGACGCGGGGGAGCTCCGGTATGACCTCGCTCGCGCCGCGCCACAGCCGCTTCAACAGCATCCTGTGGGAACCTTCCGGTCGCTCTTTCGAACCGGTGCAGAATGTCGTCTATGTCCATGCGAGCGATCTCATCGCGCCGTTTTTGCCCGGCGCCCGGCGCTTCCGTGCTGCGTTGACGATCCAAGTCATTCTCCTATGGCCGGGACGGCCTCCGTGTGCCAAAATTGTGGTGAGGCAAACGAGCGGGCTTATGGACGACGATTGGACGGGCAAGGGAGCGACCCTCAGCGATAAGACGGCGCGGAAGGAGTACGGACTGACCGAGGAAGAGATCATCCAGGCGATCCGCGACGGCCAGCTCCAATACCGGGAACACTCGATATACGGAAGCCCCTGGCTGCGGCTTCTCCGGCGAGAGGTCGAGGCGCTGGTCAGGAAGAACCGCGGGGCCAATCATCTGAAGGACCAGCAGACCAAAACGGAGCTGGCGAGCATCAACCGGGAACTGAGGCGGCTGAAAACGCAGATGGCTGCGTTGGAAGAGCGGAAGTCGAAGCTGATGGCCCGCCCCGGCAAGAGCAAGTGATCGCGTGCACCGGCTTGCGGTTAGAATAAGGCTTCCATGCCAAAACCACTGGCCGCCATCACCGGCGCATCCGCGGGGTTGGGCGCGGTGTTCGCGCGGAAACTGGCAGCGCGCGGTTACGATCTGCTGCTGATCGCCCGGCGCGGCGACCGCCTGTCCGAACTCGGCCGCGAGTTGGAACGCGCGCACGGCTCAGCCGCGGAGGTCTCGGTGGCCGACCTTTCCGCGCCCGAAGACGTGCGGCGCGTGGCCCAGCGGCTGGCCGCGGAGCCGCGCCTGGCGCTGCTGGTCAATAACGCCGGCTTCGGGACGAAGGGCGCCTTCGTGGACGCCCCCATCGAGGAGCAGGCGCGCATGCACCGGGTACACATCGACGCCCTGCTGCATCTCACCCATGCGGCGCTGGGCGGCATGGTGGAACGCGGGGCCGGCGGCATCATCAATGTCTCTTCGGTGGCCGCCTTCGTGCGCAGCCGCGGCAGCGTGAGTTACTGCGCTACCAAGTCGTGGATCAATGCATTTACCGAGGGCTTGTATCTGGAGTTACGCGGCGCCGGATCGCCGGTCACCGTGCAGGCGCTCTGCCCAGGATTCACTTACACCGAATTCCACGATGTCGCGGGAGTGGACCGCGCCACCATCCCGAAGTGGATCTGGTTGAGCGCCGAGTCCGTGGTGGATGCTTCTCTGGCCGGCCTGGACCGCCGCAAGCTCTTCGTCGTGCCGGGCTGGAAGTACCGGTTGATCGTGGCCGTGGTGAGCACGCTGCCCGCACGGCTAAGGGTTGCGATGGAGGAGTGGTCGCCGCACCGGCGGGACCGGTAGGTGGGGTCTTGGCAAGCTAAAGCATAGCTAAAGCATGCCCCACTTACTCATGCCGCAAGGCGATCATAGGTTCTGCGACGGAGGCCCGGCGCGCCGGCAGATAACATGCCACAAGCGTCACGGCTGTCTGCGTCATGACGACGATACCGTATACGCTCGTATCCGAGATCGCGTCCGCTCCCACCGCGCGCGCGAGCGATGCGCAGCCTGCTCCGGCGCCCACGGTTACACCCCCAGGCCGGCGCGCCACAACACATAGCCCACCGCTTGTCTTACGTAGTTCCAGCGATCGTGCAGCGAATCGGGATTGCGGTCCTTGCGCGGCGAGCCGTAGACTCTCAGCCCCCGGAACTGCAGCATCTCCTTGACGCGGTAGATGTGGTAGCCGTCGCTCACCACGATGGCCGACTGCAATCCCATGCGGCGCATGATCTCCCCGGCCAGGGCGGTGGATTCCAGGGTGCTCTCGCCTTCGGTTTCGACGATAATCGACTCCGAGGGCACGCCGCGGCTCATGAGATACGACCTCCCGACGCCGCCTTCGGTGTAAACCGGGTCGCCGCCCGCGCCGCCGGTGGTCAGGATGAGCGGCGCCAGTTGGCGGTTATACAGCTCCAGGGCGTGGTCCAGGCGCGCGCGCAGCACCGGAGAGGGGCGGCCGCTGTATTCCGCCGCGCCCAGCACCAGGATGACGTCGGCGGGTTGGGCTTCATCGCGGGTGGATTGCCGTTCGATGCGCATGGAGACGTACGAAATGTAGGCCAGCAGCGCGGCGGCGAGCAGCGCGGTCCCAATCCATACGGCCCGTTTCATGTGCGGTATTCTGAACCTTCGGAAACCATTGTAATCAAATGCACAGAGCCGAGACGATTTCGAGCGCCGCCAATCCGCTGGTAAAGGACGTGCGCCGCGCCATCGCCCGCGGCAGCCTGACCGGGGAGGGCCTGTGCGTCGCCGAGAGCTTCCACCTGCTGGAAGAAGCGTTGCGCAGCGATTGCGAGGTGAAGTACGTGCTGGCGGCCGAATCGGTGCGCTCGGCCGCGGAGGCCCACGTGCGACGGCTGGCGGGAATCCAAGTGGCGGTGCTGCCGGATGCGCTGTTCCAAAGCTTGTCCGGCACCGAGACCAGCCAGGGCGTGATGGCCCTGGTGAAACCGCCGGTGTGGAACCTGGACCAGTTGTTTCGCGGCCGGCCGCTGGTGGTAGTTTTGGACGGTCTGCAGGACCCCGGCAACGCCGGCAGCATCGTGCGCGCGGCCGAGGCCTTCGGCGCCACCGGCGTGCTGTTTCTGAAGGGCGCCGTCAGCCCCTACAATCCCAAGACGCTGCGGGCCTCCGCGGGATCGCTTTTCCGCGTGCCGTTCCTTCACTCGGTGGACCCCGCGCTGGCCCGTGCCGCGCTGCAACAGCATCGCGTGGAACTGTACGCCGGGGTGCCGGCCCGCGCCGGAGAGGCGGTCCGCCCGCTCGGGACGGTGGACCTTTCGGGGAGTTGCGGGTTGATTATCGGCAACGAGGCCCGTGGCGTGAGCGGCGAATTGCGCGCCGCCGCGCAGGACCTCTCGATTCCCACCGCCGGCGTCGAATCGCTGAATGCCGCGGTGGCCGCCGGGATCCTGCTTTACGAGGCCCGCCGTCAAAGAGTCTTGCTGCCATGAGCCTCTTCGACAACAGCCCGCCGTCCCACGATGCGCCCCCCGATCGACCCGCCGACATGGGCAGCGCCAAGCGGCCGCTGGCCGAGCGCATGCGGCCCGAGCGCCTGGAAGACTTCATCGGGCAGGAGCACATCCTCGGCCCCGGCAAACCGCTGCGCCGCCAGATCGAGCGCGACGAGCTGACCTCGATCATCCTCTGGGGACCACCGGGCGTGGGCAAGACCACCCTCGCCAAGCTCATCGCGCGGGTGACGCGCTGCGAGTTCATCCCCTTCAGTGCGGTGCTCAGCGGCATCAAGGAGATCAAAGCGGTGATGGTGGACGCCGAGCGCCTGCGCCGCCTGGGACGCCGCACCATCCTGTTCATCGACGAGATCCACCGCTTCAACAAGGCGCAGCAGGACGCCTTTCTGCCGTATGTGGAGCGCGGCGACATCATCCTGATCGGCGCCACCACGGAGAACCCGTCGTTCGAGGTGATTTCGGCGCTGCTTTCGCGCTCCCGCGTGTATGCGCTGCGCGGCCTCACCGTGCCGGAGATCGTGACGCTGCTCGGCCGGGCGCTGCCGGTGGTGGGGCTGACGGCTTCGGGCGAGCTGCTGGAACAGATCGCCATCTACTCCAATGGCGATGCGCGCCAGGCCTACAACACGCTGGAAGCGGCCTCGGCGGCCTCCGCGGGCGAGCTGTCCGAAGCCGCCGTGCAGGACGCCATGCAGCGCAAAGTGCTGCTCTACGACAAAGGCGGGGAGGAGCACTTCAACCTGATTTCGGCGCTGCACAAGTCGGTGCGGTCGAGCGAGGTGGACGCGGCGCTCTACTGGCTGACCCGCATGTTGGAGGGCGGCGAGGACCGTTTGTACATCGCGCGCCGCCTGATCCGCATGGCCAGCGAGGATGTCGGGCTGGCCGATCCGCGCGCGCTGGAACAGGCCGTGGCGGCCATGCAGGCCGTGCATTTCCTGGGCATCCCCGAAGGCGACCTGGCGCTGGCGCAAGCGGCCATCTATCTGGCGCTGGCGCCGAAATCGGATGCCGCCTATCGCGCCCTGGGCGCCGTGCAAAAAGACGTGGAGAGCACCATCGCCGAGCCGGTGCCCATGAACCTGCGCAACGCCCCGACCGGCGCGATGAAGGCTTGGGGATACGGCGAGGGCTACCAGCACGCGCACAAGTTCGAGGACGCCGTTACGGACATGGAATGCCTGCCTCCGTCGCTGGCCGGCCGCCGCTATTATTACCCGACCGACCGCGGCGTGGAGAAGCGGATTGGAGAGCGGCTGGAGGAGCTGCGGCGGGCGAAGGGGAAGGAGTAGCGGTCGCTGACGAGGCACTTTCCGGTAACGGTGCCTTTCGGCTGTTGGTGCGGTTTCCGAGTGGGGCGTGACTCGACCGGAGCACCATCCAGCCCGGGGACGTCGCCACGTTCCGGTAGCGCCGTCTCACCGGCCCGCAGCCTGCGCCGGGACGTTCGCGCCAATCGGAGATCTAATGGGCGACAATGGTAGTGGCAAGTTAGATGGACAGAGACTACGTTATCGCGACATTGCGCGCTCACGAACGGGAGTTGAAGGCTGCCGGTATCGTGCGGCTGCGACTGTTCGGCTCTGTCGCCCGCGGCGAGTCAGGTAATGATGTGGATCTGGTCGCGGATTTCGATAAGGCCTTGTCGCTGCTCGATCTTGTGAGGCTGGAAAACCAATTATCGGATCTCCTTGGCCGTCCGGTTGACCTAGCGCAGGAACGAATGCTGAAGCCGCGCGTGCGGGAGAATGTCGATCGCGAGGCAATGCTTGCCTTTTGAAGATCCCGTCGAATCGCTAGCCGACATTCTGGAGCATATTGGCGATATCGAGAGTTTCTTGCAAGGCATGGGGCCTGTCGACCTGCACGATGACCGGCGCACTCTTTTCGCCTGCCAGTACGCGCTGCTTGTTATCAGCGAGGCGGCAAAACGGCTAGGGCCGAGAGCGGAGGAACTCTGCCCTGGATTTCCATGGCGGGATATTAGGGGCATTGGCAACCGGCTGCGCCATGCTTACGACATGCTCGATTTCGCGCTGATCTGGAAGGTGTATCAGGACGACCTGCCCCCGTTGAAAGCAGGTGTCAGAGCCGCGCTAGAACGTCTGGAAAAGGCTCCGGAACCGCCGTCCACTGGATAGCCCGTCACGTTCATCTCTTTGGCGGATGGCGCGGGGCGCGTCCTCTGCCGGCCGATTCTCGATTCCATTCCCGAGCTGAACGAATTCGTTCGAGAGAGTGCTGCAAGGACAAGCGGTGTTGAGACAGTGATGGCAGCAGGCGGACGAAAGTCGGTAGAGTCCTTACCGGGGTGGGCGGTTCCGGTCGAATCGTCGGACACTCGGAAACAGTGATGCCATCAAAGTGCGGTTACCGGGAACTGGCCGCAAAACGAGGCCCTGACCGCCGCCGGAAGCGCTACACTGGTCTAAGGCTGGAGCCATGGCGGAGAATCGCCTCAGTCGAATAACCATAGACGCTCAGTGCGACGGGCGTCCGTGTGTTCGTGGCGTGAGGGTACGGGTGACGGACATCCTGGAACTGCTCAGCGCCGGAGCCAGTGTCGAAGAGATTCTGTCGGACTACCCGTACCTTGAGCGAGAGGACATTCTTGCGTCGATTGAGCATGCGGCCCATCACGCCGATCGCCAAAGCCAAGCGTCGCAATCAGCCGTCAATCTTCCTAGCGATCGCGAGAAGCGAACGCGGCTGATGCGCGAGTTGGCAAAGCTTGATCCACAGGAGGAAAGGCAATTGGCGGAAGAAGCGTTGGATGAGGCTTGGCCCGAATAGACTGCAAGTTGTAGCCGGTGCCCTCAGCGAAGCTCCAGCCGAAGTTCACGGCCCACCGCCGTGGCCGCCTTTCGCAGCGTGCTCAAGGTGACCGCATCATACTCGGGATCCAGCAGGCGATCCAGCGCAGCGCGGCTGGTGTGCATCCGCCGCGCCATCTCCGCCTTGGAAAAGTTCTTCTCCTTCATGGCGGCTTCGACCTGTCGCGCGAGAACGCGTTTGATGGCGGTGGCCGTGACTTCCTCGTATGCGCCCTCTTCTCGAAGCCAGCTATCGAAGGATGATCCAATGTTTTTCTTTTTCATGCGCTTCCTCCTTTTTTCCGTTTCAGCGCCAAGTTGATGTCACGTTTCGGAGTTTTCCGGGCTTTCTTGATGAAACCGTGCAGGAGCACCATGCGTTCCTGTCCTCACAAGAGCTGGCGATGACGAGCAATCGTCCCGAAGAGTCGGGACGCGGCAGCCTGAGAGGCGCCTGAGAGGCTGCGCCACGCAGCCAATGAAAGGGATTAATCGGGCCAGCACACTAGCCGGACCACTGCCCGCTCCCCCCTACTTCGACCAGGGCGGCACGATCCCGTTCATCCGCGCATAGGCGATCGCTTGGCCGACGTGCTCCGCGATATGCGTATCGATGCTCGCCAGCACACCGCGCTGGGTAGTCTTTGTACCGAAGAAATCGATCTCGCGGGCCAGGTTTCCGGGGCGCGCATTTTCCAGCGTCTGCTGGAGCGCGTCGAAGCTCTGGCGCAGTTTGTCGAGAACCTGCGCCTTGCTAGCGGGCGCCTTTTCGGCCGCCGAATTCTCTTCGATCTCTTTCATCAGCGCGTCCCGACCCACGCCCATCGCGATGTTGGTCATCAGGTGGTTGCCCAGAGCCATATGCAGGAAGACTTCTTTGAACGATCGCACCCCCGGAGCCGGGCGCCAGCCGTACTTCTCCTCCGGCACGGCCTGCGCCAACTGCATCGCCTTATCCCGAAGCTCGTTGAACGGCAGCAGCAGATCGGCCGCGGGCGATAGCGGCGCCGCATCTTTCACCGCCAGCAACTCTACGTCGAAGACCAATTCGGCCTTGGGCGGGATGGGGCCGCGCCCTTGCTCTCCGTAGGCCAGTTGATAGGGGATGAACAGCCGGCGCGTCCCGCCCACCTTCATTCCCTCGAAGCCCATCTCCCAGCCGGCAATCACCAGGCGGCGGCCCTGCACGAACTTCAGGGGGTCCTTGCCGATCGAGGAATCGAATTTGGTCCCATCGCGCAGCCAGCCGGTGTAGTGGACCGTATATTCCTGTCCCGGCGCGGCCACCGGCCCGGTCCCCAGCTTGGTGTCGATGTAGCGCAGGGTGGCCGCGTCGGTCACCTTGCCGGACGCCGCGGGAACGGACGCCGGCATGTTGGGATCGAAAGTTTGCGCGCCCGAGACCCAGCCCGCGGCGGCGAAAACGGCAATGGCGGCCGAGCGCATTCCGTCAGCCCACCTTCTTGCGCGCAAACGGCCGGGCATAAGCGGCCGGCGGATTGTGCGCGGTAGTGGCGGCGGCCCGCCGGTAGGCTTCCATAGCCTTGTCTTTGTCGCCCAGCTTTTCGTAAGTTTCGCCGATCATGCACTGCATGAACGGATCGTTGCCGGCCTGCTGGAAATCCGTCAGGGCGGTTTTGTAATCGCCGCCGTAAAAGGCTACATAACCCGTCAGATAAGGAAGGAACTGCTTCTGCTGGTTGGCCAGGCCGGCGTCGGCCGCGGTCATCTTTTCCAGGGCCGCCTGCGCCGCCGCCACATGCTTCCGGGCTTCGGCCTGGTTGCCGCGGCGCGCCGCGATGCGCGCCTGGGCGTGCTCCCATCGGAATTCCCAGAGCAGCTTGCGGCCGGCGGCGATCTCCGGCTCTTTGATCCCCGCCTCGTACCCCATCTTGTAATACCTGTAGGCCGTGTCCGGATCGCCCGAGTCGATGCACACGCGCGCCGCCTCGTCGGCCATCTCGCCCTGCTGGTACCACGCGTTGTGCGGGTCCTGGAAAGTCTGGGTGACCCAGTAATCGAACACCATTTGCTCGTATCTGGCGGTGTTCTTGCAATCGCTGTCGAAGGCGAACGACATCGCCATGGCGCGCTCGGCGTTGGCTTTGGCCGCCGGGGTGGGAGCCAGGTCGATGGCCTTTTGGAAGGCCTGGCGGGCTTCCGTGCCCCGGCCCATAAGGTCCAGCAGGGTGCCGGCGGCGTTGTTCACCTGCGGCGAATCCGGCGCGGCCGCCAGTTGCGCCCGCACCGCGGCCAGGGCCTCATCCATTTTGCCGTCACGCATCAACTGCTGGGCCTGCCGGAGGCCTTCCGGCTGCGGTCCGCGGCCGCCGGGGGGCTGCGCCATCAAGGCCGCGCCCAAAAACAGGAGGGTTGCCGGCGTGCGAAGAATCGACGGAGATGCTGCGCTCATGGGTGCGATTATCGCATGGCTGTCGATCCGATTGAAGGGATCGTTCCTCCAACTCCGGGTGCTCCACCGAGGAGAGATTCACTACCCCTATGCGGACGGTTGCCAGGCGTGGGCTCAGAGGGGGCACCGGGGTGCTTGCCCGGTTTGGGGATGATTGCGCCAGGGCGGCTGGCAGGCGAAAGCGCCTGGTAAAACCGGTACTGAGTACCCGTTTTTCCTCGTAAGTTATTGATTCTTAGCAAGAAAACCGGCACTCAGTACCGGTTTTCCAGCCGGTGTTTCGCGCCGTTAGGCCGATGGCGTCGAAAGCGCCCGTCCCACCTGACCTTGCAATTGAGTTAGAATCGAGTTCAACGGGTGATGGCGCCACGCCAACTCCTTGCAGCGCATCAGTATGAAGACGATAGGCTGGATGATCTCCTTGGGATTTCTGGCGTCGGCCGGCAAGGTGATCAATTTCGATACCGGACAGATCGGCAAGGCGCCGGCTGGCTGGAGCGTCGTGACGACCAATCGGGGGCCCGCGGCGCGCTGGGAGATTCGTAAGGACCAGACCGCGCCCACGCAGCCCTACGTTCTGGCACAGTTGTCCAGCGACCCCGCGGCCAATCGCGCACCGCTGGCCATTCTCGACAACCCCAGCCTGCGCGACGGCGACGTGAGCGTGCGCATCAAGCCAGTTGCCGGACGGCAGGATCCCGGCGGCGGCCTGGTGTGGCGTTTCCGCGACGAGAACAACTACTACCTGGTGCGGGCCAACGTAACCCAGAACACCGTGGGGGTGGATAAGGTCGAGAATGGCCGCCGCATTGCGCTGATTCCCGGCGTGAAGCACGACATCCCTTTCAACGCCTGGAGCATCCTGAAGGTTTCCGCGCGTGGAAATCGCTTTCAGATCTACGTGGACCACCGCCGCATCCTGGAAGGTGAGGACAACACTTTTACCGGCGCCGGCCGGGTAGGGCTATGCACCATGGCGGACTCGGTCACTTACTTCGACGACTTCCGCGTCTACCCGAGGTAAACGGCGTGACCGTGCCGCAGGCCGGGCCACAACCTCTCCGATGATTGTTAGAAGTGAAACGCGATTCCCACCTGCAGGATGGCGTGGTTTCTGCCGGAGACACCGCCTAAACCGGCCTGCGTGACGAAATCGCGGGCGTCTACGCGAAGGCTCAGCAAGCGGGTGAGGCGGAAGTCGATTCCACCGCCGAACCCGGCCGCGAACGAATTCTGCCGGCTTCCGGGGACCACCGTGAGGGGCGGGACGATGGTCGAAGTTGCTGCGAACGAGGCGATTCCTGCCCCGGCTGCGGCATAGAAGGAAACCCGCGACTCGGGCGACAACTTCACGCGGAGGCCCGGCGTGAAGAATAGATCCGGGCCGGAGCTCCCGGCGCTCGCCGCGCCATTAGGGCCGGCGACCGCGATTCCGCTCACCCGCACGGGAATCACCAGCGGCAGCTCGACGTACAGGTCGGCGGTCCGCTGTAGCACTTGCCAGGCGTAATTCACCTGGAAACTCGGAGTGACCGAACCGGAGGTCGTGACAGTCTCACCGGAAATCGTGGTTTGGCCTTTCGGCCCCGAGATCCCCCCGAGCAGGCCGAGGTCACTATTCTGGGCCGCCGCACAGCCCGTCAGCAGGAACAGCGCGAGAAGTATCCGCATCGGTCGGATCATAAGGCGAATCGCGCTGGCGCGCCAACCAAATTCCGATGACTGGCCGAATTCCGGCCATGGGTGGCGAGAACCTGCCAGGCGCGCCTCACGGCCACTCATCGGCCCCGGCAGCCAGTCGTCGGATACCAGTTGTGTCCCGGCCATTCCTCTTCCTATACTGGACTCGCCGTGCGCGCCTCAATAAAGCGTATCATCGTGCTGGCTGTGGTGCCGGCTGTGCTCGCCGCCCAGCTTCTCGCGGGCGGCGGGAACTCCTGGAACAAGATCCGTTACAGCGGCGGCACGGTGCCGGCCAAGGTGAATCCGTATGACTGGAATACGGCGCTCACAGTGACTCCTGACGAAATCCTGCTGGTATTCGCGCATCGCACCTCGCTCAAGCTGGCGCCCGCCCAGGTCACCGCGTTGACCTATGGCGAACAGGCATACCGCCGCGTGGCCGACATGGTGGCGCTGAGCGTGGTGTTCGTCAACCCCCTGGTGCTGTTCGGAATCCTGCATCAGAGCAAGAGCCATTTCATCAGCATCGAGTTCCGCGGCAACGACGGGAAGAACGGCGCCGTGCTGCTCGAAGCCGATAAGAACAACTACCGGGCCATCCTCGAAGCGCTAAAGGCCGTGACCGGCAAACCGGTGCAAAACCAGCCATGACTATCGCGGGCTACGATGCGGTCTACGTAATCACGCTGGTGATGGTCGCCTTCGGGGCGCTGACCTTCTCGGTGCTGACGCTGCACTATTGGCGGGAGGCCACGTCCCGCCGCGATCCGGTGTTTGCGGCATTCACCCTGGTGTGCGCCGCGGCATTTCTGATCAATGTCCTGATTCGCATGGAACCGCACTGGGAAACGCCGCTGGCCGCCGCGCTCGACGTAGCGACCGGGTTGGTTCCCCCGCTACTGCTCCAGCTCGTCTCACGAGACCACGGGCGCCGCGTGACGCGGGCGTTCTACGGGATCGGCGCGGTGGTGGCGATCGCGCTGATTCTGGACGATGTTTCCCCGCTGGCGGTGCCCTTCCGCGATCAGGCGCCCGCCATCCTGCTGGCCGCCGCTGGTGCGCTGGGCCTTTTCTTTATCGACTGTGGCGATGGCCGCCTGCGGATCTGGTATCGGGTGTTGCTGAGCTTGACCGTGATCGTGGCGGTCGCGGGTCTGTTGGCTCCCTCGCCGGACACGGCGATGGCGCCCGACTACCTTCTGCTGGCATTCTTCTGCGTGACGCTCTACTTCCGGGAGCGCGTGATCTTCTTCGATCTGCTGATCAAGCGCGGCGTCTTCTTCTGTTTTGCCTTCGCGGCCCTGGCGCTGCTGCTCTCGGCGGCGCATGTGCCCGGCCGGCTCACCATCATTCTCCTGCTCACGCCCCTATGGCTGCTGGCGCCGTGGGCCGACGCGGCTCTCGCGCGCGTGGTGGACCGGCTCTTCCTGCGGCGCCGCTATTCGCCGCTGGAGGCGGAACGCCGGGTGCTTCGCGAACTCCAACTGGCGGGGACCGAGGACGACCTTCGTGGCCGCGCCGGACGCAGTTTGTCGGATGTCTTCGGGTGCATCGCGGAAGTGCGCTTCGAATGGCCTGCCGGGCAGACCGGAGACGAAGGCATGGCCGCCGTGATCGAGGGCCTTGGCCAGGTGATTCTGAGACCGCGCGTCTCCGGAATTCCTTACATGACCGACGACCGCCGCCTGCTGGACTCGCTGGCGCGGTCTCTCGGCGTGGTGCTCGAAAACGTGCGCTTCCGCGAGCAACAGGGGCGGCAACAGGAACGCGAGCAGCAACTCAGGCTTCTGGCCACCCGCGCCGAACTCAAGGCTCTGCGCGCCCAGATCAATCCGCATTTCCTGTTCAACGCGCTGAACACCGTGGCCGGCTTTCTTCCCTCGCAGCCGGAAATGGCGGACTACGCCATCGAGCAACTGGCGCAGATCTTCCGCTATACGCTGCGGAAATCCGAGAGAGAGAGAGTGGGCACGCCTGGACGAGGAGGCGGAGTTTGCGGCTGCCTACCTTCACATGGAACAGGCGCGCTTCGGTGAACGCCTCCAGGTGGAGCTGGCGGTGGACCCCGAGGCTTGCAGGGTGTCCGTGCCCGCCATGTGCGTACAACCGCTCATCGAAAACGCCATTCGCCATGGCACGTCCATGCTGGAAGAAAAGGGCTTCGTGCGGGTGCGGATTTGGGTCAATGGCTCGATGGCGTCGATCGAAGTCTGCGACAACGGCCCCGGCTTTCCACCCGGCTTTTCGCTGGCCGGGTCGGAGGGGCACGGCCTGCGCAACGTTGCCGAGCGCCTCAAGGGTTACTATGGCGACTCGGCTCAGTTATGTTGGGAGTCCGGATCGAATTCGACGCGGGTGCTTCTCGAAATTCCGCGGGAGCCCGCCGTAGCGGGAGAACCCGCCATAGCGGGAGAACCCGCCGCAGCGGGAGAACCCGCCGCAGCGGGAGAACCCGCCGCCGCCGGAGAAATGGAAAGAGGCCGTGATACACACACTGATCGCGGATGATGAGGCGCCCGCGCGTGCGCGTCTGCGCCAGTTGCTGGCGGCGCACACCGACGTCGAAATCGTCGGGGAGGCCGAGACCGGGGTTCAGGCCATGGAAATGGCCGGCCGCCTGAAGCCCGACCTGCTCTTACTAGACATCCAGATGCCCGGCTGCACCGGTTTGGATATCGCCGCGTCGCTCGCGGCGCCCCGCCCATCGATCGTGTTCTGCACGGCCTATGATGAGCACGCCGTGGATGCGTTTGAGCTGGCCGCGGTGGATTACCTCTTAAAGCCGATCAGCCGCGCCCGCCTGGCGCAGGCGTTGGATCGGGTGCGCACATCCGCGCCGGACCATGCCGAGACCTCGCTGGACCAGGCGGCGAGGCGCCAGCCCAGCCGCGCGGCGCGCTTTCTGGTGAGAAATGGGCCGTCCTATCTGGTGGTCCATGAATCGCGGGTCCTGTTCTTTGCCTCGGACGGAGGTCTGACGCGATTGGTGACGGAGGGCGCATCGTACAACATGGACCCGACCCTCAACGAATTGGAACGGCGGCTGGCGCCGGTGCGCTTCTTTCGTGTTTCGCGCGCCGCGCTGATCAGTCTGAATGCGGTGGCCGAGGTTCATCCGCTGCCGGGCGGATCCGGGGAAGTGGTGCTGAAGGGCGGACAGCGGCTGGAGGTGACGCGAAGGCGTTTCCGGGATTTGCTGGAGGCGTTGGAGAAGGGTGGATGAGGGGTGCTCCTCGGCGGAGCGGTGTGCCCGGCGGGTGCTGGGGCATGACCTCGGGTCAGGTTCGTTGACGGCTCAGGCTACGGCGATTGGATTGCCCTTCCGGCTGGAGGTCGACGGCCCTTTCCATTGCGCGCAGCGCGTCCAGTGCGCGCCGAGGGCTGCGAAGTGGGCGTGTCGTACTCCGCGATCGAGATCACGACGCGTCTGCCAAGCACTCGCGCGGCCCGTGCGATGGTCAGCAGCGATACCGAAGTGTTGTTGGGATCGAGCAACCGGTCCACTTGGGACCGGCTGGTATGGAGCTCTCTCGCCATCGTCTGCTTTGTCTTGCGGTGCTGTAGCATAGCTTGCTCCAATTCCCAGGAGAGCACCCGTTTAGCAGCGACCGCCTCGACTTCTTCGCGAATGCCTTCTTCTTCCAAGAAATCGTCAAAGCTCGACCCGCTATGGTCGAAAACGCGCTTTTCTTTCTCCGCTCTCATTCGATCCCCCTTGCATGTTTCCGCATGTTCCGCCGTGCCAGATTGAGGTCATCCGTTGGAGTCCTTTGGGATTTCTTGATAAAGCCATGCAACAAGACCATACGTTCTCTCACGTCAACATAAAACAAGACGCGGGCAATTCGATTCTGCAAAAGATTAGTCCGGACCTCGTGGATACCGTCTCCCAGCGGGCGACATACCGGCATTCCAATCGGCCAGCCAAATTCCACGGTCTTGATGTCCTCACCGATCCGCTGACGATCAGCCTTGGGCAGGCTCTTGAGCCACTCTCGCACGGCTCTCGCTCCGCTTCGGTTCTGAAGAAGATCGCCGCAATTTGCTCGACCCGCGCCTCACCGGTTCCGCGCGTGGGCTCCGCTGAAGACGACCTCAGCTTCTTCTCGCCCACGGTTCCTACTGTACCACATACGGTACATCGCCGGTTCCTGGCTCGGCCAGCGGTTTCGAAGTCGAGCTCTTATTCTTAAGGTCCGCAGAAGCGTAGCGCTCAACTGCGCCGGTATCGGCACAGTACCATTGAGGGCCGACGACTGCCACGCACCCGGCGACCGGTCTAAACTATCCCTAGAGCCACTTCATCGTATGCTTCCCACTGCCGACGGCCCCGCGACGGACCTCAACCATCTGTATCTTACGCTACGCCCCGAGCCGTTGATCGATCCGGAAGAATTCAGAGCGTACTACCGGTCGCAAGTCAACCAGGTACGCGGCGAGGATACAGTTGCCCGCCTGTCGCTGAAGCTGCAGCAGTCCTACGGAGCGCTGCCGTTTAAGGCGTTCCTGATGGGCCACCCCGGAGTCGGCAAGTCGACGGAGATTTCACGGCTCCTGGAGCGCGTCAAGGATCGGCATGTTGGCATTCGATTGAGCATAGCGACGGAGCTGAACCCGGCGAGCTTCAAAGTGTTTGACGTGTTGCTCCTCATGCTGGCCCGCCTCGCCGAGGAGGCCGATCGAATGCGCGCAATCCCACTGCAGGGAACCCAGTCCGAGCATCTGGTCCGGGACATCGAGCAGTGGTTTGGCAAGGAGGAGGTCAAGAGGAGCCGCAGTGAAACCACGGCGGCGGGAGTGGAGGCCGGAGCCGGTATGAAGGGCGACTCCCTATGGGCAGGGGTCTTCGGACTTTTCGCTTCCGCGAAAGCGGAGATGAAATATGCGGCGGAGCGGAAGACAGATATCGTCGAGTACCGTCTTCGAAGGCTGCCGGACCTGGTCGATCTCTGTAACCGGCTGATCGATGCTTGCAGCCGGCGGATGACGGAGGAGACCGGGAAGGAATGGCTCCTCATCGTGGAGGACCTGGACAAGACCGTAATTTCTCCTGAGGAGTTGCGGGACCTGTTCACTCAGTACGGGAATGTATTTCAGGACTTGCGGGTCAGCATGATATTCACCATCCCGGTCTGGCTGGCCTATTCTTCGGAAGCGATCCGGCTCCCGTTTGACCGGTACATGATTCACGACACGCCTGTCTATGACCGGACGCATACTCCCCATGAGGCGGGCAGAGCGGCCGTTCAGGCAGTCCTGGAAGCGCGAGTTTCACCATCGCTCTTCGCCGAAGGGCAGATGACGAGGCTCATTGTCGCGTCCGGGGGCAATCTTCGGGATTTGTTTGCGATTGTACTGGACGCCGGAGAAGGGGCTCTCGCCAGGAACCCAACGGCCACCGTGATCGGGCCCGACGATGCCAGGGCGGCGATCAATAAGATGCGAGTCGAATATCTCAGGCGGTTGGGTCAGAGTCCCTATGATAAGGACCCCATCCCGTACTCGGATAAGACGAAGAAGCTGCTGGCGGTCTATAACAACGAACCCGATAACGGCGTACCGGATGCGGTCTTGTACTCTCTGCTGCGCGGCCGCGCCATTCAGGAGTTCAACGGCGACCGGTGGTGCGGCGTCCATCCGCTGGTGGTGGATATTCTGAAGGAGCAACAGCATCTCAGGCCGCAAGAACCGGGCGGAACCAGCTAAATGGACTCGGGGTCCATTGAGGAAGTGACCGGCCGGCTAAAATCGTGGTGTGTCCGGCGGGACCGGGGACTGGCGCGCGTGGAGTGGGACTCGGCATACGCGCGACGGGAAGTGGTCGAGCGCCTTAAGCACTCGCTGGGCAGCCTGGGTATTTCTCTGATCGAGATTGCTCTGCCGCCCGGCGAAGCGGCGCAGGACACGGTTGCCGTGCTGATGGAGAAGCTGCGGTCCGCGAGCGGGTCGGTGGTGTCGATTACCGATCTGGAGTGGGCGTTTCCTGAGCGCGGCAGCCGGTTGGAAACCCTGGCCGCCCTCAGTTTTCAGCGGGAGACCCTCGCGTCGTTCCCGGTGCGTCAGATTTGGTGGATGCCTTCCACTCTGGCCGAGCGATTCGTTATCAGCGTCCCCGATTTAGACTCGTGGTTCCAGTTGCGGCTGCATCTCACCGAGGTGCCGCTGCGTCCTGCGGATGTGGGCCGGGAAATTGAGGGAACTGAGCGAAGGACGGTGAGCATTGCGGAGGCGCGTTCCCTCTCTCGTCGCTTTTGGGAAAGATTGGAGACCGCTCGAGCACAAAATATACCGGAGGACCGGATTTGGACTGAATTGGCGGAGCCTGCCGTGGACGCGCTGCTATTCGCGGGTCTGGAACTTGAGGCGGATGGCATCCTTGCGCGCACGCCTGATGCCCGGGGGGCATTGGAACGCAAGCTAAAGGAGCTTTGCGCAACTCGCGGCGCGGAAGATCCTGACGTGCTCTCGCTTACCGGCCGACTGGCGCGCCTTGTGAGGGGCCAGGGAGACTTTGCGGGTGCGCGGCGGCTCCAGGAGCGAGTGTTGGAGGTGAGCAGTCGCACACTGGGCGAGGAGCATCCGGACACGATGACGGCGATGAACAATCTGGCCGCAACACTCAGTGAGCAGGGAGACCTTGCGGGAGCGCGTCGCCTCCAAGAGCGAGTGCTAGAAGTGCTGGTGCGTGTGCTGGGCGAAGAGCACCCGGATACGTTAACGCCGATGAACGATCTGGCGTCGACGCTCAGGGTCCAGGGAGATTACGCGGGAGCTCGGCGGCTCCAGGAGCGAGCGTTGGAGATGAGGACGCGCGTGCTCGGCGAGGAACACCCTGACAGGCTGGGGTCATTGAACAATCTGGCACTGACGCTCCGTGCGCAAGGCGATCTTGCGGGTGCGCGGCGGCTCCAGGAACGCGTGCTGGAGGCCATAACGCGCGTGGTCGGGGACGAGCACCTGATCACGCTGACATCGATGAACAATCTCGCGTCGACACTCCGTGCGCAAGGCGATCTTGCGGGTGCGCGACGGCTCCAGGAGCGGGTGTTGGCGGTGACGACGCGCGTGCTGGGCGAGGGGAGCGCAGGGACCCTGACGTCGATGAACAATCTGGCGTTGACACTCCGCGCGCAAGGCGATCTTGCGGGTGCGCGACGGCTCCAGGAGCGAGTGTTGGAGATGAGGACGCGTGTGCTAGGGGACGAGCACCCGGACACGCTGACGTCGATGAACAACTTGGCGGGGACGCTTCGTGGGCAGGGCGATCTCGACGGCGCTCGTCTGCTCCAGGAGCGAGTGTTAGAGGCGCGTGCATGCATCTTGGGTTCGGACCACCCGGACACCCTGAGATCGATGAGCAATCTGGCCGTCCTCTTGTCCGAAGTCGGCGACACCGAAGCCGCCCTGCGACTCCTTCGCAAGTGCCTCCTCGGCCGGCGCAAGGTCCTCGGCGAAAACCACCCCGACACCGCTGCCACCGCCGAGTTACTGAAGCGCTTGGAAGCACAGCCACCAGTTGGCCAGGGCCGTTAATTCGATCTCACTCACACCGCAGCGCCGTCATCGGGTCCACCCGCATCGCTCGCCGCGCCGGCACATACGCGGCCAGCCACGCCACCGCGCCCAGCAGCACCAGCGCCGCCGCCAGCGTCGGCGGATCGGCCGGGGTCACGCCGTAAAGCTGGCTCTTGAGGAAGCCCGTCAGCGCCAGCGCTCCGGCGGTCCCCAGCACGCCGCCTGCTGCGGCCAACGCCACCGCGCGGCCCATGGTGACCCGCAGGACATCGCGTGGTGTGGCGCCCAAGGCCATGCGGATGCCGATTTCGTGAGTGGCCTGGCTGACCGTCCACGAGATCACCGAGAAAATGCCCGCCGCTGCCAGCATCAGCGCCAGCCCGGCGAACACCGACAACATCACGGTGTAGAGCCTCCGCTGCGCCACGCGGTCTTCCAGCACCCGCGTCATGGTCTTTAACTCGGTCACCGGTTGGTTGCGGTCCACTTCATGGATGGCGGCACGCACGGCCGGCGCAAGCTGTGCGGGGTCGGCCGTGGTGCGGAGCGCCAGGGTGGCCACCTGCGCCGCCATCAGGGTCTGGACATAGCTGGTGTACAACTCGGCGCTGGGGTCCTGGGTCAGGCTATCGAACCGCACGCTGCCCACCATCCCCACGATGGTCAACCACGGGCCCGCCGGGCCAGCCAGCGAAAGCCGCCTTCCCACGGCCTCCTCCCCCGGCCAGTATTGGCGCGCCATGCGCTCGCTGACGATCGCCACCGGCGCCGTGCCGGTGCGATCCTCCTCGCTGAAAACGTGCCCGCGCAGCAACGGGATGCCCATCGCCCGGAAGTAGCCCGGGCTGACGGCGCGATAGGCCACCCGCAGAGCTTCCCCGGGCCCAGGAGCGGGCCGGCCTTCGATGTGGACGATCGTCTGCACCTGCACGGGGCTGAGCGGCAGCACCGTGGTCAACCCCGCCGCGGTGACTCCCGGCAGCGCCTCCACGCGATGCACCAACGCGCGCAGCGATTGCATCTTGCGCTGGGTCTCGGCGGGGTCCGGGCGTTGCGCGTACTCGGTCCAGACGGAGGGAATCTGCGCCGTGAGGACATGCTCCGGCCGGAATCCAAGCTGCACATCGACTAGGCGGGAGAAGCTGCGCAGCATCAGGCCCGCGCCCGCCAGCAGAACTACCGAAAGGGCCGCCTCCAGGGCAACCAGCCCGCCCAGCAGACGCTTGTAGCGCAATCCGCCGCTGTGGGATCGTCCGCCCTCGCGCAAGGCCTCCTCCAGCTTGGGGCGCGCCAGCAGCAGGGCCGGCGCCAGCCCGAAAACCACCGTCGCGCCCAGGCACGCCAACAGGCAGACCGCAAGCACGCGGCCGTCCAGGCCAGCCTGCTCGGCCCCCGGCAGAATCGGGATGGTGCTGGAAGGCAACATGGCGATGATTCCGCGCAGGCTCCAGTGCGCCGCGACGAGGCCCGCGGCTCCGCCCGCCATGGCGATCGGCAGGCTCTCCACCAGCAATTGCCGCACCAGCCGGCCGCGTGGCGCGCCCAGCGCCGAACGCAGCGCCATTTCGCGGGAACGCTCCACACCGCGCGCCATCAACAGGTTCGCAACGTTGAGGCACGCCATCAGCAGGACGAAAGCCACCGCGCCCATCAGGGTGGTCAGGATCGGCCGCAGGCTGCCCAACATGTGCTCGCTGGCGGGCTCGGTCACGGCGCGCCAGCCAGTGTTGCTCGCCGGGAAGTCGCGCGCCAGCGCGCCCGAGAGGCTTTGTAACTCCGCGGCCGCAGCCGCCTGCGAAACGCCGGGCCGCAGCCGCGCCACCAGCGTGTACGCGCGGATATTGTGGTTGGACATGTCGGCGGCGGTCAACCGCCAGGGCACCCAGATCCGGTAGGCCGGATGCGGGAACTGGAATTCCGGCCGCATCACCCCCACCACGGTGTACTCGCTGCCGTTGAGCATCACCCGCCGGCCGATCGCGTGCGGGTCCGCCTCCATGCTGGTCTGCCACGTGGTATAGGACAGGATCGCCGCCTGCGGAGCGCCGGATGGGAAGTCCGCTGCGGTGAACAGGCGGCCCATCAGAGGCGCCGCGCCCAGCGCGCTCAGACAGCCGGCGGTGACCATTTCGCCGAAGAAGTTTTCGGGTTCTCGCGCGCCGGTCAGGGTGAAGCTCTGCGGCCGCACTGCGCCGACCTGCTGGAAGGAGTGGGCGCGCTGCAGGAGGGCCAGGAAGTCGCCGCTCGAAACGCCGGTGGACCGGCCCTGTTTGTCGAGGCCCCGGATCAGCACCAGCCGCGCCGGATCGGCATATCCGAACGACCGCAATAGCACCGCGTTCACCACGCTGAAGACCGCCGTGGTGGCGCCGATCCCCAGCGCCAGAGTGAAGACGGCCATCAGGGTAAACCAAGGGCTGCGCCGCAAGGTACGCAGCCCGAAAAGAATGTCGCGCATGGGAGTGGCGCTTACAGCAGCCGGAAATTCACTTCGATGGTTGCTTGCACCGTCACCGGCTGGCCTTCCTTCTGGCCCGGCTTGAATCTCCACTTGCTGACGGCTTCGATGGCCTTTTCATCCAGGCCGAGGCCGAGGCCGCGCACCACTTGCATGTTATGCGCAAGCCCATTCGGCCCGACCTCGACATACACCAGCACCGTGCCCTGATACTTGGCCGCGCGGGCTTCCTCGGTATATTCCGGCTCGACCTTATAGAGCAGCACCGGAGCGCTCACTCCGCTAGCCATTTTTATGGAATCGGGACTGTGGGTCGGCTGCACCAGCGGAGCGTAGGGCGAACTGGCATCGGCCGTCGGGTCGGCGCCGGCGGGCGGCCGCTGATAGCCGTTGGGGCCGAGAGTGGTTTGAACGCGGAAGTTGACACTCGCCCCGGCCGTCCCCTGCATGATCTTGGCGAATTGAGTGGCGGTTGCCTGCGTGATGCCCCTCGCCTGCGTCTCCATCTGCTCGGCCTCGGACGTGCGGTCCTGTTCTTGCAGGAAGCGGGCGTAGAGGTGCAATGTGTTCGCCGCCGCCACCGACTTGGGCTCCTCCACCGCCAGCGCCTTCTGGTACAACTGCTCGGTCTCGGTCGCGCTGGTGGTCTGGCCTTCCAGGATCCCGCGCGCCTTTTCCAGCAGAGTCTCGGTGCGCTGCATTTCGGCGAGCCAAGTGTAGGCCGCACCCGCCTCCGGTCCGGTGGGATTCACGTTGACGGCGCGCTGAAAATAGTCGCGGGCCGTGTCGCGCTCGTTCCTCATCGACGAAATTCCCAGATAGACCAGCGCTCCCGCCACTTCCGGCCGGTCGCCCAGCGAGACTGCCTTGGTGTAGAAGGCCTTGGCTTCGTCCACTTTGTGGCGCTTCAATTCCAGGTCGCCCAGCTTCACCAGGCCGGCGGCGTAGGCCGCACTCTGGGTGCCCGAAACCTCGCCGCGAATAGTCAGCGCGTTCTCCAGCAGGGTCTGCGCCGCATCATACTTCTGCAGCGACTCGTAGGCCGAGGCGGCGTGTTCCAGGATCTCGTGGTTCTTCTGGGAGTTGGCGACGCTGATGGTGGCGTCCAACTCGGGGGGAACCGCCGGCTTGGATTGATCCTGAGCGCGCACCGCCGCGAACGGCGCCACCAGGAGCACTGCGGCCAGCGCGGCCACCAGCGGCGCTCCACGGCCCATCGCGTGACGGCGGACGCGCGAATCCAGGATCGCCAACAGCCGGCCTTCCAACTGCGCGCGCCGCGCCATGGCCACCGCGGCCCACGCCGCGCTAGCCGGCGTTTGCATGGAGCGCGCTACTTCCAGCAAGTGGCCGGCATAGTCGGATGGGCGCGCGCCAGCCGCCAATACCAGGTCGTCGGCGGCGCGCTCGCTCTCCTTGAGGAACTCGCGCCAGGCCGTCCAGGCAAGCGGATTCCACCAGTTCAGGCTGAGGGCGGCCCGCGCCATCAAGTGTGCGGCCACGTCGCCACGCCGCACGTGCGCCAGCTCGTGCAGTAACACCACGCGGCGGCGTTCCTCGCTCCAGTCAATGGCATCGGCCGGCAGAAAGACGACCGGCCGGCAAATTCCGGCGGTCATCGGCATGCTGGCCGACGCGCCTTCGAGCAACGCCACCGGGCCGTCGATTCCCAGCGAATCGGCCAGCGCGCCGAAGTCTCCGCAATCCGCATAAGCGCGCGCCCGTGTGCGCATGCGGCCCAGCCGAACATACGCGGCCAGCAGTTGGAACAGCACCGCCGCGGCGCCCAAGCCCCACAGTGCCATCACCCACAGCCGCCAATCCGACTGCCACGGCGCCCGCCGGCCCGCGCGGCCTGAGTGAGTCGAGACCTCCGCCGGGCCCAGGGATCTCCCCGCGGCGTCCGTGCCGTCCGCGCCAGCCGTTGCGAACACGTGGAAGACCAGCCCCACGTTGGTCGGAGCCAGGGCTTGCGGGGTCGCTACCCGCCAGGAGGGCAGCGCCATCGACAGCAAAGGCAGCGCCAGAATGGCCGCCGCCGCGGCCGTCCACACCAGGTGCCTCGCGGCCGCCGAGCGGCCTCGCAGCAGGAATGCCATCAGCCATGCAACCGCCAGGACGGCTGCGCTTTTCAGAGAGATACCGACCAGAATCGCAAACATATCACTTGCCCTCGTTTTTGGCCTTTTCGATCATTGCCGACATACGGTCCAGTTCTTCGCGCGTGAGGCGGGTGGAAGAAACATCCAGCAGCGCCGCCATAATCTGTTCCGGCGAGCCGTTGAAGAAGGTGTCGAGCAGGTGCTTCACGGCCGACCGCTTGGCCTTGTCGCGCCCCACCGTGGGCGCGTAGACATACTTCAGCCCTTCCTCCTGGTGCTTCAGGTGGCCCTTCTCTTCGAGGATGCGCAGCATGGCGCGCACCGCCGAGTAACTGGGCGCATCCGCCATGGCTTCGCGGACCTCGGAGGCCGAGGCCTTTCCCCGCTGGTACAGGATGTCCATGATTTGCCGCTCGCGGCGGCTCAGACCCGCGGGCGCGCTCACCGGACCGTCTCCTGCTGGCTTTTTAGCAGCATGCTAGGAAATTAGCACAAGTCCAGCGGGCTGTCAAGGCCTCATCGGCCGCTCCCTTGCGGACGGCCCTGGGCGTGGCCGACGTCGCACTGTCCCCGAGAGCGCCCCGTTGGGGAGAGGTGCGATCCCGATTGGTTAGGCGGCGCGCCGATCGGATAGCCGCGCGAGGCTCGCCGGGCGGACACGCAGCCGGCGGGCAGGCCCGACGCCGTGATTGAAGATGGCCGCTTCCCGGTCATGCACGGTTGGCCGTCCCTGGCCCTCAAATTGCTCCACTATTCTGCCATGGGGCAGCGCTGGCGCTCATGGCGTTGTAAATCGGAGGACTTGGAGGACTTATGAAGAACTGGATGGCACAGGTCTGGTGCAAAAGGATGCACAGTGGGGCAATGTGGCCGATTCACGGCAAGTATATCTGTCCGCAGTGCTTGCAGGAGTTTCCCGTAGCTTGGGAACGACCCGGTCAGCCGCCGGAGTCCACTTTGCATTTGGTCAAGCCGCGGGCGGCTCCGCGGGCGGCAATGGCCTCGCGCGTTGCGCTGGTCCCGCAGCCAGGCCCGATGGTGGCATCGTCCACGCGGTAGGTGGTGCCGTCCAGGCGGTGGACAGTTGTCAACTGCCCATTCTAAGATGAGGCTCTGCGCTTAGGCATCCATACGTTCACCGCCGGGTCGCTCGAAAGGGCCGCTCTCAAGGCTGCCGATCTAGGCGCCAACACCTTTCAAATCTTCTCCGCCAGCCCGCGGATGTGGCGTGCCCGCGCGGCCGATCCCCTCCAGGTCAGGCTGCTGAAGGCGGCGCGCGAGCGTTTTTCGCTCCATCCGCTGGCGATCCACGTCAATTACCTGATCAACCTGGCTTCGGACGACCCCCTGATCCGCGCGAAATCCATCGGCGGTTTTCGTGCCGAACTGGAACGTGCGGCGGCCATCGGCGCCGAGTATCTGGTGCTTCATCCCGGCAGCTACAGGGGCCGCTCGATCGAGGAGGGCATCGCTTCGTTCGCACTGGCCCTGCGCGATGCCTCGCGCGGTTTTCGGGACTCGGGCCTGACGGTGCTGCTGGAAAACACGGCCGGCGCTGGTTTCCAGCTTGGCAGCCGGTTCGAAGAGCTCCAATCCATTCGGGATATGGCCGCCGATCTCACCGATCTCCCGGTGGGCTACTGCCTGGACACCTGCCATCTGCTGGCGGCCGGTTTCGACATCGCCACCGCCGCCGGCCTGCGCCTCGCCGTCGAGAGAGCCGACGAGTGTCTGGGCCTCTCGCGAGTCCACTTGATCCACGCCAACGACTCGCAGGCGGCGCTCGGCTCCCACCGCGACCGCCACGCCGGCATCGGCGAAGGCCTCATCGGCCTGGATGGCTTCCGCCGCATCGTGTGCCATCCCAAGCTGCGTGCCAAACCGTTCATTCTCGAAACCCCCATAAAAAAGGACGGCGACGACCGCCGCAATCTCAACACTCTGAAGACCCTCTCGGCGCGCGCAGGCATAAAGGCAGGCCGCGTGATGAAGAAACGCTGAGCGCCGTGGCGGCGTCCGAAATGCAGGCGCGCCGGTGCCCAAGGCGTGGCTATAAGAACGGTGTGGGAATCATGCGGTCACGATCTCCCGTCTTCAGTTGGTTTGTTAGTGATGCTCGCGGCGGGCCTCTGGGCGGTGGACGGGGCGGCACCGGCGGGGCTCCGCGCAAAGCCGGCGCGGATGTCAACCTGGCGCTGCTTTGGTAATGCGCTCCTGCCTGCAAGGCACGGATCGCTACTCCTGGCGCGAATAGGCAACGTTTGCGCCGGTCGCGATCCGATCCGGGTTGGGGTTCAGTGCGGGGATCGGATTGAAAATCGAAATCGACCTCGGGAAACCCGCCTATGAGGTCCGACTCCTTTGGATGGATTTGCCGGCGCCCAGCCGGATTCGGATCGTCGAACGCAATCCAAACAAGAAGCGGGCCGTCAACCCATTCGGTAACCACATGACGCACTTGCGGAATGACGGCCAAATCTTCAGCCAGCGCCAATTCCAACTTAGCCCCCACCGGCGTGTACCGCAAAACACTGCGCTCCATATGGCGGATTGAGTCTCCTCATCCCTTGTAGTCGCGCTGGCCTTGTCCATCGGCTCCCGCTTGTTTGAAGCGGAAGGCGCCGGCGAAAACGGGAGTGCACGTGACTGACCAGCCCGCCACCGGCACTTTCCCTGTTGTTATTGAACACGTGGCAGCGGGCCCCGGCTTTTGGCTACCATGGGGATTCAGCCCCCATTTTGATTGCTATGCCCGAAAAGGCGCGGGACGCCACTTTCTACGAGGCCGAAGAGGAACGCGGCCGTGAATTCTCGCCGCGCATCTCGTTCACGCGCGTCGCCGCCGCGGCAGCGATCCGGATCGGACTGGCGATCGCAGTTGCGCCGTTTCCCGCTGGATCGGCTTCGCGCAACGAGTGGAGTTCGAGGTGGCGTCGGTGAAGCCGTCGGATTCGCAGAGCCGGGAAAACGGGCTGGGCATGGGGCTGTTTACCTGTCCGGGGAGGCAGGGTTCGTGCCAATATGCGCAAACTGGACTATCTGAAGAGGCGTTTGCCATCCAGCGGTTTCAAAATCGTTGGCGGGCCGCGCTGGCTTCACGAAGATCGCTTCGACAGCCTGGCGGATGCCCGGTAGACCGGCGGCGGCCACCCGGCGCGCCCCCCGGCCTTCGACGGCGCGGCTGCCCGGCGACGATTGGCCGCTGCGATCGGCGGCCCCGATGATATCCACCGCCCGGTCGGACCGGGCATTCGCTCTGGCATTTCCCGGCAAACCGCGGTATGAAAGTACATGCACCCTGCACCGATGAGAGACTGGGGAGGCGAGGTAAACCGCGGCCGGCGCCAATTCCTCCAGGCCGCCGCAGCAAGTTTGGCCGTCGCGCCAGCACTTCTGGCGCAGCGCGGGCGTGGTCCCAACGTCCTGTTCCTGCTCGCGGATGAGTGGCGTGCGCAATCGACGGGATACGGCGGGGATGTCAATGTCCGCACCCCGGTGCTGGACCGCCTGGAATCGGAAAGCGTGAATTTCGAAAACGCCGTGTCGGGATGCTCCGTGTGCTGCCCGTATCGCGCCAGCCTCCTCACGGGCCAATATCCGCTCACCCATGGTGTTTTCATCAACGACGTGGAACTGAAGCCGAAAGGTCCAACCCTGGGGGAAGTCTTCCGCCGCGCCGGTTACAGCACCGGTTTCATTGGCAAGTGGCACGTCTACGGCAGCCCTGACGGCAACTATGGGCGGAGACTGGCCTACATCCCGCCGGAGAAGCGCTTTGGTTTCGATTACTGGAAAGCCTGCGAATGCACCCACGACTATAACCACTCGCTGTATTATGACGACGATCCCGCTCCGAAGTACTGGCCCGGATACGATGCCATCGCTCAAACCGAAGACGCCTGCCGTTTTATCGAGCGCCGGAGCGTCGCCGGCCCGTTCTTACTCGTGCTTTCGCTCGGGCCCCCGCATTTCCCATACGCCACCGCGCCGGAACACTACCGGGAGACGTATGCCGGCCGTGAGCTCCGGCTACGCCGTAACGTACCTGACGGCCAGCGCACACAGGCTGCCGAAATTCTTCGCGGCTACTACGCCCATATGAGCGCGCTCGACGACTGCTTCGGCCGGCTGTTACGGACGCTGGACCGCGCCGGCGCCGCCGAGGACACCATCGTGGTTTTCACCTCCGACCACGGCGACATGATGCTCTCGCAGGGGCTGACCACGAAGCTCTACCCCTGGGACGAGTCGATCCGGGTGCCTTTCTTGCTGCGGTACCCGCGGACGTTCGGACGCAAGCGGCGGCGAATCCAAACGCCACTGAACTCCCCCGACATCATGCCGACACTGCTGGCGCTATGCGCGCTCGCGATTCCGGATTCGGTGGAGGGCAGCGACCTTTCCGGTCCGATCATGGGACGCTCACGCGCGCCCGGCGAGACGGCGGCCTTCCTCAATTTGCCGGTGCCCATCACGGAAGCTCGCCGCTATGGCTTCGCCGAGTACCGAGGCTTGCGGACCGCACGTTATACCTACGTGAGGTCTATTCGGGGCCCGTGGCTGCTGTACGACAACCGGCGCGATCCCTTCCAAATGCACAACCTGTGCGGCCGGACGGAGGACAGGGACTTGCAGACGCGCCTGGACCGCGCGCTCGATGCGGTCCTGCGCCGCCGCCGCGACGAGTTCCTGCCTGCCGCCGAATATGTGAAACAAGCGAATGTGGGGCATTACCAGGAGGTCAACGTGGAGGTCGGGCGTCATCCGAGCCCGTGGGGTGACTGGGATTCGACGCTGACGCCGCAATAAACACCGTGGGATAGGCGTCTCGGGACTTGGTGGCCATCGCGCAAATGGGCGCCGTCTTCGGCCAGCGGCGCGAGTTCGCCAGGCCGCGCGGCTGCTCAGCCACGATTGTCGGCCGCGTAGAACAGGGCGCGCCGGCGGTAGGGCCACTCTCGCCGTCACCTTCGTGTGCCGTGGTTACCTGCCTGCGTTCGACACCGCGACGCGCGCCTCGCGGTTTCCCATCATGAACAGGCTGCCGGGCCCGCGGCCGCCGCGGCACCGCGCAACGCGTGGGACGCCAGGCTGAAACGGCAAGACTGGTTCGGGCTGGCGGCCGCGCGGTGGGCAGCGGCCATGCGACCGCGTGCCGGCCCGGCCGGCCTTTGCCGCGCGGCCATCTTCCGGGACCGACTCTCCAGGCTCCAATTCCACGCTATGGGGTCTGGCGTTTTGACGCCACCTATGCGATGGCGCATGTCGCTGGTTCTGCTGCTTGGTAGGCTGTCCGGGAACCGCCGGGAGCCGCTCTAGCCGCCGTAGACCTGGAATCCATCCACGACCACGGGCGAGGAGGTCTGGTTCACAACGCGGATGCTGTGGGCGCCATTCTTGAGTCCTCCTGAGCGGAACACCGTGACCCCGTTGAGCCTCGGGAGGTTTTCGATACCCAGGGCCGCAGTGTGGGCGAGAACGCCGTCAAGGAAGATCGCGACGGAGCCGAAACCGGCCTTCTTGTCCGCGAGGAAATCGATCCCGGCGCCGCGGAAGGACAACTCGGCGGAATCGTTCGCGGACGCGGTCTGGTGTACCGGGCCGCTTAGGCGATCCTCGCTCGATGACGTCCAGCGGCCGTTGTACACGATGCGGGGATCGCCGCTGGGGATCAGGGTCGAGGGGATGACCGGAGCGGTCTTCACGACCACCGGGATTTCCCAGGCTTTGTAAAGCCCCTCGGGCACGTCTTTGAACGGGCAGCCCGAGGTGAACAGCGTCATATGCACATCAGGTCCCTCCCGCCGCTGAAATTTGGCGCACAGGCTGGGGCCGTACATGTGTCCGGGCGAGAGGAAGGCGTCACTGTAAGAGCGCACCGAGGTCCAGGGTCCCCATGGGTGCGGCGCCTGGTAAAAGTCGTATCGCATCTCGTTCGGCTCGTACCACTTGATCATCTTTTCGGTGTTGTACCAGACGACCATGAGATACAACCCCAAGGCGGGGATGTAGCAGGGCCCGCTTTGCCCGCAATGGGTGCGGAGGTCGAGAAGGGGCTGGGCCTCCTCAACCTTGAGTGACCAGCTTTTCGCCTGGTTGCCGTCGCCGCCGCTGAAGTATCCCCAATCCGCGGCTTTCAGGTCCGGCAGTCTCTCGCGGGAAACGCGACCCAGGATGTACCTATCGCCGTCGTTCCAGAAGCCGTTGGTCGAGACGGCGTAGACGTAGCGCCTCGCGCCATCCTGGGCCACGTCGCCGCCGTTCTTCCCGTAGTGGATGAAGAATGGCGCGCCGAAGGAGGGTCCGGGCCACATGGGACGGTTGTAGTTCTCCACCGCGCCCCGGCTCCAGGTAAGGCCTTTGTCGGTGGACTTGACCAGGCTGCTGTTGAAGGCGGTTTGCCGGAGCCAGTAGTCGCCACTGTCCTTGCCGTAGACGTTGCGGGAGACGAAGGCGTAGAAGATGGAATCGATGCATTCCTGCCCGCAGACTTTCCAGGTGGCATTGTCGGCTTCCTTCTTGCCGCTCCCGCCGTATTCGTCCATGGTGTTGATCATGGCTCCGGAGAGAGTGCTCGGACTATCGCCGAGGAGTCGATTGAAGGCCAGGTTTCTAGGCGATTTCCCGAAGCCCCGCCCATCGCAGTTGAAGGCGTACAGGTTGTCGTCGTCTGCCCAGAACGGATCCCAGGTGTCGCCGTGCGAGTTGTCCCACTTGTGAAGGTCGTTGAGGTCCAGGATGACGTCCGTAATGCGGACGGACTTTGGGGCACAAAGCGCGGCGCGCCAGGAAGCCGCGGAAAGTGATGGGAGCAGGGCCGCGGCTGTTTTGAGCAAGCCACGGCGGGTGTGGGCGGCCATGATTCGTAATGATACCTTGGAATCAATGGCATAGAGAATTGTCCAGGTACAGGATTGGGGGTGCCCTGTGCGCAAGTGGGGGTACCGTGTGCGCAGACGGGGGGGCCCAGTGGGCCCGTGGAACGGAAGTGTTTCACGTGAAACAACCTTGTTTCACGTGAAACAAACCGGGGGCCTACGCTCCGCGCGGCTCTGTTTCACGTGAAACAAACCGGCGGGCCTACCCCCCGCGCGGCTCCCAAAGCTCGATTTTGTTCCCGTCCGGGTCGAAGATCCACGCGAAGCGGCCGTAATCGTAGACCTCGCGCTTCGGATCGACCTGGACGCCGTTTCGCGCCAGCTTCACCAGGATGGCGTCGAGGTCGTCCACGATGTAGTTGACCATGAAAGGCGCCCGGCTCGGATCGAAATAGTTCGAGTCCTCGGGGAAGACGCACCAGGCGGTGCGATGTTCGATCTCCGGCAGGGCATGGGAACGCCATCTGAATTCGAATCCCCCCGCGCCTCTGACCAGTCCAAGGTTGTCCTCATACCAGGAGTGAAGCCGGTCCCGGTCGGCGGATTTGAAGAACACTCCTCCCACGCCAATCACGCGGCCCGGTTCGGTTGCAGGTGCTCTGTCCATGAAAATCAGGATACAGCATGGGTGCCCGCCAGGCACCGCGGGGTGCCCTCTGGGCCCGGTGCCCTTTGGGCCCGGCTCCGGCACACCTTCAGAGCCGCGACCGCGAGGGAGCGTTACCCAGGCATCCCCGTGAGGGCGGTGTGCTAGGCTGCGAGGTGGACGCATGAAGAAACTGATCAACGATCCGCGGAATGTGCCGCTGGAATTTCTCGCGGGGCTGGCTCTGGCGCATGCGGATATTCTGAGAGTCTCGCTCGACCCGGTTTACGTGGTCCGGGCTGGCGCGCCGGTCCCAGGCAAGACCGGCATCGTGTCGGGTGGAGGCAGCGGTCACGAGCCTATGCACGTGGGGTTCGTGGGCAAGGGAATGCTCGACGCCGCTTGTCCCGGCCAGGTGTTCACTTCTCCGACCCCGGATCAAATCGAGGCCGCCACGCGCGCGGTCAGCGGTGGAGCGGGCGTTCTCCATATCGTCAAGAACTACACCGGCGACATCCTGAACTTCGAAATGGCCGCGGAACTCTGCCAGGCGAAAGGCATCGAAGTGCGGGCGGTGGTCATCAACGACGACGTGGCCGTGGAAGACAGCCTTTACACGGCGGGCCGCCGTGGCGTGGGGACCACCGTGCTTGCGGAAAAGCTGTGCGGAGCGGCGGCCGAACGCGGCTATGATCTGGCGCGCGTGGAAACGCTCTGCCGGAAGGTCAACGGGAACGGGCGCTCCGTGGGGATGGCCCTGACTTCCTGCACCGTTCCGGCCGCCGGCAAACCCACTTTCGAGTTGGGCGAAGACGAGATCGAGATGGGGATCGGCATCCATGGCGAACCGGGGCGCGAGCGCATGCCGCTGCTGCCCGCCGGGGAACTGACCGCGCGCATCGCGGGGATGGTCCTGGCGGACCTGCCGTTCCGCAGTGGCGACGAAGTCATCGCCATGGTCAACGGCATGGGCGGCACGCCTTTGATGGAACTCTATCTGGTCTATGGAGAGTTGGAGCGGATCTTGCGAGGGCGTGGAATCCGCGTGGCGCGCCGGCTGGTGGGCAATTACATCACCAGCCTGGAAATGGCCGGCTGCTCGATCACCCTGCTCAAAGCCGACGACGAGTTGCTCTCGCTATGGGACGATCCGGTGCTCACCGCGGGGCTGCGCTGGGGGATCTGAGGGCATGGCGGTGGGCAAGCAAGAAGTGCTCGAGTGGCTGGACCTCCTGCAACGGATCTACGCGGAGAACCGGGCATGGCTCACGGAATTGGACTCGGCGATCGGCGATGCCGACCACGGGATCAACATGGACCGCGGCTTCACCGCAGTGAAGGCCGAGTTGGCGGCGCAGCCGGCGGAGAATGCCCCGTCCGACATCCGTTCCATCCTGCAGAGTGTGGCCACCGCTCTCATACGGCATGTAGGCGGCGCCGCCGGGCCGCTCTACGGAACCTTCTTTCTGCGAGCCGCGGCGGCCTGCGCCGGGAAGACCGAACTCGAGGCGGCCGATGCGGTGGCGCTGTTCCAGGCGGGCATCGAGGGTGTGCGCGAGCGCGGTAAAGCGGCCGCGGGAGACAAGACCATGATGGACGCGCTGCTTCCGGCTTTGGAAGCGATGCGTAAGGCCCTCGCAGACGGGGCCAGCCTGGCGGCCATCCTCGACGCGGGCGCGGCGGCGGCCCACGCGGGGATGCTGGCGACGATTCCCATGCAGGCGCGCAAAGGCCGGGCCAGTTATCTGGGCGCGCGCAGCAAAGGCCACCAGGATCCGGGAGCGACCTCTTCCTACCTGCTGCTGAAGGCGGCCGCGGACAGCTTGCGCTCATGATCGGCCTGGTGATTGTCTCCCACAGCGCCAAGCTGGCCGAGGGCGTGTGCGATCTGGCGCGGCAGGTGGCGCAGGGACAGGTCCGGATCGCGGCTGCCGGAGGCACGGCCGATCCCGAAAACCCGATCGGTACCGATGCCTTCCAAGTGCTCCAGGCCATCGAATCGGTCTACAGCGAGGATGGAGTGCTGGTGCTCATGGACCTGGGGAGCGCCGTGCTGAGCGCCGGGACAGCGCTGGAGCTTTTGGGCGAAGCGAGACGGTCGCGCGTCGAATTGTGCGCCGCTCCGCTGGTGGAAGGAGCGGTGGCGGCAGCCAGCCTGGCCGCCGCGGGCGCCGGTCTCGCGGAAATCGCTTGCGAGGCGCGCAACGCGCTGGCCGGCAAGGTGGCGCAGTTGGGCGCCGGTGGCGAGCCAACGAGATTCGGTGGGCCCGCGGGGCACCCCGGGGAACCGCGCGGTGCTGTCGGGGACCAGTGCCCTCCGGGCCCGGCGCCCCTCGGTCCCGGTTCTGATCCGAACCGGGCCTGGAGGGCGCCCCGTGAGGCAGTGGCTGTCGGGGAACCGCTCGCTGACGCTCGCGGCTCTGATCCGAGCCGGGCCTGGAGGGCACCGGGCCCCGAGGGCACCCCGGGAGTGGTTCCCGGCGCCGCTGAAGACGCCGGGCTTTGGGAGGAGGCGCTGGTCCAGGTCCCCAACCGTCTCGGATTGCACGCCCGCCCGGCGGCGCAACTGGTTCGCCTGACGCGGCGGTATGGCGCGCGGGTGACGCTCGAGAACGTGAGCCAGCGGACCGGTCCGGCCGCCGGCGACAGCATCAACGCGGTCCTGGGCCTGGGGGCGCAGCAAGGTCACCAGTTGCGGATCCGCGCACAAGGACCGGCGGCGCACGAGGCGCTCGCCGCGCTGGTGATCTTCATCGAATCGGGGTGCGGCGAAAAAAAGAAGGTTGCCAAGGACATTCCGGCGCCGGCGGAAGACCACTCGCCGGCGGAAGACCCCTCGCCTGAGGACGGGCCTGACGGTGTGCGGTGGGGCAGGCGATTCACCTGCCCGAGTCCGCCGATGGCAGGCGAATCGCCTGCCCTACCAGCCCTGGGTCAGCTCGGTGGCATCCCGGCGTCCGCGGGCATCGCCATCGGCCCGCTGGTCAAGCTCCGTCTCGCCGCCGTGGAACTCACCCCTCGGCCTATCGGGAATCCCGATGCTGAGCGGCAACGCCTGATGTCCGCCATCGGCGCCGCGCAAGAGGAAACCAGGGCGCTCTACGAATGGTCGAAAGCTCAGCTTGGCGCGGATGAGGCGGGCATCTTCGATGCGCAGTCGCTCTTCCTCGAAGACCCGGAGCTGATCGGCGGAGTCGCGCGCAGGCTGGCGGAAGAGCGGGCCGGCGCGGAGTCCGCCTGGCAGGCCGAGACCGCCAGGCTCGCGGACCGTCTGGGCGCCCTCGACGACCCCTACCTGCGGGCCCGCGCGGCGGACGTGACGGACGTGGCGGCGCGGGTGTTCCGACGGCTCACCGGGCAAACCGGCGGCGTGAGGGTTGTGCGCGAGCCGGCCATCCTGACGGCGCACGATCTGACCCCTTCCGAGGTTGCAAACTTGGATCCCGCGACGGCTCTGGGCTTGTGCCTGGAGACGGGCAGCGCCAGCGCGCACAGCGTGATCCTGGCGCGGGCCAGGGGAATTCCGGTGGTCGCGGGACTGGGTCCGGGGATCTCCGCACTGGCCGACGGAACGATGGTGGCGGTGGATGGAGAGCAGGGGACAGTTTGGATTGCGCCGGATGCGGGTAAGCTGCAGGCGCTGGAAGAGCGCCGCCAAAATTGGCTGGCCGCTCGCCGCGCGGCGGAATTGGAGCGTTCGAAACCCGCTGCGACGCGCGACGGGCACCGGATCCGAGTGCTCGCCAATATCAGCGGCGTGGCTGAAGCGGCGGAAGCCGTGGCCTGTGGCGCCGAGGGCGTGGGTGTGTTGCGCACCGAGTTTCTGTTCCTCGGCCGCGCGGCGGCGCCCGGGGAAGAGGAACAGGTGGCCGCCTATGGCGCCATCGCCGGGTCGCTCGGGGGGCGTCCGCTGACCGTCCGCACGCTCGACATCGGCGGCGACAAGAGCCTGCCCTACGTGGAGATCGGCGAGGAGGCCAACCCGTTCCTCGGGTGGCGGGGCATCCGCGTGATGTTGAGCCGGCGCGACCTGTTCCGCACGCAACTCCGTGCCATCCTGCGGGCGGGCGCGGCACAGGCAGTCGAGTTGCTGTTGCCGATGATCGCCACGCTGGACGAGCTGCGCGAGGCCAAGGCCGTGCTTCGGGAAGCGGAGGCGGAGCTGGAACGGGAAGGGTGGCCCTTCCGGAAGGACATCCGGGTAGGGGTGATGATCGAAGTGCCCGCGGCCGTGGCGGTGGCCGACCGGCTGGCGCGCGAAGCCAGCTTCTTCAGCATCGGCAGTAACGATCTGATCCAGTACGTCATGGCTGCCGACCGGACCAACTCCCGCGTGGCGCCGATGGCGGATCCCTTTCAGCCCGCCGTGTTGCGAATGATCCGGCAGACCATCGCGGCGGCGCGCGGCGCGGCAATCGGCGTGGCCCTCTGCGGCGAGTTGGCTGCCGATCCGCTGGCGACGCCGCTTCTGCTGGGCCTGGGCCTGGAAGAATTCAGCGTCAGCGCGCCCTTGATCCCAGAGCTCAAGCGGGCCATCTCGCGTTGGAGCGCGGCGGAGGCCGAAGGCGTGGCGCGGGAGGCGCTGGGCATGGATTCGAGCCAGGCTGTGAGACGGCTGCTGCTGGAGGCGGCGGGGAGACTGAAGCGCTCAGGTTGAGCGGTGGTCGAAATCAAGAGCGTTTGATTTCAGTGGGTTACGGGTGTCGTGCGGCTGCACCGTAGCCGTTTGCCCGGATGGCGAGGCGGGCAACAGAAATGCGGCGTCAAATGCGGCGTCCTATGTCTTGCGACTACTTCAAGGTCTCGTATCGCCTGATATAGGCGGTGATCTCTCGGCGAGGCAGCCTCACGGTGGAGTCATCCAGGAAAGCGCGAAGTACGCCCAAGATGGCGGCGGTCCGTGTGAAACGATTCGCGTGCAGTTCGTCGAGAACCCACAATACACCGTGCACCTCCATGGCATGCCTGGTCGCCAGCGCACGTAGCGCCTCATCGCCGGAAAGCAATATGGAGTCGCGGTAGCTTTCCGCGAGAGCAAAGGCAAAGCCGTCATGCACGGAGAGCCGCTGGGCGCACGATGGCCTGCGCGCGAAGGACCCTTTCGCCTGTGAGGTCCACCACCTTTAGGCCGCCGCGGATGAGAGCCTCCTTCTGCGCCACAGTGAACTTCAGCAGCTCCTCTTCAAATAGTGTATTGGGAATCAGGAACTCATACGGGAGCCTGAGAAGGGCGTCCAGCATCGACACCTTTCGGAGATCGATGAGGCAACTGCTGTCACTAACGACGATCCGCATTGGTGTTCTGCGGCCCTTTCAGTCCGGCTTCCACTTCGGGGGCAGGCAGCCGTAGAAGCTCGGCGGCTTTGCTTAGTGAAATCAGCCCCTCTGCAAGAGCGCGGTAGCAGAGGCGTTCGAAGCGGCGGGCTTTCTCCCGTTCTCCACGAATTTCCGCCGGCTCAAGCTCCTCTGGTTCCTGCGTGCGCCAGCCTCTCGCGATCGACTGGAAGGCGTAGATCAGGGTTGACTGGCTTATCACGTCGAGTTGCCGCAGACGCATCAGGAGCGCGGCGCCGCTTACGCGGTAGAGGCGCTTCAGATCCACGATTTCCTTGTAACCGAACGCATTGCGATGCTTTCCGGCTTCCCGGAGCAGGTGCTCACGGGGCATGAGGAAAGCCCCGGCAAAGAGGTTGGCAGCTTTTTCTTCGTCCTTGCCGATCAGGCTCTCGGTGTGGATCAGGCGATGCGCCAGCTCGTGGGCGAGCGTGAGGCGGCGGCGCTCAAGGGGGAACTGGTTATTCACCACAATCACCGGCAAATCGGCCCGGCCCTCTCCACGCCCCACCATGCAGGTGAATCCTGAAATCCGCAGAGGCAGCGGGACGGTCAGGACCTTCAGGCCCTTATCTTCAAGCAACTCGGTCATATTCGGTATCGGGTCGAGACCGAGTTTCCATTCGTCGCGGACTTCGCGGGCGAGCTTTTCGGCATCGCCCACTTCTCGCAGATGGCGGGGATGGGCCACGGGGCACTGCCACGTCGCACTGTCGAGGTCCAGGATCAGCTCAATCTGGAGATAGCGTTCAATCCATTCAAGGACTTCGGTCTCAACCTGGGCACGGTCTCGTCCGGTGGTGTTCGCTGTGGTCCGGAATTCGACTCCGGAAAGCTCAATTCCGTGCGCGTCGAGCAGGTAGCTGAGCGACACGCCAAGGGCTTTGCCGAGCGCCAATAGAACTCCGGAGCTGGGCGTGTCTTCGCCGCGCTCATATTTCCCGATGGCCTGGGCGGTCACTCTCCCGCCCATGGCGGTCGATAAATCGCGCAAGGAAAAACCGGCCTTGCGCCTGGCGAGTTTGATTCGATCAGCGATCACGGCGGTCCGCTTTCGGTTTACGGCAGTGCATTATCTGTATGTATTGTAAACTGAATAGCAGGAATTGATCAAGCTGATTCTATAGGGGCTTCGGCCCCGAAGGACCACAAAGGGTGTCGATCCATGCGCTGAGAACGAAGGATTTGCCGATGTGCTTACGCGCGCTGTCTCGCGAACTGGAACGGATGGTGCGAAACTGACCGACCATTCGGCCGGAGGAAGCCGAGTGTCTCAGACGTCCGAATCCTGAACTTCGAAGACAGCCTTGATGTAGTTCTTGTGGCTGGCCAATTCGGCGAACACGGCGGGCACCTCGGCCAGAGGCATGCGGCAGGTGATCCACGGGTCCAGGTCGATTTCACCGCGCTCGATCATCCCGATCACGCGCGGAAACTGGTGGTGGCTGTTGCGGCTCGCCATGATGTTGAGCTCCCGCCGGATGAAGGGCGTATGGTCGAAGGGGATGAAGCCCAGGAATTGGCCGACCAGCACCAGACGCCCGGCCGGGGCCACTAGGTCGAAGCTGGCCCTGATGGCGTCCCCGTCGCCGGTGCAGTCGAAAACCACCAGGGCGGGGCGGCCGTCGTACTGCGGCAGCACTTCCACGCCAAAGCGGCGGGCGAATTGGCGGCGGAACTCTACCTTCTCGATAATCCGGGCGGAAGCGCCCGCGGTGAGGGCAAACTGGAGCACCGACAGGCCGATCGGCCCCGCGCCCACAATCAGAACGTCTTCGCCGGCGGCCAGCCCGCTCCGGGCGACGGCGTGGGCGCCAATGGTGAGGAATTCCACCAGCGCCAGTTGATCGTAGGACAGCCGTTCCGACTTGTACAGGCGCTCCACCGGGACGGTCATCAAGCCCCGCATCCCGCCATCCACGTGCACTCCCAACACCTTCATGCTTTCGCAGCAGTTGGGGCGATTCAGGCGGCAGGGCCGGCAAACGCCGCAGGTCAGGTGAGGCTCGATGGCGCAGCGGTCACCCGGCCGGATGCCGCGAGGGTTGCCGGGCAACTCCAGCACCTCGCAGCTCATCTCATGACCGATGATGCGCGGATAGGTGTAATTCGCCTGGCCGCCCTCGAAGGCGTGCCAATCGCTGCCGCAAATGGCGACCCGGTGAAGTCTCACCAGCGCCTGGTCGGGTTGCCTGACCACGGGCGGCACAACGTGTCCCACGAATTGTCGTGGCGCTTCCAGTACGATCTGTCGCATGGCTTGTTGAACTCCAGGGTATAACGATTAAAAGGAGGGCGGGGGCAGGTCGGGACAGTCGCGATGCTGCCAACCCTTGCTCCGTACGGCTTCCGTGACCGCGGTTGCACGCGAAGTGATATGTGAGATGCGGTTCCTGAAGCCCCTCGGCGGAATGACGACTTGGTTGAGAAGGCGCACACTCCGCTTGGAGAACCGGATGCTGAACGATTTTGGATCCGCCAATAGGTGTTGAGCGAGCGCACCAACTGGGTCGCGGGCGGTTGAGATCGGACGGCCTATTCAGCCGGTAAGAAGACGGCAGGAAGAATGTCCTCTCCTTCAATCATCGACCGGACAGAGCTCAAATCCGCCAAAAACTGGCCCGGAGAAACTCTCAAATATCTCCAACAGCTGAAGGTTTCCGTATTGTCCTTGCGAGCAATCGCTTCAGCCTCTGCCAGGAGCTCACGGGCGGCGGCAAGGTTTTTCGAAGCCCAGTGAGCTATAGCGAAGCACTGCGATACATTCTTTCCGACTCCCACCCGTCTAACTGGGATCAGCTCAACGACTCTCTGAAAGCAATCGACGGGAACACGTTTCGATGCTCCCCATTCAGCAATGGCATAGTTGAAAGCCTCTGGAAGGTGAATAAGCGCCAGATTGGGACTGTCTCCTAGGACCTTCATTGCTTCCTCGAATTTCTGCTGGCCGATCAAACTCAGCATCAGCGCTGTCCTGAGCTCGCTCGTGCCGTGGCTGGGAAAAACAGAGCGAATCGTTCGTTCGATCAACGGCAGGGCAGCCTTAACCCCAGCCATTTGATCACACAACGCAGCCTGAATAGACTGCTCAAGAGCTCGGAATCTTGTCGAACTCACGAAATCTTCAACTACGGAGATGTCTAGTTGCTCCGCCAACCGGATCGCGCGGCTCATTTCGAGGAAGGTCGCACGAGGGTCGCTAAGGGCCTCTTTTAGCGTGATCACCGCTGCGTGCGGGTTCTCTTCCGAGCGGAATCTAGCTGCCGCGTCGATCATCATCTCCACGCTTCGGTATCCAAGGTGCGCAGCCTCTTCAAAAAACTTCTTGGCTTCCTCTTTTCTCCCGAGCTTCTGCATAAATGCGGCAACGTGGTGTATAACTTCGCCATCGCGAGCGTGGACGCTTCGAATCCTTTCCAGTCTAGAATCAAGGTCCAGGAGCCCCCGCATTCCTCGGCCGAAAATCGCATTATCTCCTGAGAGCAATCGAAGAACTGCGCTGCGGTCATCGAGATTCTTAGCCGTTATCGCCGCCGCAAGCGCTTCATACTCTCTTGCAAGCCTGCTGTGCGGGTGCGTGATCGAGAAGATCTCGCTATCGAGAAGAGCAAGGCTATCATACCTGTGGATGGTTGCATCTGGTTTGACAAACCCGAGCCGTCTTTCAGCTTCTTCAAGCCTTCGATTCAAGATGTCTTCTTCATCGTCAAGGTAGGGTACGTTCGAAGGGATGAAGAAGATCTCTATCTCCTTTTGAAGTGGGCCCTCTCCTTCTTGGCGTATCTCTACGACAATCGATTCCAGGCCGCGAATGTTTTCCTCGTTCGGTAGGAAGGATAGAACAACAGCGTCTGGCAATTGTCGAGTGCAGATTCCGCCTACATCAGTGTGGCCTGTCCGCGAATCGATTAGTACATAGTCCGGCTTAAGGTGCGATTCCCACTGAGCCCTTAGGTCCTCGAAGAGAAGATAGCCATCGTGCTGCGAATACAAGTCTTGCCAGCCTATCGCCTGAAGGCGAGAGCTGTACGAGCCATTGCGGACCCCCGATGGCATGATCCAAAGGTGTCCTGTCCCGTTGCCGAGACCGATGCAAGAGGAGACATACCTCGTTACAGGTGGGGCGCACCCCGTGCTCAGATAATCGGTTACGTACTCGACAATCCCCGGCACAGGCACCTCGGGCCGGAGCACGGGGAAAGCATCTAAGCCTGGGGCTTCGAGGTCAAAATCAACCAACAGAACGTTGCGTCCGGATTTGACGAGTTGCGTGGCAGCATTGACCATCGCCATTGTACGGCCCACGCCGCCCTTGAACGAATAGAAAGTTATTACATACATCTCATGTAGTCCTCAACCCGTGCGCCGGAGCGTAAAGGAACGCTGCTGTGCCAATCGCGCTTCGGTGATTTCGATGCACTGAAATCGGCGCTCTCCGGGTGCTCCGTTTTCTGAAGGAACGCTCGAGCAGTGGGCTTTCAGCCGATTCAAATTCTCAGGGAATGTCAGCAGATACAAGTAGCAGTCATAGGCTTTGCTCGGCATGCTTGCACCGGTTTCCCAGCGCGAAAGCGAGGCCTCTCCGATGCCGGTTGACTCGCCAAATACGGCTTGGGTCCCACAGCTCTCCCGAATCCGACGTATAGCCATAGGCGTTAGACGGTTCAGGTGTCGACAAATGGTTTCGTGCCGAACCATTTCCCCAACTTCATCAACAAATCTCCCTCCACAGGTGTCGCAAACCCGTACGGGCAATAGGCACGAGAGTTCCACCGTGGTATCACCTGCACCGTAAGTGAAATTGTGCGGCACGGTCTCTGTATGGACCTGATTGCTGTCGCACGTGGGGCACTCGAATATGTGTCCTCGGTCAATATTGGATTTGCTACGCATTTGAGTTGTCCTCACGAGTACTATTGTGGAAGCTCCTGCCGATAATTCGGTGGCCGTGCAAGCGCACCTTAACGTAGATCTGAGGCTGGCGGGTTGCACCCGGAAAGCGCATCTCGTAACCTAGCTCGTTCGGCGGCTTTCGAAGTATCACAACGTGTACGGCACAGCCGGCTTCTAGTTGGTCTGCGATGAAATGCCACGCGCTGATGTCTGTGAAGGGAAGGTTGCAGGTGGGATTCAGAACTTCGGTGGGCTTCCAGACGACGGGTTCCTCAGGAGTGAATTCGAACAAGCGGAGCCTCTTGTCGCGCGCTCGGCGTATCAGTTCAAATCGTGTCTCGGCGCTTATCTCAGACCCTGGCACTAAAGCGTCCGTTCTACTGGCTGTAATACATCAATTGATATATTAGCTCTTCCAGTTGATCCTGTCAACCATAAAATCTATCAATTGATTGATTCGCGCGAAGATGCGGCGAACCTCCTTGGCGGCCATTAGGGTTCAGAGCAGACCCGTGATCCCGTCGCTTTGGCAACCTCGGGGCGAGGTCGCTACCAAGCCGCTGAAAACAAACAAGTTCAATGCCGATCACTTACCCCTGATGTCTTCGTCACTTTCCGGGCCGGGAAGCTCGAGGTCTGAATGAGTGCTGGCCGGCCCGTAGCGGAACTCCCAAAAACGGCACAAGTTGTGCCGGTTATGCCGCAGTGCTCATCGCGGATGGCCAAAATCCCGCCCCTATTGGCTAAGCGGTAGATACCGCCTGAACGTTCGAATGACGTTGGCGCCCACGGCAACCGCGAACCTGATTCCGTCGCTGTCGTCCATCGGCAACGCCTCAGAACCAAATTCCGTAGCGAGCACGATGGCCTCACTCTCACCTGGATGCAGGCCGGCCAAGCGAAGTCGATCTGCCTCGGAGGTGTTTCGAATAGCCTGCACGGACAGCCAAGTAGCCATTGCTCCCTGCACCGAGTGTGCTACCGGGAAACGTGCCCCGCCAGCCGCAACCTCTTCAAACACAGCGTGTGGTATAGCGACCTTGCCGAAAAGGTGCCGAAGCAGCTCAAAATCGCCGAGCGCGGCTAGATATAAAAGAGGGCTGGTGTTGGAGACGACCAAGGCTACCCGATCTTGCGGCGTCTTTCGAATTCATCGATGGCCTTGCCGTCCGCTTCCCAGTCTTCCCGGGTGTAGATGACGTAGGGGATGCCGCGGCGCCTCAGCAATTCCAGGAACGCCAGCCGCTCCAAACCGAGTTCGTGGGCGGCCTTGCCGGCGGTGATCTTGCGATCCGCGAAGAGGACTAAGATCGCTTCCTTCCGCAGGTGTTCCTGGAGTTCGACCTTGTCGGCGGCGTCGTCTGCGACGTTGACTTCGATCTCCAGCTTCATGCCGTATTCATTGTACTCCTGCACACGAACATGCGTCCGGAGGGAGTGGCGCGCGTATGGATTCAAGCCAGGCTGTGAGGCGGCTGCTGGCGCAGCGGTCTCCCGGCCGGATGCCGCGAGGGTTGCCGGGCAACTCCAGCACCTCGCAGCTCATCTCATGACCGATGATGCGCGGATAGGTGTAATTCGCCTGGCCGCCCTCGAAGGCATGCCAATCGCTGCCGCAAATGGCGACCCGGTGAAGTCTCACCAGCGCCTGGTCGGGCTGCCTGACCACGGGCGGCACAACGTGTCCCACGAATTGTCGTGGCGCTTCCAGTACGATCTGTCGCATGGCTTGAACTCCAGAGTATAATAATTGTCCGGAGCGCGGGGCGGGGGCGCGCCCGCACAGTGCCGTGCCGAACCGAGGGGCCGAGAGGCACTCTCCAGCAACCATTTCCGGGGCACTTCTGTGGGGCAGTTTATTGCTGTCCGCAGCCGGGCCCAGCATGAGTTACGGCCCATCATGTGCCGCTTGAAAACCCGACGGTACCCTCGTGCATCCCCTCTCCCGGCGGCAAAGGGCATTCATATGACCAGCCGGAAAGCGTTCGGCTCCGCAAGACGATCTTGGAATATCGAGACTTGTTTCAGAGGTTCAGGGCACTGGCGGTGTCCCACGCGCGTAAGGACGAGGCGGCCACCGTGTAGTTTTCCGTCGTTCTTTACCACCAACGCTCAAGCCCGAGCACGCGAAGCGTCTGCCGCAAGGCTTCGTTCAAGTGGGCTTGTATTGCAGGAAACGGGCGCTCCTGGCGAACGCGTTGTCCCGGCAACCCACGCGGGCTGGTGGAGTCTCTATGGAACGTGCCGGCGGCTTAAGGGTCGTCCCCTATCGGTAGCGGCCCCGCTGTACGAGCCTGTCGATCCGCCCAGTTTTTCTTGTGCCCGCCCGCGCACGAAAATGGTATGTTCTCAAGGGTATGCCAGATCTGGATTTCGGACTCAAAGGCAAACTGGCGGTCGTCACCGGCGGCGCCAACGGCATTGGGTTCGCCACCGCCCGGCTATTGGCCGCCCATGGCGCATCGGTGTGCCTCTTCGATCTGGAACGTGAGAATCCCTCCGGCGCCGCGCGGCAAATCGGCGCCGGCGCCTGCCCGGCCGACGTCACCAATCGCGAATCTCTCGACGCCGCCTTCCGCGCGACCGGGACGCCCGACATCCTCATCGCCAACGCCGGGACGGTTTCGGAAGCGGACTTCTGCGAGCACACGCCGGAAGAGTGGGACCGCATCGTGTCGGTGAATCTCTCCGGCGCGTTTCACTCCATGCAATCGGCGGCGCGCCTCATGAGGCAGCGGCGCGGCGGCGCTATCGTGCTCACGGCGTCCACCAATTCCTACGACGGCGAAGCGCGCCTGGCCGCTTATAACGCCAGCAAAGCCGGGCTGCTGGGCCTGGTGCATACCGCGGCCAACGAATTGGGACCCTATCAAATCCGCGTGAACGCCGTCTGCCCGGGGCTGATCCGGACCCGTCTCACCGAGGGGTACTTCGCCAATCCGGAGATCCTGCGGAGTTACTTTCGGCAGATTCCGCTGGGGCGCGGCGGCGAACCGGACGAGGTCGCGCAAGCGAGCGTCTTCCTGGCCTCCAGCCTGGCTTCGTATATCACGGGGGCCACGCTGTTCGTCGACGGCGGCCAGATGGCTTCGAAGTTCGGCACGTGGACCGAAGACACCGCCGAGTTCCGCGACGGCCGCTGGCGCCTCCGCTAGGTCTTCGGTCGCGTGATGTTGTTCCTTTGCCGCGAACCGCTCGCCCACGGGGCGCCTTCCAGACCCGGTTCCGGAACAGGGCCGGAACCCAGGGGCACCCCCGTCAACGAGCGGTTTCCCGGGCAGCGCCGGATGTCTCGATCGGGGACCTGGCAGGCTACGGAAAAATGGTAGTGGGCTACTTTCGGGCAAAGTAGCCCACTACCGGAAAAATGCGTGATGGGCTACTTGAAACATCGACAATTTGCCACCACAATAGATTGTGGTCACGCTCGCGCCGGACTTCAACACTATAGCGGACCTTCGGCGCTCGCCAGAAGTGACCCGCCTGTGCTTTCTAAGAATGACCCATTGGGCCGTTAGAGCCTTTTGCGAGTGGCCCATATCCAGGGCTAAAGATCTGTCCGGGGAGGCTTCGCGGTGAGAAAGCGGGTGATGTTCAGTTGTTTCTAGT
>JBKQPR010000335.1:0-51268 GCA_052144935.1 Bryobacteraceae bacterium
CTTTGGAGAACCTTGAACACCCATCCGCCACCCGCCAACAGGCGTTCAGGAGCCGCTGCGGGCACTGCCGGGTCGGGCGCGTCGACGCCTCGGCTGGAGAGCTAAATTACTGTCTGAACCGCAGTTCACGTGAAACACTTCCGTTCCGCGGCTGTCGCTTCCCCTCCCGGACGTCCGAGAGCGTTCACGACTATTTGGTAACGGCCAGATTCCCTGACGTACAGGAAGTAGAAATCACCCACTGGAGCGCCTTTATCCGGGTTGACGCCCGTGCCTGTAATTGTCAGAAAGTTCCCGTCCGCCGAAACAACCATATCGGCTTGGCTGGTACCTTTACTCCCCGACTGAGTGCTCCGCAGATGGTGTTCCCCGATTCGCTCAGCTTTCGAAACGCCTGCAGCGGACGAAGCGCCGCTGTTTACGGAATCGATGCCCATCCGGTCAACGCCGAAGTCGATCTCTACCGCAGCGACATGGCCTGCGGCCTCATTCTGGCCGGCACGCCCGATACCGCCGTCCGCGAGGCGCTTCGGCGCCGCCTCCCTCCAGCCGAGGTTCGATTCGTTATTCAGCGTCGAAGCCCGCCCGCTTCCGGCGCTTTCTTATCCGGCGCCGCCGGCCAGTTGGTCCGTACTCGAAGAATACGCCAAATAATGTTGACGGGATTACGCCAAAATAATTCTGAAAGTGACACGCGGCGTTATAATCGCGTTCGATGAGACTCGCCTTCCTGCTGCTCGCCTCCTCGCTTGCCTGGGGCGCCGAGAAGATCGAAATCCTGCGCGACGAATTCGGCATTCCGCACATTTTCGCCGCCACGCCGGCCGGGGCTGCCTTCGGGTCCGGCTACGCCCAAGCCGAGGATCGCCTGGAGGAACTGCTGCGCAACTATCGCAAGGCCGAGGGCACTATGGCCGAAGCGTTCGGGCCGGAGTGGATCGCGCACGACTACCGGCAGCGGCTGTGGCGCCATCGCCAGGTCGCCGAGCAGCACTACAAGGATCTCGCGCCGAACCTGCGAGCGCTCTGTGAAGCGTACCAGGCGGGCATCCGGAAGTTCATGGAGGAACACCCCGAGCAGGTGCCCGCCTGGGCGCCGAAACTGGAGCCGTGGCAGATCCTCGCGCTGGGGCGCTTCATCATTTGGCGGTGGCCCGAAGGGGAGGCCAGCGGAGACCTGCAGCGCGGCGGCATCCAGCCGGATGCCCCGAGGCCCTATCTCGGTTCCAACGAAATGCTGCTCGCGCCCTCGCGCACCTCGCTCGGCGTGCCCATGGCGGTGGTGGATCCGCACGTCGACTGGTACGGCGAAATGCGCTTTTACGAGATGCGCGTGTATGCGGGCGACCTGGCGCTCTCCGGCGCCGCGATTCTCGGCCAGCCCTTCCCCTCGCTGGGTCACAGCCGCTACCTGTCCATCGCCATGACCACCGGCGGACCCGACACATCCGATATCTATGAAGAGGAGGTGCGCGACGGCAAGTACCGCTTCCGCGGCGAGTGGCGCCCGCTGGCGGTGCGCACCGAGCGGATCGGCGTCAAACAGGGGAGCGAAGTGCGCTGGCAGGACTACCGCATCGAGTCCACCCATCACGGTCCCATCGTCGCCCATAAGAACGGCAAGGCTTACGCCGCGGACATCTCTTACGCCGAAGAATTCCGCCTCCTGGAGACCACCTGGCAGATCGCCACGGCGCACAATTTGACGCAGGCCAAGGAGGCGCTCGCCAACCTGCAATTCATGGCGCAGAACATCATGATCGGCACGGTGGATGGCGACATCTATTACGTGCGCAACGGCCGGACGCCGATTCGTCCCGCGGGTTGCGATCCCTCGCGCCCGATGTCCGGCGCCGACGGCAATTGCGAATGGCAGGGCATCCATCCCTTCTCCGACCTGGTGCAGATCGCCAACCCGCCGCAAGGCTACATGCAGAACTGCAACGTTTCGCCCATCAACATGATGAAGGGGTCGCCGCTGACGCCCGACAAGTGGGCGGACCGGCGCTACTTGTATAACGAGACCGCCGCGCCGCCGCACCAGCGCGCCGCCATGCTGCTGGACCTCCTGGACGCGGCCCACCACGCGACCGCCAGCGACATGATGTCGATCGCCCTATCGCCCGAGGTGTGGCACGCCGAACGGTGGCAGGAGCGCATTCGCCAGGCTGCGCCCGATCACCCGCTGGGCAAGTTGCTGGCCACGTGGAACCGCCGCAGCGAGGCGGATTCCCGCGCGGCGCTGGGTTACTACCTGTTCAAGACCGCGCTCGGACAACTAGGCCGCTCGGTGGATCCGCCCGTCTCGCTCACCGATGACGACGTGCGCAGCGCGCTCGATAAAGCGGCCGCGCGCCTGGCGGGCGATTTCTCGCCCGAGGCCGTGTTCGGCACCTTGTTTCGAGTCGGCCGGCAAGGCGCCAACCGAACCTTCCCGGTGAGCGGCGGCTCATTAGCCGAGGCCGCCATGGCCACTCCGCGCGCCGTCAACTTCAGCAAGGTTGGCAACGAAATGGTCGGCCACAGCGGGCAATCGAGCACCCAGGTGGTGGTGCTGACCAAGCCACCGCAGTCCTGGATGGCGATTCCGCTGGGCGAGAGCGACCACCCGGAGAGCGGCCATTTCGACGACCAGGCCGAGCGGCTTTTCAGCCACAGTCAACTGAAGTCGACGTACTTCCTCAACCGCAAGGAGCTGGAGAAGCACGTCAGCGCGAAGAAGCAACTCTCGTACTGACGGGCGCCTCCCCAAGACGTGCGCCGCGCGCAGGCGTTTTTCCGGACTATAATGAACCCAACATGGCCGGAGGGGATCGCTCATGAGGAAGATTTTGGGGATGGCTTTGGTACTTGGTGTTCTGCCGGTCTGTCCCCTGGTGTGGGCGCAGAGTTCCCCGGCGATCGCTTTGGTGGCCAATGCCGAGGGCGAGAACCCGGCGATCGCTCCGAACACCTGGGTGGAGGTGAAGGGCCAGAACCTGTCCAAGACCGGCGATACGCGCACCTGGCAAGCGTCCGATTTCGTCAACAACCAGTTGCCTACGAGCCTCGACGGCGTCAGCGTCACGGTGAACGGCAAAAACGCCTACATATATTACATCAGCCCGGCCCAGGTGAATATCCTGACTCCGCCAGACGCGATGGCGGGCACGGTTGTGGTGCAGGTCACCAACAACGGGGTTACCAGCGCCGGGTTCTCGGTACAGGCGCAGCCGCTCTCGCCATCGTTTTTCGTGCTCAACGGCGGGCCGTACGTGGTGGCGCAGCACAGCGCGGATTACAGCCTGGTGGGGCCAACCAGCCTCTATCCCGGGCTGACGACCCCCGCCAAACCCGGCGAAACTGTAGTGCTGTACGCCAACGGCTTCGGGCCCACCTCGACGCCGGTGGTCAGCGGGTCGAGCACCCAATCGGGAAGCCTGTCCCCACTGCCCGTGGTCACTATTGGCGGCCTCGCGGCGACGGTGCAGTTTGCCGCGCTGGCTTCGCCCGGGTTGTTTCAGTTCAACGTGATGATTCCGGCCAACGCTCCGAGCGGCGATAATACGCTTGCGGCAACGATTAGCGGCGGCGCTACGGCACCGGTGGCACTCATCACCGTACAAGGCTCAGCGCCGCCTTCATCGGTCACCTTCTATGTCGCGCCAAACGGCAACAATTCCTGGAGTGGCACGCTGGCCGCTCCCAATTCCACCAACACGGACGGCCCGTTTGCGACCTTCGATCATGCCCGCGCGTTTGTCCAGTCGATCAACAAGACGGGGCTGAGCCAGGTGAACGTCCAGATCCGCGCTGGGACGTACTTCCTCCCGGCCACCGAAATGTTCACCGCGGCCGACTCGGGCTCGGCAACCACTCAGATTGTGTACCAGAATTATCCGGGCGAATCGCCCGCGATCAGCGGAGGCGCGCGCGTTCAGAACTGGACCAATGTGAGCGGCAATACCTGGAAGACCACGCTGCCCGCGTCGACGCAATACTTCGAGAACCTGTTTTACAACGGAGTGCGGCGGCTTCGGCCGCGCCTGGGCGTGTCTTCAGGCAATTCCTTGGGCACGTACTACCGATACGTTGGCCCGGTCTATTTGAGCGGGCCGGCCCCGCCGGCGGCGGCGCCGGATCCGAATTGTTCGGAGTATTTCGCGGGCAGCGGGTGGGAATGTTTTGACCGCTTCCAGTACAACCCCACGGACCCCATCGTGAATACGTGGAAGAATCTGGCTCCGCCCACGGGCAACCCTTGCGGCCAGCCCGCCGGAAACCCGGCGGTGGCCGGCGATATCGAGCTGGTGAACTTTGAGCAATACAGCGCTTCCAAGCTGCGCATCAGTTGTGTGGACACAGCGCACCAGATTGTTTACCTGACAGGCGCTACAGCGACGGAAGCGGACCACCCCACCGCTCACGGCTTCATCCCCAACCATCGCTACCTGGTGGAGAACGTGGAAGACCAGCTCACCCAGCCGGGGCAATGGTTCGTGGACCGCTCGACGACCCCGTGGACGCTCACGTATCTGGCCAATCCGGGCGAGAATCCGAACACCGATACGGTAATCGTCCCTCAACTCACCCAGGTCCTGGTAGCGTCGAATCTGCAATACGTGACGTTTCAAGGAGTGACATTCGAGCACGATAACTATACGATGCCCTCCACGGGGTATGACGGCACCTCGAACATCATCGCCAGCCTGTCCTTCCAGAATTCCCAGCACATCACTTTCGATTCGGACATCGTCACGCAAACTTCCGGCGTGGGACTGGAATTCATTTCCTGCATCGATAAGACTTCGCCGAACTGGTGCGTTTCCCGCAGCACCAGCGCAGTCACAGCGAATAACCTGGTCGAGAATAGCGCGTTCTACGATCTGGGCGCCAATGCCATCCGCATCGGTACGTCGGGGCAGTCCGGCGATACGAACGCCAACGTCCCGCAATTCCATACGGTGCAGAACACCGTGGTGGAGGGATATGGGCGCATCTTTCCGGGATCCACGGGCATCGTGCAAGGCGAGGGGCACGACAACCTCTATACGCATAACGACGTCTACGACGGTTATAAGGGGGCGATTCACGTCTGCTACTGCGCTAGCTCCGACGTGAATCCGCCGTTTACGAACAATAACACCATTTCCTTTAATCACGTTTACAACCTGTTTCAAGGGATCATGAACGACTCCGGATCGTTATATTTCGGCGTGGGAACACCCAGCCCGCCGTCCTCGGGGACCGGCAACAAGATGCTCAACAACAAAGTCCATGACGTGAGCGACGCTTCCGCCCTGGATTCGGACGGCTACGGCGGCGATGGGTTATATTTCGACGATTTCACGGGATTGGCCGATGCCGAAAACAACCTGGTGTACCGTGTTTCGGGCAACGCCATTAGTTTCTCGGGACCGCGGGCGGGGCCGAACCAGGCGAGCACCGTCAAGAACAACATTCTGGCGTTCGCGCGCCAGTCCATGCTGAACGCCTATGACCCCTACTCTTTCACCAGCGTGCCGCCCAGCCCGATGTTCTTTACAGCCTCCAATAACCTGTTCTATTTCGACCGCAACAGTGCCGAATCGTTTTACGTCCAGGGAGGCTGTACCTATCCCGGCGCGATCGCCTACACGGCTTACCAGCAATGGACCAGCAATCTCTATTGGCGCACCGACGGGGGGTTTGCGAGCGATACGCAAGCGTTTCACGCGCAGTTGACCGCCGACGCGAGCAATAACTGCGGTGGTCAAAAGACGTGGACCTTCTTAACTTTCGCCGGCTGGCAGAAAGTGGGCGAAGACGTTCAAGGCGTGGTGCAGAATCCCGAGTTCAACAACCCAGCCTATCCGGCGGACGATTATACGTTACCCAAAGGGTCGCCCGGGGTGGGATTCGTCGTGTTCGACCCGAGCCAGGCCGGCCGGTCGAACCCCGTCATCAAGCCTCCCGCGGTTCCGGCCACGTTCCCGACGAAGCTTTTCAATCCCGCCACGGATTTCTAGGCCGGCGGCCGTGTGATGTTGTGCTTGTGCCGGGAAGCCCCTCTCGGCGTGCGATCCCGGCATAGGCGCTAAGAGTGGGGCGCCGCATCGCTCTCTCAGGGCCAAGGCGCGCTCCTCACGGCCCAGCGGCGTTTCGGACCGCCGGCACTTATCCGGATCGAGCGACGATAGGGTCCAACTGGAACGCCATAAGCGGTCCCGAGCGCGTTTCTCATTACCCATTTTCCCCGAAGCACGCCCGCGCGCGCGATCTCATTCGAGGCAGCCGTTCGGCACGTCAAGCGAGCAAAAAGGCTAACGTGCCCAGCCCCGGATTCCGCGCTCAATGTCATCGGGCTACAGCTCGATCAGAACCGGATCGCCGATGTCACTCTCCGGGAAGTGAGAACAGGTCGTGACCGCAAGGTTCCGAAGCGTAATGCTTTCCTTCACCGTGGCCTGGTTTCCGTCATACGACAGGTACGCGTGGGTGCGGCCCCGTCGGGTCCAGTTCGTAAGAAGGTCTACGGCCAGTCCGACAGCTGTTGATGCCAGAACGCCATTGGACCAGACTACCTGGGGACGGGGACCTGCGTTGCCATAGCGGGCAGCTTCCTGCGCGAGTTTCTCATCCGTGAGGGATCCCATGCATCTCATGCACAGCCCGCCCGGCGACGACAGTATCACCTGGCCGCCAATGACCGGTCTGTCCTTGCCGTGCACGTCCACGCCAATATCGATGTAGTGCATCAGGTACCGCCTACATGCCACTTCGAGTTCGTGTCGTCCCTGGTAGCTGTCCACACATCCGAAGACGACCTGACATTCCCGCAGCGGTTCCGGATCTTCCTGCCACCTGCAGGCGAAGCCCCTAACGGTTGCCCTGGATTGCAGACCGTAAATCATCATCTTGGCCAGGTGAAGTTTGGGTGTCTGGGCAAGCGCGTCCGCCGACCTTGCGCCAACAAGCCGGTTCAGGTTCGACTCTTCGACCACGTCGTCGTCATAGAGGATATAGCGTTGGAACCCGATGAGAGCCAATTGCTGAACAACGTGCGAGCCGCCGCCGCCGAGCCCGACCGCACCCACAGTGCAGCGGGAAATCAGTTCCTCGGCGTTTCGTCCAAGAAATGACTGCCGGGAATAGCGATCTGCGTTCACTTCGGGATCCGCCGCTCAAACACGCCGACCGGTACTCCGATAACGCTGACGCACACAGCGTGGACCACCTCTTTGCTTCCGGGGAGCCACACCCAAGCCGACCCGTGGTCACGACTCAGAATGATGATTCCGTGCGCTGCCTCCCGGCCAACGGACTGGAAACCTGGAATGAGCTTTGGAATCTCATCGCGATCAACGTTGCTCATGCCCGTCTCGCCGTTGTGCGCGTGAAGATGAATGTGGAAAATACCTTCACACGCCGCCCGTCCGTAATATACCGCTTGCATCGCCCAAGTTATGGTTTCGCCGCCAATACGCGCGCCAACGGCAGGATCGTCGACGTACTGTTCATCCGGAATCGAATGATAGCGGTCTAACAGGATAAGCTTCCCTTGATCGGCAAGAGAAGCGACTCGGGCGAAAACAAACCCGACTCGCTCCGCCGCGAAAGGGTGTGGCCGGACCAGGTCGTGCATAATCCGGTCGTACAGGGCGCCCGTCAGTTTGACTTCGATTCTCATTTTTCCTTCGTGAAGCCGTTCAGGTGGGCGATCAGGAGCCGAGCTAACGTCAGGTCCTTAAGCTCGACCTTCCAGGAGAAAGCAACCCAGTTCTTCTCCGCGATCCGCGCGTTGCTCACATTCCAGTTCCGGGTATAAGGCGAACTGACCTGCACCGACAGGAACAACCTCGACGGATATCCGTCACGCGCCACCGGGCAAAGAAGTCCGTCACACACGGCGGGCGTACACCCGGCCGGAAGGCGAAGCTGCTCCAGATACAGGTAGGTCACTCCGCCCTCGGGCACAGCCTTCAGCTTGGTGCAATAGCGCTTTAGTTCCTCGATCTGCTGTTCCGGAAATTCCATGGCATCCTGCTACGAGGATCCTCCGGTCTGGACCTGCGAGTGGAAGATCTCGCAACCGCAGATCTTGACCGGGACATTCGGGGGCAGCGGAAGGGGCGGCCCATCCTTTTCCTCCAGCAGAATATATCCCTCCGGGGTTTCGTCGACCTTGGAGAGGATCTGCGCCACCGTGTGCTCACCCCGCTCGATCTGATACGGCTTGTCGTTGATGAAGACGGTCACGGTCTCCTTGTGGGCGGTGATGAAACCCTTCAGGCCGTGCTTGCGGAGATCCACAGTCTCGCCCGGTTCAACGACGTTATTCTCGCAATGCGCGAATTCTTCAATCAGTTCGAAGGCGCACGGGCGCTTACCAACCCTTGCCAAGAGCGCTTCTCCGGTTGGATGCGGCGTCTCGACCCTGACTGTCTCGCAATCGATGCGAACGGCATAGCGGCGAGCGCGGGGGACCCGTTCGCCTCGGTTCAAGCACTCCTCAACGTCTGCTTCTTCGATTTCAAAGGTCTGTTCGACTTCCAATTGGTGAGCCCTCCTTTAGCGGCTCTGTGGACCACTATACCACGATTAGCTATCGAATGGCCAAAAAAATATATATATATCAATTATTTTATGCTTGCTTTCTTGGCTGTCAGATGTATAATCAAGGAAGAGATAGACCAATGAACACGAAGCGAACAATGACCCTGAACCTGACGGACCAGGAGATGCGTGTGCTAGAAGAGCTTTCGAATCAAAAGGATCTGAGCAAGACCGCGATACTTCGGCAGGCACTGAGATTGTATCAGCTTGTGGAGGTAAAGCTCTCCGAGGGGGGAAAGCTCTTCTTCGAGGACCAGAAGAAGGAGAAGGCGGAGCTGATGGTGCTGTGAGAGCACCGATTCAGATCGTGGACTGCGCGACGAAGGAGCTGGTCGAAGCGGAACTCTTCGACGAGGTGACGGTCGAGCATTTTCTGGAGACCCAAAAAGAATGGCGGCCAGTTGTCGTTGAAGCTGCGAAACAAATGGTCCAAGCACGAGCGACTCGGGAGTCGATTCCCCGGCACTGGCATTGGGACTGGAGCAGCAAAGACGGAGACCTACGCGTTCTGGCATTCTCATTCTTTGGAATCAGCGTCAAGGGCAAGCTTCAGGGCTTGATGAAGCTGGAAACCGTAGGGAGATTCGGGAGGATCACGTCACAAAAGGGCAAGCCGCTCATATATGTGGATTACCTCGAGACGGCCCCGTGGAATATCAAGCTGCTGATGCACGCGCTGGGAAGGAGTCCGGAGTTTGGGGCTATTGGGACACGACTCATTGAAGCGGGCGTACGCAAAAGCCTTGAGGAGGGTTTCAGGGGACGGCTAGCGCTCCATTCGCTTTCGGTTTCGGAGCGGTTCTACCTCGATGTATGCGGGATGACGGGAGTGGCTCGTGATCTTGCGAAGCAGGGCTTACTCTGGTGTGAATTCACGCCAGAGCAGGCGGAAAAGTTTCTCAATGAGGGTGCCGCATGAACATGAACAAGAGCCGCAAATGGTTGATAGATAAAGCAGAGCAGGAAGACGGCTGCCTGGTGTCGGTTGGCGGACTTGTCGATGCTTTAGAGCAGACAGAGGAGACCCCAAGTAACGTAGTCCCTTTCAAGCATGCCTTTGTGCGATTCGTGCAACTGGCCCGGCGGAAGCGGAAACTCACACTCGATCAGTTCGCGGAGAAGGTCGATGTTGATCTGGCTGAGCTGTTGAGAATCGAGAAAGATGAGCATTACACTCCGGCGATTCGCACGGTCCACCAGATCGCCGAGTTTTTCAAGATTCCTGAAAAGCGCTTGATGGCGCTTGCCGGATTGCTCCGGGTGAAGGATGCACAATTTCAGAAAGCCGCGCTGAAGTTCGCGGCAAGCTCGGAACCAGTGGAAAAGCTCTCTCAAGAGGAACATGCGGCTCTAGAGGAGTACGTGAAGTTCTTGTGCGACCGATAAAGAACCGCTTCCTTGAAGCGAGGACAGCCCGCGATATCGACGCCCTGGTCGCGAAGATCCTTCGTGACCTAAACGATCCCACACGTCCGATCGATCTGGCTGAGGTTCGCGAACTGTTAAAGCTTGACCGCCAGTACTACTCGTCGGCCGAGGATGGACTGCTCAAGGAGATGGTGAGCAAGGTCATGGTTGCCGGGAAACAGATCATCGCGCGGCCAACTCTGATTCTGGACGTCGTTCGTAAGTTCGACTTGAAGGCATTTTGGGTTCCTGACCGGAAGCGAATCATGGTTGACAAATCGCAGCCGGAGCTAAAGTGGCGGTGGAACGAAACCCACGAGATTATCCACAGCGTCGTGCCGTGGCACGACGGAGCGATGATGGGGGACACGGAGTACACCCTGACTCCTGGCGGCCACGAGCAAGTTGAGGCGGAGGCGAACTACGGGGCCGGACGCCTGCTCTTTCTCCAAGGACTCTTCGACGAATATGTTCGCAGTTCGAAGGTCTCGTTTGACTTAGTGCAAGATGCCAAGAAACGGTTCGGTAATACGTTGACAACGACCTTTTGGCGGCTGGTTGAGACCCTTGACATCCCGGCATTGGGGTCATCGGCAAGCACCCCCACCACGCCCGGAGGGAGATCGACCCAACGCAACCGTTTCGCTACTTCGTTGGATCGCGTCGGTTCTTAAGGGAGTTCTCTTCCGTTACCGAAGCGGATGCGTTTGCCATGGTAAAGAGTTACTGTTCTTGGAGGAAGAAAGGTCCGCTCGGCCGGAACGAATTGATACTCACCGACGACAATGGCGACAAACACCTTTTCTTCTTTGAGACATTCTCCAACTCGTACGATGTCTTCACGCTGATCACTCATGTACGGCGGCACGAACTGGTTGTGGCCGTTCCATCCCACGTATCGCGTCCGTCTTTGTAGGAAAGGAGAACACGTCCGGTGCCTTGGACTACGTGGAGGCTGCTCGCCGAAGGTCGAGAGTGGCGCGACGCCGATCTCGATTACGACGGTGCGGCTTGTTATCAACTATCGATTGCGGGTCCTCGTGGTGGCAACCGACATGTTGTTTATTGCGGCCACACGGGAAATGAAGAAGAACGCATGACCCGGTATGGTCGCGACGGGTCACATCTCGCAAGAATCATTCGTCAGCATCTCAGGAACGACTGGAGCCTGTATTATCGGGGTTGGTGTTGTGATTCCAAGGAAGATGCCGCCGCCATGGAGCTGCGGCTATTGAGCAAGTTCGAGTTTCCTTGGAACATCGTTCTGAATCGGCGATAGAAAACGGGAGACTCTCTCCGCGCAGGTCACTGCAAAGCCTGGAATCGGGATTAGAGAACGCCAAGTCGGCTTCGGTCCAGCGATGCAAAACGCCCTGCACGTGAAATCCCAGCCACCGTCCAGCCGGGCTTATCCCAACGCTTAGGGCCGGGCCCGGGGGGCGCCCACGAGCGGTCTCCAGGCAGCACCGAATCTGCCGGTCAGGGACCTGGCAGTCCGCGGCAAATCTCCGCGAACGCTTAAGACGAGCGCTGGCGTCCGCGTAAACGACTGATTCAGAAGAGCCGGCGAGCCGCCGGAACGCTCATATGAGCCGACCGGCATTTGTACACGGGCTGCTAGCGCTCAAGAAATGGTTCTGAACTCGAGGCCCGGTTCCCGGAAACTGACTGCGGTGGTTCAGGGAGCTCGTTCCTCGCGCGTGGGCCGCCATCTCCGCTCCTCCCCCGTTTGCTTACGCGCGCGCATCGTGATTAGATTGGACGGAGAGTTCGATGTTTCCATTGAATCGACTGATCGCGCTTATGACCTTGAGCACTCTACCCCTTGGAGCGGCCGTCAAAGTGGAAAAGACGGCCTGGCAGGGCTGGCCCAACTGCTACCGCATCGCGAACGGCGAAGTCGAGTTGATCGTCACCGGCGATGTCGGGCCGCGCATCATGCGGTACGGCTTCGCCGGCGGCCAGAATGTGTTCAAGGAATTCGCCGAGCAGCTCGGCAAGAGCGGCGAAGGGACGTTTCAGCTCCGCGGCGGCCATCGCCTCTGGAAGGCCCCCGAGGACGCGGTGGGCTCCTGGGCGCCGGATAACGTCCCCGTGGAGGTCCACATCACGCCGCAAGGAGTGGTGGCGCGGGAGCCGGTCGAGCCTCTCACCGGTCTGCAAAAGGAGATCGAGGTCGCGCTCGCGCCCGAAGGCAGCGCCGTGACGGTGACGCACCGCCTCTACAATCGCGGAATTTTTCCGCTGGAATTCTCGGCCTGGGCCATGAGCATGATGGCGCCGGGAGGGCAGGCCATCACCGGCTTTCCGCCGCGCGGGAAACACCCGGATGTGCTGCCCCCCACCAATCCGCTGGTGATGTGGGCCTACTCGGATCTCTCCGACAAGCGCTGGACGTTCACCAAAAAGTACATGGGGCTGCGCCAGGACCCCGCCAATCCCGAGCCGACCAAACTGGGGCTTTTCAATCCGCGCACCTGGGTCGCGTACCTGCTCCGCGGCGAGATGTTCCTCAAGCAAGCCCAGGCCGACCCCGCTAAGCAGTATCCCGATTTCGGCTGCTCCTTCGAGACGTTCACCAACGGCGACTTTCTGGAGATGGAGACGCTGAGTCCCCTCACCAAGGTGCCGCCGGCAGGCAGCGTGTCGCACGTCGAGCACTGGAATCTCTATCGCAACATGAAGCTGGAAGCGTTCACCGACACGGATCTCGACAGGCTGCTGCTTCCGTTGCTTCACTAGAGCTAGTATTGTGGGTCAGAACTTCGGTAGCGTATTCCGGGCGCTGTCCTGGCCTGGTTGGGCAGGCGATTCGCCTGCCGTCGTAGCGCAGCCGGTGTCGAGAGCTTCGCTCGCGCCGGGCAGCCGAATCGGCCGCCCCACCTGGAGTTCCGAAACGATGCACTAGCCACATGAGCCAGCCACTCGCTGGCCGGGAGAGATTTGATGCCCTCGGATCGCCGTTCGTTCTTAAAGCAAGTCGGCGCCACCGCGGCAGCCGCGCAAGTGGCCACGCCGGCGGAGGCCGCGCCTCAGGCCCCCGCGCCACAGACCGCCGCGCCCTCCGCCGGCGCGTCCGCGCTCGGCCCGGTGGCGTTCCCGCGCATCTTCACGGGCCGGCAGCTTGCGCAGATCGCGTTCCCCTTGGGAGGCGTCGCGACCGGCAGCATCAGCCTGGGCGGCCGGGGACAATTGCGCGATTGGGAGATTTTCAATCGGCCCGATAACGGGCGCAGCCTCTCCTACGCGTTTCCCTCGATCTTCGTGGACGATGGCCGCCAGAAGACCGCCCGAGTTTTGGAAGCGCGCCTGCTGCCCCCTTTCGCCGGTCAGGATGGTTTGGGCGCACGCAACGCTCCCGGCCTCACGCGGCTGGCTGCGGCGCGCTTCATCGGCGAGTACCCGCTGGCCCGCATTGAATTCGAGGACCCCGGACTGCCCGTACACATCGCGCTGGAGGTATTCTCGCCCTTCATCCCACACGAAGAGGACGAATCCGGATTGCCCGTGGCGATTCTGCGCTATCGCGTGAAGAATGGCGGCGCGCGGCCTGTCTCGGTGTCGATCGCCTGGTCGATCGAGAACCCCGTGATGCCGGAGCAGAACGCCGGCCGCTTCGACGCGACCCGCAGCAACGAGTTCCGCACGGAGGGTCCACTGGCGGGATTGTTCATGAGCAACCCCGCGATGGCCGAGGACGACGCGATGCACGGCAGCTTTGTGCTGGGATTGCTGCACGCGCAGGATGGCGAGATCACGCACCTCGCGGGATGGCCCAAGGGCAAGTGGTGGGACGCGCCCCTGCTCTTTTGGGACGATTTTTCTGCGGACGGCCGCCTGGGCCCAGAGGGCACCCCGGAGGCTGAACCGCATAATGCCATCGGCGCCTTGTGCCTGGGACGGCAGATCGCCGCGGGCGCCGAGCGCGATTACACCTTTCTGCTGGCCTGGCATTTTCCCAACCGGACGCCGTCGCGCTGCGGATGGGATGCGCCCAAGGGCGACGAGAACACCGTGATCGGCAACTGGTACGCCACGCGTTTCGCGGATGCCTGGGCGGCCGCTTCGTATGCCGCGCAGAATCTCGAACCGCTGGAACGCAAGACGCGCCAATTCGCCGCCGCGCTGCGCGAAAGCACCATCCCGGCCGCGCTGAAGGACGCCGCGTCCGCCAATCTCTCGACCTTGGCCTCGACCACCTGTTTCCGCACCGCCGATGGCAAGTTTCGCGGCTTCGAGGGATCCAGCGATCATCGCGGCTGCTGCTTCGGCAACTGCACGCACGTCTGGAACTACGAGACGGTGACGCCGCACCTGTTCCCCGCGTTTGCGCGCGCGCTGCGCGAAGCGGCCTTCGGCTACAGCATGGACGACCAGGGCGCCATCCACTTCCGCACCATGCTCCCGGAAGGCAAGGCCCGCAGTGGGTTCGCCGCGGCCGATGGGCAGATGGGGCAGATCGTACACGCCTATCTCGATTGGAAGCTCTCCGGCAACCGCGCCTGGCTGGAGCGCATGGCGCCGCGCGTCCGCAAGGCTCTGGAGTTCAGTTGGATCAAGGGCGGTTGGGACGCCGATCGCGACGGCGTGCTCGAAGGCGTCCAGCACAATACCTACGACGTGGAATTCTACGGGCCGAATCCCGTTTGCGGGGTCTATTATCTGGCCGCGCTGCGGGCTGGTGAGGAAATGGCCACGGCGCTGGGCGAGACGCAGGCGGCCGCGGAGTATCGCCGGCTGTGGCAGCAAGGCAGCCGGTGGACGGACGCCAATCTCTTCAATGGCGAGTATTACGTGCAAAAGGTGCGCGGGGTCAAACGGGAAGAGGTGGCGCCGGTGCTGCGCGGCCCGATGGGGTCCGACGACACCGAAGCGCCCCAATACCAGGCGGGCGAAGGATGCCTGGCCGATCAACTGATCGGGCAATATCTGGCCGACGCCGCCGGTCTCGGGCCGCTGCTGGATGCGGCCCACATCCGCAAGACGCTGGAATCCATCTATCGCTACAACTTCAAGCGGAACATGTACCAGCACGACTCGGTCGAGCGCGTGTACGTGCTGAACGACGAGGCCGGCCTGGTGGTGTGCGATTACGCGAAAGCCGAGCGGCCGCGCCTTCCCTTCCCGTACTACGCGGAGGCCTGGACGGGGATGGAATACAGCACCGGATCGCTGATGATTTTCGCCGGACTGGTGCGCGAGGGCGTGGAATGCTTTGAAAGCGCGCGGCGGCGCTTCGATGGCGAGCGGCGCAATCCGTGGGACGAGCCGGAGTGCGGCCATCACTACGCGCGCGCCATGTCGGCGTGGTCGGGCCTGCTGGCGTACAGCGGCTTCCGCTACGATGGCCCGCGGCAAACGGTGGCCATGGCGCCCGCCGCCGCTTCCGCCGACTTCCGCTGCTTCTGGGCGACCGCCACCGGCTGGGGCGTATTCGCGCGGAGCGAGAGCGCCGGCCGGACCACCTTTCGCCTGCGAGTGGATCACGGCAATCTGTCGGCGCAGAACTTCGAGTTGAACGCGCACGGGACGAAGGCGACGGCTACGATGGGCGGGGCGGCTCTGCGGCACGGCTTTGAAGCCAGCAGGGAAGCGGGCGCGCGCGCCACGGCCGGCGCGGTTGTCCGGCTCGATCGGCCGGTCACCCTGAGAGAGGGCCAGGAGCTGGCGATCGAGGTTCTGGCGTGAACGGCGGCGCTGGCGGCCCTGGCGATATCGGCGCCGAGCGGCCCTGGCTGGTGCTGGTGGGCGGTTTCCTGGCTGCCGGCAAGACCTCGCTGGTGCGCGCGGCCGCGCGTTTGCTGATCGCCGAAGGCCATCGGGTGGCCGCCATCCTCAACGATCAGGGCGCCGACCTGGTGGATACGGCCTTCGTCCGTGCGAGCGGCGTGAACGCCGGCGAGGTGACCGGCGGCTGCTTCTGCTGCCGCTTCTCCGACCTGATGGCCGCCGCCGATGGCTTGGCCGCGCATCGCCCCAGCGTGATCTTCGCCGAACCAGTGGGCAGTTGCACGGATCTCTCCGCCACCATTCTGCAAGTGCTCCGGCGCGACCATGCGGACCGTTTCCGGCTGGCGCCGCTGACCGTGGTAGTGGACCCTGCGCAGGCCCGCGCGGCTCTGGCGGCGGCGGCCGACCCGGACATGGCCTTTCTGTTTCGCAACCAGGTGGAGGAGGCGGACCTGATCTGCTTCTCCAAGTGCGACCGCGAAACGGACTTCCCCGCGCTGCCCTCCGCCGCGCCGGTGCGCCGATTGAGCGCCCTGAGCGGTTGGGGCGTGGGCGCGTGGCTGCACGAGATTTTCTCCGGCCAGATCGCGCCCGGAAGCGTCACGCTGGAGATCGATTATGAGCGCTACGCCCAAGCCGAGGCCGCCCTGGGCTGGCTGAATTACCGCGTCCGCTTGCGGCTGGAGGAGTCAATCCGGCCGGCCTCGGTGGTGGGGCCGCTGTTCGAGTTCTTGCAGGGCGAATTGGAAGCCGCCGGAGTACGGATTGTGCACCTGAAGGCGATCGACGAGTCGGAGAGCGGTTATGTGAAAGCGGCCGTCTCGGGCTGCGGCCAGGAGCCGGCGGTGGAGGGGCAGCTTGACGCCTCGCCCGCCTGGGAGCACGAGCTGTTGGTGAACCTGCGCGCGGCGGCGGAGCCGGAGCGGATTGGGGAGATTGTGGCCCGCGTGGTGGAGACGCTGCCGGGACAGAGGAGCGAAGAGCGGCTCGAGTGCTTCCGGCCAGCGCCGCCCCAACCGGAACATCGCGTGGTGGCTTTACTCGGGCAGTCCCAGCTAGTCATGGCACGGGTGGGGCCATTCGAACTCCAGCCTGGAAAGCCCCAGCCCCCGATGTGGACGGTAGCAGCGGCGCCACCTTAATCCGGAATTCACCGCTCCTTAACCGTTTGGTAACAGTCCCGCTGCTAAGTTGGGTCTGGAATCGACGGACGCCATGAAAAAAATCGTGCTCATCGAAGACGACACGGACCTGTTCTCCCTGCTGAAGTACAACCTCGAAAAGGAGGGCTTCTCCATGACCGGCCTGCAGACCGGCAGGGGCGCGTTGGAGTTTTGCCGCCAGGCGCGGCCAGACCTCGTCCTGCTCGATATTATGTTGCCCGATTCGGACGGGTTGGACATCTGCAAAGGCATCCGCAAAGACCCGGATCTGGCCGCTACTCCCGTGATCTTCCTCACCGCCCGCGCTTCGGAAACCGACCGCATCGTGGGCCTGGAAATCGGCGCCAACGATTACGTCGTGAAGCCGTTTTTCGTGCGCGAGCTGATTGCCCGCATCAAGTTGCAGTTCCGCGGCACGGCCGGATCGCAGAGCGTCCCCGCGCGGGTCCTGGAGGCGGCCGGCCTAGAGTTGGATTCGTCCAGCCGCCAGGTGCGTCTGAAGGGCGCTACGCTGGCGCTGACGGCCACCGAATTCCGGCTGCTCGAGTTTCTGATGAGCCGTCCCGGCATAGTGTTCAGCCGCGAACAGTTGCTGAACGCGGTATGGGGTCAGGACCGTGCCATCACCGACCGCGCCGTCGACGTGTACGTGCTGCGCCTGCGCCAGAAGATCGAGACCGACCCCGGCAGCCCCATCCTGCTCCACTCCGTGCGCGGGTTCGGTTACACTTTCGAGCCGCGCCGGGCCATGGCGGGCGCGTAGCCAGGGGGTCCCAAAACACTTCCGCACTCAATCCCGAGTGTGGAAGAATAGAACAACCATGGGCATGGAACAGGTACTCCAGCAGCTTCAGGATGCCGCAGCCGTCACGGCCGCCATCCAGGAACGCCACGCCCGCATGATCGTGGACCATGACGAGTGGCTCGTCGAGCAGACCAAGGCCATAGCCCGCCACGAAAAGTGGCTCGCCGAACACCAGGCCGCAATAGCCAGACACGAGGCTTGGCTCGCCGCCAACGAGGCTGCCCACGAGGCTGCGGAGGCCCAACGCCAAGTCTGGCGCGCGGAACACGAGGCTTGGCGCGCCGAACACGAGGCCGCCATGCATCGGATCGAAGGACTGCTCGAAGCCTTCCTGCGGGGCCGCGGCTCCAATGGAGGAGGAGGGAGCTGAATTCAGCGGCCCTTCAACTGCTCCGGCAGCACCGCGTACCCTTCGGGCGGCGGGAATACCGACACCAATAGTTCCAGGCGGCGGCGCAAATACCGGCTGGGCATCTGGCGCGGGCCGGTCTCCACATCGATGTCACAGCAGGTCCCGTGCAGGTACAGCGTCAGGGTGTCTTCGAAGGCCTGGCGCGCATACTCGCGGAACAGCTTGGTCTCCTTGCGCACGTTGGTCTGCCGCCGCAGCAGCGCCTGCTTCAAATGCCAGCTCTTTTCGTCTACCTCACCGTGCACCTCGGTGCTCAATTCCTCGCGGATGGTGCGGTAGAAGCGCTCCTGGATTTCGGCTGGCCAGCGATCGGCGACCACCGTGGCCAGCGAGCTGTAGAACTGATAATGGAAGTCGGCCACTTCGATATCCTTCACGCCGAACGCCAGCACCGTCAGATCGCCCACCTGGCGCCGCGAGCAGGCCACCTGGCGGGCCTCCGCCGGCCGCTCGAAGGTGACGCTGTCGCCGTCCTTCCCATTGCCCTTTTCCAGGTACGGGGCCAGAATCACGGCCAGGCGCGGAAGCGTCGCGTGGATGGCCGGCGAAATCGCCGCGATCGGGTCGTTTACATATTGCCGCAGGTCTTCTTCCGCCATCGGTAGAGTGGAAAAATACGACAATTTAGTGCTCAGAGGAACCATGTCGTCGCGAAAGCGATTGGCCAACTCTTCCACGGTCACTTTGGTTCGTTCGGCTTCGGTGGACATTCTCGTGGTTCGATTGTAACAGGGCTGCAAGTTAAACTTGTGTTGGATGAACCGAAAAATCCTGGTCTCGGCGGGTGAAGCATCGGGCGATTTGTATGCCTCCCTGGTGGTCGAAGAAATCCGCCGCCGGATCCCGTCCGCCAGCTTCTCCGGCTGCACCGGACCGCGCCTGCGCGCCGCCGGCGTCCGGACGGTGGTCGACTCCGCCAACTTGGCCGTGGTGGGCCTGCTCGAAGTGATGTCCCACATTCCGCGGATTTACGGGGAGTACCGCAAGCTGATTCGCGCGGCCGAAGAATGGCGGCCGGATGTCGCCATCCTGACCGATTCGCCGGATTTCCACCTCCGGGCGGCCCACCGGCTGCACCAAATGGGCATCCCGGTAGTGTATCTGGTGGCGCCGCAGGCCTGGGCGTGGCGGAGAGGACGCATCCCTCAGATGCGCCGGAATATCCATCGCCTGCTATGCATCTTCCCGTTTGAGGAGGAGTTTTTCCTGCGCCAGGGCGTGCGCGCCACCTACATCGGCCATCCCCTGGCCGGCCTGGCCGCGCCGGCCTTGGGCAAGGACGAGTTTTTTCGGAAACACAGGTTGGCGGCGGGCCGTCCATTAATAGCGATACTACCGGGTAGCCGTAAAGGGGAAGCCTTACGCCATCTGCCCGCGCTCCTGGATGCCTCCGAGCGGTTATACCGCGAGCGGGCCGTAAACCTGGTGCTCCCGGCATCGGTCACAACCGGGGTGGACTTTTTTAGGAAATTTGTGGGAAGCGCACCTGTTCAGGTCATTGAAGGGGAAAGCTGGGATGCCATGGCGCACGCCGATCTGGCTCTCGCGGCCAGCGGGACGGTCACCGTGGAAGCTGCCCTGCTGGGAACCCCCATGGTGACCTTCTACCGCGTCTCGACGCCCAGTTGGATTGCCGGTAAGTTGTTGGTGCGAGTGCCTTTTTACTCCATGGTGAACCTCATCGCGGGCCGCCGGATCGTGCCCGAGCTGATGCAATCGCAGATGACCGGCGCGGCGCTGGCGGGCGAAGCTGCCCGCCTGCTCGGCGATTCCGCCGCCCGCACGGAAATGTGCGCCGGCCTGGCGGAGGTCCGCCGCAAGCTATCCCAGTCCTCGCCGCTATCCGCTCCCGCGCGGGCGGCCTTGATCGTTCAAGATATTCTGGAAGGACAATTTGCACATGTTTCGTGATTCGTTTGCTTCCCGCGCCGGGCTTACCGTCGCGCTTGCCGTCGGGCTCGCCGCCGGGCTAGGGCTGCTCACTGCCGTGATTCCCGCCGCCGCCCAGGACCGCCGCGCCTCCTCCGCCTCCCGCATCGACGTGGAACAGTACACCATCGAGGCCGAGATCAGCCCCAATACGCAGTTGCTGGCGGCCAAAACCACCATCCGGTTCCTCCCCATCGACGATGGCATCACGTCGGCCACTTTCGAGCTCAATAATGCGCTCAACGTGTCGCGCGTGTTGGACGACAAGGGCAAACAGATTCCCGCTTCCCGCAACCAGCAGGATTTCACCGAACGGGTCAGCTTCGACCAGCCGCTGGCCAAGGGCCAGCCCGTTACCATCACCTTTTATTACGATGGCCACCTCACGGGGCAGGAGGATTCGCCGGTATACGGCATCAAATTCGCCGCCATCCATCCGGAATTCGCTTTTCTGCTCTATCCGTCGCGCTGGTTTCCGGTAAGCGGCTACTCGACCGATCGGTTCGCGGCCGACCTGCACGTGGTGGTTCCCATGGGCTACACCGTGCTGGCCAGCGGCATCGATTCGCACCAGACGGAGGGCGATAAGAATATCTTCGATTTCCACTTTACCCACCCGTCTTTCCCCGGCAGCCTGGCGGTAGTCAAGGAACAGCCCACCAAGGTCCCCTCCGAAGGGGTTACCACGGCCCTGTACTTTCGCGGGCCGGAGGCCGAAATGGCCCAGCCCTATGGCGAGGAGGCCGGACGGATGATGTCGTATTTCACGGGGGTCTACGGCCTGCCTCCCTATGCCAATCTTACGGTAGTAGAAACTGAAGCCGACGCACCCAACGGCTATTCCGCGCCCGGGATGATCTTCCTCTCGCCCCGCGCGATCGGCAAACAGGTGGTTTCGAAGCTTTTGGCCAACCAGATCTCCCGCCAGTGGTGGGAGGATCTGTTATCGCCCACCACCCGCAATCATTTGTGGCTGGAGAACGGGATAGCGACCTATTCGGAACTGCTCTGGGCGGAGCACAGCGCCGGCGCAGCGGCCATGGAGTCGGCAGCCAGCGACGTGATGGTGGATTCCCTCACCATCGACACGGTGCCCATCATTCAGTCCGCGCGCCTGGAGGACTATTCCCCCGAGCTATGGGCCCTCACGGGGAGCAAGGGCGCCTCGGTGTTAAATATGCTGCGCCAGGTGATGGGCGACGACAAGTTTTTCGCTACGCTGAAGGCCTACGTCGAGAAGTACTCCTGGAAAACCGGCAATACGGACGATTTCCGCCAGGTCGCGGAAGCCACCTCCGGGAAGCAACTGGGCTGGTTCTTCATCGAGTGGATCGAATCCAGCGGCACCCCGCAGTTCACCCTGAAATACACCATTTTGCGCGTGGGAGGGGAGAAGAAGGGCTTCCGCGTGATGGGCCAGATTGCCCAGGATCTGGACACCTTCCGCATGCCCGTCACTTTGAGAATTGAGACCGAAGGCAATCCCGAGACGAAGACCGTGGAAGTGGTGGGCACATCCTCCGAATTCGAGGTCGACACCTTCGGCAAGCCCAAGAATATCGTCATCGACCCCAACAACCGGGTGCTCCGCCTGAGCTCTCAAATGCGCGTGGCGGTGGCCATCCGCCGCGGCGAGCAATACATGCAATTGAGCCAGTTCGGCGATGCCATGAAGGAGTACCAGAAGGCGCTCGAGACCAATCACAGCAGCTCTCTGGCCCGCTATCGCATGGCGGAGGTCGAATTCCTGCAGCAGAACTGGCAGCAGGCCGCCAACGACTTCCGCGAGGCCCTTAACGGCGATTTGACCCCCAAATGGACCGAAGTCTGGTCGCACATCCACCTGGGCATGATTTTCGACGTCACCGGCCAGCGCGACCGGGCTGTCAACGAGTACAATCTGGCCCTTCGCACGAAGGACACCACCCAGGGCGCCGATGTCGAGGCCACCAAGTATTTGAAGACGGCCTACGAGCGCGTGCGGCGTCCCGAGCAGTAGAAATCCCGCACACGTTTCGGCTTCCAACTGTGCGCCCAGAGCCGGAACAAGGAGTTTTGTTACATCCCAAAGTACCCGCAAAACGGGGAATGTACTCTTTTTTACCGAAATTGTCGGGAACCAACCAAAGACGCCATAGACGACATATTTTTCACTTGTAACGGGTGAGTGCTGGTTTTAGACTTAACGCAGGTTCTGTGCGGTGAGCATGCGAACGCTATCGGCATTGTTGCTGTTCAGCGGATGTGTCGGAGTGCTAAGGGCAAGTTCGGCGCTCTGCACGGTGTCCACCGGAAGCGGCCCTTTAGGGAGCACAGCCTGCGGGCAAACCTTCGTTTCGGCCGATGTCCTGAATTGGGGCGCGCCCGTGAGTTCCGGCGGATTGGGAGAGGCCATCAATCCGACAGCCAGCAATCTGGGGCAATCCGTTAACGTTACGTCGGCTGATGGTGTCCAGATCGGCGTCACAACGAACCTGACGCTTGAGCGCGCCGACAACACGGATTATGCCTGGGATGGAAGTGCTTGGGTATCACCCACTACGGCCAACGGTTTTCCCGGGATCAACACGTTCGGTGGACAATTCAACGCGCCCAGCTATGATACTGGTACCGCGCCTTATGGCCCCAACAATTATCCGTATCAGTTCGGCGATCCCTTGTTAGGCGCTGTGGGCACGGGATCCTCTAATGCGGAGATGACCTTCAGTTTCAACCAGTTGCTGGACGGCGTGGCCTTCCAAGTGAGCAGCGCCACCAATGCGGATTTCATCGCCACCTTGGACGCTTACGATTCTTCGGGCGACCTGCTCGGGGTGTATCAACTCGACACCAACGGAACGGGGGTCGGCGGGACTTGCGCTACCCTGACCAATATCCCTCCGGTGCCGTGCAACGACGCTCCCGTAATTCAGTTTTACGATCCGGACGGCCGCATCGCGAGCGTGGTTTTGGCGGTCAACGATAACACCGGATTGTTCGTGGACGGGCTTTCGCTGATGAACGATCCACCAAATGGTGCTCCGGAGCCGGAACCCGCGCCCCTCATCGGAGGCGGGCTGATTGTCCTGGCTTTGATAGCCAAACGTGTCTCCCGTGCGCGGCAGGGCAAGAAAAATAGTTTGCGGATCTGAGCGGATGGCGGGTATTCCCAGTCCCGTGCCGCCGCCGGTGTGAATCCGGCGCCATCGTCCGACGGCCCAAGCCGGCGCGCGGGCCGGTTTCCCACCATCTTTCGAAAATTGAAAGGGCGTTCCACAACCTGAAAACCGCGCTTTCGCAGGCCAGTCTCCGCGCCCTTCATCCTACTGGTAGCTCACCAATCGCACCGGCCCCAGCAATCCGGACACTTGAGGAGAAATGGTTCCCCTGCCCGGCGCCGGCGCAGCTCCAGGAGTTGCGGGGACGGGAGCCGGTCCACGTCCGGCCGGCGTGGACCGAACCTCAATTTCCAACATATTGGAACCGCCTTTCACGGCGCTGGTGATTTCCCACCGGTAGGGCTGCCAGGCGTGCGCTTCCAGGTCCTTTCCATTCAGCCGGACGCGGGCGTAATCGCGGACGTCGCCGCACTCCAGCCACAACCGCCCTGCGCGCCCGTTCGCGTCCAGCGTGAACTCCTTCCTGTATAACGCCGGCGCCGCGATGTTGGCGACCCCCAGGTCCTGCCACGATTTCAGCGGAGTCGTGAGGCTCTTACCGTCCACTTGCAGCGACCAATCGCCGGCCAGGTCCAGAATGGATTGCCGCGTTCCGAGCGACGGCGCCGGACCGGAGACATCCGGCGCCGGCGGCATCGGCCCCACCACCACGACTCTTGCCTCGTAGGGCGCGAGCACGAGAGGCAGTTCGACGCCATCGGGTTGTGGAGAGGCGTCCCGCACCGGATGAATGAGGCCTGTCGCGAGGTCCCAAATCTGCGCCTGCCCGTGGCCATCGATCCTGGCAACGCGGCTCTGCTCCAGGTTGCTCTCGTTGAAAATGAAATACAGTTCCCCATCGCGCCAGCTCCGGTGAGTGTATCGGATCGCGGGGCACGGCCGATCCAGAGCGAAATCCGGCTTTGGCAAGGCCGCGATCACGGCGGCCGTGATGGCGCTAGAAGGCTCGTGCGCGGCGAAGCCCAGGTCGGGCGTTGCGCCTGGGCTCAGACCAAGCTGCAAGAATGTCGTCTCCAAGACCATGCCGGGCGTCTTACCGGCGAATACGACCTTGCCGCCCGAAGCCGCGAAGGCGCGCAGGCGGTCGAGCGATGCGCGGGAGATCACCGACGACGATGGGACGATCACGGCGCGGTAGACCTGGCCGCTCAGGTTTCGAAAACCGCCCTTCTCGAGGGTCGCGACAGAACTCAGGGACTGCTCGTCCATGTAATCGAAGTCGATCTGATGTTCGAGTAACTCCTTCGACAGTCTGGTTGTGCTCCGGTCCGCATCCTCGTCGCCGAGCCACATGCTGCTGGCGGGATGATAGAGAGCGACCTGCGCGGCGGGGCGGCCGATCGACATCAGGTAACCGGCCCGGTTGGTATAGGCGGCAAGGAGAGGGAACGCCGGAGACGGCTCCGGATTTCCCGCCGCCGAGCCGGGCCCGCTCGCGGCCACCCCGCTCGCGGGCACCCCGCTCGTGGGCACCCCGCTCGTGGGCACCCCGCTCGCGGGCACCCCGCTCGCGGCCACCCCGCTCGCGGGCGCCCCGCCGCGGCCCAGCGCGCCTTGCAACTGCATGGCCGTCATGCCTTCCACAAGCTGGTAATCCAACTGGAACTTTCCCTCGACTCCCAGGCCGCCGCCCTCCTCGGTCCAGGCCTTGGGCCTTCCGAACAGGTGGGCGGCCGAAGACGCCAGTTTAGGGAAGTTATTATTGACCGAGTAAGCGGCAGCGTCTTCCCGGTTCACCAATTCGGGACGTAACTGGCTGAGATTATCGACGCCGGGAACCTCCACGTAGCGCATGTCGCGGAAGAAGTCGCCTTCATTGCGGATCAGATCCTCGCCGCGGGAAAGATTCAGCATCAACTCCTCATGGTTCAGGTGTACCAGATACTCCAGGTTGTTTTTGGCGCACCATTCCGCCTGCACGCCGAAGAAGCTCTTGCTGAAGATCCCGCTCCACACGTCCCAGTAGTCGGCCTTCACGCGCCATGCCTCGGGAGTCATTTGGGGGGCGAACAGGGCCGGAAGATACGGCTGCAGATCGTACCCCTTGGCTTGCCGGAACTGTTCGAGGAGAGTGGGCGTCCACGGCATGAACCCGGTGTAATCCGGCTCGTCGCCGAAGAAGCCAAGCACCGTCTTGCCGAATTCGCCGCCAAAGAGATCTTTGTACACTTCATGAGTGGTTTTCAGGAACGCCCGCGTGGCTTCCGGATTGAGATAGTCGATCAGCGAGTAAAGACTGTCCTTCGAGTAAGTCCCATCGGCGCGGTTGATATAGCGGGTGGGAGAGCTGCGAAACACGTGCCGGATCAGAACGATTTCGCGCCGGCCTTCGGGAGGCGCAGTCCATACGATCCTGCCGTCCGCGATGGCCAGCGGCTCGCTGGTCGAGGGCGCAGGGTTAGCGGCGCCCCGCCCGCCGCCTCCCGCGGAACTCACAATCGTCGCGGCCAGCGTATCCGGAGGCGCTGGCATCGAGATGGTCTGTCCCGGAGCTACGCTGATGCGGATGTCGGCGACAATGCCTTGCATGCGGAGTTGCGGATAATCCTCCGAGATCTGGCCGCCCGCGAAACCGCTGGGATAGCTGCCTTCGTCGGCGAGCCAGACCTTCATGCCGCGTTTGGCCGCCTCCTCCACCGCGAACTTGGTCAGCGCCAGATGCTCGGGTGAGAGATACTTCGGCTGCATGCCGCGGGCGGGGCCGAAGTTGACGACGTAGATACCCGATCGCGTCAAGGAGTCGAACTCGCGGACGATCCTTTCGCGCGTCAGCTCGCCGCCCCAGATCGCCCAGTGAATGGCACCGTATTCACGAGGCGGCGTGCGAAAGTGGGAGGCCACTTCGCCCAGCGATGGGAACGTGATCTCCTGCCACGGGCGTTGGGCGATCGAGGCCAGGGGCAATAACAGGCCAAGAGCCGCAATCGATCTACGCATGATTCACCTCGCTCTACCCCGGCGGCTGAGATCCTGCGCCGCGGGGCGGTCACTGTTTCTGCGGGGTCTCCGGGGACTTTTTCCCCGCGGGCTGGCGGAAGCTGCGCTCCACCATGTCGTTGGGATCGGTGGAAACGGGGCCGTCGCGCCACAGCCAGCGCATCATATCCGGCAGAATCATGCCGCTGAATTTCTGCCCGTGAAGGTTCATGCCCCACGAGTAGTTCACGTCATACCCCTTCTGCGTGAGAGCCTTCATCAGCCGGACATTCTGAAAGAACCAATCGCGTTTCTCGTCGTACCCGTTACGGCCGACGCCCCGGTTATCGTTCCGCCCATCGCACAGGAACACGCGAATGGGCTTTTTCTCGCTGGCCAGGACGCGCTCCGGATACACATAGCCGCCTTGCAGATTGACGAAGCTGCCCACACTGCTCAGCACCTTCCGGAAATCGTTAGGGCGCTCCCACGCCACCGCGAACGCGGCGATGGCGCCGGAGCTCGATCCTCCGATCCCATGCTGTTCCGGGTCCTTCGAAATGTTGTACTCCTTATAAAGCTCCGGCATCAACTCTTCGGTAATCACGCGGGCGTATTTGTCGTCGGGCGTGTTGTACTCGATGCCGCGGTTGGTGGTCCCATCGCCCCAACCGGTCTGCGGGCTGGGTTCAACTTGATCCGGCCGGCGGCCCGGATTGATGAACACTCCGAGCATCACCGGAATCTCGCGCCGGTAGATCAGATTATCCATGACATTCTGCGCCCGCAAGTCGCCGTTCTCATCCTTGAAGGCCTGGCCGTCCTGGAAGACCATCAGGCTGGCCGGCGACGCCGGATCGTACTGCGCCGGGACGTACACCCAATACGTATGCTGCGTCCCCGGATAAACCTTGCTCGGAATCGTGTACGGCCCGCGGATCTCGCCTTTGGGCACGCCTTCCTGAGGCATCGAATCCGGCCCCAGACGGTATTGCGAATTGGGATTGGGACCTGGCGGCATGGGCTGCTGGAAGCCCCCTCTCCCCCCACGTCCCGCAGCCGGCTGCGTCGGCGGTTGCCCAGGAGGCGGTGGTGTCTGGGGGACGGGAGTCTGCGCGATGGCCATGAGGGCCGAACCCGCCAGTGCCACGGTAATGAAGGAAGCTGTCGTTTTCCGCATAGAGAATGGGTCTCTAGAAATATACTCCAGGCGCGAGGTGAAAAAAAGCGGGCCCTGACGCCGACGACGCCGATCCGGCGGGCCGCCCGCCCTACCGTCGTTCCGCCCGCGGCAAATTCCCGGCTCGAAGTGGCCATGCGGTAGGACTCGGGAGCCAGCCGAAGCGGTTGCATCCGGGGAAGGCCACGCCCGCGGTGGAGGCAATCCGCGCAAGTCGCTGGGCGGCTCCCAGGCCCAAATGCATCCCTGGCGGCGGGGCGGCGGCCAGAGATAGCGGGATTGCCAGAGCGGCCAGCACGGCGGGTTTCATGGTTCGCAACACCCTTGGCCGAGAGCGCGTCTCATGCCGCACACAGCCTGGCGGAAGGCGGCCCGCGAGGGCGCGAACGTGTCACGGCGGGTCGGCCATGCGCGAAATTGCCATGCCTCGCCGCCGGGGCGCGGAGGTCTCGCGGAGGAGGCAGAGAAGGTGGAGGAGGCAGAGAAGACCGATTGTCGCGGCAAAGTAGAAAGTTCCGGTTTCAGACGAGTATCGGATGTTGCTATCTTGTCGCTGTTCCCTGCCATTCCCTCGAAGGACATTGTCTTGCATCGCGGCCACCCGTCAAGGCTGCCCTTCGGCGCGCAACCCCGGCGCGGCCTTGACGGGGCCCGGCCGCGATGCGTGAAGCAAGCACCTGAGATGAGGGAATGGCAGGCTGTGCGCTGGCGCCGCCGTCTGGAACCGGAACTTTCTACTTTGCCGGACCGGAACTCCACTTTGCTCCGACAGGCAGAGAAGGCCGATGGTGTTCCGACCTGGCGTTGTGTTGTAGAATGATTCGTCGCCGGGGGATTCCGGTGGGGCCTGGGTGGCCGGAAGCGTGGCCGGCCCCGCCTCGACCCAGACGGCTCGACAGGTTTCGCGCGCGTGCGCGACCATACCTTCTCGCGCCGCCGGGGGAACGCTGCATGCTCAGAAGAGCTATGTTGTTCGGAGCGCCTCGCGATTTATGCTTAAAAGAGTTATGTTGTTTCGAGGGCATCGCGAAGACATGCAGCGGGTTGTGAAATGAAAGAAAAGGCACCTCCAGCTATGGAGCCGGGCGGGCTGAACGCACCTCCGGTGACGAAGCCACCCGCCGTGGAGCCGGGCGGGCCGGTTGCGCCCACAGCGACGAAACCCGCGGAAAGGCGGCGATCAGGCCGGCGATGGTTGTGGCTGCCGGTTCTCGTTTTATTAGCCGCCGGCGTCTGGTATTTCGGTCCCAAGGCCGGCTCCATGGCCTCCACTGGATCGAGTGCGCCCTCCAAGGAGGGCAAAAAGGGGGGATCGGGCGTCGTCCCGGTGGTGGCGGCCAAGGCCCGCAAGGGCGACATCGGCGTCTACATCACCGGCCTCGGCTCGGTGACCCCCGTATACACGGACATGATAAAGAGCCGCGTGGACGGCCAGTTGATGAAAGTCCACTACCAGGAAGGCGACATGGTACACGAGGGCGATCTGTTGCTGGAAATCGATCCGCGGCCCTACCAAGTCATGCTGGAGCAGGCGGAAGGGCAACTGGCTCGGGACCAGGCCACCCTCAATAACGCTCGCGTCGATCTGGATCGCTACACCACGCTGCTGGCGCAGAACGCCATTCCGGAACAGCAACTGGCCACCCAGAAGGCGACCGTCGCGCAGTCCGAAGGCGTGGTGAAAACCGACCAGGCCCAGATCGATAACGCCAAACTGGACCTGATTTACTGTCAGATCACCGCTCCCATTACCGGACGGGTAGGGCTGCGGCTGGTGGATCCGGGCAATATCGTACATGCCACCGACACCAACGCCCTGGTGGTGATCACCCAAATCCAGCCTATCAGCGTCATTTTCACCGTGGCCGAGGACGATCTTCCGGTGGTGCTCCGTAAATTGGCCGCCGGGCAGCACTTGACGGCCGAAGCCTGGGACCGCGGGAACACCACGAAAATCGGCACCGGGACGCTGGCGACGGTGGACAACCAGATCGATCCAACCACGGGATCTCTCCGGCTGCGCGCCAATTTCGACAACAGCGCCAACCTGCTCTTCCCCAACCAGTTTGTCAACGTGCGCCTGCTGGTGGAGGAGAAGTACGGCGTCACCCTGGCGCCCACCGCGGTCATCCAGCGAACCTCCAGTACCACCTATGTTTACGCGGTCAAGGACGACCACACGGTTACCGTCAAGCAGGTCACGCCGGGCGTCGTCGAAGGCGATTCGACCGAGATCGCCGGCGGAGTAGACCCCGGCGACGTGCTGGTCATGACGGGCGTCGACAAGCTCCAGGAAGGGACCCCCGTCACAGTGCAAATGGCCGACGATCAGGCCGATGGCAAGTCGGGCGGCAAATCCGGAGGGAAGAAGAAGTGAGTCCGTCCCGGACGTTCATCCTCCGGCCGGTAGCGACGTCCCTCCTCATGATCGGCATCCTGCTGGCGGGAGGCGTGGCGTATAAGCAATTGCCCGTCTCCGCGCTGCCCGAGGTGGACTATCCCACCATCCAGGTGATTACGTTCTATCCCGGCGCCAGCCCGGATGTGATGGCGTCTTCGGTCACCGCGCCTCTGGAGCGGCAGTTCGGCCAGGTGCCGGGCTTGCAGCAGATGACGTCCACCAGCTCCGATGGAAGTTCGGTGATCACCCTGCAATTCAATCTCAGCCTCTCGATCGACGTGGCCGAGCAGGAAGTGCAGCAGTCCATCAACGCTGCCGGGACCTTTCTTCCCTCGGACCTTCCGGTCCCGCCGGTTTACGCCAAAACCAATCCGGCCGACACGCCCATTCTGACGCTGGCCCTGACTTCCAAAACCGAACAGCTCTCGCACGTCGAGGACCTGGCCGACACCCGCCTGGCCCCCAAGATCTCGCAACTGCCCGGCGTGGGCCTGGTCAGCATCAGCGGCGGACAAAAGCCGGCCGTGCGCATCCAGGCAAACCCCACCATGCTGGCCTCCTACGGCCTCAACCTGGAGGACCTTCGCAGCGCCATCGTGGCCGCCAACGTGAACCAGGCCAAGGGCAATTTCGACGGCCTGCACCAGGACTACCAGATCGGCGCCAACGACCAGTTGCTCTCCTCGGACGACTACCGGCCCCTGATCGTGGCTTACCGCAACGGCGCGCCGGTCAAGCTCACCAAGGTTGCCGACGTGATCGACGATGTCGAAAACACCCGCCAGGCCGCCTGGATGAACGACGTTCCGGCCGTAATCATGAACATCCAACGGCAGCCCGGCGCCAATATCATCCAGGTGGTGGACCGCATCAAGCTGTTGCTGCCGCAGCTCACCTCCACGCTGCCGAAGTCGATTCAGGTCAGCATCCTCACCGACCGCACCAACACCATCCGCGCCTCGGTGGAGGATGTCGAGTTCGAGCTGTGTCTGACCGTGGCGCTGGTGGTCATGGTGATCTTCCTGTTCCTGCGCAATCTTTCGGCGACCATCATCCCCAGCGTGGCAGTTCCGCTTTCTCTGGTAGGCACGTTCGGGGTTATGTACGTGCTCGGTTACAGCCTCAACAACCTCACCTTGATGGCGCTGACCATCTCCACCGGCTTCGTGGTGGACGACGCCATCGTGATGATCGAGAACATCACGCGCTACATCGAAGAGGGAGAGCCGCCTCTGCGGGCGGCCTTGCGTGGCGCCGAGCAAATCGGCTTCACCATCATCTCTCTGACGGTGTCGCTGATCGCGACGCTCATTCCGCTGCTGTTCATGGGCGACATCGTCGGCCGGCTCTTCCGCGAATTCGCCGTTACCCTGGCCGTCACCATTCTGGTCTCCGCCGTGGTATCGCTCACCCTGACGCCCATGATGTGCGCGAAGCTGCTGAAGCACAAACCGCAGGCCGACCAGGGACGCCTGTTCCGCGCCTCGGAACACGCCTTCACGGCGGTGATCGCGCTCTACGGCAGGATGTTGCGGTTTGTGCTGAAATGGCAAACCGTGACCCTGCTGGTGGCGGTCGGAACCCTGGCCCTCACGTGCTACCAGTTCTACGCCATCCCCAAGGGCTTTTTCCCCATCCAGGATACCGGCGTCATCCAGGGCGTTTCGGAAGCGGCGCAGACGGTCTCGTTTCCCGAAATGTCATCGCTCCAGCAGCGGCTCACCAAGGTGATTCTGACCGATCCGGCTGTGGAGAATCTCTCCTCCTTCATCGGCATCGACGGAACCAACACCACCCTGAACAGCGGCCGCATTCTGATCAACCTCAAACCGCTGGCCGATCGCAAAATCGGCGCCAGCGACGTGATTCGCCGCCTGCAGCCGCGCCTGGCGGAAGTGGCCGGCACCACTCTGTTCATGCAGCCGGTGCAAGACCTGACGGTGGAAGATCGCGTCAGCCGCACGCAGTTCCAATACACCCTCGAAGACCCCAGCGCGGACGAGTTGAACGTATATGCGCCCAAAATGCTGGCCCGGCTCCGGGAGCTGCCCAAGCTGAGCGATGTGGCCACCGACCAGCAGGTGCAGGGCCTGCGCGCCAAGCTGGTATTCGACCGCGACACGGCCATGCGGTTGGGAATTACGCCCTCCACCATCGACCAGACCCTTTACGACGCCTACGGCCAGCGGGAAGTATCCACCATCTTCACGCAGCTCAATCAGTACCACGTGGTGCTCGAAGTGAGTCCCTCGTTCCGGCAGAATCCGGGCGATCTGCGCAATCTGTTCATCCGGACGGGCGCGGGATCCACCACGAGCGCCGCGGGCCTGGTGGCGGGCGGTTCGTCCACCTCGTCGCTTTCGCAAGGGCCCACCAACTCCAGTTCCGCCGCCACCACAGCCGCCAACACCGCCGGTGCGGCCCTGGCTAGTGGCCCATCGGGGAGTAGCTCCATCGCGTCCGCCGCCGTATTCCCCACGGGAGGCCAGATTCCGCTGAGCGCCTTTACCCACCTGGAGAACATTGCCGTCCCCATCACCGTAAACCATCAGGGTCAGTTCCCGGTGATCACGCTCTCCTTCAATCTGGCTCCCCACGCTTCGCTGGGCGATGCCGTGAATGCGGTGAATAACGTCACGGATGAGATCGGATTGCCGCCCAGCATTCAAGCTGCGTTTCAGGGCACGGCCCAGGCATTTCAGGCCTCCCTGGCCAACGAGTGGTTACTGATTCTGGCGGCGCTGGCGACCGAATACATCGTCCTCGGCGTGCTCTACGAGAGCTACATCCATCCCATCACCATTCTGTCCACGCTTCCCTCAGCCGGTGTGGGCGCGCTGCTGGCGCTCAACGTCACCGGCCAGGATTTCAGCGTGATCTCGCTGATCGGCATCGTCCTGCTGATCGGAATTGTGAACAAGAACGGCGTCATGATGATCGATTTTGCGTTGGATTCCGAGCGCAAGGAGGGCCTGCAACCCATCGACGCCATCTACCAGGCCTGTCTGTTGCGCTTCCGCCCCATCATGATGACCACCATGGCCGCGTTGCTCGGCGCTGTACCGTTGGCTCTCGGCACCGGCACGGGGTCGGAGTTGCGCCGGCCGCTCGGCATCACCATGATCGGCGGCCTGCTCATCAGCCAGATGCTGACCCTCTTCACCACGCCGGTGATTTATCTGTTCTTCGACCGGCTGGCCCGGCGCGTCTCGGGGCGCACGGCATCGAGCGTCGGCCTGGCCACCGTTCCCGCGGAGTGACGCCATGAATATTTCCTCGCCGTTTGTTCATAGGCCGGTTGCCACCACCCTTCTCACCGTCGCCATTGCCCTGGCCGGCACGGTGGCATTCCGCATTCTCCCGGTATCTCCTCTGCCGCAGGTGGACTTTCCGACCATCTCGGTAAGCGCCGGCCTGCCGGGCGCCAGTCCGGAGACCATGGCATCGTCGGTGGCCACTCCCCTGGAGCGTCAATTCGGGCGCATCGCCGCCGTCACCGAGATGACCTCTTCGAGCACGCTCGGATCGTGCAGCATCACTCTGCAATTTGACCTGAACCGCAACATCGACGCCGCCGCGCGGGACGTGCAGGCAGCCATCGCCGCCGCCCGCGGTTACCTGCCGACCAATCTCCCCAGCAACCCCACTTACCGCAAGGTGAATCCCGCCGATTCCCCCATCTTCATGCTCGCGCTCACCTCCAACGTGTTGGGCAAGGGCAAGATGTACGACGCCGCGTCCACCATCATGGCGCAGAAACTGGCGCAGGTTCAGGGCGTGGGGCAGGTGGGTGTGGGAGGGAGTGCGCTTCCCGGCGTGCGGGTCGAGCTGAATCCCTCCGCGTTGAACAAATACGGCATCGGCCTCGAGCAGGTCCGCACAGCCCTGGCCTCGGCCAATGCCAACACGCCCAAGGGACACTTCTCCGATCAACGGATCATGTGGGAAGTGGGCGCCAACGACCAGTTGTTCAATGCCGTCGACTATAAGCCACTGCTGATCACCTATCACAACGGCATGTCCGTGCGGCTCTCCGACGTCGGCGACGTGGTCGATTCGGTGGAAGACCTCCGCAACTCCGGATACGCCAATGGCAAGCCTTCCGTGCTGGTCATCATCTTCCGCCAGCCGGGCGCCAACATTATCGATACCGTGGACCGCCTGCGCGCCGTGCTGCCGCAAATCCACGCCTCCATTCCCGCCTCGATCGACCTGCACGTGGCTATGGACCAGACCCAGACCATCCGGGCCTCGGTGCACGATGTGGAGAGAACTTTGGTGATCTCGGTGGGCCTGGTGGTCCTGGTGGTCTTCGTCTTTCTCAAGAATGTCCGCAGCACCTTCATTCCCAGCATCGCGGTTCCGGTATCGCTGTTGGGAACCTTCGGCGTCATGTACCTGTGCGGCTACAGCCTCGACAACCTCTCCCTGATGGCCCTCACCATCTCCACCGGCTTCGTGGTGGACGACGCCATCGTGGTGATCGAAAACATCACGCGCTACCTCGAGGCCGGCCTCGGCCCGTTCGTCGCCGCCCTGAAGGGCGCCCAGGAAATCGGGTCGACGGTGGTCACCATGAGCGTTTCGCTGGTGGCGGTGTTCATCCCGCTGCTGCTGATGGGAGGGATTGTCGGCCGCCTCCTCCGCGAATTCGCCGTCACCCTTTCGGCAGCCATCTTAGTCTCCATGGTGGTCTCGCTGACCGCCACGCCCATGATGTGCGCCCACCTGTTGAGGCAGCATGAATCCCATGGGCGGCTTTACCGGTTATTCGAAGACGCCTTCGACTGGAACGTGCGTCTTTATGGCAAGGCGCTCTCGGTGGTGCTCCGCCATTCGTTTGTGACCCTGCTCGTTCTGTTGGCCACCATTGGCCTGAATGTGTACCTGTTCGTTCGCGTGCCGAAGGGGTTCTTTCCACAGCAGGACAACGGACGCATGAGCGGCCAGATCCTCGCCGATCAGGACTCGTCGTTTCAATCCATGGATAAGACCCTCTTGCAGATGATCAATATCGTCGCCGCCGATCCGGCGGCGGACACTGTCATCGGCTTTACCGGAGGCGGCGGGGGGGGCGGCGGCGCTGCCACGATCAATCAGGGACGCATGTTCGTATCCCTCAAGCCGCTGGCAGAGCGCAAAATCACGGTTGACTATATCATGCAGCGCCTGCGCCCGAAGCTGGCAAAAATTCCCGGCGCCACGCTCTACTTGCAGGCCAACCAGGATTTGCGCGTGGGCGGAAGGAACAGCGCCGCACTCTATCAATTCACCATGCGGGGCGACAATCTGCAGGATCTGATCGTGTACGCTCCCCAGATGTTGCAACAATTGAAGAGCCTCCCCATCATCGTCGACGTCAACACCGACCAGCAGAACCGCGGCCTGCAATCCATGGTCGCCTACGACCGCGAGACCGCCGCCCGCTTCGGCATCTCGCCCCAGTTGCTAGACAACACGCTCTACGATGCCTTCGGCCAGCGGCAGGTGTCGACCATGTATAAATCGCTGAACCAGTATCACGTGGTGATGGAGGCTGCTCCGCAGTACTGGCAGAATCCGCAGACCTTGCGGGATATCTTTGTGCACGCGCCCAACGGCCAGCAGGTTCCCTTGAGCGCCATCGCCCATTGGGGTCCGGCGGTGGCTCCGCTGTCGGTGAACCACCAGGGTCTGTTTCCGTCAGTCACCATCTCGTTCAACCTGCAACCCGGCGTGGCGCTGGGCGATGCCATCCTGGTCATCGACGCGGCCGCCCGCAAGATTGGCCTTCCGCCTACCATCCAGACCGGGTACAGCGGCACTGCGCAGGCCTATCAGGATTCGCTCGGCAGCGAACCCTATTTGATTGCGGCGGCGCTGGCGGCGGTGTACCTGATGCTCGGCGTCCTCTACGAAAGCTACATCCATCCCGTCACCATTCTCTCCACGCTCCCCTCGGCGGGCGTGGGCGCGCTGCTGGCGCTGATCCTCACCCACACCGACCTCAGCGTCATCTCCATGATCGGCATCATCCTGCTGATCGGCCTGGTGAAGAAGAACGGCATCCTGATCGTGGATTTCGCCCTGGCTGCCGAGCGCAACGACCGCAAGAGTCCTCGGGACGCCATCTTCGAAGCCAGCCTGTTGCGCTTCCGGCCTATTCTGATGACCACCTTCGCCGCCATGCTGGGCGCTTTGCCCCTGGCGCTCGGCACGGGCACAGGATCGGAGCTGCGCCGCCCGCTGGGCATCACCATCATCGGCGGGCTGGCGATGAGCCAGGCGCTGACCTTGTTCACAACCCCGGTGGTCTACCTTTACTTCGACCGCTTTCAGCATTGGTGGGAGCGCATGCGCGGCGTCCGGCAAACGCCTCTGGAGGCGATCGAATCCGAGGGATAAGACATGCGCCAGCCCAGAGCTTCAGATATCCATGTGGCGCACGCACTCCTCGGCGCCGTGTCGAGACTACGGTCCAGGACGTGGGAATGAAGTGAGGCGCCGGGCCGCCGGCCGGTAACCTCGCCGGCCAGGCCGTGCGCCGCTACGAGGTGGTTTTTCACGGTGTGTGCCGGGACTGTAGGAATTCCCAATCCGGCCGAGGAGATACTTGATGGGTTTGGAGGAGAAGCATTGCGTCCCCTGCCGCGGCGGCGTTCCGCCTCTGGAAGGTCCGGACCTCGAGCGGTTTGCCCGGCAGGTTCCGGGCTGGCAGGTGATCCAAGGTCACCACCTGGTGAAGAGTTTCCCGTTCCCCGATTTCCGGACCGCCCTCGATTTCGTAAACCAGGTGGGCGCCATCGCGGAACGGGAACGACACCACCCCGATCTGTACCTCTCTTGGGGTAAGGTCGATGTGCATATCTGGACCCATAAGATCAATGGCCTGACCGAGAGCGATTTTATTCTCGCCGCCCAGATAGACCAAAGTCAGACCAAAATACAGCAGCGCCAGTTGGAGAGTCATCCATGTTAGGAGTTGGCAGCAGGTTCCCGGCCTTTTCCCTTCAGGCGACCGTCAGCATCGAGAAAGGAAAGGCTTTCCAGACGATTTCGGACAACGAGTATCCCGGCAAATGGAAGGTTTATTTCTTCTGGCCGAAGGATTTCACGTTTGTCTGCCCGACCGAGATCGCGGCCTTCGGTGTGCTCCACGGTGAGTTCCAGGATCGCGACACGCAGTTGCTAGGCTGTAGCACCGATTCCGAATTCGTGCATTTGGCCTGGCGCCAGAACCACGCCGATTTGAAAGATCTGCCCATCCCCATGCTGGCCGATGTCAAACGCGAACTCTGCCAGAAGCTGGGCATCCTGGACCCCGCCGAAGGCGTGGCTCAGCGCGCCACCTTCGTGGTGGATCCGCACAACGTCATCCGTTTCATCTCGGTCAACGATGTCCTGGTGGGCCGCAACACGCAGGAAGTCCTCCGCATGCTGGACGCCCTGCGGACCGACGAACTCTGCCCCGCCAACTGGCAGAAGGGCGATGCCACGTTGCACCCCGCCATCTGACACCCGAGCGGGCCCTCGCCACCCACGTTGCACCCCGCCATCTGACACCCGAGCGGGCCCTCGCCACGAGGTCTTCCCCCCTACTGCCCCGCCTGCACGGTAAGAGTAGCCGCCGCGCTGGCGATCCCGCCCGCCGTCACCACCACCGGCTGGGCGCCCACCGGAACCGAGGCCGGAACGATGATGTTGACTTGGGCCAAGCCGACCTGTCGGGGGGCCAGCCCGGCGTATTGGATGAATACCGGCACTCCGCCCACCGTGACGGAGAGCGGCTGCAACAACTCGTATCCGGCCACGGATGGGGCATAGGCCGTCTTCAACGGCGGCGAAACTTCGCCTGTGCCGGTTAAGTAGAGCGTGGCCAGGCCGCCCTGGGTGACAGTGGCTTGACCGGCTACATTGCCGCCGGCGTCGGCGAAAATGCCGGGCGCCGCGTCCGCCAGTTGGATCGGGAATCCCGCCACCTGCCCGTTATTGTCGATCCCCAGCACCGCCGGCCCGGCTCCCGCCGCATACGGGACCTGGATGTTGATCTGGCCGGGAGAGGCGTACAGAATCGGCGCCGGCAGCCCGTTTACGGTGGCCGTCACTCCAGCCAGCGAATACGCCAGCGGACTCGCGGACGCGGTCGCCGTCGTGTTTGCCAAGTTTGTGCCGAAGACCGACAGCAACCCCCCTGGCGCCCCCGTGGCGCTCGCGAGCCAAGCCGCGTTTCCGACGCTCGTAATCGTCGTCCCCGAAGTGCTCCCCCCCAGCACGAACATCACTGGAACGGCAACGGTTTGCGGGATCGCATTGGGCGACTGAATCAGAATGGTCGCCTGGTACGCCCCCGGCTCGAACCCCGCGCCCGACGCGGTCAAAGCGATCTGCGCCGGTCCCGTGCCGGCGTATTGCGATGCCGCCAGCCACGAACCGGTGCGGTTGGTGGGAAAGATGGAAATCGTCCACGGGTCCGTCTTATTGGTGATGCCCACCGAGAGCGTGGCCTGCGCCGGGTGGGCGGCATCCGGCGCGGCCAGCAGGACGGTCGGCGTTGGCGCGATTTTCGAAGGATTGGCCGGAGGCCCGGCGAAACTCACCGCCACTTGCTGGAAAACGCCACTGCTCATCACCACCGCGATGTAATCCGTGTTCGGCAGGCTGACGCCGCTGTAGCAGAGCGTCCCCCACACCGACCCCCAGGCATCCACGCGCGTGGTTCCGAAGATGGTGGGAATCTGCGCCGTCAAGTCCACGCTGCCCACGTACAAATTCTGAATCAGATTGAGGTAACCGCCCAGATCGTCTATGGTTACGCGAACCGGCCACTGGCAGGAGGGATCCGCCGTGGTGTTCTGAACCACCGTTAACGGCGTGGCCGTCAGATTGAAATCGTTATAGGGAGGATAGGGATTGTACATCACCTTCACCTGCCGCGACCAGGCAAAGCCATTGGCATCCGTGCCCGTTATGCCGTAAGTGTGGCTTGCCGGCGCGGCCACATTGCGCAATGTGAATGTGGTGCTCAGCGAACCACCGGGTTGAATAGCCGGCGCCGGAAAGTACTGCGCCAGGGGCTGAGCCTGCCCGTCCATGGTGAAACCGGTGACCAGAGCGGCCACTCCGGAAAGTGCATAGAGGGTGATGGTGGTCTGCCAACCCAAGCCCTGCGCATCCGGAAGCCCTCCCGGCAACACCGTGTCGGGCGCCGATACCACAATGTTGGCCGCCCCCGCGAGAAGAACCACCTGGATATTCTTGGTGGCGCCCCCGCTGCTAAAGGCGGCATCTCCGGAATAGGTGGCGGCCAGCGCGAACGTCCCGGTACCTAACTGGTAAACCGGGAAGGTCAGGTCGGCGGCCTGCAGCGTCCCGCGAGCCGTCAGCGGCACGGTTCCCAGTGCCAATCCGCCAATGCTGAAGCTCACGCTGCCCGAGGGGGTTCCTGGGACGCCCGGAGCCGGGCCCACCAGCAGAGTCGCAGACACCGTGTCGTTCACCGTCACCTTAGTGGCGCTCACCACCAGGTTCACCGTCACCCCCGCGGAAGCCGTGTTCCATTGGGTGACCAGATTATTCACGTCGAAGGATCCCAACCCGGTAGCCATGTCATATCCCACCGCCGCCTGGTAGCCGAACGACCCCGTCAGGCAGTCCGGACTCCCCTGCGAGCACGGCACCACGTTGCTGCCCGAGGTGGTGTCGTGAAAGGCCGATGGCGCGCTCTGCGCCAGGCGGTAAAGCTGCGGGTTGATGTTGCCCAGCCCCGGCTGGCTCTGGAACCCCTTGCTCACCTGGTACTGATTCAACAGCGCCAGGATTCCCGCCATCGACGGTGTGCCGCAGGAAGTACCCCCGACGCTAACGTTGCTGCCCGAGTAAGTGACCTCGTAAGGGTCGTGCAAGGCCGCGCTGAGCGAGATATCCGGAACGTGACGGGCGTTATCGTCGGGCACACCCGGCCCGTTCTGCCAGGCCGGCTGGGAGTACAACACGCTGGCGCCACCTCCCGAAGATCCCAAGCCGTTGCCGGTAGACGATTCGTTCCAGGCCATCTCGGGGATATAAGAGAGGGCCGAGCCGAAGTTGGGCGCATTGGTGGTGGCCCAATAAGTGCCCGTCCCCTCCGCGAATTCCGTTCCGCCCACGCCCGTAACTTCCGGCATCACCGCGGGAAAATTCACCGATAGCCCGCGCGTCGCCAGGGGCTCCGATCCCTGGGTGTCGCAGGCCGCTGCGCCGGCGTCGCCCGAAGCCGCCAGGAGCGTAATCCCTTGGGCGTTGGCTTGCTGGCCGATCGAACGGTAGTATGGGATACTGGCGTCCACTTCGCACGAGGAGTAGCTGGCGCTGACGATTGGCGCCACGTCCAGATCGACCGCCGCCACGATTGCAGTGAATGCATTGGAGCCGTAGATATAGTAAATCGTGGCATTTGGCGCGATGGCTCCGGCCCATTCCAGGTCCAGGTCTCCTTCCAGCTCCGCCCCGGTGAAACCCGGATCCGCGCCGTACGGGATCATTTTGGGAACGTTCGCCGGCAGGTTGTAACGCGTGCGGAAGGCGGCCAGGTCGCTCGCCAACACGTCGGATTGTCCGACAATTGCGATATTCTGACCCGTTCCGTTGATTCCCGCTTGGTACAACGGCGCGATGTCGTAGATGGTGGAGAAATCCGCCGGCGCCAGGTAGTGGGAGCCGTTCACCGTGTAATCCGGCGGCACGAGCATGGCCTGCGACTTAGGATTGAAGTCGTTCAACCCCAGAAATCCTCCCGCCACGTCCGCCAGCGCCTCCGGCACCTCCGGATCGCCGGTATTGGCGAAATACGTCTCCCCGTTCACCACAAACCGGTGGATGGGCGTGCGGAGCGCCTTCTCGACCAGCCCCGCGGTGCCGCTGAAGGCTACCCAATTCCGCCCTCGGGCGCTTTGGTTCACTCGCAAGCCTTGCGAAGACAGCCACGCCACGACCTTTGAATGATCCCCCGTACTGAGTCCGAAGCGGTTCCCGAACTCCTCCGGAGTCAGCCACTTATGGAACTGTGCCGAGGAGGGGTTCTGCTGGCCGGAAAGCAGTTGGTCCAGGTCCGCCTGCTGGGCCGCTGAAGGCTTCATGAGCAGCACCATGTACTCCATGGGCATTCCAGCATCCACCGCGCCCTGGTCGAACTGCGCTTGCGCCAGCCGGGGCACGTTACCCTTGATGGGCGTAGTCCTTCCGGCATCCACCGGCCGCAGCACCCGGTCCGCGGGGCCTGCCGCCGCGACCGGCGCCAGCATCATCCCCAGAAGGACAATCCGCCAGCCGGGGCCAAGCCTTTCGAACACAGTCGAGGAGCAGCCATGCAGAAATTCGAGATGGGTCATGTTGGTGGATCCTAACTTAAAAGACATGCGAATTCCGATTATCCGCCAAGAAGTTCCCCCGTAAAGCGAATTCTCGGTGGCCCGCTGTTCCGATCCGCGCCCCGGCGTTCCGTGGGGCCTTGGGAAATCCGCCGCGCCGGTCGCTCTGGAGGCTATAACCCTGCGTTCCGGCGCCCGCCGCCAGACCCGGCTACCGCAGTTATCAATTTCCAATTAACCTTTAGGAGTTTGAAAGCGCTGCCGGAAACCTACAGAATGGAGCATACGTGGAAGAGTGGCCCTTCGCCGCCAACGCACGCAAAAAGGAAATCGAATATGGAAGTAATGCTGGTCGTTCTATCCACCGCCATCGGCACCATCGTGGGGGTTACCTTGGGCCTTCTGATGATCAATCGCAAGAGCCGCATCACGCCTACCGGGGCTCACCTCGCCGCGCTGCGGAACGAGTACTCCGCAGGCGGGCCGCCCGCCGCGGGTTCATCCGGAGTGAACCTGGAAGACTTGCGCAAACTGGTGGTCGACCGCGACGACGCCCTCCGCCAAAGTTGCGACGACCTGCAAAAGGCCCAACTCCAGTGCGAGCAGGCGAGGTCCGAGGCCCAGCAAGAGTCCGTTCAGCGCGCCGCCGCCGTCGAGCGCGCCCAGGAACTGGCGGCCCAGGTGGCGGCGCTCACCCAACAGACCGCCGAATGGGATGCCCGCTCGAAGGAACAGGAGAACCTGGAGGCCCGCATCGTCAGCCTCACCGCGGAGTTGTCCGCGGCCAAGCATTCCAGCCAGGAGGAGTTGGACGCCCGCTCGAAAGAACAGGAGGATCTCAACGCCCGCATCGCCAGCCTCGCCGCGGACCTGTCCGCCGCCAAACATTCCAGCCAGGAGGAAGGATCTTACCGCTCGTCCCTGGAAGCACAACTCACTGCGGACCGCGAATACATTCGCCAACTTACCACGCAAGTCGCGGACCTGCAGGGCGAAGTGAGCAAGTTCGAAACGCATTTACTGGAACAGCGCCAAATCGCCGCCAAAGGCCTGGAATTTCTTAACCTGGCGCAGGATAATTTTGCCGGTGTGTTTCGGAACTTCTGCAACGGCGCGCAAGCTCACGGTGCAGAAGCTCAGGGTGCAGAAACTCGCGTTGCGGAAGCTCGCGTGGCAGAAGCTCGCGTTGCGGAAGCTCGCGTTGCGGAAGCTCGCGTTGAAGAAGCTCGCGTTGAAGAAGCTCCCGTTGCCGCCGAGTAACCGGGGACGACCGTTGCTTGTGGACGGGCTGCTCACCTGTGGACGGCACCAAGAGGGGCGCTATCCGCCGTGGTCCGAACCGCTCCCTAACTGACTCGTCACTCTGATTGCCCCATACTCCGCCCTAGCAGCCCGCGGCGGAGCTCTGCCAAACGACCAGGGTGGACCATTGCGCCCGCGTAAGTGGCTGATTCAAAAGGGCAGTCTGCTTTACGGAAAACGCCCGATAATGGGCGCAAGAGGACTTCTGCCATGGGCTGCTAGCCTGGCACGCATCCCTGAGGCTACCTCAGAGAGCAGCCCGGCGGCTCCCACGGGCAACTTCGAAGGACATCGGACGGCATCCCCCGGGGCATCCCCGAGAAAACCCAAACGACCGGCAAATGGGCGCTTCAGAAACCTAAGGCGGGGCGCTACGGAGGGCTTCCGGACAACCACCACGTGAGCGACTGGAAGGACAACAGGGGGCATCTCGGAGAGCATCGCGACCCAAGGAAACATGGCAGGGGGCCGCAAGGGGGCACTCCCCAGAGTGCCCCTGTGGGAAAAACAGTACTCGGGAACTAATTCTGATTCTGATTGCGGGGAGGACCGCCGCGGCCCGGCCCAGTCCGGACGGTGTAACCAGCGGGGATCTGGAACAGCGTGGAATCCGGTTCGGCGCGATTGATGTTGCTCAACTGCGTTACCGTGGTACCTCGGCGCGGGTCGGCGGTCTTAGTCATCACCGGAACCTTCAAATCCGGCGAAAGCCAGGTTTCCCGCACGGACTGAATCTGCCCCGCGTTGCCTTCGGCACCGGCCGGAATGGTGTGCGTGATGCGCGTGCCGGTGGCCGATTCCCCATTGACTACTTGCGAGCCCAGGTTTTCAGTCTTCATATTGGGGTTGGCGGGAGGGGCCTGCCGGTTAAACTGCGGGCGTTGTCCGCGCGCCCGGCCGGCGGGCGGCGCATGCACGGCCATCTCATGTACGGTCTTGCTCTGGTTGTCGATCTCCCGCACCACGCGCGCAACCGGGTCGGAGATGGTGACATGCGTTACGGGAGTGCCGGTGCCATTCTGCGCGTTGGGGCCGCGTCGCAGTTCGGTGGTTTCCACCCGCACGCGTCCTTGGCTATCGCGTGCCACATTCGTGGTCCGCGTGTGCTGGATGGTATTGCCATCCGGCAGAACCTGAGTTTCGGTCCTGGTTTCCACAGCCGAATAAGGCGCCCCCGTCACCGGATGGGCCATATTCTGCTCACGCGGGCCGCCAAAACCGCGCCCGGGCCCAGGCCCGAAGCCGAAGCCCCTTCCAGGAGGCGGGCCGGGAGGCTGCGCAAGCAGGCCTGCTGCAGTCAGTAAACTCAATGCAATCATCGTCTTCATTGCTTCTTCCACCTTCCGTACAATTAGGATTTTGCAAACCGCCGTGCGGCTCCGAGCGGCCAGCCAACTCCGCAGCCGTCTCTTGCTCTCCGCAGCCCGTAATCTCGCTGCTCGCGTTTCTCTTATACCATTATTGCGGCGGGGAGGCGGAAGGGTTCCATTTTCCCGGCGGCAGGGCGGCAGAGCGGCGGGGCGGCGGGGCGGCAGAGCGGCAGGGCGGCAGAGCGGCAGAGCGGCAGAGCGGCAGGGCGGCAGGGCGGCAGGGCTGGGGCAGAGCGGCAGGGCGGCAGAGCGGCAGAGCGGCAGGGCGGCAGGGCGGCAGAGCGGCAGGGCGGCAGAGCGGCAGGGCGGCAGAGCGGCAGAGCGGCAGGGCGGCAGGGCGGCAGGGCGGCAGGGCGGCAGAGCGGCAGGGCGGCAGGGCGGCAGAGCGGCAGGGCGGCAGAGCGGCAGAGCGGCAGAGCGGCAGGGCGGCAGGGCGGCAGAGCGGCAGAGCGGCAGAGCGGCAGGGCGGCGGAAGGTATCAGGGCGGCAGAGCGGCGGGGCGGCAGGGCGGCAGAGCGGCAGAGCGGCAGAGCGGCAGGGCGGCAGAGCGGCAGGGCGGCGAGGCGGGTTTTGCCACTAAGAGTTCTGCAAAAGCAGTTGAGGCCATGATATTTCCTAATCGTCATCGACAGGTGACAGAAAAGGAAGAGATCAGGACCCCAAGGCAGGATAAATCACAAAGAGCAGGTATGGACAGCAACGTTAAAAGGATGCGCTGAAGGAAGATTGTGGATGGAACGGAGCCGCGCTACAAGTTTCCCGCCGGATTTCCGAAATCGCGGGTATTGTTCAATCTGCATCGTGCGGCGGCCAGCGGGGAAGAAACCGTGATCGTAGTGGAAGGGTTTTTCGACTGTCTGAAGGTGCATCAAGCGGGTTCCGCTGCGTGGTCGCACTCATGGGGGCAGCGTTATCCGAGTGGCAGCGACCGCTGCTCAAGTCAGCGCTTTTCGAAGATCCTCTTGATGCTGGACGGCGACCCAACGGGGCGCCGCGCCAAGTCGGAGATCGCCGCTCGGCTGGCGGTCCCCTGTGAGGCGAGGGTGATCGCGCTGGCTGCGAACAGGCAGCCGGACCAACTCTCGGGGGCCATCCAGGAGGTTTTAGCGAGGGAAGGAGGACGACCATCGAACCGCTGATTTTCTAACAGCATCGAGACAGTCCGCGGCACCTGTGCCGCGCCAGATGAAAGGGGAGTTCTGTCCGCCAGGGCAGCAGCAATCAGAGTCGGAAACAGCCATGGCCGATTTTGCAGAACTTGACAAACACAACTCGCCCTTGGGGGGTGCCCTCTGGGCCGGCTCGGGATGCCGGGCTTCCGTTCACTCAAAGCGGGACGCAATTTCTCTCGTCACTGTTTTTCGTTGTTGCACAATCATCAAAACGGGGTATTCTATGGGTGATTGCCGCGTTGACTACAGGAGGCTAGCTTAATGTTTGATAGTCCGAAATTCTTTGCGACAGACGAAGAAGAGCTGGAAGACTTCCACGACTACGACGACGAGGAACACGCCGAGCACGACTCCAAACTCGACGACTTCGAAGACTCGGAAGACGACGAAGAGGAGGAGGAAGCGGTGGTCATAGCCGTTGAGACCCATACACCCGAACCAGCGACGGCCGCCGCGCCGAAATCGCCCGCGCCCCAGCCGGAAACGCCTCCCAAGAAACCGGTAGAGAAGGCCACGGCGGCCAAGAAAGCGCCCGCGAAAAAGGCTCCGGCCGCGGCGAAAAAAGCTCCGGAGAAAAGGGCCGCGGCGAAAGCTCCCGTAAAGCAGGCTGCCAAAAAGGCGCCCGTGAAGAAGGCGGCCAAGAAAGCCCCAGCCAAGGCGGCCAAGAAAGCTCCGGCCAAGGCGGCCAAGAAGGCTCCGGCCAAGGTGGCCAAGAAAGCCCCGGCCAAGGCGGCCAAGAAAGCCCCGGCCAAAAAGGCTCCGGCCAAAAAGGGCGTCACAAGGGGAAAGAAGCGCTAACCCCGGCCGCCCACATTTGTGCGCGGTCGAGCACTGGTTTTGAGCGGCTTGGCCTGCGCCGGGCCGCCATCAGTTCTCCTTGGTTACTACACGCCGGCAACGCTCGAAGAGGTCCAGCAGCGCTTCCGCCTGTTCCTCCGCCGAGCGGTTCACGGCCTTGGCCGAAAAACCGGCCGACGATTGCGACGATCGTCCGTATCCCGTGTTCACGGCAATGAATTTCATCAGCTCTAGGGCCACATCGTCTTTGCTGCGCGCGCCGGTGGGCGAGCTTTCAGGCATCAGGTTGGGTGTTCCCGGTTCCGCCATCTTCTCTCGATCCTCCGTGTGATACAACTCTAGGGTACTGCATTTCCTCTGCGATGCCGCTGACCGCCGCCGGGCTTGTCCGAAAAATGCGAGGGGGGGCCCAGGCCCATCTGCTGGAAGCGGATGACGGCAACTGGTATGTGGTGAAGTTCCGCAATAACCCGCAGCACCGGCGCATTCTGGTAAACGAACTGCTGGCGTCGGCGCTGCTCGATTACCTGAAGATCGCCGCGCCTCCGGTAGCCCTCATCCACGTCACTCCGGCCTTTCTGGAAGCGTACCCGGAGGTGCACATCACGCTGGGATCCCGGCATTTGCCGGTGGAGCCGGGCTGGCACTTCGGCTCGCGATATCCCGGCGACCCCGGCCGCGTGGCGGTCTACGATTTCCTGCCCGACGCCCTGTTGCCCGGCGTGGCCAACCTGGAAGACTTCCGCGCCATCCTGGTTTTCGACAAGTGGGTGGCCAATGCCGACGGGCGCCAGTGCGTGTTCCATCGGGCGCGTGTGCGCCGTGCCGATGGGCGGTCGGCCGAAGAAGCCGAACCAGCGTTTGTGGCGCGCATGATCGACCACGGGTTTGCGTTCAACGGGCCGCACTGGGATTTCCCCGAGTCCCCGGTGCAGGGACTCTACGCGCGGCGGCTGGTCTACGAATCGGTCACCTCGCTGGACGATTTCCAGCCTTGGCTGGAGCAGGTGGTGAACTTTCCCGAAGAAGTCGTCGACCAGGCCTGGAAGCGGATTCCGCCGGATTGGGTGGAGGGCGAGGAGGACGAGTTGGACCGCCTGCTGGAGCGGCTCTTCGAGCGCCGCAAACGAGTGGTGGACTTGCTGGGGGCCTGCCGGGAGGGCCGCACCGATCCGTTTCCGAATTGGAAGTAGGTCCGCGCACAGCGCGCGTTCCGGGGGTTGCCCATGGGAGGCGGGGTTGCCCCTGGGGGCGCCCTCTGGGCCACTCCGGGCCCCCGCAAGGCCGTTTGCGGTCACCTGCGCGGCTGCGGGCGGCGAGGACGCGTTAAAATAGCAGGGTGCTTCACCGTCACGTTCTCCACAACGACACCATCCGCGATGTCTCCGATAGCGCGCTTTCGCCCGGGCAGGTCGGCCTGCTTGCCGGGTGGGGCGTTTTCACAACCCTAAAGGTCACAGAAGGCGTCTTGTTTGCCTTCGAGCGGCACTGGGCACGGATCGCCCGCGACGCGGCGGCGTTTCACGTGGCCATTCCGCCGGATTCCGAAGCGGTACGGCGCAAGCTGCTCGATCTGGTGGAATCCAACCGGGCGTATAACTCGACTTTGCGGCTGGTGATCGTGCGCAACGATGGCAGCATGTGGGCCGGTCCCTCGAACGGCCGGAAGAGCGACCTGATTGCGCTCACCGCCGACAGCAAGGAGTGGGGCGAGCGAGTGAAGCTGACCTATGTGCCCAACGCCCGCCACGCGGCTTGCAGCTTCGCGGGCACCAAGATCCTTTCCTGGGCCATGAACCTCACCTGGATCGAGTCGGCGCAACAACGCGGCTTCGACGAGGTAATTCTGCTCAACGAACGCGGCGAGGTAGCCGAATGCACCTCCGCCAACATCTTTGTTGCCAACGGGAACCGCGTATGGACGCCGCCGCTCACCTCGGGCTGCCTTCCCGGCATCACCCGCGAAGTGCTGCTGGGCGAGGTGCATGCCCCGGGCGTCCAAGTCGAGGAGCGCACGCTGATGCCGGGCGACTTGGAGAACGCCGACGAGGTGTTCATCACCTCCACGACGCGCGATCTGCTGCCCGTGGAGCAGATCGAGAAACGCGCCGTGGGCCGGGGAGGGCAGGTGTACGCACGACTGAAAACCGCGTTTTCGGAATTTGTGGGACGCTACGTGGCCGAGCACCGGAGTGTGCCGGCGGTTTGAGGCGGAACCGCATAAGCAGCGATGGCCAGCCGGACATCAGGTTGGCTACCCGCCTCACGCCCCAAAAAAGAAATGGTTCCAAGTGACCTGATTCCCAGCGTTGCTCGCCACCGGCATGCACGGTACCGAACATGGCATTCAGAATTGCCGGGCGCCTTGCCTGTCGGCTCCCCGATAACCGGATTTGCCGGTCACCGGATCAATACCGCCAGACGCGCCGCAACCACATTCCGAACGGGACTGTCCGCTCGCAACGGCCTTTCGCTCGCCCGCAATGACCTCCGCTTACGCGGATTCCATCACGAGGTCAATGTTCCCGGCCTGCTGCTTCGCTTCCGAAATCCACCGGTTCCTCCGCCCGTTCCGCCTTCCGCTCCACTGCCAATTCCGGTTGGCCCCGGTTTTGGCTGCTTCGACGCGTCAGACCCGTTGCGGTATCACCGACAGATTCCGCTGGCTGCGCCTCCAGTTTCGGCTCCCCTTCGGGAGTGTTACCTCCCTCGGGATCAAAGCTTCCGCTGGTTTCGCCGCCCGCCAGCCCGCCTTCCGAGACTGCCCGATCTCCGTTCGCTCCCCGCAGCCATTTCTATTACTAGGTTTGGCTCCGGATCACCGTTCCCGGTCCGCTACTGCCCCGTAGGCTTGCTGTTCCTCAAACCTCTTGGAACCTTTTTCACTATGCTCCCGAATAGCTTTTCCGTCAACGCATTTATGATCAAAACGGCACATTTTCCTCAAGTTTTATTCCGTTTGTTACTAGGCGGTTACGGCGTAGCCCCGGTGCAAGAGTTGTGCATAAAACACGAGTTGAGAGTCCTGTTTGGGCCGCTAGCGGCGGTTATAGCCGTGTGCGGAGCGGAGCGCCGGTTTGGGATACTGAAACGCGATGCGTACGCTCGCAATCCGACCGGGCGCCATTGGCGACCTGATCGTTTCGCTGCCGGCCTTGGAGTGCCTGAAGAGCGAATATCTGGAGGTCTGGACCACCGGCGCGACTGTCCCGCTGATCCGATTCGCCGATCGGGCGCGGTCCATTTCCTCGACTGGAATCGACCTTCTGGGAGTCGCGGAACCGCCGCCGGGCCTCCTTGAGGAGCTTCGCAGGTTTGACCGGATCGTCTCCTGGTACGGCGCCAATCGCGCTGATTTCATGGAGCTTACAAGATCTCTCGGGCTTCCCTTCCAATTCTTCCGGGCATTGCCCCCGGAGGGCGATGGACGGCACGCGGCGGATTTCTACCTGGAGCAGGTGGGCGCCCTGGCTGCGGACTGCGGCAAAACGCCCAGCGACGGAATCCCACGTATCCCGTGCGACGGACCGTGCAACGGACCGCGCGGCAACTTCGCCGTGATCCATCCGTTCTCGGGCAGCGCGCGGAAGAACTGGCCGCTCGATAAGTTTCGCGCCCTGGCGCGGGGGATCGACCGCGTCATGCCGGTCGAGTGGTGTGCCGGGCCGGAGGATCCGCGGCTTGATGGCGCCGTGCGGATTGCCGATCTGTACGAGCTGGCCTGCTGGCTGGGCCGGGCCCGCCTTTACGTGGGCAACGATTCTGGAATCACACACTTGGCAGCCGCGGCGGGCGCGCCCGTGCTGGCGCTGTTCGGTCCCACGGACCCGGAGGTTTGGGCGCCGCGCGGGCCGAATGTGCGGGTGGCGCGATGGTGGGCGGGGCGATAGGGGCGCAATTGTGGCAAACTGGGGGTGACATCCATGCCGGAAGCGTCCTCGCAGAACTCCGCTCCGCCCGCCGCCGCCGATCCGAAACTGGCCGAAGTCGTCCACCGGCTTCGAGAGCTGTATCGGCCTGAGCGGATCTATTTGTTTGGTTCCACTGCCCGTGGAGATTCCGGCCCGGACAGCGATTACGATCTGATGGTGGTCGTTCCCGACAATACGCCGAAGCCTCTTCGCGATAGCGGCAGGGCCTACAAGGCGATTTGGCGTCTCGGCGTAGCGACCGACGTCCTGGTGTGGACCCACTCGGCCTTTGAGGATCGCCTGCCTTTGAGAGCCTCTTTGCCGGCGACCATTGTGCGAGAGGGGAAACTGCTCTACGCAGCCTGACGCCCTTCGCCGCGCGGACACCCTCGCTTGGTTTGAAAAAGCCAGTAAAGATCTGCGGTGTGCGCAGGTTGATCTGGCCGCCGAGCCGCCATTACCTGAAGATGCGTTATACCACTGCCAACAAGCAGTGGAGAAAGCTATGAAGGGCTTTCTGGTTTGGCACGACCAGCCGTTCCTCCGGACGCACGATTTGGGAAAGCTCGGCGAGCAAGCTGTCGAACTGGACCCGGCTCTGGCTCCGCTGATCGATGAGGTTGCCGAGTTCGCGAAGTATGCCTGGATGTTCCGGTATCCGGGCGATGTTGACGAGCCATCTGTGGCGGATGCGTCTTCTGCGCTGGACAGGGCGCGGGCGTTCGTTGGGGCGCTGCTGGGCCGGCTGCCCGAGGAAGCCCGTTAGCGGCGCGGCCGTTGCAAAAACCGCTCCCTGACGGTCGCGGCTCTGAAGGCCGCGGCTCTGAAGGCCGTACCGAGCCGCGACCGTGAGTGAGCGGTTTTTTCGCACCTCTTCTTAACCGTGGTTTAACATAGGAGACAAGAGGAATATCTTGCGTTTAGCGATTATTTTTGCGTTTGCGGCGGGTGCCTTTGCGGCCGGCAACCAAGCCCTGGTGGATCGTGTCGCGACGACCGGCTTCGTTCAGCTCGAGGCGGGCAGTTTTCAGAGCCTGACTCTGCGGCAGCAGGCCCTGGCTTACTGGCTCAGCCAGGCATCCATCGCGATTGACCCGATTAATTACGACCAGAACTCGCTCTACGGCCTGCGGCAGAAGCGCATGCTCGAAGAGCTGATGCGCCACGCGGATCGCCTGAACCCGCAGGTGCGGCGTAAGGTGTCCGACTTCGCCAAGCTGTTCTGGGCCAATCGCGGCAACCACAATGAAATGACCGCGCAGAAGTTCCTGCCGGAGTTCACCTTCGAGGAATTGAAAACGGCGGCGGCCGCCGTGCTGCAGAGCGGCGGCTTTCACGGCAGGCCTTATAATGTGCCGCCGATCGGCAACCAGGCCGAGCTGGACCGCGAGTTGACCGTCCTCCAACCTTCGCTCTTCGATGCCAGTTTCCAGCCCCTGATCACGGCCAAGAGTCCGCAGGGCAACCTGGACATCCTGGAGGCCAGCGCCAACAATTTTTACTTCGACGTCAGCATGAAGGATCTGAAGGGCTACCACGACGCCCATCCGCTAAACTCCCGCCTGGTGAAGCTGCGCGATGCACGGCTGCAGCTTCGGCGCTCGCCAGAAGTGACCCGCCTGTGCTTTCTAAGAATGACCCATTGGGCCGTTAGAGCCTTTTGCGAGTGGCCCATATCCAGGGCTAAAGATCTGTCCGGGGAGGCTACGCGGTGAG
>JBKQPR010000336.1:0-4899 GCA_052144935.1 Bryobacteraceae bacterium
GTTTCTGATGCGCGGGGACGTGTTCACCGAAGAGTTGATCGAGACGTTCATCGACTACAAGCGGAAGAACGAAGCGGAGGCCGTGAGGCTGCGGCCGCACCCGTACGAGTTCGCGCTGTATTACGACGTTTAAATCGCGGCGTCGTTAGGGCCTGCTGCCGGCTTGAGGAGCTGACTCTGGAAACGGACATTATCAAAGGATTGGCGCTTGCCGCGATTCTGTGCGGCTTTGGCGTGCTGTCCGCCGCCTTGGCGGCCGGGGGAAGCATTCCGATGATTGTGTTAGGCCTGATCCTCGCAGCCTTGTCGATGGATCTTTTTCGCCTGGCCAAGGCTCGGGGTGAAGAATAGAGCCGTTTCATGGCTGAACTGGAAGTACACCAGAAAGCCGGCCACGAAGCCGCTCCCACAGGCAAGAAAGTGGGTGTGCTAGCCGCTTTGCTCGCGGTGGCGCTGGCGATTGTGACCATCGCTTCCCACCGGACGCATACCGATGCCGTCATCCAGAAATCGAGTGCCAACGATACCTGGGCGCACTACCAGGCCACGCGCATGAAGTATCATAACCTCGAACTGGGCGAAGACCTGGTCACTGTTTTAGGCGCCAAGGGCGGGCCGGCCAACCAAATGCTGGCCGACTATGCCGGGCAGAAGAAGAAGTACGAGGTGCAGGCCAAGCAAATCCAGAAACAAGCAGAGAGAGCCGCTGAATCCTCTGAAGCTAGTGAGCACCGGGCGCTGCGCTACGATGTCGGCGAGGGACTGATCGAGATCGGCCTTGTGCTGAGCTCGCTATACTTCATTGCCCGCCGGAAGATGTTTCCCGCGACTGGCGTGGTCGCCGGAATTGCCGGTGTCGCGATAGCTCTCACCGGCCTGACGGTGTAGCGGTAATCCTTCCAGATGGTTTCCTAACGGTTTCTTTACACCTTCTTTATCTGTTCACAACTAGAATCTTGTTCATGAAGATCGTTCAAGAGGGCGTCAGTGATACCATAGGCGTTCGGCTAGTCGGCATTGGGAACGTAAAAACCGGGGGGAGGGATTGTGGACAGCCCTTCTAGCCTGGATGTTCCAGTCTCCCGCGTTCCGCTTGCCGTTCCGGTGTCATCCATGGCATCATTACGCCCCGGCGACCAACTCAGCCACTATCGCATTGAGGAACTGGTCGCGCGAAGTGGAATGGCCTCGATCTATCGCGCGACCGACATGCGGGTCGGCCGCTCGGTCGCCATCAAGATCCCCCATCCGGACATGGAGGCGGACCCGGTACTTTTCGACCGTTTCACGCGCGAGATCGAAATCGGCGAAAGACTGGATCACCCAGGCGTGATGAAGGTGCTTGACAGCGGCGAACCCGGCAAGGTCTATATGGTGATGGAGTGGGTGGAAGGCCGCCTGCTCCGAAGATTACTGGCCGAGAACCGCAAGCTTCCAATGGATCGGGCGAGCGCCATAACCATAGAGATCTGCGATGCTCTGGATTACATTCACCGAAACGGAGTAGTTCACCGCGATCTCAAGCCCGAGAACATCATGATCGACGGCGAAGATCGGATCAAGCTGATTGACTTTGGGATCGCGGGAAAGGCTGGAGCGCGACGGCTCACGTTCGGCAAGCTATCGCAGGTCGCGGGGACACCGGATTACATCTCACCGGAGCAGGTCAATGGCAAACGCGGCGACGGGCGCAGCGACATCTACTCGCTGGGAGTCATTTTGTATGAAATGGTGACCGGAGAGACACCCTTTGCGGGATCGAATCCGTTTGCGGTCATGAACGACCGACTGGTGAACAATCCAACGCCGCCATGCAAGGTGAATCCCGAAATCTCCCCGGAGATCCAGGAAGTGATTTATCGCGCCATGGAGCGCGAAGCCCAGAACCGGTACTCAACGGCAAACGAATTTGCATGGGACCTGGAGCATCTGGACCAGGTCACCGCGTCTGACCGCGCGGAGTTGCGCGATTGGAAGCGACGCCGTACGCCATGGCTAAAGCGAGTCCTGTTCTACGTCGTGATGGCGCTGATTCCGATGGTCGTCTTCGGGCTGCTGCTGTTGATCGCCCGGCGGCACTGAGGTTAACGACTGCGCCGACGCGGTATCGTCGGCATCGCCATGTCCTGCGTCGGCTTTTTGACCGAACCTGCGGCGATAGCACCGCTTCAACCGTTTCGAGTTTGGCCTGGGCACCAACACGCTGTGGGGCAGGAAGACCACGGCAGCGCTTCTTCCGCAGCCGATTGAAACTAGAGTGCTCCCGCACCTCTGTACTCGCAGTCGCGTCAAGGCCATCAAGAGTGGAGTGGCCCCGTCCAGCAGTCCTTCCCTCAGGGCGAGCGTTAACGGAACATATCGGGAGTTGTCCGGCCAGCCGCAAGCCGCTCGGCCCCAGGCGCACGCCAAACCGCCCCACACCGCAGCCCCGGCGGCGCCCAGGCCGGAGGGGACGCAACAACGGCCCGGACCGCCGCCAGCAACGCCGGGCGCCGGAAGGGCCCACCACACCGATGCCCAGGCAGCAACGCCCCTCAATCGACCGCGACACCTTCAAACTGATCCGCGTTGACGGCGCCGAAACGATACACGCCGCACTCGTAGGGTATGAACGTGGCGCAAATCCTCTGGCCTTCCCGGCTTCTCAGACCGCTTTGGTAACGATCCTCGCGATGTCACAGACCGAACATTTCCCCGGTTCTCTACTAAGCCCCGAATCAGCAGCGAGACTCGTCATCTGGCGTTCGGTCATATGAACCCTCGAAAAATGCAGCAGCTTCCGCAGGCAATCATCGCAGTATGCCATTCTGGCGTGTTCAGTGAGGAATGCGAACACGATCTGCGCGGGGGACATGTGAAACAATCGTAGCACTCATTTCGATGCCCAAAGCATCGCACAAGAAGCCGCGGGTACCCGGAATGGGAATCGGGTACCGCGTTCTGGCTGACGGCGCAATCGTCGAACGCGCCACGAATAGACAGGCCGCATTCATCTTCGAGGACACCCGATCCACCTCGATGAGTACGGCCGTCTGGAAGACTGCTGATGGGGTCATACTCGGCAAGAACCGAAAGCCGATTCTTGAACGCGGATGGGAACAGGAACTGAGCCAAGGGTCAGGCGCGCTGCTTCCGCGCCGCCCGATCTCTCCACGCCAATGAAGATATGGGGAGGTCATCGCGGGAGGTCCTGCGGAATGTCTTGGGCGTTCAAATTCTTCGCAGTTCAGACTCCGCCTTCGGCCCTAACTTCAGTGGGTCCACGCGAGACGCCCCACGTGGCGGATCGATAGGGCCGGGTGCCGGAAGAGCCGGACCGGGGGGGATGGCAATGCCCACGGCGCGGCCGGAAGTGGTTGCCCCAGGGTGCCCACATCGGTTGGGTGGCGGGGAGGGACTTATTTCTGGAGCCGGCGGCTAGCTATCAGGTGGCCCAGCAACTCGCGGGCGCCGAGCGCCTGGGGGTAAGCGAACAGACTCTGCGTTATCGGCTGCGGGAGGGCGGTTTTCTGGTCAGCACCGATGTAGGACGCCAGATGCTGACGGTGCGTCGCACTCTGGAGGGATGCCCCAGACAAGTGCTGCATCTCCAGGTGGGGATGTCGTGGGTTGAGGAGCGGAGGACTTGACAGTGCCCGACGCGGTGTACCGGATTGCCGAGTGGGCCGCGCGCCAGCAGCTTTCCGTGGAGCGATTCGACCACCACCGCGATGCCGCCCCCGGCGGCCACACCCCTTCTTCCTCAGGCGCCCAGATGTACACCGGAATCACCGGAGAACGGCGCTCCAGAACTACCACCTCATTGCCATTGAAACCCTCGGCAGGTTGGCAACTCGATCAGTCGTCGAAGCTCCTTAAAATAATCACAGCTCCGAACGGCATGAGCTAGATAGAATTCGCCAAGAAACATCTGCTCATCCCCAACATCCCAATAAAGCTGATAGGCCGGACCCTCCTGTTGCCCTTGTCGGAACCGTAGCTCCAGGCGGTTCTCGTTATGGAGCCGCTTGCAGGCCCCGACGAACTCTTCCGGCCGGATGTCAGGAAAAAGCCCGCGCAGCAGTTGTGTGAATTTCTGCGTATCGGTGAGATAGCCCGAAGCCGGGTCGGCCTTCAACGCGTAGTCGAGGATTTCGTAATCGATGCGCTGTTTCCGGCTCATCATGGGATTGAACCAGAATTTCTATTTGGCCATCTTGGCCAGCATCAATTGTACATCCAACCGCCTCCGAGGGAGCCCTCAGAATTGTCCAATACAACATAATCATGAAACACGGGGGGTTTCGTCATCGGCTTGTGCGGATTGATTGCGCAGCCTGGTCTGCACGGTAATCGAGTGGAGGTCGCGGCTCGGCGCCACCTGTAGGGTCTCGATGGCGGGATTGTCGCTGAACGCGAACGAGACGCTGTCATAAATCTCCGGTTCTGAGTGTCGAGGTTAAGCAAGTAACATCCCTCGCGCGCGAATGGACGCTCTCAGCCCGCGGTGGCATGGCCGCCGCCCACCGCGCAGCGGGCGGGACGCCGGGCAGCGATCGGAGAAGCCGGCGCCGCACGGCGGAGAACAGAGCGGCGCCGGTCGAGTATCCGCGGTCCCCCCGAACTGGCGGACGGGAGTCATCGTCACCGAACTTCGGATTGGCGTAGACTTTCTAGGAGGGTGTTCGAATGCAATCCGTGGCTACTCAATCCTTTCAATCTGAAAGTGCCGAGGGTTTACAACGGCGTGCCCGTCAGGACAGGTTAGAGCGGGCTTGGCGTCAAATATCATTGAGCTTCGGCGCTCGCCAGAAGTGACCCGCCTGTGCTTTCTAAGAATGACCCATTGGGCCGTTAGAGCCTTTTGCGAGTGGCCCATATCCAGGGCTAAAGATCTGTCCGGGGAGGCTACGCGGTGAG
>JBKQPR010000337.1:0-8119 GCA_052144935.1 Bryobacteraceae bacterium
CTCACCGCGTAGCCTCCCCGGACAGATCTTTAGCCCTGGATATGGGCCACTCGCAAAAGGCTCTAACGGCCCAATGGGTCATTCTTAGAAAGCACAGGCGGGTCACTTCTGGCGAGCGCCGAAGCGCGCGGAGACCGGCAGATGATCGGAGTGGTTCAGGATCAGGGTGTCGAAGCGTGCCGCGTTGAACGCCTCATGCGAGGCCAGATCGGAAAGACGAATGGCCGCATAGGCGATCGAAGCGCGCTCCAGCACGCGTGCGGTGGCCTGAATCGCGCTGGCATCGAGGCCAGGAAGATCGTCCTGGAGGACCGCGACCCGGGAAGCGCCGGATTGCGCGGTAGCGGCGGCACAGGCCGCCAGGAGGGCAACAAAGATTCGCATGGGGCCTCAAACCGGGGCAAGTCTCCACCTTTGCCCCTCGAAACTCGGAACCGCGGGAGAAATTGCCTTAGAAGGCTGGTCCCTTAAACCGGGTGCGGACCGCGTATAGCGAACTGCGTGCGGGAATGAACAGGGTCTGTCCATCCTTTCCGCCGAATAGCAACTGCAGCGGACGTTCCGGAACTTCGATGGTGTCGATCGGTTTCCCGGAAGGGTCGTAGACGTAAATGTGACCCGCGGCGATATAAACATTGCCTTGCGCATCGACCGCCACACCCTCGCCGCCTTGCTCGGCGAATAGCTTGACGCCGGCAATGCCGCCATCGGGACCGACCGACGCGGAGTAGGTCCGCAACTCCGATTCGTCCGTAAGGTAGTAGGGCTTTCCCGGAACTGCCGGCGCCAGGCCGAAGCTGCGCAGCAGATCGGCGCCCTTGACGCCCCAGTTCAGGGAACCGCTGACGAAGTCCTGCCCGGCTGAAATCACGGTCGTGCCATCGGGCGAGACATACTGGTAGGGTCTCGGGCGTGGCGGCAGGCTCAGATGGAAGTCGCTCACCGCCAGCACGAGCGTCTTTCCAGGGCGCGAAACGGCTGGCTCCGGCTTCAGCAGGGTAATCTCCCCCTCGGGCGAGCCTGGATTGAAGGAGTAGACGGTTCCGTTCCCGGTATACGAGACCACCAGGAGGTTACCCGCTTTATCAAAGGCCAGATTGATCGGGTCCAGCGGCCGGTCGCTGACGGTCGAGAGTTGACGGGTCGCGGCCGACCAGCGGTAAATCCGTTGCCAGTGCGCATCGACAAAATAAAAGTCACCCGAGGGCGCGACCGCCCCTCCGGAGATGTTGAAGAACCCGCCGGCAAGCTTCTCGACTTTAGCGCCCGCGGCAAGCACCGGCGAGGCGGCCTTCGCGCGGGGTGGCGGCGCTGCGCCGGAAACCGTCAGCCATGCGAATTCGCGCTGGCGGATCTCGAGGTTATGAGTCTGGTCGTAAACCGTGGCGTCAAACGACACCTTACTATTGCTATAGCAGTGAATGTTGCGGAAACGAATGTTCTTCGAATCGGAGACCTTGATGGCCCATGGAAACGGTTGGAAGGTGCTGATGACCCGATAAATGTGGAAATTCGCCAGGGTGATGTTGCTGGAACCATCGATCTCCAGCGGCAGCGCGAAACCGCCCTCACCGCGTTCCTCCTCGGTCTGCAGAGCGTAAATCTGCCAGTTGGAGGCGTTGCGCAATTGCACTTCGTGGCGCACATGATGCTCGCTCGACATTTCATAGACGCGCCCCTCGGTGGAGGTATTCGAAACCAGCAAGCCGGCTTGGGCGAAGGTGCTGGGCGTCCAGATGTCGATGAAAGTCCCGCCGCCGCCATCGGTGACCCACAGGCTCGGATACTGGCCGTCCCAGCGCCGGTTCAGGTCGGGATCGGCGGTGTGGGTATTGTTATAAGGGTTCTCGCGGCCGCCGTCGAGCCTGGTCGTGCCGTGGCCGCCCAGCAGGCGGACGTCATTCATCATCGAATCCTTGCCGGCCATCCACTTCACGGCTAGCGCCCGGGGATTGATGCCGTTGGTGTACAACCCGATGCCGGTGATGATATTGGTCCCACCCTTGGGCGCTTCGATCATCGGCTTGGGAGATCCAACCCCCTGGAAACCCGGAGTCGAATCGAGCAGATCGATTTGCGTGGCGCTCGGGTGAAGGCCGATCAGAACGGTGTCCGGGCGCAGCGTGAGGGTGTCGCCGATGACGTATTTCCCCGAAGGCAGATAGATCGCGCGATGTTCGGCGACGGCTTTCTTGAATATCGCCGTGTCATCCGTGGAGCCATCGCCCTTAGCGCCTAAAGAGCGGATGTTCACCCAGGAGTTACGGTCCGGCAGATCGGGAAGATCGGATTTCACCGGCTCCGGCATGGCGCCCAGGATGGAGGATTCGAACGTGTCCTTGTTTCCGGGCGTGGCTCCGATGTCGCCATAGTTCAGCCCGTGCGAGAAGATCTTCACCTCGTAGATGGCGCTGGGAGCGGCCACTTTTCTCCCGCTCTCACGGAAAGCCGCGAAGAAAGGCACACGCCGGCAGACCACGTTCTCCATGTTGATCTCGGTGCGCACGCTGGTCTCGGCGCTGATCAGCACAGCCGGGCCGGAGATGTCTTCCATGCGGCCATTCTTCACCCAAAGCTCGTCCGGAAAGTCCGGGTCGATGGAGATAGCTGTGGGAACGCTCTTGAAGTGCGGGCGGATCAACGTAAGGCCGGCCTCCCGCTCCCTGATGGCGGCCTCGCGCTGCCCTTCGAAGGTGGCGTCAACCATCGTGAACTGCCAACCGGGCGAAGGCCTGCCGGTCCACACGCCGTACTGCCCGCCGGAGAAGTGGGCATCCTCCACCACGTTGCCGGCATCGTGAATACCGGCCAGCCCGGAACCGATCCGGAAATCCATATGCGCCATGAAACAGTGCTGCGCGTAGTGGGCGCGCACTCCCACCGCGCCGGGATTGCCGTCCTTGATTTCGATATCGATGTTGCTGATGGCCGAATAGAAGGTGCCCGCGCCCGCATCCCGAGGCTGGCCGTTCGCGCCGCCGCGCCCGTCCTGGCCGCCGCGTCCACCCTGGCCGCCGCGCCCACCTTGCAACTGACCGGCCAGCGCGCCGGGCCCTTCCATGCCCCGGCCTTCGCCGCCACGGCCGCGGCCTTCGCCGCCACGGCCGCGGCCCTCGCCACCCCGCCCGCGGCCTTCGCCGCCGCGCCCGCCGGAGAAGAACAGCATGTACTTTAAATTGTCCTTGTCCTGATAGCCCGCCGATCTCTCGCCCAACACGAATACCGGCCGGGTTGCGCCGTAGCCGATCAGCCGGATTCCCGGCCAGATGTACACCGTATTGGTGAGCCGGTAGCGGCCTGCGGGAATGAAGACGATTCCCTGGTTGGTAGTCTCCTGGACCTTGTTAATGGCTTGCTGAATGGCATCAGTGTCATCGGCGAGGCCGTCACCCTGCACGGGAAAGTTGTCCCGCGTCAGGTACACTGCCTTGGGATCGTCCGGACGGACCGTGTAGTACGACCCACCCCACAGCGGAGCAGCCAGCCACGGGGTGGCAAGGAGGATAAGAACATTCCGCATCGAATTCTTCTCCGGAATAACTGTTCACCTGCGATCATAACGCGCATACTCTCCGGAAACCACGCAGTGTATCCGATAAGTTGCGCCTGTTTTCGTCGCTGACTTCCGGTGCCGGAGACTGCCCGGCAAGGATCGCGTCCCGCTCGTGGGTGCCTGGTCGAGCCGGCCGGCGGCGCCCGGGACCTCAATCTCCTGCGTGCCGGCCGGCCGCATCTCCTCAGAAGTCGATGCGGGCGCCCAACTGCATGTTCCGGTTGCCGCTCACCGTAGTTACATCCCCGAAGGTGGCACTGTTCGGGTTCGTCGAGATTCCGCCGAAGGTGTGCCGATTAAACGCATTGAGGGCCTCTGCCCGCAACTGAAAGCGCACCCGCTCGCGCAACGCCCAGTTCTTCTGCAGCGCTATGTTCTCAGTGCGCCCCCAGAAGCCGCGAATCTGCGCTATTTCAGGCGCTGCCGTGCCGAATGTATAAGCAGCCGGCTGTTTGATGTACTGAGTGTTCAGGTAGACATTGGCGGTGTTGCCGACCCCTACCAGCGCGGCGTTAAACTTTGCGGAATTGAAAGGCACCCCCAAACCGACTCCGGGGGGATTCGTCAGAAGGGCGCGGTTCGTCCCCAGATTGGTGGAAGAGTCTGGACTGTTGGCCGCAAAAGCCAGGGGCGTTCCGTTGCTGTAGTTGCCGATGTACTGCAGCTTCCAGCCGCCGAGGATACCGTGGACCACCGGATTCCACTTATTGCCGATGGGCTTGCCCTTTCCGATAGGAAGTTCGTAGGTGGCTCCGATCTTCACTACCTGCGGCTGATCGTACGATGAAACCGATTTTTGCAGACGCAGGTTCGTGGCGATCATCGGCGTGGACGCCCCGCCGGAATACAAGTTCGTTACGTTCGAGATGGATTTCGAAAAGGTGTAATTGGCGGTCCAGCTCAAGCCACTGGAATACCGCTTATTGAGCTGCACCTGCATGGCGTTGTAAGTGGAAAACCCGAGAGGCGTGTCCCACCCCGGAATCGTGCTCCCGTTCAGGAGTTGCGGAAATGGAGTCAGAGTCTGCCAGACCGCCACGGATTGTCCGGTAGTCCCGAAGGGATAGCGGGCCCCCATCGCCACCGCTGCGGCCGGCAGCGCCGCCTGGCTGGTGACCGTTCCGTTCAGCACGCTTCCCAGGGCCAGAGCGGCCGGGGGAAGCTGGTTCTGTATGCCCAGCCCGTTCGCTTCCAGCCCGGTGCCTTTCGATCCAACGTATCCGGCGTCCAGGACCATGCGGAAGGGCAATTCGCGCTGGAGATTGAAATTCCACGATTGCGTGTATCCCAGGCGGCCGCCATTGGGGTACCAATAGAGGGCGCCGCTCTTGCCGTCCGCCTGCGATGGATTCGGCGTCGTGTAATTATTGACGCCCGGATATCCGTTGTCCCAGTTGAACGCCGGGGCGAGGTTGTTCCCGTAGTTCACCACATTCGAAACGCCCCATCCCCAGCCGTTCAGGCTAACCGCGCCGGTCGGATCGCCGTAATAATCGTTGGGCGCACGGTCCGCGAAGAAGACTCCGTAGGCTGTGCGAATCACCGTCTTCGGCAGAAGCTGCCAGGCGAAACCCAGGCGCGGCCCGAAATTGTGATAGTGTTGCGATTCGAACCCGGACGACCCGTTGCACACGCCGCACTTTCCGGCAAAGATGAGAGCCCCCGGCAGTCCCGTTTGCGGATCGATGGTGGTGGGGCTGAAGCTGAACATCCGATCATGCTCTTCGGTCTGCGTGGGGTTGTAGTCCCAGCGCACGCCGAGATTCACTGTCAGCTTGGTGGTCACGCGGTAATCGTCCTGGACAAACAGGCCAACGGAGGGATAAGTGGCGAGCGTGGGCGTGGTGATGCCGATGCTGGCGTTATTCACGTCGCCCAGCAGGAAGCTCGCGAACGGGTTGCCAGTGTACTGCGTCAGCCCCGGCAGCCCGGTCTGGTTGGAGGTGAAAGCGAATGTCCCGTCATCCGGCTGCCGGATGTAGTTCAATTTGTAGACGCGGCGTTCGGCGCCGATTTTCAGCGTGTGGCTGCCCTTCACCCAAGTCAGGGTGTCCTGTATTCCGTAGGTGATCGATCGCACCGAATCCGACGCCTTGTCCTGCCCGAGGTTCGTCAGGCTGTAGCGGTCGCCTCCGCTCCAGGTGATCTGGGGAACGCTGGTCGTCGCGATGCCGGTAATGCTCCACTCGCGTCCAAATTAGCTGTTTGGCGGCATTTTCCACATTGAAAATATTGGACATAGCTCCACTCTGAGCCTGGACGCACAGCGGCGCTTCGACTTTGGATCGCAGTAAGTGCTCTCTCGTTGTTGTCCTGCTGCTGTCCAATTTACTGGTTCATATACTCCTTGGTATCAATATCGCTTCCTGATGGCCGCTTTTCTGCTGTCCAACTGCCCTACCACGTGATGGCAAGCTGTTGCGGGTCGTCATGCACTCCGGCCAGAGCCGGCGGGGCCTGAAATGGATCGTCCAGCCAGGCCCACAGATCGCGATAGAAGAACAATTGCTGCCGCAGCAGGGCCGCCAGCGTCGATAACGACCAGGAGAACTGCGATTTCATCTGCAGGTACTTCAGCACCAGCATGGCGATCAGCGCCGTCCACACCTGGGTCTTCACCGCATTGGCGCTGGTTCCCACAAACGTCTTGATTTTGCAGGTTTGCTTCAGCGCCTTGAAGAACAATTCCACCTGCCAGCGATCTTTGTAGATCGCCGCTATCGTCGACGCCGCCAGATGCAACAGGTTGCTCAAGAACACCAGGACTTCAGACTTGTCCTCGTTCCAGTATTCGATCCGCCGGAACAGCACCGGCTCCTCTCCAGCCTTCGCCAGTGCCGGCAGAGAGATGATCTGATCGCGCAGAACCTTCCCGCTCGCCGGAACCTCGCACTCTTGGACCACCGTGTAGAGCGTGTTGGTTTTCATCCGCGTGACCAAGAAGACGCCCTGCTGGGTCAATTCCACGAACCACTCGAAATCGTTGTAGCCGCGGTCGATCGCCAGAATCGTGCCCGGATCGAACCGCAGCGTCCGCGCCACCTTGATCTCGCTGGTTTTGCCCTCGGTCACCACCGCGAACGACGGCAGGTAGCCGTCGTGGTCCAGCAGCAGGTGCAACTTGATCGCGCCTTTCGTCCGCTTGTATTTCGCCCAGTCGAACAGGCTCACCGACAGGTCGATAATGCTCCCATCCAGGCTCATCAGCTTGTTCTTGAAGCGAAACTTCTTCCGTCCGCCCTGGCTGCTCACCAGTTCCTGGCATTTGACCAGGGTCTGCTGGAACACCGTCTGGTACAACTCCCACGGCCGATTCTCATTGGCGTAGGCCAAGGTGGACTTCTTGGGCGCCGTCGGCACTCCCAGATGCTTCAACTGTCCCTCGCAACACGCCAGACCGCCGCAAATCTCGCGCAACGAATGCGCCCGTCCCAGTTGGCAAAACAGCATGGCCATGAACTGGCCCCAACTAGTAAAGCCACGGGCGTGGCGCTCGGCTTTGTGCTCCTTCACCGCCTTCTCGAAATCCCCGCGCGGAAAAAGCTTCAAAATTTGGGAGAAAATGCTGCATACTCTGTTCATAGGTTGAGTCTCCTGTGGTTGAATTGGTTCTTGCTGAACCCGATCCAGCGTACCAGGGACTCAACCTCTCACCGCCAGCGCCACCCTCCACCAGCAGTTAGCCTGCTAATTTGGACAGCAGTGGTAATGCTCAGCGGATTCGGCTCATTGGCGTGCTGGTTGTCAATCGAGTTGGTGACGCGGTTGAAATACACACCAAAGTGATTCAGCAGCGTCGGCGTAGCGGTGTAATCGCTGGCGATACGGTACATCGTGGTGTCGACCGGCTTGACTACCGCGGAGGAAAAAGGGCCGCCCTCGCCGGAGGCTTGAGTCCACACATGCGTGCCGGAGGCATTACCCTGAAATTGTGGCTGGGTCGTTCGGGCGACCGTACCGGAGAGGTGATTGCGGGCGGAGATGTTGTGATCGGCCTTCACCGAGAGTTGGGTGTATCGCTGCCAGACGTTGTAATCGCCGAAGGCGTTGTTGGCCAGCAGATAGTCGCCGTTCGGTCCCGGCGCGGTGGCCGGGTAATATTGCTTCATCAGCGCGATCACCTGCTGCGAAACCTTGGAAATTCGGCTTGTCGGGATGATGTTCCCGGCGAACGGGGTGCGAACAATCGTCCCGTTCACGGTCTGAGAGGTATTGGGGTCGTAAATCACGCCCCGCAGTACCTGGTTCCCCAGTGCGTCCGTTCCGACATTCTGGGTCGTGAGAAGGTCGCTCATATTCCCCGCCAGCCAGCTCGGAGGCGGCACCGTCTCGTTGGGACCGCCCGAGGAGCTGCCGGCGGTATAGAAGCGTTCCAGCGCGAAGTAGAAGAAGGTCTTGTCTTTCCCGTTGTAGACTTTCGGAATCCATACGGGCCCGCCGAACGACCCGCCTCCATCAAGCTGGCGGTCGACGGGTCTGGCTGTGCCATTGAAGTTGCCCAGGAAGGTGTTGGCATCCAGATCCTGATTCCGGAATTCGAACATCGCGCTGCCGTGGACCTGGTTG
>JBKQPR010000338.1:0-15548 GCA_052144935.1 Bryobacteraceae bacterium
CGGCGCGACGGGCGCGGTAAGGCCTCGGATGCCAGTGCGGAGTTCATCCTGCCAACCGGAGCGGCCCTCTCGCCCGATGCCGCGTGGGTCTCGAACGTCCGGCTCGCTCAGCTCTCCAAGGAGCAGAAGCGGAAATTTCCGCCGGTGTGTCCGGAGTTTGTGATCGAAGTGATGTCCCCCAGCGACCGCCTCAAGGCCGCCCAGCAAAAAATGGAAGAGTGGATGCGCGCCGGCGTCGATCTCGCGTGGCTGATCGATGGGGACGCCCGGACGGTGTACATCTACCGGGCTGGACAGGCTGGAGCAGAGACACGGACCGGCATCCCCGCCCTCGCCGGCGAAGGTCCGGTGGCCGGCCTCGAACTCGATCTCATCTCACGGCTATCTGGGAAGGCCTGTAGGTTGTCCTGCGCCCGCGCAGGTTGCAGGCGCCACCCTGGCGCCGGCCCGCAGGTTTGTGATCTACGGTGGCGCCGGCCAAGCCGGCTTTTGGTGGAAGTGGCTGGCGGCTCGTCCCGAGCTGGCCGGCGGGAGCAGCCGCCGCTCCGGCGATTTCGGCGATGTCACGGTGGTGTTGTTCTCGGAGCGGAGCCTGGCAAGCCTGGCGGGCCGGTAGCGCCAGACGGTGGCAATCCTGTACACTACGGTGTACGCGCATCTGAATTGAAAGAAGCCGGTTTTTGAATCTGAAACTGACAGCCGGGGCTGTGTGTGCCCTCTTTACCCTTCTGTGCGGAGTCTCGCGTGCGCAAGAAGCCATCGCCGCCCAATCCCCCGCAGCGGCTGCCGTAGCCGCTACCGCACCCGCACCCGCGGCCCCTCCCGCGCCGGAGGCCAAGCCGGACACCGACAACAGCGCCACCACCGACACCACCGGTGCACCAGCCACCGCTTCCAAACCGCAAAAGCCATTTTTCAAGAGGATGTGGACCGTGCAGGCCATAACCTCCACCCTGCCCGGCGCAGTGTTGCAACAGGTGCACGATTGGCCCAGCGAATGGGGCAAGGACCGCCTCGGTTTCGAAAAGCGGGTAGCTTCCCTGTACGGCCAATTCGTCATCGGGCTGGTGATCGAAGATGCCGTGCGCACCATCCATCCCGAGGACACCCGCTTTCACCGCCTGGGCAAAGGCGGCTTGTTCCCGCGCTTCGCCCATGTGGTCACCGATACCGTAACGGCGCGCCGTCCCGACGACGGCGGGCGTACCATGGCGTTCTCACTGCCTGCCAACGCGTACGGCAGTTGGGCTATCGCCACCCTGTGGAGTCCGCGGGAATACCGCAACGTCGACTCTATCCTCGTGTGGGGAACCGCCGGGATGGGAACGATGGCGATAGGCAATCTCTTCCGCGAATTCGGCCCCGATATGCTCTCCGTCTTCCATAAGAAGAAGCAGTAAACTGGGCAGGGGGAGTTTCCGGTCATGCAGCTCGGTGGACAAAAGCCGTCTTTAGGAGTGGTTTTCGACTGCGATATGGGAGCCATTGGCGACGCTCTGGCGTTAGCCATGCTTTTCGGTTTCCAGGGCAAGAACGAATCCCGTGTGATTTCGGTGAGCATCACGCGCGCGAGTCTCCCGGCGGCAGCCTTCACCGAGGTGCTCACGCGCTTCTATTTGGGCGATCCCGGCCCCTTCGGTCCGGGGAATCTGCCCATCGGCGTAACCGAGGGCGGCAAACTCCGCGACGATCCCCCCATGACCGCCGCGGTGCTCTCGCGCCAGACCGCCGAGGGCAAACCGCAATACCCCAGCAGCATCCGGAAATGGAACGACACGGCCGATCCCGCGGCCCTGATCCGCAACGCTTATACCGCCCAGTTCGATCAAAACGCCATCACCGTGCTGGCGGGTCCGGCCACCAACCTGGTCGCGACCTTGGCGCTGCCTGGCGCGAAGGATCTGATCTCCCGCAAATCGCGCTACCTGGTGGCGGCGCTGGGCACATTTCCCGACGGACCGCCCGACCCCGCCGCGCAGGCCGACCTCGCCGCAGCCAAGGCGCTCTTCACCGATTGGCCGGGGCCCATCGTGGCGGCGGGCGCCGAAGTGGGAGCGGCGCTGCCCTTCCCCGGCGCCAGCATCGACAAGGACTTCGCCTGGTCGCCGGCGCATCCCCTAGCGGATGCCTATCGCGCCGTGAAACCGATGCCCTACGACGCCGTGTCATCGGCTCTGGCAGCCGTCCTCTATGCCGTTCGCCCGCAGGAGACTTATTTCAAACTGTCGGAGCCGGGCGCCCTTTCCGTACTGGACGACGGCCGCCTGCGATTCACGCCCTCGCCCGATGGGAAGCACAAATACCTGATCGCCGACCCCGCCCAGAAGGACCGCGTGACGCAGGCTTACACCGAGCTGGCGAGCACCAAACCGGTGCCGCGCCGGTCCTTCCGGCCCACGCAGAAGAAGCAGGAGTAGCACGATCTGAGCCTGGACGGGCGGTTGGTCGCGTTGCTCGGCTCGCACGGCTCGAACGGCTCGCACCGCCTATTGACAGCCGGGGGGCTGTCCCGTCAGAATGGAAAGTGCCGGGAGTGCGTCACCCGTCACGTTGGGACTACGGTCTCACCCGGCGTCTCTCAAACCCAGCCCTCTTTGGGAAAGCGTACCAATCCGTATCCGTCCACGATTCCCTTTGGCGACCTTCTGAACGATGGCTCCGCCATTTGATACCACCGGTCGTCGTTCCGCTCAAATTTCCTCCAAACTGCGCCGGCAACCAGGTCGGCCAGTTGAATCCCAACGCTCATGTTGGATGGATGGACGAACAGCCCCTCGATGAGGTTCCGGTAATTCGAGATCGATTTCCCGCTCGAGTAGAGCAACTTCTGATGATGGAGCCGGAAGCGATGGTCGTCTTCCGCGCCTCGGTGGTCGGTGACCACAATCCCATATTCGGCCTTTTTCTTGGCCTTTGAGAGGTCCTGGGTAGTACTGAAACCGCTCAGAAACGGGCTTGTACGTCCCGAGGTACAGATCCTCCCTCGTCTGGATAGAGGGCAGAGCAAACGCTGCTTCGACGGACGCGACGCAGACGATCGATCGAACGGCCTTGTGGTTTGTGAGGATGCGGTAAATTTCCTCTCGAACGGAATCCCGCTCAGGCTGGCTGAGCTTCCGCATGGGGTTCGCATCGTCATCGTTGCCCGGCGCGAAGTACCGCCATTTCAGCTCGCCCCGTAACCGGCGGCGCACCTTCATTCCCATCAGGGCGTCGCGGACCGAATGCCAGTGGTCTTCCGGTATGATTACGCCGCCGATCACGAAGTACTTGTTCTTGGGCTTGTCCGGGCTCGGTGGGATACCGGACTCGTCGACGAAGAGGATATGCATCGATAGATGGTCTACTGCTTTCCAAGCCTAGACTTTGCCGAGTGCCGGCCGCGGCGCTTGGGCATCGCCCGAAGCGCGGCAGTCGCTGCTCGATCGACCGGCTCCAGTAACGCAACAGGGACTTGCCGGAACTGCGCCGTAGCCGCCAAGCCTCTGTCAAAAGTGACCAGGTGCGCGCCAGCCGCCTCGGCGAATCCGACCAGATAGCAGTCGGCGATCGCTTTCGTCGCCGGCTGGAGCGAAAACGGCGCCAGTCCGCCGCCAGCGCCAGCTTCGCCTACGTGTCCGACGACGGCTGCGTCGAGAACGAGGTTATAGTGTTCGCCAACCAAACCACGGCGGTTGCGGACCAAGCGGGCACGGCCGCGAAGGTCATGTATTCCCGATCCCGGTACGACTATTGCGAGGATTCCGATCTGGGCACGGATGTGGGCACCAGCCTGCGGCCGGCATTCTCGGGAGATTTAAACCGGGCCGCGCTGAATGCCACGATCAACGGGACTACGGCTTCGGGTTCGCCGGTCACGGTGTCGTTTGCGTTGGTGTGGGAGGGCAAGGGCGGCATCACGCACCAGGCGGGCCGTCCGCCAAACACCCGCTCCGGCAGCACCAAGGCGATTGGCATTGAGAACCTGAGCCGCAACGCCGTGGTCAGCGGGACCATGGACGGGCAGAATATTTCCGACGCGACGGTTAGCGCTAGCCTGCACACAACCCGGAAGACGGCTTCCAAGTGATTCGGGCGGGCTCACATTCACCGCGGAGACACGGAGAACACGGAGGAAGCGCGGAGAAGCAACTTATTCTTGCCTTTCTCCGCGCTTCCTCCGTGTTCTCCGTGTCTCCGCGGTGAAATGCCAACGCCCCTCACCGACTCCCGCTCTTCGCTATTTCGACCGCGTACACGTGTACCGGTCCCAACATATTCGACCGGAAAACCACCCATTTCATGTCCGGCGAAAACGTCACGTTGGGCTCCAGCCGGTAGTCGTGTTTGCTCATGTTTACCAGCCGCTCCGCCTGGAAGAAGCCCGTGTCGATCAGGTCGTCGGAATTCGCGGCCTTGACCCCCGCCACGTCCGGCACGCGCTCGGGCCGGAACAGATAGATCCATTTGCCGTCCGGTGCGCGCGCCACCATCTCGCTGTCGCCGCCGTCTCCCGCAAACAGCGTCCCGTCGGGCGATACGTTGAAATGTACCGACCATTCATTTTGCTGCAGGTGATACCAGGTGCGCTTGCCCGTCGCTATCTTATAGCCGGCCAGCCAGAAATCCTGGCCGCGCGGAGTCTGCAGGTCGTACCAGATCGTGGCGCCATCCGACGAGAAGAATTCGTGGCCGGCAATCTCCATATTCATCGTGCGGGTGTGCATCTTCGTCAGGCCGGTGCCGTCGGCGTGGATCGTCCAGATGCGGTCTACCTCGTGCCACGTGCCCTCGTGGCAGAACATGATGAGGTTGGGATCGGCCGGCGAGAATTGCAGATGCCCCAGCCACTCGTGCTCTCGATGGATCTCCTTCAGTTCACCCGTCTTGGTATTCACCGTAAACAGGACGCGCGGCGCTCCGGCGCGCGTGGCCATCAACGTGTTGTGCAACTGCAGATCCTTGGCATCCGCGTAGGTCATCGGTTTGCCGTCCGCGCCGACGGCCGCGTAGTTAGGCTGGCCAAAACGCGCGTTGGCGCCAGGCAGCCGGTTGGCCGCCGGCCTGCTTGGAGTGGCGCCGTCCACATAAGTGCCCAACAGAAGAGTCTCATCCGCATTGAGGGACGAGACATTCCGTCCCGGCGGTAATTTGACCACCTCGCGGGTCGCCCCCGTATCGACATTGGTGGCGTATACGATGGCTCCGCTGGAATTGCGTCCGCCCGCCGCGCCGGCCTCACCGCCCGCGAGGCGCTTGGTGTAATAAACATCGCCCGTCTTGTGACCCGCCACCATCACCGACACAGGACCGGCCACCAGCGGTTTGACTTCGCGGGTCGCCAGAGTAATGGTCGCGATGCCGCCACCGGCGGTGGTGACGATCAGTTTCTTGCCGTCGGCCGTATAGGCGTTTTGATTGAAGTACAGGCTCTGGGTGCCGTCTTCGCGGGAAAGCCGGATCACGCGATGGCCGGTGTCCGGATCGATCCATTCGGTTGGCAGCGCCGCCTGCGCGGACAGCATCCGCGCCGCGGCGAGCGTGAGAAGTAAAAGATGGTGCGTCATAGCGTCTACCTGGCCTTCCGAAAACCGATCCGCCACAACCCGCGCGCCGAATCCGGTATCCCACGGCGGGAGCCGCCCACAGTGTGACGGCCGCCACAGCCGGCGCGGAAGCTCTTTCCGGGCGATCTACTTCCCAGCGGCCTTCTTGGCTTCGGCACGCTTCAGCGCCCACCGCCTTTTGGTGGCGGCCACGATTGCCTTCCTGCCGGCGGCAGAGAGCTTCCGCTTGGGTTTTGACGGTTCCGGCGTGGCTGGAACGTGCGGCTCGGACTCTCCCCGGACCTTTGCCCATCGCTGTCGTTGTGCTTGCCGCATGCGCCGTCGAGTGGCCGCGGAGAATTTCTTGCGCTTGCGGTTGGACGGTTCCGGGCTTTCTGCGGGGCCAGACAAGATTGCCCGGAGTTCGCCGATCTGGTGGTCGATCCGGATCTTCTCTGCTTCGTAGCCTTCAATGGCGGCGGTGATGATCTCGTGAGTAAGTTTTATCGGCATGTGGGTGTGTAGGACACATCCTACATCTTGCCACACGAAAGGACTATCGCCTAGCCCCGCATCGGAGGAAGTACTAAGATTGAGGTTCGGCTGCCGCTGCCCGGTGTCGAGCGGAAATGGACTCCACCTGTTTATGCGGCCGGGCAAGGCTCCGGACGATGGGAGATGGACATGACGCATTTGACACGCCGGGATTTATTGAAGACCAGTCTGGCCGCGCCGGCTGCGGTTGCAGCGGTTACTGACATCGCAACCGGCGAGGAAGCCCACGCCCAGACCGCGCCGCCTGCCATCGCGGCTACCGCGTCCGGGCGGGAGCGCCTTCTGCTGGACTTTGGCTGGCGCTTCCACTTCGGGCACGCCGCCGACGCCGCGCAGGACTTCAATTTCAGGGGCAACTTCTCCAAGACCGGAAATTTCGGCCCGGTCGCCACGCTGCTCTTCGACGACAGCGATTGGAAGGCCGTCGATCTGCCTCACGACTGGGCCATCGAATTGCCCTTCCAAAACGATCCCGCGCTCTCCAGCAAAGGCTTCTATCCGCTGGGACGGACCTACCCCGCCACCAGCATCGGCTGGTATCGGCGCATCTTCGAACTCCCGGCCTCCGACGCGGGTAAGCGCCTCACCATCGAGTTCGACGGCGCCTATCGCGAGGCCTGTGTGATCCTCAACGGCTTCTACATTGGCAGGCACATCGGCGGCTACGACCCGTTCAGCTTCGACGTAACCGATTTCGCCGCTCCCGGCAACCGCAACGTTTTGCTGGTCCGCATGGACGCCACCCAGAGCGACGGCTGGTTCTATGAAGGCGCCGGCATTTACCGCCACGTCTGGCTGGTGAAGACCTATCCGGTACACGTGAAGAAGTGGGGTACGTTCGCGCGCGCCGAGGTGCGCCCCGGCGCAGCCACCGTCCGGATTCGCACGGAGGTGGAAAACCACGGCAAGGGCGCGCAAAACACGCGCGTCACCTCGACCATCGTCGATCCCGCGGGCAAGGCGGTGGGGAAGGCCGCCACCACGCCGGCGTCCATCGCGGAGAGCGGAGAGCACGTTTACGAGCACCAGGTGGAGGTATCCTCGCCTGCGCTGTGGTCGCTCGAACAGCGCAATCTCTACAAGCTGGTGACCGAGGTCGGTGTGGGCGGTGCGGTGGTAGATCGCTACGAGACGCCCTTCGGCATCCGCACCTGCGCCTTCGATGCGGAGAAGGGCTTCCTGCTGAATGGCCAATCCGTCAAGCTCAAGGGAACCTGCAATCACCAGGACCACGCCGGCGTCGGCGCGGCGGTGCCGGACGCGGTGCAGTATTTCCGCATCCGGAAGCTCCAGGAAATGGGCTGCAACGCCCTGCGCACCTCGCACAATCCGCCCACCCCGGAATTGTTGAACGCCGCCGACGAGCTGGGCATGCTGGTGTTCGACGAGACCCGCATGATGTCCTCCAATCCGGAAGGCCTCGCGCAGTTCGCGAACCTGGTCCGCCGCGACCGCAACCATCCCAGCGTCTTCATGTGGTCCATGGGCAATGAGGAAGGCACCGCGGCCACCGACCGCGGCTTCCTGATCTTGTCGGCGATGAAAGCCGTGTCGACGCGGGAAGATGGCTCGCGGCTGGTTTCGATTGCACCGTTGGGCGGCAATAACATGGATAAGTTCGGGTTCGCCGCGTGCGACGTGCAGGGCTACAACTACGCCGATCCGGCGGCCGACGCGTTCCATAAAGCCAATCCCAAGGTCCCCGTGATGGGCACCGAGCAGGTCAGCGCGGTGGCCACCCGCGGCATCTACACGATGGACCATGACCACGGCTATGTCGGCTCGTACGACCCCTACACCACCACCGGCCGCGCCTCCTGCGAGGGCTGGTGGAGCTTCTGCAACGCGCGCCCGTGGCTGGCCGGAGGTTTCATCTGGACCGGCTTCGACTACCGCGGGGAGCCGTCGCCCTACCAGTGGCCCAACATCAGCTCGCAGTACGGCATCATCGATACGTGCGGCTTTCCCAAGGACAGCTTCTTCTACTTCCAGGCGTGGTGGACCGCGAAGCCCATGCTGCACCTGTTCCCGCACTGGAACTGGCCGGGGTATGAGGGCCAGGAGATCGCGGTGTGGGTCTACTCCAACCTGGACCGGGTGGAGCTGTTCCTCAACGGCCAGAGCCTGGGCGCCAAGGACATGAAAAAGGATTCGCACCTGGCGTGGAACGTCAAGTACGCGCCCGGCGCGATCGAGGCGCGCGGATTCAAAGACGGCAAGCAGGTGATGACGGCGAAACGCGAGACCGCCGGACCGGCGGCCAAGCTCGCGCTCACCGCCGATCGCCAGGCGGTTTCGGCCGATGGCGAGGACGTGGCGATGTTCGCGGTCTCGGTCCAGGACGCGCAAGGCCGCTATATGCCGATCGCCGATAACCAGGTGAATTTCCGGGTTTCCGGCCAGGCGAAAGTAATCGGCGTGGGCAACGGCGACCCGACCAGCCACGAATCCGACAAAGGCAGTTCGCGAAAAGCTTTCAACGGCCTTTGCATGGCCCTGGTGCAATCCAGCAAGGCGGCGGGAAACATCACCGTGGAGGCCAGTTCGCCCGGATTGACCCCGGCCAGCATCACCATCTCCTCAAAGGCCGTGAAGCTGCGACCGCAAGTGGCGGTTTGGGAGCGCGAGGTCCCGGCGGGCGAGGGCGTCACCGGTCTGTGGAGAACCGCGCCTGTCGCCGATGCCGGTCGCGGCGGAGGGGGCTTCGGCGGTGCGGGAGCCAGCCAGGTGTTCACACTCCAGCAGACGGGGAACTCGCTGACCGGAACCGTCGAGGGCGGCGGGGGCCGCGGAGGCGGCGGGGACACGCCAGTCGCGATCGCAGAGGGCAAGGTGGAGGGCGCCAACATCTCCTTCACCGCCGGCAACGTTACTTACACCGGAACGCTGAAAGGAGACGTGCTCGAGCTGCAGCGAACCGGCGGGGCGCCCTTCGGCGGCCGAGGGGGACGCGGAGCCCCGGCTGAGCCTGCCGGATCGCGCCCGGCCATCGGCCCGCCGCCGGACGGTTCGGACCCGTCGAACGCGGCTTTCTTCGGCCTTGGCAGAGGCGGGGCCGGCGGACGGGGGCCGCAAACGCCCGTTCTGGTGGTCCTGCACAGGGTGGCGCGGTAGGCACCCCCCTTGACTCGGCCAGCCACCAGATCCTGTGGCGGGGCAACCGGCGCGCCTCGGCGTGCGCTACCCGGCGAAGCGGCGGCTGAGGGCCTGTTCCGAAATAACCGTACTAACCGCTGTCTGCCGTCGCGGCTCCGATGCGCTGTCAGAGCCGGGCCCAGAGGGCACCCCGCAGGCAGCGGTCGCCGACGATTGCACCAGTTATTTCCCGACGAGCGCTGAGTGAAGGGATGCCTGCCTGACGTCAGACGTCGCCTGCCCGCATTGCCAAATGGCGCCCGCGGCGCCTCGCGGTGGCTGCGGTTGTGTGATGATAGCCTTCGGGCTGCCGTGAGAGATCGCCGCAGACCGAAGGAGGGAATCGTGAATCGCCGGGGATTTATTTCCACGTTGTGCGGAGCGGCGGGCGCCGCGCTTGTCCCTGTGAGCGCGTTGGCGCAGCAGGCATCGGCGCGCGCCAAGCCGTTGAACTTGAAGATCACCGGGCTGAAGACCTTCGTGGTGAATGCGGGTAGCCTGAACTGGGTCTTCTGCAAGGTCTATACCGATGGCGGGCTGGTCGGTCTTGGCGAAGGCTCCGTGACCAGCAAAGAGGCCACCATCGCGGAGGCCATCATGGAGCACGAGCGCTTCCTGGTGGGCAAGGATCCGACCGATATCGAGCTGCTGTGGCAGGGGATGTTCCGCAATCCGCGCTGGCGTGGCGGGCCGATTCTGAATTCGGCCATCAGCGCGGTGGAGATCGCGCTGTGGGACATCGCCGGCCAGGCGCTGGGTGTGCCGATTTACAAGCTGCTGGGCGGTGCGGCCCGCACCCGTGTCCGCATGTACCTGGACGTGGGCACCACGCCTGAGGAGTTCCTGCGCGCCAGGGAGATGGGCTACACGGCGGCCAAGACCACGCCCCTCTCGCCGGTGAACAACCTGGTGACGCCGTCGGCGATGATCCGCGATGGCGTGCACAAGGTGGCCGCCATCCGCAAGGCGGTGGGCGACGACTTCGACATCGCGGTGGACGCACACGGGCGTTGCACCACCACCATGGCGATTGACTTCTGCACGCGCGTGGAGGAGTACGATCTGCTGTGGGTGGAGGAGCCCACCCAACTGGAGGATCTGGGCGAGCTGGCGCTGTTGCGCGAGAAGACCCGGACGCACCTGGCGACCGGCGAGCGGTCGTTCACCAAGTACGGCTTCGCGGATTTCTGTGCGCGGCACCTGGTGGATTACATCCAGCCGGACGTGTGCCACGCGGGCGGCATTCTGGAGCTGAAGAAGATTGGGGTGCTGGCCGAAACGTACCGCGTGAACCTGGCGCCGCACAACCCGCAGAGCTACGTGAGCACCATGGCTTCCCTGCACGTGGATGCCACCACGCCGAGCGCGGCGATTCAGGAATCGACGCTGACCCGCACGCCGTGGGTGGACGAGTTGTTCGAGGGCACCGGTCCGGTGGTGAAAGGCGGCTACGCCGATCTGCCCACCCGTCCGGGGCTGGGTGTGACGCTGAACGAAAAGATCGCCGCGGCCCACCCCTACAAGCCGACCAACCGGCCGGAATACCACTTCGGCGACGGCTCGGTGACAGACCAGTAGAGAGGAAACCGTTTAGCGTCCCCGGCATCGCTCTTTGCCGGTCACTCCTTGTCGCCGAGACTTTTCAGCGCCACCCTGGCGTGTTCATTCCCCGCGGCGGCCGCCTTCCGATACCACATGATGGCGAGGGAGGTGTCCTGGGCGACGCCGAGGCCGCTCTCCCACAGTGCCCCCATGTTGTACATGGCCGCGTCGCTGCCCGCGTCGGCCGCTTTTTGATACCACGTCATGGCCTCGCCGTAATCCACCGGGATGCCCATACCCTGCTGGTACAACACGCCGATGGCGTTGGCGGCGGGGATATCCCCTTCGCCCGCGGCCCTTCGGAACCAGCGCATGGCCTCGGCATAGTTCACCGGCACTCCCAGGGCATCGCGGTAGAGCACCCCGACGTTGAACATGGCCTCGGTGTTGCCGGAAGTCGAGGCTTTGCGGAACCAGCTCATGGCTTCGCTGTAGTTCTTCGGCGTGCCTTGTCCCTCCAGGTACAAGATGCCGATGTTGCACATGGCCTGGTTGTTTCCGGCCTCCGCCGCCTGGCGGAACCAGGTCATGGCCGCCGCGTAATCCAGGTCCACGCCGCGTCCCGATCCATACATCACGCCGAGGTACATCATGGCATCCACGTCGCCGATCGCCGCGGCCCGGCGGAAAAGGACCACCGCCTCGGAATCCTTCCGGGCATCGTACAACTCGACCGCGCGGTCCGTCATGGCTTTGGCGCTGGCGGCGGCTTCGGATTGAGGCGTCGAGGCGCCGGATTGTGCGCCGGATGCCGCGCCGGATTGCGCCCCGGCCGAGCCGCAGAGCAACCCAGCCGCGACGGTCGTGGCCCACAGAATTCCGGCCGGCCACGCACGGCGGCCCTCGTTCATGGCGAAGCCCATGGAACCATTATGACGCACATGGCGCACCGTCGAAAACCCATCACGCGCGCGGGTTTTCATCGCCTTTGGTGGCCCGCAGGGCCATTCGTGACAGGCTCTCAGCCGGCTCTCAGCCTGCCGCGCCGGGGGTGCCCCCTGGTCCCGTCTCGGCGCTACGGCAGTTTAAACTGGCTGTAATGACCCTGTATCTCAAACCCACTTGAACCACCTGCCGCAAAGCGAAGAGTTTGCTTCGCGAAAATGGCGTGGCCTTCGAAGAAATCGATCTGAACCGCGGCGTTTCGGTGGAGGCGTTAGACAAGCTGATCGGCGCGCGGGATTACCGGCAGTTTCTGAACTCCCGCAACGAGCTGTACCGCGAGCGCCAGATGAATCGGAATCCGCCACCCCGCGACGAGGCCCTAAGGCTGATGTCGGAACACCCCAACCTCATCAAGCGCCCGATCCTGGTGGACGGACAGCGCATCGGGCTGGGCTATGACGGTGTGTCGGAAATGCTGTAGACCCCCCCTTCACAAAATCCGGCCAATCTTTCACTCCGTCCGAAAACCGGCCAACTGACTTTGTTTTCAATCGCTTACGCAAGGCTGTCGGAAAAGTCTAAGTTGGCCGGTTTTCGGTGACAAAGTTCGCCCACCAGAATTCCCTTTCCTCCCCACCACTTACCGGCATCGCCCTGCGGCCGGCCCCATCTCGCATGCTACACGTCGGATGAGGGACACCGCATGTCTAACTCCAACGCATCCGAAAAGCAACTCACCGCCAACCGCGCCAATGCCGCAACGTTCCACCGGCCCTCGCACCCCCAAAAGCAAGGCCCGCTCGGCCCAGAACGCCCGCAATCACGGCTTCATCGCTTCGAACTTCGCCGTCGTCCGCGTCGAGGACCTCGACGCCGCCAATCTCAAGGCCGACCTCGTCTCCACCTGCCAGCCCCTCAACTCCCAGGAACTCTTTGGGGTGCCTCTGGGCCCGAGCGGATCGCGCTCGCCCAGCACGCCTTCGTGCGCGCCGCTGCCTCTAAGCCGGCCTCTTCACCGGCGTGATCGATCAGGCCCTCGATGAGGAAGGAAATCCTCTCAACCCAATGAGCTACGGACTGCTCGACGGCGCCGAAATGACCGACAGCCAGAACCTCAACCACGCCCTGGCGGACGATTCCGCCGGATGGTCCGCGAGTCCGACGTATGGAAGCTCCTCCTCCGTTACCAAGCCCAAAGCGAGCGTTTCTACAGCCGCGCCATCGAGGAATTCGAACGCCTCAAGGCCTCGCACGGGGATTACCGAACGAACCCGTTCCGGAGGGCCAACCCGAATCACCCCAACCACTTGAGCCATCTCCAAACGAACCCACCCGGCCCCTGGAAGCCCCATTACATCAAGTTTTCAACTTTAAAACGTCTATGTTAGCTAAGCTAGCCGCCAGGCCGTGGGTCCGCCGTGCCCTACTCCTGGCGGTCGAACGGCCGCGGACCGACTTCTTCCGCGATTCCCCAGTTTTCCAGATGAGTCTCGTACGCATGAGGGCTGGCGGCCCTCACCATCTTGGGCCGCCGCTCGTTGCGTCCGTGGCGCCAATCCACCTTGGGCAGGAACAGCGCCGGGTCGATGCGGTCCTGATAGCGCAGTGCGATGTTCATCAACGAATCCAGCAGCGATTCGGACAGCAGATGGGGCTTCAGGCCCAGTTCCGTCAGTTTCGAATGCTTGGCGTTGTAATAATGCTCCTCGGCCTCGACGCGCGGGTCGCGCAGGTGGTTGATCTCCACAGGCAGGTTCAACTTGCGGGCCGCCGCCTGCACCAGATGAGCGATTTCCAACACGCTGAATTGTTCCGTGAATTGGTTGAAGACGCGGCATTCGCCCGGCCGGGCCGGGTTCATGCAGGCGATCTCGATACAGCGCACGGTGTCTCGGATATCCAGGTAGCCGCGGGTCTGGCCGCCCTTGCCGTAGACCGTCAGCGGATGCCCCACGGCGGCCTGCGCGCAGAAGCGGTTCAGCACCGTGCCAAAGATTTCGTCGTAGTCGAAGCGGTTGACCAGCGCCGCGTCCCCGGCCACTTCGTCGGTCACGGTGCCATATACCACGCCCTGGTTCAGATCGGTGGCCCGCAATCCCCAGATGCGGCAGGCAAACAGGATGTTGTGGCTGTCGTGGACTTTGGACAAGTGGTAGAACGAGCCAGGCTGCTTCGGAAAGGGCAGCACATCCTTGCGCCCGTTGTGCTCAATGGCGATGTAGCCCTCTTCGATATCGATGTTGGGAGTGCCGTATTCGCCCATGGTGCCGAGCTTCACCAGGTGGCATTCGGGACAGTGCTCGCGCAACGCGAACAACAGGTTGAGCGTCCCCGCGACGTTGTTCATCTGCGTGAACACGGCATGTTCGCAATCGATCATCGAATAGGGCGCCGAGCGTTGCTCGGCGAAATGCACCACCGCATCCGGCTGGATGCCGCGGATGGTGGAGCACAGGAAGTCGTATTCGGTGATGTCGCCGGTGAAAAGCTCGATGGTTTCACCGGTGCGCTGCTTCCAGACCCGCAGGCGCTCCGCCAACGGCCGGATGGGCGTGAGGGTCTGGACCCCCAGTTCCCGATCCCACTGGCGCCGCGCAAAGCTGTCGACGATGGCAACCTCATGCCCTTTCGCCGACAAATACAGCGCCGTCGCCCAGCCGCAATAACCGTCTCCGCCTAGTACGGCGATCTTCATCGATTCCCTCCGTTGCGCTCCTGGTCTTCAAAATCTCTGCGGGTGGCCCGGTATGGCGTGCGTCTGGTCCAGGCCTCGCCGGTCCGGTGCGCCTCAAACAAGCACTAAATCAATCTCCTGCGCCTCGCCGGGCGCAAGCTCTGTCAAAATTCCCGCGGTGACTGCCCTGAAGATCCCTCGGAGCCATCTTAACAATTCGCAGCCGTCCCACCGGTAGCTCTTCTGAGCTACTGTCCGCAGCCATACAGCGAACCGTCAATCATAGCAAAATCGAGGGGATAGCTCCCGGGGGGTGGCGAAATGCGACATGGTCCCACACGGCTGCCGGAGGTGGCGCCGCCCGGAGACCGCTTGCCGGGAAGGATGCCATGGCCGACGGGAGATCGCCGTGAAGGTCCCCAGAGTCACTTTCCTGTCGGATGGTGGCGACGCAGGGAGCGGCACAATGGTCGCATACCGATTTGCCGGTTGTTGGAGGCGGATTCCCGACGGAGTCGAGGAGTGCCGTGAGTGGGCGGCTTGGAAGCCCGGCGGGTTTGACGGAGGGCCTGAGCTTTTCTCCTTTTGCACTTCACTTCGACGGCACGAGGACGGCCTTAGCTTTGGAGGCCTGGATAAAAGGGACTTACCCATACCAGGCTCCGCTCTCCGCTCGTATCTTTTTCCCGCCAATGGATCCAGCCGCGATGGCTACTTGCCGGCGAAGATCACCGCGCCCGCAAGCTACGATGGAATGAATCCCGACCGAACGGCAAGGCGGCTGCGCTACCTCTACGCAATCTGCTTGAGCTGCTACGCGATCTGCTTGAGCTGCGCGAAACGCTCCCGCAACTGCGCCTTCTGCTGGTCCGTGAGGTCCATCTGAGGCGGGCGCACGTAGCTCTCGCGAATGCCCAGGCCGCTGAAGGCGAACTTGATGCCCGCCGCTCCCCCGCCGCCCGGCACGCGCATCAGTTGGTTGGCTTCGCGCAGCTTGTCGAAGGCGTCGGCGGTGTCCTTGCCCGTCCGGTGGGCCGCGAATACCGCCGCCACCTGACGGGTGAAGATGTTGGCGCTCACCAGAATGGCCCCCATCCCCGCCGCCAGCGCCGCGGGCAGGTTGTTCTCCGTGCCGGTCATCATGTTGAGCTTGGGAAACTCCTTGACGTTGG